>CABUSH010000010.1 GCA_902494195.1 uncultured Collinsella sp. | reverse complement strand
GTGCAACGGCTCCATGTACTGGTTCAACGGCTCCGGCGCGATGGCGACCGGATGGGTCTTCGACGGCGGCACCTGGTACTACGCGACTGGCTCCGGCGCGCTCGCCTCCGGCTGGCTCAACCTAAACGGTACGTGGTACTGGCTCGACCCCTCGACGCACGCTATGGCGACGGGCGTTCAAACTATTGGATCATGTGAATACATATTTAATAGTTCGGGCAAGATGATGGCTAATTGCTGGTCAAACGGTGATGGGTCTTGGATGTATCACTCGTCATCCAGTGGTGCAATTGACCTTAAAGGCATCATGACCGATTCGGGAATCCAGCTGATTGACGACGGCGGGAATGTTAGAACGGGCTGGATTGAGAGTCAGGGTTCTCGATATTATTGTTCTGCTAATGGGGTAATTCTGACTGGATGGCAGCAAATAGCTGGGTCTTGGTATTACTTTAACTCGGATGGTCGAATGGCGACCGGCTGGCTTAACGATGGCGGTAACTGGTTCTGGCTAGATTCCGCTTCTGGCACAATGAAAACGGGATGGCTTTCCCTTGGGGGCACATGGTATTACCTTGATGCCGCGCGTGGGGGAGTAATGTTGAACAACGGTTGGTATTGGATCGGCTCTACTGACTACAAGTTCAGTTCATCCGGCGCAATGGTTGGCGCTTGGGTCGATGTCCCGTGCTATTCGCAGTACCCGGAACTTCCCACTGGCTGTGAGTCGGTTGCCCTTACAAACTTGCTTAACTACTATGGTTTCGGTTTAGGTAAGACGATTATTGCGGATTATTACTTGCCCAAGGGAAGCAATGGCAACTTTGTTACCGCCTTTGATGGCAATCCGAGGCGTAGCAGCGGGGGTCTCATGGGATGCGTCGCTCCTGCGATTACCATTGCTGGTAATAACTTTCTGCGCGCTGCTGGAAGTGGCAAGCAGGCAAAAGACGTCTCTTTCTCGTCAATTTCTTCCATTAAGAACAGACTGACCTGTGGACAACCTGTTGAGATGTGGAATACCGAGTGGGGAAGTTGGCCAGGAGGCCGTTATGCTGCTCGTTGGTATAACGGGCATTCCTATGGTCTGTGGGGCGGTAATCATGCCGTAGTCCTTAAAGGCTATGATGACGAGCGGGGAATTGTCTATCTTTCGGATTCGATTAACGGCAATGTTACGCGAAATGCCCAGGTGTTCTTCGGTACGTGGCAACAGATGGATAGCCAGGCCGTGGTAATTGAATAGCCATAATGCTAAAAAGGGAGAGCTCGACGAGCTCTCCCTTTTTACTGCATTGTTAATCAAGCTACGCTGTCTTATTTCGTCCAAATAGTTCGTCCCAGTTACTGGCTGCCAAAACTGTTCCGCACACAATTACAATGCAGCAGATTACAGATGCCATGTCGGGAATTGTTCCAAGCAAGATCAGGCCAAAGACCACCGACCATGCCGAATAGGAGATGTTCAGAGCCATCGCGCGCGCCGCTCCGATTGCCGCAATGCCCTTGTAATAGAACAGATAGGATGCAGTTCCTGCGAGTCCGGCGAGTGCAATAATCAATGTGGGCATGCTCGGGATAGCACCCAGCGTGAAATGCCATGCTCCGAAGAGGGGGAGTACAAGCACTCCATAAACAAGCGCACTTGTAGTTTCGCGGATTTGCAAAGCCGTTTCGTCATCAACGGCATCATCTTTCATTCCCCATGCGCACAGCACCGCTTCGGATCCCCATCCAATAACGGCAAGCACCGCGCCGAGTAAGCCGAGAGGGGCATTTGCAATCTCGCTCGATCCGGCCGATAGATAGCCCATCGTCATTACGCCGCAAAGGGCGACAAGAAGGGAAAGAATCTGACCTTTGCCCATTTTCTCCTTCAGCAGCACGAACGAAAGGAATGCTCCGACTGCGGGATAGAAGGCGGAGATAATTGCCGTGTAGGCAGCTCCGATGTTATTAATCGCCAATACGTAACCGGTCATTCCGATAGGTCCACCGAGCAGAGCGCCGGCGATGACGACCTTGCCCGAACGAGTTTTAAGTGCAGCGAGCGTGTCTTTTAATCTGCCTCGAACTCCCATATACCCAAAGAGCCAGATTGCACAGAAGGCATCATGGAGAAAAGATCCCGCAATAGAGGCACATGCAAGCGCTTCCGCCGATCCAATATAGGGCGCGAGCGCCAAACCGATTCCAAGTATTACTGTATCAAGGCCCCAAAGAAGACCGCTAAAAAAGCCGAATTGCATCGTTACTCACCTTTCCGATAGATCTCCAGTGCCTTTTTAAGGTATTTGGCACCGTAATTGAAGTAGATATAGAGCCATTCGCCCACGAAGTCGCCTTCGGCTTCTTTCAGAAGAGACCAGAGGTACCAGCACCATCCTGCAAGGGCAATGTGCGCATAGTTATGCGCAACTTCGTTGTTTGTTGCCTTGCGCCCAAAATATGCATCAAGCGCGCGGTCGACTTCATCTTCGGAAAGCTCGCAGCAGACACTGCACGTTCCAAAATCGTTCGCGTAATCGCTCATGCCAGCATATTCCCAGTCAATGAGATAGTACTTGTCGTTTTCATCGATAAGGAAATTGAGGTAAAAGAAGTCATTGTGACAAAGGCATTTTGGCGCATTGTCGGCCTGAACAAAGTGCTCCAATTCATCGATTTCGGCGGCCATTTCCCTGTAGCCTGGAATGTCGATAGGGCCTTTTTCCAGAAGAAGTGATTCGTAGCGCTTCGCTTCGAGGTAGAAGTCAAACTCGGTTTCGACATTTGCACCGCTCTCGTGAAGCGAACGACACATCTGCATCATTCGATTCATTTGGGCAGCATCATGCGGATCAGGCTGCTTTGCATTGGGTACAAACTTCGAAATTTTCCAACCGCGCTTTGGGTCCTCATGAATAAACGTATCGTCAAGGCCGAGTTCCTTGGCCTTTTTAAGTGCGGCTACTTCTCCATTTCTGTTAATAAGCAGTTCGGTTCCGACTCCCGGATGGCGGTAAACGTACTCTCCATCATTGGTTCTAAAGTGGCACGATAGGTTCGTAAGACCTTGTTTAAGGGGATAAACGTCGTGAATCTCTGATTTGGAACAGCCGAGCACTTGCTCGATGTTATCGAAAATGTCGGAGTCAACGTTTTCGATAAAATGTGGATCAAAGACGCGCAGCTCATCAAGAGAATCGAATTCGTTAATCTCGCCCTCAGGATACTTTTTGATCACCATATCGAGCTCCTTGATGTGCTCGATATATAAATCTTCCCAAAGCTTGTCCGTTGTTTCCGGCTTGTTATATTCCGTTTCAAGAATCTGCTTAAACGCAAGCGAGAAGGCTTTATCAAAGTAGACATGTCCGAGCATGTACCATGCATCGGAGCCGCCAATCGTAACGTTGGTGATTCTATCCATTGCTCCCGTTTGAATGCACCATTCTTTGGTGGCGCCTTCAGCATATTGAGCAGAATAAAATGCTTTCCAAACATATGCCTCAAACGGATTGTTTAGAAGGTAATCATCGCTTGAGCAAATGTAGGTGTTTCCAAGTCGCTCTTTTACGCACATAAGCGATGCGTGGTTATTTTTAGATGCGTATTCGTTGTTGACGACAATCGAAACGCCGAACTTGCTTTCAAGATAGAAGAAATACTCTTTTTTATAGCCGACAACGACGGTGATATTGCTGATACCCGCGTCTTGCAGCTGCCTAATTTGACGCTCAATGAGAATCTCACCACGTACTTTTAAAAGGCCTTTGGGCTTTTCATACGAAATGGGAGCAAAGCGGCTCGAAAGCCCCGCAGCCAATATCACTGCGTTTTCAACCTTATAGGGGTGAAGTGCTTCGTAACCGCTGTCGGTTAGGCTGTCCGATTCGAGAAGGCCCTGATTCGTAAGCTCTTTATTTGCTGCGTTTACCGATCCAAGTGAGAGGCCAGTGCGCTCGGCAACTTCTCGCTGGCTGGCATATGGGTTCTTTAGGTATTCGTACAGAACAGAAAAGTTACGCTTGGTCAGTTCCACTGCAGGCCTCCAATTAAGATGTTCATTGCTTAAGGAAAGAATAGAATGATTGAACGTTATGTTCAATTTAATATATTTATCTACACAGACTGAACAGACAGTAATGAAAACCAATCCTGGAATGTGGATTAAAATAAATTAATGAGATATCTGGGAGGGTCGCTTATGTATCGATTCGAAAAGAAGGCCACGCTTGTTTGTGCTGCTGCGTCATTAATCACTGCTTGCTGCTTGCCCCTGAGTGCGAACGTCGCGTTTGCACAGGATTCCGTTGAGGCTCAGAGCATTGAGTCAAAAGCGGATTTTTCTTCTGTGGTTTCCGATGATTTGCAACCTGATATTTCTTCCGTCATTAAAGATGGCTGGCAACGAGACGAGTCGTCTGGAGTTTGGTATTACGGAAAAAACGGTAAACACCAAACTGGCTGGCTGCAAAGCGGGGGCTATTGGTATTGGCTTGATCCAGCCAATGATGGTGCAATGCAGACAGGTTATTTCAATGTGACCGATGCTGGCGGATTGACTGCTTCGTTTTATGCGAATGACGGCAATGCCGCAACGCCTTTTGGCGCGCTATATCAGAACTGATGGCTACGTAACTCAGATGGAAATTGGTTTTATGCCAATGCTGGAGGCGATTTAGCTGCTGGTTGGTTTTATCAAGACGGCACATGGTATTACCTGGATCCTGCCACCCATATAATGCAGGTTGGTTTTGTCGACCTCGGGAGCGGGAAATACTATTTAGATGCCACTGGCGCTATGAAAACCGGTTGGATTCTCGTTGACGGGAATTGGTACTGGGCTTATTCATCGGGTGCCCTTGCTTCGTCATGGCAAACGATAGGTGGGGCTCGCTATTATTTTGACTCACAAACGTTCATCATGTTCAAGGGTCGTCAAAAGATTGATGGATGTACCTACATTTTTGGTGACTATGGCCTTGCAAATGGATGGTACAAGGATGGATCAGATTGGTATTACTGCTCCAACGGTATTGCGGCTACTGGCTGGAAATACGTTAACGGCGCTTGGTATTATCTCGACCCAGCCTCCGACGGTAAGATGTCCGTTGGCTATTTAGACCTTGGCAATGCAACTTATTATTTAAAGTTTAATGGGGCTATGGCTGTTGGCTGGGCTCAGTCCGAGGCCGGCTGGTATTTCGCCTCCCAATCTGGCGCACTTATTTCAGGCTGGTATAAAGAAGGCACGAGCTGGTATTACCTGGACCCTGTTAGCCATCTCATGAAAACGGGCTTATTTGAGGTGGGCGACAACGATTGTTTTGCAAACCAGAGCGGTAGGCTTGTGGTTTCAAGCTGGGTTACCGTTAATGACGGTGTTCAAAGATACGCTGATGATAATGGATATCTTTGCAAGGATGTGATTCGCGAAAACGGCACTATCCTAAAAACCGCTGGAGCTGATGGTTGGCAGGCTGCGTCCGGCTGGGTTAATGTCGCAAATCTAAGGTTTTACGCTGAGCCCGGAACGGGTGCCATTCATCTTGGATGGCTGCAGATTGACGGCGATTGGTATTGGCTTGATGCCAATTCTGGCGTGATGAAGACCGGATGGGTTTTTACTGGCGGTTCATGGTATTACCTAAACGCTGACGGAAAAATGGCAACTGGTTGGAAATGCCTGAATGGAACATGGTATTACCTTGAGTCCAATGGAAGCATGCATGTTGGCTGGCTTAAAGATTCGGGTAAGTGGTATTGGCTAGACGGCAGCGGTGCTATGGCGACGGGCGCAAGAACCATCGATGGCGTTCGTCGAGTTTTCTGGGGCGATGGTCAGTGCGACAAAGTTGGCTGGCAAAATCCATCCCAGTATCCTCAGGTCAGTTCTTGGACTGTTCAGCTGCCTAGCTATTGCACCGGATACTTTACCTATGTGACCCCTTCTCGCATTTCTGTCGAAGCAACGCGGGAAGATTGCGTGAACGCCTTTATCCAGCGCGCCTATGAGTATATTGGTACGCAATATATTGAGCCTTGGTCTACCGCTCCCGGTGGAGCTGTTGATTGCTCTGGTTTTGTCTTGCAGTGCCTTTATGCTACTGGCATGGATATGGGTGTTTACAACCCTTATAACCATCGCTGGGATCCAAGCCAAACCTACAATTCGATGAATTGGTATCGAAGCAATATCTTTATGCCCGTGAGCACGAACTCGGTTCAGCGCGGCGATGTGATTTATTACCGTGGGCATATCGCAATTGCACTTGGCGGCGGTATGATGATTGACTCCTGGCCTCATCAGGGCGTCGGAATTCATCCCATTAGCGCAAGGGGAAATGTGATCGGCGCAGCCCGTCCATTTATTTAATTGATTTGCTGTAAGACGGTCGATATCGGTTTGGGGGCCTGAAATGAATGTCCAGATTGAACATCGAATTTGTTGGCGAGTAATTGGCTTGATGCTATTTTCCGCCTTACTCTCAGTTTCAGTTCCCGCATTTTCTTGCACTGCTTATGCCGTGGAAGAGGGGGCGGATAACGGTGTCGTTGACCGCGACTCGACAGGAGGGTCGGGAGCATTTGTCGGTGGCAGTTGCTCTCAAGACTCCAGTGATTGTGCCGGCAAAACATCGGAAGATTCGAACCAACAGGTTGTCGAAAGCCAAGAACCGTCGAGGACAGAAAAGCTATCTGGATGGCAATGGAACGGTTTGTCCTGGTATTACTATCTTGACGGCCGTCGTTTGACCGGAATGCAGAATATTGACGACTCGTTGTACTATTTGGACCCCGCTCGTGACGGTGCAATGAGCTGCGGCTGGATTTTTACTGACAATAAGTGGTATTACGCGAGTCCATCAGGCGCTTTGGCAAGTGGCTGGCAGTTTATTGGAGGTCAATGGTACTGGTTTGACTCCCTTAACAGCTGTTCTATGGCTACTGGTCGACGTGTTATTGATGGGCATCCTTATCTTCTTGGAGCCTATGGGCTGATTAATGGATGGTGTCTTGATAACGGTTTATGGTATTGGGGTTGCAATGGTGAAGTTTTAACAGGCTGGCTCCAAGCTGACAATAGTTGGTATTGGCTTGATCCCGCCAATGATGGCGCCATGTCTAGGGGTATCGTTTCCGTCGGTTCGTCTCGTTACTATTTATCTGATTCCGGCGCAATGGTTGTAGGCTGGGCGTTTGATGGTACGGACTGGTATTACGCTGACGGTTCCGGCGCACTTGCGTCGGGCTGGCGTTCGGTGAACGGCGCTTGGTATTGGCTCGATGTCGCAAATGACAATAGAATGGTTACCGGCTTTTATGTCATCGGATCCAATCGGTATCATTTTTCTTCAACGGGAGCGCTGTCACTCGGCTGGTTTGTGAGCGACGGAGACTGGTATTACGCTGAGCCTTCTAATGCGTCGGGCATTGTAAAGACGGGATGGTTGAAGGACGGTGGTCAATACTATTATCTCGATTCTGTCGCCGACGGTAAAATGCTACTTGGTCATTTTTCTGTTAATGGGAAAAGCTATTATGCAAAAGCTTCAGGCGCTGTTGCTTGTCGTGAATGGGTAGATGCTCAGGGCTCGTATGCAGAAGAGCCGTCTAAGGCTTTTGCTGGTTCTGATTGCTCATTGTGTGGAGCATTGCGTAATGGAAAACTGTTTACATTAAACGGCGATGGCGAATTGGCCGAAGCTCACGGGTTTGTGACGCTTGGGGGCTGCAAGTTCTATGCTGATTCAACCGATGGTTCCCTCTGCGTTGGATGGAAGAGCGTAAATGGAAAATGGTACTTCTTTGATGAGACCGCTGGCTATGCACGATCTGGCTGGCTGTACAAGGATGGGTCCTGGTTCTATTTAGATCCATCCACATACGTTATGAAAACCGGTTGGGTTGCCGTTAACGGATCTTGTTATTACTTGAATTCGTCTGGTTATATGCAGACAGGATGGCTCAATCTGGGCGGCACCTGGTATTGGCTTGATGCTAGTGGAGCTATGGCTACTGGCTGGCGCGTTGTGGACGGATCCTGGAATTACTTTATGGCTAACGGCGCGTGGGTGTCAGACTATATGGATGCTAGAGCTCAAAGTTATTCAAGCAATACAAATTGGCTGATACTTGTCGATACGTCACGTTGCGTTACGAGTATTTACACTGGATCTTGGAATAACTGGTCCTTAAGCCGTCGATATGTATGTTCGACGGGAAAAGCTAGCACGCCTACGGTGATAGGGGAGTATCAAGTCTACGGAAAGGGATACTCCTTTGGGCATGGATATACTTGCTATTACTACACGCAGTTCTATGGTGATTACCTATTCCATTCCTCACCCTACTATGTTAATAGCAATCGCGTGATGGATTCCACGATGGGGGTCCCATCCTCTGCCGGATGCGTGCGTCTTGAGATCCAGAACGCAAAATGGATTTACGATAATATTCCTTATGGAACAAAGGTTGTTACTTATTGATATTGGGTGCTCGTTTTAAGAGGCAGGGATAAATACATTAATTCAAATAAAGTTGCATTTTAACTGAGGATGCTTTGATTTGACAGCGGATTCAGGAGAAGGAAGCTTAAAACCCTGCACACTTTGGTGTGCAGGGTTTTCGACGAGTCTTCTGCTCAAAGATTCTTGAGAAAAGCCATCCCAGAAAAGGTGACGAAGGTGACGGCGTTAGCGTCAATAATAATCTGGAGTACCTTTAATTTGCTGCTATGTAATATCTAAAGGTCGCTGCTTCTCCTGTCTTTTTTGAGCGTAATGAACAACACCTTAATACTCTAATGATCGCTTTGTTAATCTTGGAAATATGACTTTGGGAGGATTTTTGGAAATAGAAATGGGAAATGATATTGGCGTATGCGTACTTCTCTCAGCTTATAAACCCGATCTTAAGTTTTTCGCGGAACAACTTGATTCGATAGATAAACAAACTTTTCCGCTTACGCTTCTAGTCAGAAATGACTGCCCTGAATCGGATTCATTAGAGCGGTTTATCCAAGCGCATATAACGAAAAACGCCTATCGGTATTATCATGGTGATAATAATCTCGGTTATGTTAAATCGTTCGAAGCACTACTCTCTTTGGCGGAAGGGGATTACGTAGTACTTTGCGATCAGGATGATATTTGGGAGCCTAATAGAGTTGAAGTTTCGCTCAACCATATGCTAGAAGAAGGCTCAATTCTAGATGTTTGTGATAGATCGGTAATTGACGAAAACGGAAATATTCTGGTAAAGAGCTATAGAAAAGCTCACCCTAATTCACCGGAAGTAAATTGGTGCTCTGGAGAGGATATTACTGTTCAGGCCGCAAGCGTATGTTACGGCATTGGTATGGCTCTCATGTTAGATGCGAGTGCGGCGAAGTCGATGATTCCCTTTCCGGAATCCACTGCACATGACTTGTGGTTGACATTGGGTTGCAGCGAACTGGGGAAGTGTAGCTTTACCATGACCCCCTTGGTTAAGTATCGTCGACATGGCGGTAACGAAACTGGATTCCTTGCAGGTGTTTCTTCAAAAGATGATTGGTATTCGACAAGAGTTAAAAACAGGGTTGACACTGCTAGGCGATTTGCCGATAGATTTCCCGATTCACCACATCTAAAGGAAATTATAGGGTTCGCTGAAGCAAGAGAGCGGCGTTCCATATTTGGATTACTTAAATATCGACGAGCTTGCCCGTCTATCGCTAAAGCAGATATCATTATACGTCTTGTGCCGAATTGGCTGTTTATTATGATTTTGAAAGAACTTAAAGCTGCAAGATAGCTCCGTATCCTTATCGCGGCAGGTTTAGAAGGGCGCTTATATTAGTGAAGGCCACAGAGAAGACTCTTTCGATTAAGCATAATATGTTTTGGAATACCGTCGGTTCGTTGACGAATTTAGGCTGTCAGTGGCTTATCACCATTTTGGTCGTTCGGCTGTCCGATGGATATAGTGCTGCCGGCATTTATTCGCTGGCTATGTCTATTTTCAACATGTTTTCTCAATTGGCCCAATACAGGATGTACACGGTACAAATTGCAGATGTTGAAAGGAAAAACTCTGCCGGTGAATACCTGACTTTTCGTTTCTTTACTACGTTTATAGCGTTTGCAATGTTAGCCGTCTATTCCATTGCAACGTGTCGTATTGATACGGTGCCTGCTGTTCTTCTGTATGCTCTCTATAAAACCGCCGGCTTAGTCATTGATGTCATGCATGCTAATGATCAGGTTGGCCATAGGATGGACTATATTGGGAAATCCCTCATAATGCAGGGTATCGGTTCTCTCCTTTCATTTATTGTTGTCTTTGGGTTTTTAAATAGCCTCGAAGGTGCACTGTTGCTTATGACGGTAGTGACAATAGGCATCGGAATTATTTATGATTTTCCAAGGTCAAATCGGATTTCTGCAATCAGGCTTGGAATTAGTCGAGCGAAGGTCAGAGTCTTCCTATGTGGCTGTTTGCCCATCGTTCTGGGCGGCATTGCTGCCTCTGCGGCGCCGAATATTCCCAGGCAGTATTTATCTTATTCATTCGGAGATTCTGCTCTGGGTATTTATGCATCAGTTGCTGCACCTGTGGCAATTATCCAAATGGGTGCGACTTATATCTATAATCCTTTATTAGGTTATCTAGTAGAGCGTTACCATTCTAGAGAAAAGTCCTTTTTTACGCTCATAGGTAAAATACTTGCTGGCATCTTTTTTGTCGGTGTCATATCTTCAGTTGCCCTTTTCTTTTTCGGTAAATTATTGCTGTCACTGTTTTATGGCACTGGAATAGCTAAACATACCGATCTCCTTCAGCCTATGTTGGCTTGTGCCTTTTTGACTGGCATCGCTTGGTTTGTCAACGATTTGCTGGTTTCTCTTGATAATTACCGAGGGGTATTTGTTGGTAGCGTATTGTCCTTAATTAGTTCTGTTGCTGTCATGGCTCCTGCGCAAATACTGTTTGGCTTAAATGGCCCTACTGTATCGGCGCTTATATCCAATGCTATTTGCCTTATTTATCAGTCTTTTGTTTTGGGGAAACAGACGCAACAATGGTTTGGAGAAAAGAGATAGGCCGATGATGTCTAAAGCTCACGCGCTATTAAAGCTTCAAAACACTGAATTGGATATCCTTCAGGTTGTCGCTGCATTCTGCTCCAAGTACGGCATCAGGTGGTGGCTTGACGGTGGAACATGTTTAGGAGCAATGCGTCATAGGGGGTTTATCCCTTGGGATGATGATATAGATATCGGAATGATGCGTTCAGATTATGACCGCTTTTGTTCCTTGGCCGAGGATGGCTTGCCGGAAGGCTATTCACTTCACACATCACGCAATACCATCGGCTATGCCGCAATGTTTGCTAAGGTGTATCGCGATGGAACTCGCTTTGAAAATCAGGAGGCTCGAGAGGCCTCAAGCTCAATGGGCATCTTCGTTGATGTGTTTCCATATGAC
Organism: uncultured Collinsella sp.; assembly: GCA_902494195.1. Classification (GTDB taxonomy): domain Bacteria; phylum Actinomycetota; class Coriobacteriia; order Coriobacteriales; family Coriobacteriaceae; genus Collinsella. Next base: position 70,522 of record CABUSH010000010.1, on the reverse strand, counting down.
CGTCTTTATGTAGATAAACGTCTCCGTGCAAAGCAAGTCCGAACTGCATCGATTGCTCAGAAAAGAGCCTATTTATATCACTCTTCTTCCATTGTCGTCCCTCATAAAGGGCTCCTTGGTCAACTCGAGCAAATTGGTTGTTCTGCTATACACGTGGTGGAACGACTGGTTTCTCAAGGAGCATGCTCTTACCAGGATTTGTTCGACTCCTGTATTGCCGACTCAAATACGGGTGAGGTCTCTGATTGCTGTCTGACTCTAAGTTGGCCAAATATGGCGCCAGTGTCAATTTCGGATCTTTTTCCTCTTAGTAGCGCGGTTTTCGAAGGCATCGAATTCCCCGTTCCCCATAAGACGGAAAAATACCTAACAACGATGTATGGCGATTGGAAAAAAATACCGTCACCGGATAATCGACATACCCATCTCCCGCTCTTGCTCGACTTTGGAGATGGTGAAGTCTGGACGGCGCAGAATTAAGGATATGGCATCTATATCAGATGAGGTTATGTGATGAGCTCCTCTATTTGTATTTTCACTCACCATTATCACCCGCAACTTAGTGGAATTGGTAATTTTGTCGATGGTCTCGCTCACGCCCTGACTGCACGCGGCGATAGGGTGGTTATCGTTACTAATGATTCGATGCGCGTGGGAGTCGGTCATTCAGTCGAAAACGGCCTGGAGGTAATTCGTCTTCCTTGCATTTCGTTACTTGATGGAAGACTTCCTCTTCCCAAAAAAACCAGTGATTATTACCGACTCCTGCAAACCCTTGATGATTATGAGTGGAATGGCGTTCTGATAAACACGAGACTCTTCCCTCTCTCGCTCGAAGGGCTGAAGTTTGCTGCGGATCATAGTACTAAGGCCGTCGTTCTCGACCACGGCTCAGCGTATCTCTCTTTCAATCAGCCATTTCTTGATTTTTTTGTTCGCCGCTATGAAGATTGGATTACTGATCGCGTAAAGTCGTTTGAACCTGATTTCTATGGGATTTCTTCTAAAAGTGTTGAATGGCTTCAGCACTTTAATATCACTGCAAAGGGCGTAATTTCAAACTCAATCAATGCCACATTCTATAGGAATATTTCTTCGGGGAGAGATTTCCGATCTGAATTAGGTATCCCTCAGTCATCTTTGGTTGTAGCTTTTGTCGGGCGGCTTATTCCTGAAAAGGGAATTATTTCAATTATTGAGGCAGCTCGCACAAAAGATATTACCAAGCGTGATATTTGTTTTGTTCTTGCAGGGGATGGTCCGCTGGCTAATGAGGTCAAGGAAGCCTGTTCGTCTAACTTTTTTTGGCTTGGGAGATGTAACACAGAGGATATTTCCTCCTTACTTCAGCAAGCAGATGTGCTTTGTCTTCCAACTCGTTCTGAAGGCTTTTCAACGGTACTTCTTGAAGCCTCAGCCTGCGGAACGCCTGCAGTGGTAACAGATGTGGGCGGGGCACGCGAGCTTATCTTAGATGATAGCTATGGCACAATAATTCGGTCCATGGCATCTGATGAGGTGGTTTCGGCATTATGCAGGCTTTTTGATGATCGAAAGCTTCTTTCTCTTCAGTCTCGAAACTCTAGGGCACTTGTTGAAAATCGATATAACTGGGATGCCACTGCTAGGGATGTCGAGAAGGCGTTTTGTGTTTGCTAAGTGATACTTGGCTGGCTTTTGCTTAGCTTTTGAGTGAAGTTGGATCTAGGATCCGAATTTGTTATTGTCGATTTGCCCTATTCGATTTTGTCTTTAGTTGGAGATGCACGTTTTGAATAATCCTGCAATTAAGAAAAGCGAGTACGCGCTTGCCATCTTTGGGCTGGGGCTTCTTTTGTTAGCCGCTGCGACATCATTGCACTATAAGAATTTAAATCTATTCATTCTTGAACTCTTTTGCGATGTCGTTGCTGCTGCGTGCTTATATTTGCAACCGAAATCACAGTCGAGTGGTGACGCTATTCGTCAGATAACCGTCCTTGTCGTGTCCAGCATTCTCAGTAGCTTTCTGCTAGTGTTCATCATATTGGCTGGCGCGAAGACGTTTGGCCCCTTCGATCTTGATGCATGGAATATCGCAAGTCTTGTTATATGCTTTCATCTAGTCTTAGCGTTCCAAGGCATTGAGCTTTGCTATGGCCTGGTGAAGAGTTTCGTAATCTCGGTTAAGAAAACTGATGCTAGAAAGTGTTTAATTTTTTTGGCGGTTTCTGTTGGCTTTGCTGTTTTAATCGCTTTTATTGGCATTCCGCTCGATAAGTCAAAGACGGTGTTGTTCGCGTCTGCTTTGCCCATTACGGTTTTGATCGGGTTGATTGCTATTAGTGGGGGCATTTCTTATCTGAAGCCCGAACTGTTCGCTTTCGCATGCATTGTTTCAGTTGGTCTATCCGTAATTATTTGCTTCCCTGTTACAAATTTTCTGACATGGGATGATGAGGTCCACTATGGAAATGCAAACAGTTTTTCCTACCTCACAAATGCTGAAATAACAAATTCTGACCGAATGATAGTCGAGCAGTTTTATATGGGGGATGGCTTTAGTTTGGATGCATCTTTGGGTAAGTATCCAATAGATGAAACAAGAGAGTTTAACCGTGGCTCTGTTGAACAAGTAGTCAGAGAGACTGATAAAAATGATATAGCTGAAGGTATCGATCGTTTTAATTCTTTTGATAGTGTGGCTCTTTCTAAAATCGCCTACATTCCTTCATCTATCGGCCTTTGTTTGGGTCGCTTGCTTCATCTCCCATTTTCTATCAAATTTGCATTGGGAAAAATATTCAATTTACTTGCGTATGCAGTTATCTGTGGAATCGCAATTCGTATAGCCCCTTGCAGAAAATGTCTTTTCACTTGTATTGCGTTGTTCCCGTCTGCTGTGTTAATGGCAGCCAGTTACTCGTATGATCCCTGTGTGATATCGTTCAGTTTGCTAGGAACAGCTCTTTTGTTGAAGATGCTTGTTTCTGAAGAGGATATTTCTGCAAAAACGTTCTTCGGATTTCTACTATCTTTTGCAGTCGGATTTGCAGCTAAAGCGATTTATTTTCCATTATTCGGACTTGCGCTTTTAATTCCTGCAAATAAATATACTTCGAGCAGGCAAAGACGTATCTTGATTGGAACCGCGATATTCGTTTGCGCCATAATGATTTTATCTTTCTTGACGCCATACTTCTCTTCTGTCGTAAATAACATTTCTGATGCACGTGGTGGCACCGAAGTCTCTACGGCTGGTCAAACGACGGGAGTGCTTGCAAATCCGGTTGGAACTATAGCTGTAATCTCGAATTTCGTATTTGGATCGATGCTGACCCCGGCGTTTCTCAATTCAATATCAACGAATATGGCTTATCTTGGGGACGTCTCCAATCTGTTCCCATGGCTTTCATATCTCCCCATCATGTTGTTTGAAGCTATTTGCATTATTGATAATGAAAAAGTTACTAAAATTAAGCTTAGCCGTTGCGGAATTGTTTGGTCTCTATTCCTGGTTCTTGCTACTTGCTACCTAGTTGCTTTGGCTCTATACATCGCTTTTACAGGAGTCGGAAGCCAGACAGTTGCGGGTGTTCAGGCGCGATATCTCATACCTTTGTTAATACCTTTCGCCTGTCTTTTGCTCAGGTTTCCTATTTACTGCGATGAGGAAGAGAAGACTAAATGTGCAGCCTTTATGCTCGGGGCTCCATTTTCGCTGCTGTATTTTGTGATGTTTGAGCTTCTGTATATCCGATTTCTCTAAACTAGCGCTATAGGTCATGGTTATAGGAGAATCGGGCACATAGTTGGATTCGGTTGGTTCGAATGGGACGGCGTTGAGGACTCAGGACATGCGTCCCGCATTTGAGACAGATGTGCACGGGGCCCTTACCCCGCTATGATGGGTAGGGACTCCATGTGGGCCCCAGTTGAGCAAGCTAAATATCTAAGCTTGAGATGTAACTTCGCGATGGCTAGTCAGGATACTGTAAACTTAAGTTTGAGTTAAGCTGTGCGTTGGGCTGTAAGGGTCGCAATTTCTTTGAGCGTCGCTAAGAGCCAACTTTTTTGGAATGGATGAATCTCGATTGTCTCTTGCTGCAACAACATGTTCAAAAGGATATCCGCGTGTTCTCGTAATAATTCCTGCCTATAACGAACAGGAGTGCATTCTCGATACCGTTGCGTCTATAAAAGCTGCGGGATATGACTATGTCGTAATCAACGACGGCTCACAAGATGGAACGCTTGAGCTTTGTCGAGAGCATGGCATCAACATATTGGACCTGCCACAGAACCTTGGTATCGGCGGGGCGGTCCAAGCGGGCCATAAGTATGCGCAGAGATTTGGCTATGATATAGACATTCAGGTTGACGGCGATGGCCAACATGACCCTTCTTATATTCCTGAGCTTGTAAAGCTGATTAAGGGCGGGGCGAGTTTGGCGATAGGCTCTCGATTTCTAGTTGAGACTGATGGTTTTCGATCAACTTTTATGCGTCGCGTTGGAATCAGGTGGCTTTCATTTTTGCTCGAGTTGCTTACGGGCAAGGTGGTCACCGATCCCACTTCTGGCTTTAGGGCCTGTAATAAAGATGCTATCGACCTGTTCTGCAAGAGTTATCCTGATGACTATCCGGAGCCAGAGTCGATTGCTTTGGCTATGAAGTTTGGTCTTCCCGTTATGGAAGCGCCTGTAAAGATGAATGAGCGCCAGGGCGGACGTTCGTCCATCGGGGGCTTCTCTTCCGTCTACTATATGATCAAGGTCACGTTAGCTATTGTTCTTGTGTGCTGGGTTCATAGGGGAGACAAATAATGAATCTTATTTTGAGGATTGGTGCGGCCCTCTTTTTCGGCGGATTCCTCGTCTATGTTTTACGTCTCGTGTCCAACGGAAAGATGCTTCTTAAGTACTCTTTGCTGTGGATTTTGATGTGTATGGCGGCCTTGATTTGTGATTTATGTCCTCAGATTATTTATAGTTGCTCAACAGCTATTGGGTTTGTCAACCCGGCCAATTTCCTCTTTTTGGGTGCAATTGTGCTGTTGCTTGCAATCTCTCTGTCTCTTAGCGTTGCCGTGAGTCGTCATGTTTTGGCGATCAAAAACCTTACTCATAGAATTGCCCTGCTCGAAAAGGAACTTGAGAAATGGCCTGATCATGAATGAGCGCAATACATGGTTTGATTCAGTTCCTTTGGCTATCCCTCATTAAAGGGCTCCTAAGTTTGCGCACATTGATCGCGCCCGACTGTCGGTTGTGAATTGTCTAACAAATAGACAATCCCTATATTGGCTGCCGTATCGTTTTATCTGGTGCTTCATATCAAGCGAATTGTATTGCATATTAATTGATTTGGTAACTGCATCTCTGGGTCGACTACACCTGGATATTCAAAGGTGAATTTGATTTGGCGAGAAGAGAAAAATGCTGAAATATCGACATTTAAGTTTAATCACCGTGATTTTTCTAACATCAATTTGTTTCACCTCTCTTTTATGGCCCACAATCGCATTTTCATTAACTGAAGATTGCGTGGCTGAAGGCGCTGATGGCTCTTTGGTTCAATCGGGTCAGGAAGCATTTGGGACATCGGGCAGCGATCGCTTGACTTTGGATCCCGGTAATTTCAAAGCATCTATCGATTCGTCGATATATGAATATACTGGCGATGTGATTACTCCTGATGTCTCTGTTTTGACTGCCGACGGTTCTGTACTAGCAAGTGGAATCAATTATGAAGTCGCGTATTCAGATAATGTTGCCCCTGGCTGCGCCACTATAAGAGTGAATGGGTTAGGGAACTACGCCGGCGTTACCTTTCAGCTGTCGTTCCAGATCGTTCGATCCTCTGATAATAACATCGCTCTTCCTGGTTCTTGGGTCTACCAAAACGGTAAATGGTGGTGGAGATATGAGGCTGGTGGTTGGCCGTCAAACTGTTTTCTGACCATTAGAGGGAAGGAGTATTATTTTGATTCTGAGGGTTATGCAGCTACTGGCTGGAAATATTTGAACGATGGCTGGCATTTATTTTCTTACTCCTGTGTACATTTGAAGGGATGGGCTGTCACCGGCGGACGTTGGTTCTACCTTGACGAGACATCAGGCTCAATGAAGACCGGCTGGGTTTTAATTGATGATAGCTGGTACTATTTGGACGGTTCGGGCGCTATGCAGACCGGCTGGCTACTCCTTGGCAATACTTGGTACTGGCTTGAGCCTTCTGGATTAATGGCTACGGGCTTTAGGCTTGTTAACGGCTCTTTGTATCATTTTTCCGAATCCGGTTCTATGAACTCCGGTTGGTTTATTAACGATGGGGCATGGTATTGCTCCAACGCATCGGGAGAGATTCGTACCGGTTGGTTTTACAATGGTTCTAGCTGGTATTTGTTAGACTCCAATAATAATGGCGCCATGCTGGAAGGATTTCAAACTGTAAATGGCTCCATTTATTATTTGGATCCGGATAGCGGCGGTGCATTAAAGTGCAACGCTTGGGTCTTCTCACAAGATGAAAACGTATATTATGCGTGCAACAGTGGTGCGATTGTGCTTTCGGGCGTCAAGGACGGCGCGGGCGGAATTAAGCTCAGGGACCCCGAGGGAAAGCCTTTCGCTGGCTGGTATTGGTCCTCAGCTGCACAGATGTGGTTTTACACAGACTCAGATGGGGTTCTGCAGCGCGGTTGGCGATTCATTGACGGTAGGTGGTATCACCTCGACAACGAATCCGGAGCCATGAATACTGGCTGGTTCCTCGATGATGATGGAACGTGGTACTACCTTATGTCTTCTGGACAAATGGTAAATGGCTGGAACAGAATTGGAGACTCCGAGTATTTCTTTAATGCCTCAGGTGCTTGGGTGGAGCCTGAGCACTCCGCGCGCACCTCCTTGCAGTCCCAGATCGTTAATCGTTGCCATAGCGTTCCTTCTCCTGGGGCGGGACTGTGCTCGGAGTGGGTTAGCCATGTGTTTTACCCCGTGCTGGGGTCATATCCCAACGGCGACGCATGCGACATGTTCTGGAATTGGTGTCACAGTCGAGATATATCTCAGCTTAAAGTTGGAATGATCGTTGCGGTCCCTATGCATACTCATACAAGTGCTGGTGCCCGCTGGGGCCATATTGCTATTTATATCGGAAACGGTATGGTTATGGATAACATCGGTTACATCAGGACAACATCACTTGCTTGGTGGCTGAACTACTACCACACTACTGCTATACCACAGTGGGGCTGGGTTTTAAATACGCCTTTGGAATGATGCGGATTCTGGCCAGCATGCGGAATCAACGCCTGCTTGTGTATCGAATCACAAACGCTTCTTAACTGTATATCATGTATGGAATGCAATTATTCATAGTAAGGGAATCGAGGGTTGACCCTCGATTCCCTTACTATTGGTCGCATTTTAATAAGGCTAAAATTAGAAAGCGCGGAATTAAGCTAACACTTTATAAATGATAGTAACGATTTCCGGGTTCTCCCACGCTGAAATTCGGGTTAATGTATGGATCGCCTTCGACATAGTATTTTGCCCAGCGATAATTCATGTATGCGACTTCTTTGTGGAACCGAATCTGCTTTTCCGTATTGTTTTCAACGCCCCTAGAAATCGACTCGTAGTGATACAGCTCGACTTCAGGTGTGTATACGATCAGGTCGTTGATCTCGCGTAGCTTTAAGCAAAAGTCAACATCATTAAATGCAACTTGAAGCTCTTCGGTGAAACCTCCGACTTTCTCATATTCGCTACGTTTGGTCATTATGCAAGCTGCAGTGACAGCGCTGAAGTCTTGTTGCGCATCGTTGAGTGCAAAGTAGCCCCAGTTATTCCTTGGCATGCTTTGGCAAAGATGTCCCGCCACGCCGCCGGTGACGCATAGGCCCGCGTGCTGAATGGTGTTGTCGGGATAGTAGAGTTTTGCGCCGACTGCGCCAACATCCTCACGTGCGCAGATGCCAAGCATGGTCTCGATCCAATTGGGCGTAATTACCTCAGTATCGTTATTCAATAGCAAGAGATAGTCGCCCTTGGCGTGAGCAACGCCAAAGTTCATGAGCTTGGAGAAATTGAATTCGTGTTCCCAAGTTACAAGACGAACGATGTCAGGATATTTTGCTTGCAACTTATCGTAATAATCGAACGTCGCCTTTTCTGTGCTGTTGTTTTCGATTATGACAAGCTCGTAATTGTCGTACGTTGATTTCTCAACAATTGACGTAATGCAGTTGTCCAGAATGTCGGCGTGGTCTTTAGTCGGAATGATAATTGACACGAGAGGATGGGAATCTGGCGCAGCGTAGGTTACTTTATATGTAAAAGGACGACGCGCTTGTTCGACCTTCGCATTGAGCCCAAGCCTGTCCAAATGACTCTGGACCGCTTTGATACCTGCGATAGTGGCATACGGCTTGCTGTCGGCATTTGCTGCGGTGGAGGTCTCGCTTAGGCGCCAGTGATATAGAACCTTTGCAACATGATGAACTTTCCTTGCCTTTTCCACGGTACGGAGAGTCAGATTATGATCCTGTGCTCCATCGAACTCTTTCGTGTTCGGTTCTAGAGTGTCAAGCAGGGACTTACGGATGGTAAGCATGTGGCAGATATAGTTATTGTTTCTGAGCAGATCGATATTGAAATCCGGTTTAAAGAACGGCTGCGCTAGCTTTCCATCGGGCATGAGTTTATCTTCATCACAATAAAGAAGATCGACGTCATTATTGTTTTCAATTGCCTCGGCATATGAGAACAACAAGTCCGGTTCAAGAATGTCGTCATGGTCAAAGAAACAGACGAAATCACCCGAAGCGATGGCAGTGCCGGCGTTTGTGTTTTCGGAAATACCCTTATTCTCGGTAAGGTTAATTGATTTAATCCTGTTGTCGTGGGCTGTCTCCTGTTCAACGCGAGCCTTTAATTCCTGATTGTCAGGACTTGCATTAACTAAGATGAGCTCCCAGTTTGCATAAGACTGGTTTTTTACGGATTCGGCCATATCGTTAAAAAATGGAATAGGCGTGTTGTAAAGAGGAACAATAATGCTGAACTTCGGAGTGCTGCTAAAGACAATTTTCTTTTGCTTTTCCAGTGCGCCGATGGTTGCCTTATGCTCTGTAAACCATTCGGGGTATTCAGGATCGAACTGCGCATGGGTAAAGAGGAAGTTGGTCTCTTCAAGAAGCAAGCCTAATTTATCGGGCGTTAAGCAGTCAAATGCACTGAATGATGGGTGATTTTGATCGTCAATAACAAAGTAGTAACGATTGAACGCCTTTGGCATGCGAACCGAGATCTGCGTTTCAAGTTGCTTTTTCTCGGACGTAAATCCAACGCTTGTTACATTCGAACCGAAATTGACGATGCTCAAATCAACTTCATTGAGGGCTCGATCGAGGCAGCGAAGTTTAATTTGGGAGTCGCTACGATAAGGTGTTCTCACCGTGCACCTAAGGATATAGTCGCTTGAATCTTCGATGCACTGCCAGAAATCAATTGTTGCCATGTCAAACTCTGAAACGTCATCGTAGTTTCGAAGTTTGCTGCACATGTCAGGTTTAATTTTGTAGTTAAGGCGAGACTCCCATTTGATGTTCTTGCAATTGAGCGACAGGGAGTCGCTGCTCAGGGTACGACCGTCTTGGCCGATTTCGCTAAACTCAACTTTAATGGCTCGGGTATCGGGGTCGGGGATTACAAGAACGTATGAGTTCGATTCGCCGTTATTGTCCTTGAATTTTAGAAGAGACAAAGGTAAGCGACGGTCGCCATCCGTTGCCGCTTGAGCCTTTATGCTGGAGCCTTCATGGATGCCTTCTATTTTAAGTTGCTGGTAAATTTTCCAGTTTCCTCTGCATACTCCGGTTGTTTCGACTCGCATTGTTTGCCTTTCGTTTGTTGGACACTGCTCATTGTACTTATTCATTCCCTCCCTCGCGATAAATGCAGAAAGAGATGCGTGTTTCTACTGTCCGTTTTTAATAGAATGAGGAGGAAGCCGTTGTCGGCGCATATAATTTTAATAACTATGTTTGTCGAATCATTCTTTTGCAATTAGCAGCTTTTGCTCAACGATTGTCAACTGAGAGGAATTCTATGAAAGGCATCATCCTCGCCGGCGGGTCCGGCACGCGCCTGTACCCGCTCACGCTCGTCACCAGCAAGCAGCTGCTGCCGGTCTACGACAAGCCCATGATCTACTACCCGCTTAGCACCCTCATGCTGGCGGGCATCCGGGATATCCTGGTCATCTCCACCCCGACCGACCTGCCCAACTTCGAGCGCCTGCTTGGGGACGGCTCGCGCTACGGCGTGAACCTGTCCTACGCCGAGCAGCCCTCGCCGGACGGCCTTGCGCAGGCCTTCACCATCGGCGAGGACTTCATCGCCGGCGAGCCGTGCGCGCTGGTGCTCGGCGACAACATCTTCTACGGCAACGGCCTGTCCCGCCACCTGACGCGCGCCGTCCAGAACGCCGAGTCGGGCCGCGCCACGGTCTTCGGCTACCACGTGGACGACCCCGAGCGCTTCGGCGTCGTGGAGTTCGACGGGGAGGGCAGGGCCGTCTCCATCGAGGAGAAGCCCGCCGAGCCCAAGAGCTCCTACGCCGTCACCGGCCTGTACTTCTACCCGGGCGACGTCGCCGCCAAGGCCCACGAGGTGAGGCCCTCCGCCCGCGGGGAGCTGGAGATCACCACGCTCAACCAGATGTACCTGGAGGAGGGGACGCTGTCCGTCGTGACCCTCGGCCGCGGCTACGCGTGGCTGGACACCGGCACCATGGAGAGCCTGCACGAGGCCGCGGAGTTCGTCCGCGCCGTGGAGCACTCCCAGGACCTTCCCGTGTCCGTGCCCGAGGAGATCGCCTGGGAGAACGGCTGGATCACGACCGCGGAGCTTGAGGAGGCCGCCGAGGCCTACGGCAAGTCGGTCTACGGCCGGCACCTGAAGAAGGTCGCCGCCGGCGAGATCGTCAACAGCCCGCGCGAGTACTAGCGCCAGCTTGTTTTCTTTTAGGGGCCACCGTTTATCTGGTGGCCCCTTTCGTTATGATTACGTTGACCATAAAGACAATATGATTGGGAGTGGATGTGTTAAGCGTCTACTTTGGCGATATGCCAGAAGCGATTTACAACACAGCGACATATTTCAAAAACTCTTACCGGTCTTCTTGGATTACGGATCCCTATGCAGTCTCGATAATTAAAGATGTCGATCGATCGGTTGTTGTCTCCGAAAACGTCATCGAAAGCCCTGTGCTTGGATCCATCTCCCCACTCCAGCTTTCTGGTGGCGTGAAAACGCTGCTGCTTATGAGATTTGATCGTAAGCATATTTTTAACGCTTCTACCTGTGGTGACAACTGTGCCAAGTGGATTCTCGACATGGCGAAAGGCCGCAAGCTCGTTGTGAATCTCTATCATGTGATGGACTTTGGTCGCGAGGATTTTAAAATTAAAGTCGTGAATAGCGGCCGAATTGTTCACAACATGGCCGAATTGATTCACGAGTCGATTCCGTATCTGTAGGTACTGCTTATGAACGGTTCGCATCTCGTTAAGATTTCCCGCCGTAGGGGAACTAAGTACACATTTACCATCAAGCGGAACATCACTATTGTGCGTGGCGATAGCGGCACGGGTAAGACGACACTGTTTGACATGGTCGCAGACTACATGCGAACGGGCGAGCAGTCGGGTGTTTCCTTGCAATGTGATTGTCCCTGTGTCGCTTTGACCGATTATGATTGGCGAAACCAGCTTTCGTCCGTTCATGACTCGATTGTATTTGTCGATGAGGGCTTAAAAGAGATCCATTCTGATGAGTTTGCTCATCATGTACTGTATTCCTCGAATTATTTCGTGCTGATCTCAAGGGCTGATTTCCCCAATCTTCCGTATAGCGTGGATGAGATTTACAAGATTAAGACGAGCGGAAAATACCATTCTTTCGTCCCTGTTTATCAAGATCGCGGGAATCATCGTTATGCTATTTCCCGGTCGGCGCCAAAACAGGACATTACTTACGTGAAATAACTGGGGATTCGGTTTTTCACTACGACAAAGATTGCATTCCGGAGACGTTTTGTACGGGAAGTAATTCTGCGAAGGTTATGGCTCTTATCGCATGCCGAAATGTCCGATAGTTTTGTTGAATAGTGTCGCGGCGTCACTTCCTGCGGCATACTAAGGAAGCTGTACTTGCTTCAGATTGGATTTTCATGTCTGAGATTTTCGAACCCAAGAACATCATCGTCACGGGCGGCTGCGGCTTCATCGGCAGCAACTTCGTGCACTATGTGGTCAATAACCACCCCGACGTGCACGTGACCGTCCTGGACAAGCTGACCTACGCCGGCAACCCCGAGAACATCGCTGGGCTGCCGTCGGACCGCGTGGAGCTCGTCGTGGGCGACATCTGCGACGCCGCCCTGCTCGACCGCATCGTCCCGGGCCACGACGCCATCGTGCACTACGCCGCCGAGAGCCACAACGACAACTCCATCGCCGACCCGGAGCCGTTCCTGCGCACCAACGTCGAGGGCACCTTCCGCCTGCTGGAGGCCGTCCGCAAGCACGGCATCCGCTACCACCACGTCTCCACCGACGAGGTCTACGGCGACCTCGCGCTCGACGACCCGGCGAAGTTCACCGAGGAGACGCCCTACCGCCCGTCCTCGCCGTACAGCTCGACCAAGGCCAGCTCCGACATGCTCGTGCGCGCCTGGACCCGCACCTACGGCCTGCGAACCACGATCTCCAACTGCTCCAACAACTACGGCCCCTACCAGCACGTGGAGAAGTTCATCCCGCGCCAGATTACGAACATCATCGACGGCGTGCGCCCCAAGCTCTACGGGAGGGGCGAGAACGTCCGCGACTGGATCCACACCGAGGACCACAGCTCGGCCGTGTGGGACATCCTCACCAAGGGCCGCATGGGGGAGACCTACCTCATCGGAGCCGACGGCGAGAGGAACAACATCACCGTGCTGCGCATGATCCTGGAGGCCATGGGCCGCGACCCCGAGGACTTCGACTGGGTCGCCGACCGCCCCGGCCACGACCGCCGCTACGCCATCGACTCGACGAAGCTCCAGCGCGAGCTCGGCTGGAGGCCGGCCCACACCGACTTCGCCGAGGGGCTCAGGCAGACCATCAACTGGTACGTCGAGAACGAGTCCTGGTGGCGCCCGGCCAAGGAGGCCACCGAGGCCCGCTACCGCGCACAGGGCCAGTAGGAGGGGATAGACAGATGACAGACATCGCATTCGAGAAGGACCTCTCCGTCGCCGAGACCGGCATCGGGGGCCTCAAGGTCGTCGACCTCGCCGTCCACGGCGACTCGCGCGGCTGGTTCAAGGAGAACTGGCAGCGCGCCAAGATGACCGCCCTGGGCATCCCGGACCTCCGCGTCGTCCAGAACAACATCTCCTACAACGACAGCCGCGGCGTAACCCGCGGCATCCACGCCGAGCCCTGGGACAAGTTCATCTCCGTGGCCCGCGGCTCGGTCTTCGGCGCCTGGGTGGACCTGCGCGAGGGCAGCGAGACCTTCGGCAAGGTGTTCACCTGCACCCTGGACCCGAGCAAGGCCATCTACGTCCCGCGCGGCGTGGGCAACTCCTTCCAGGCGCTGGAGGACGGCACCGCCTACACCTACCTGGTGGACGCCCACTGGTCCCTCGAGCTCAAGAAGACCTACACCTTCGTGAACCTCGCAGACCCCGAGCTCGCCATCGAGTGGCCGATCCCGCTCTCCGAGGCCACCGTCTCCGACGCCGACCTCAACCACCCGATGCTGAGGGACGTCGTTCCCATGGCGCCGAAGCGCACCCTCGTCACCGGCTGCAACGGCCAGCTGGGCCGCGCGGTGCGAAAGCTCGCCGAGGAGCGCGGGGTGGCGAAGGACTTCGACTTCTGCGACATCGACACCTTCGACATGTCCGACCCGGACGCCTACGCGCAGTACGACTGGTCGCTCTACGGCACGGTCATCAACTGCGGCGCCTACACGGCCGTGGATAAAGCGGAGACCCCCGAGGGCCGCGTGACCGCCTGGAAGGCCAACGCCACCGGGCCGGCGCTTCTCGCACGCACCTGCGCCGGGCACGGGATCACGCTGGTCCACGTGTCCTCCGACTACGTCTTCGACGGCACGGCCGAGGTCCACGACGAGGACGAGCCGTTCAGCCCGCTGTCCGTCTACGGGCAGACCAAGGCGGCGGGCGACATCGCCGTGGCCGGCTGCCCGCGCCACTACATCATGCGCTCCAGCTGGGTCATCGGCGAGGGCCACAACTTCGTCAAGACCATGAAGGGGCTGTCCGACCGCGTCGCCGACCCGGAGGACAAGTTGGAGCAGGTCACCGTCGTGGACGACCAGCTGGGACGCCTGACCTTCACGCGCGACATGGCCGGGGCCATCTTCCACGTGCTGGGGACGAACGCCCCCTACGGCACCTACGACTGCACCGGCTCGGGCGCGGTCAGGTCCTGGGCCGACATCGCCCGCGCCGTCTTCGAGGCCGCCAACGGCAACGGCGACAGGGTCGTGCCGGTATCGACCGCCGACTACTACGCCAGCGCCGCCGGCCCCGTCGCCCCGCGCCCGGTCCACTCCGCGCTCGACCTGTCCAAGCTCGAGTCGGTCGGGTTCCACATGCCCGACTGGGAGGAAGAGCTAGGGGAATACCTCAAGACGCTCTAGCCGCTATTAACTTTTCGAGAGCAAAAGCCGCCGCTTGTTAACGGTGGCTTTTCTTGTTGGTGGCTATCTGCGCAGTGGTGCCAATAGTATTCTGCGGAAGATCTACCTCTCGCTTGTCTCGGTGGCGGACTTGCCGGGCTGGTCATCGTAGGCGTATTTGCTGTACACGTTGACCTCCCACTGCTTTTTTTCGACCTTTGCCACAGAATCCAGGATGAATCCGGTTGCAAGGCTCAGACCACAGAGGAACATAAACGATGCAGCAAGCATGGCAGTGGGGAAACGCGGGGCCAGGCCGGTCTGAAAGTACTCAACAAAGATAGGAATGCCCAAAACCAGGCCGATAATCGCGAATAGAAGCGCGACGAGGCTGAAGAACTTCAGCGGGCGGTAGTCCTTGAACAGCGTGCCGATCATCGCAACGACTTTAATGCCGTCGCTCACGGTATTGAGCTTGGACTCGGAGCCTTCCGGACGGTCGCGGTACTCGATGGGCACGTCTTTGATGCGCCAGCGGTGGTCGACGGCGTGGATCGAGAGCTCGGTTTCGATCTGGAAGCCCTCGGAAAGCACAGGGAAGGTTTTAACGAACGGGCGGCTCATGGCGCGGTAACCTGTCATGACGTCATCGAAGCTGTAGCCATAGATCCACTTGATCATGGCGCGGACCAGATTATTGCCAAAGCCGTGGAAGGCACGCTTGTTCTCCTCGGCGTAGGTGCCGTTGGAAAGGCGATCGCCTACGGTCATGTCGGCCGTGCCGTTAAGGATGGGCTCGCAGAGGGCCTTGGCCGCCTCGGCGGGGTAGGTGTCGTCTCCGTCGACCATCAGGTAGCAATCGGCGTCGATATCGCGAAACATCTGGCGGCACACGTTGCCCTTTCCCTGACGGGGCTCAAAGCGGACTGTGGCGCCGTGCTCGGTGGCAATGCGTGAGGTATCGTCCGACGAGTTGTTGTCATAGACATAGACCGTCGCCTGCGGAAGCTCGCGGTGAAAGTCGTCGATGACTTTGCCGATCGTGAGCGCTTCGTTGTAGCAAGGGATGATGACGGCGATGGATTCAGAATTCACTTAATGCTCCTTATACATTCAATCCTAGAAAGTATAGCCGTTTGGGCCTGGCATCCTAAGATGTGGGTTAGTTCTCCAGTTTTGTTGCGCGAATCGTTTGCATGGCCGTCGGGTCTATACTGTTCGTTTGTCAACGATTACGAGTAAAGGAGTTGCATCCGTGTCGGATCAGACAAAGCAACAAGAAACTCGCAGTCTGCCTGCGACGTTTGCTAAGAACGAATTTGAGAAGGACGCGTTTATCCTTCGTCAGCTGGTTACCAAGGATTTTAAGATCAAGTATCGCCGTAGCGTTCTGGGCGTCGCATGGTCGGTGCTCAACCCGCTGCTGATGATGATCGTCATGGCCATCGTGTTCTCGACGATTTTTGGCCAGGGCCGCAATGGCTCAATGACGCCCGAGATGTACCCGCTGTACTTGATCGTGGGTAACATTACCTTTGCCGTCATGTCTGAGTCTACTAACCAGGCCCTGACGTCGATCGTGGGCGCTGCCCCGCTGCTCAAGAAGGTTAAGGTGCACCGCTGGGTTTTCCCGGTGCAGAAGGTGCTCTTCTCGCTGGTCAACTTTGCCTTCTCGCTGGTCGCCGTCGCCATCGTCATGCTGTGGTTCCGCGTTATGCCTTCTTGGCACCTGATTCTGTTGCCGGTTTGCCTGCTGCTGCTTATGTGCTTCTGCATGGGCCTGGGCATGATGCTCTCTGCCCTTACGGTCTTCTTCCGCGACGTTATGCATCTGTGGAGCGTCGTCATTACGGCGTGGACTTACATTACGCCCATCTTCTGGACGACTGACTATATTGCGCAAATGCCGCATCTCGTGCGTATCTTGATGTATGCGAACCCCATGTTCAACTACCTGCAGTTTATGCGCGATATCTTCCTGTTCCAGACTACGCCCTCGCTTATGACGTTTGGTATGTGCGTCGCTTGGGCGGTTCTTGCGCTTATTATTGGCTATACCGTGTTCCATAAGTCCGAGCGCAAATTTATCCTCTACATCTAAGGAGTGCTGTGATGACTGAATCTGTTGTTGATTACAGCGAGCAGCCTCTGGCTGTCGAGGTCGACGACGTCACCATGATCTTTAACATGGCGTCCGAGTCGCTGACCAACCTCAAGGAGTACTTCATTAAGCTTGCCAAGCACGAGCTGTTCTTTGAGGAGTTCAGGGCGCTTAAGCACATCTCGTTTGATATTCATCGCGGCGAGGTTGTGGGTCTGGTCGGCACCAATGGCTCCGGCAAGTCTACGATGCTCAAGATTATCGCTGGCGTTCTTGAGCCTAGCGAGGGCAGCGTTAAGGTGCATGGCAATATCGCACCGTTGATTGAGCTTGGTGCCGGCTTTGACCCCGAGCTGACCGCCCGCGAGAACATCTATCTGAACGGCGCCCTGCTCGGCTATACCAAGGAGTTCATCGACGTCAACTTTGACGGCATTATCGAGTTCGCTGAGCTGCAGAACTTTGTCGATATGCCGCTTAAGAACTTCTCCTCGGGCATGGTGGCGCGTATCGCCTTTGCAATCGCGACGATTACCGAGCCCGATATTCTGATCGTTGACGAGACGTTATCCGTCGGTGATGTGTTCTTCCAGCAGAAGTGCGAGGACCGTATCCAGCACTTTATCCAGAGCGGCGACGTGACGGTTCTGTTCGTTTCGCACTCCATGGAGCAGGTTGAGCGCATCTGCCAGCGTGCCGTTTGGATTGAGAAGGGTGACCTTCGCATGGACGGCCCGGTCGATGAGGTCTGCAAGGCGTACCGCGAGCAGTTCAACTAGGTTATAATTACTTGCGCCTGACAGGCTTGCGCTTGCTTGGGCGTGCGGTTATTTGCTCCATTAGCTCAGTTGGATAGAGCAGGGGACTTCTAATCCCAAGGTCGACGGTTCGAATCCGCCATGGAGCACCATCGTTTATTAAGCCCGGACCGCTTGGTGGTCTGGGCTTTTTTCATCTTGTATGCTGCTGAAGCCGAGCGCGAGCAAGCCGCTGCTGTTTGTTGGGGTTGGCATTTTACTTTTCCAGATGCTCTTTCAACAGCTCCAGCGCGTGAGCGTAGCCCTGCAGGCCTTCGCCGGTGATGGTGGCGAAGCAGGCCAAGCGCGCATAGCTCACCTGGCGGAAGTCCTCGCGCGTCTCTACGGCGCTGATGTGTACCTCGACGGCAGGGATAGCGACGGCCTTGAGGGCATCGAGAATCGCCACGCTCGTGTGCGTGTAGGCCGCCGGATTGATGACGATGCCGTCGACCTTGCCGTAGGCCTCCTGGATCTTGTCGACGATGCTACCCTCGTGGTTAGACTGGAAGACCTCGACCTCGTCGAAGCCCTGTGCGGCGCCCGCTTCCTGGCAGATCTGCACTAAGCGGTCGTAGTTGTCGCTGCCATAGATGCCCGGCTCGCGAATGCCAAGCATGTTGAGGTTGGGGCCATTGATGACGAGTGCTTTCATGGTTGCTTCCTTTGCGATTGGAAAACCACCACAAAGGTGCCTGTCCCCTTTGTGGTGGTTTTGGTTAGAGAGCGGGTGGGAGGGTGTCGAGGAGGGCTTGGGCGGTGTTGGCGGCACAGTCGCGTGAGTCGATGATGTAGTCGGCCCAGGCGCGGTAGCGCGGCATACGCTGTTCGGCCAGCTTGTCGATGCCGTCGCGGGCGGTGATGGGGCGGCCCTTGTGGGCGAGTTCATCGAGCTTGCGGTTGAGCATCACGATCTGGCTGTTCTGGTGCAGCAGCGGATAGTTCTCGTCACGCGTGACCACGCCGCCGCCGGTGGAGAGCACCAGGCCGCTGCGCTTGGAGATGTCGGACAGCGCCGCCGTCTCCTGCTTGCGGAAGGCCGCCTCGCCGCGCTCGACGATAAAGTCGGCACAGGGCATGCCCAGACGCTTCTCGAGGGCGCGATCGAGGTCGATGTGCTCGCGGCCCGTGAGCTGGGCGATCTGCTCACCCACGCGGGTTTTGCCCGAGCCCGGCATGCCGATCAGCGCGATGTTCTGTTCGCGGCGGGACAGGCGCTCCGTTACGTCTAAGATGCGCTTGCGCGGGGTGACTTGGCCGGTATAGCGCTCGACGGCCTGTGCCGCTTGGGCCACGAGCATTAGCAGGCCACCGATGCAGGGGATGCCGCGGCGCTCGGTCTCGAGCATGAGTCCCGTGCGGGCGGGGTTGTAGACAATGTCGATAACGCCTTCGAGCGCATCGAGCCCTTCGAGCGTGCAAGGCGCGTCGGGGCAATGGGGGAACATGCCGGCGGGCGTGCAGTTGACGAGCAGGGCGGCGTCGGACTGCTGCGCGATATTGCCGTAGTTGACCTCGCTCGTGCGGCCCACGGGCACCACGGTGGCGCCAAGGTCGCCGAGCACCATGCTTGCCGTGGTGCCTGCGCCGCCGGTGGCGCCGAGCACGAGGACCTTCTTGCCGGCAACCTCTACGCCCAGCTCCTCGACCAGGCACTGAAAACCAAAGTAGTCGGTGTTGTCGCCGCGCAGGCGGCCGTCAGGCAGGCGCGTGATGGTGTTGACGTTGCCCATGCGCTCGGCGAGCGGGCTCAGCTCGTCCAGATACTCCATGACGGCGCGCTTGTAGGGGATGGTCACGTTGGTGCCCTCCCACTCGTCGCCCATCATAAAGGCCGCGAGGTCCTCGGGCTCGCGCTCAAATCGCACGTACTCGAGCCCAGCGAGCTCCTTGTAGATGGTCGGGGTGTAGCTGTGGCCCAGCACACGGCCCAGCACGCCGTAGGGACGGGTTGCGGCGGTATCGGTCATCTAGAGCACCTCCGTGTAGCTGCCAAAGTAGGTGAAGCTCTCGCACACTTCGTCGATGGAATCGAGCAGGTCGTCGAGGGCCTTGCTGCCAAAGGGGCAGTCCAGATCAAAGTAGAACATAAACTCAAAGTCGCGGCCGGGGATGGGACGGCTCTCGAGCTTGATGAGGTTGATGTTGAGCGCGTAGAAGCGCTCGAGCACGCGATAGAGGGCGCCCGGCTCGTTGGCCGTGGTGATCATGAGCGAGGTGCGATTAGCGCCGGGGTAGACGCGCGGCTCGCGGCTGATGACGACAAAGCGCGTGTAGTTGTTGTCCGAGTCCTGAATGTTGGGCTCCAGCACCTCCAGGCCATAGAGTGCCGCGCAGCTGCGCGATGCGATGGCGGCAACATCGGTGCGCTCGGAGCTGGCGACCATCTCGGCCGACATGGCGGTGTTGGGGTACTTGGTGGCGTGCAGGTCGTGGGACTCGATAAAGCCGGCACACTGGGCAATGGCTTGGCCGTGGCTGTAGACCTCGCGTACGTCGGCGAGCTTGGTGCCGGGTTTGACGAGCAAGTTGTGATCGATCTTGAGTCGTAGCGAGCGCACGATATAGAAGTCGAACTGGGCGAGCAGGTCGTAGACGGCGTTGACTGAGCCGGCGGTGGAGTTCTCGATGGGCAGCACGCCAAACTCGCAGAAGCCGTCGCGCACGGCGCGCATGACGCCCTCGAAGGTCTCGAAGAACGCGATGTCGGGCACGTCGAAGAGTTTGCACGCGGCGATCTGGCTATAGGCACCTTCCACACCCTGGCATGCGACGCTGGCCGTTTGGGGGAAGGGCGCATCGAAGGCTACGGCCGTGGCATGGGCTTTTTGCGACACCGTGATGCCCTTGAGCTCGTTGATGTAGCGCTGCTGCTCGGCCTTGCTCATGCTCATGAGGAGACGGAACAGGGTGATGGTCTGCGCCTCGTAGCGCTCGGGCGCGCGGCTGGCGAGGTTGTTGAGCTTGGAACGCTCACGGGCGGGGTCAAAGACGGCCTTGCCCATCTCGATTTTTGACTTGGCGACTTCGGTGGCAATGTCCATGCGCTCGACAAAGCTGTTGAGGAGCGCGGTGTCGATGCCATCGATGGTCTGGCGGATGTCAGCAAGGTCCATAGGGACCCCTTTCACGTGTCGGTGATTTTTCTGGGACGGGGATTAAAAAATCATTGCGTACCTAATGATTTTTTAATCCCCGTCCCAGAAAAATCACTGGGTGGGCGTGGGGGGGCCGGAGTTGGCCCCCAGAGATTTTTAGAGCTGGGCTGCGTCCTCGAGGAGGGCGTCCCAGATGGCGAGGGCGGCGGCTGCTTCGGCTACGGGGACGGCTCGGGGGACGATGCAGGGATCGTGACGGCCGTGGACTGAGAGCTCGGCATTTTCCATGGCGTCCATGTCTACGGTCTGCTGTTCGCGGCCAATTGAGGGCGTCGGCTTTACGGCCATGCGCCACATGACGGGCGCGCCGGTCGAAATACCGCCCAGGATGCCGCCGGCGTTATTGGACTCGACCTCGATTTCGCCGGTCTCGGCGTCGATGCGATACGGATCGTTGTTCTCGCTGCCGCGCATGGCGGCCACGGCAAAGCCCATGCCAAACTCCACGCCCTTTACGGCGGGAATGCCAAACGCGATTTGCGCGATGCGGTTTTCGATGCCGTCGAACATGGGGTCGCCGATACCCGCGGGAAGCCCGTAAATGCCGCACTCCACGATGCCGCCGATGCTGTCGAGCTCGTCGCGCGCGGCAAGAATCTCCTCGCGCATGCGGCCGGCTGCGGCGGCGTCAATGCACGGCAGATCGTTCGTAAGGATCGCCTTGCGGTCGGCCTCGCGATAGACCATATCGTCCATCGGCAGGTCGGAGATGCCGCCGGTCTGCGCGACGTGCGCCATGACCTGAATGCCGCGGGCCTCGAGTGCCTGCAGCGCAATGCCGCCGGCGATGCACAGGGGTGCTGTTAGGCGGCCGGAGAAATGCCCGCCACCAGCGACATCGTGCATGTTGTGATACTTCACACGCGCCGGGTAATCGGCATGTCCCGGACGGGGCTTGCGGCGCAGCTCGGAGTAATCCTTGGAGCGCGTGTTGGTGTTCTCGATAATCGCGGCGATGGGCGCGCCGGTGGTATGTCCATCGACAACACCGGCGATGATGTGGGCGGCGTCGGCCTCGCGGCGTTTGGTCGCGGTCTCGTCGCGACCGGGGGCGCGACGATCCAAAAAGGCCTGCAGCTGCTCCTGGTCCACAGCGATGCCCGCCGGGATGCCATCGAGCGAGCAGCCGATGGCGGGGGAGTGTGATTGGCCGAAAATGCTCAGATGCAAAACGTTGCCAAAGGTCGAGGACATGCTATTCCTCCTCGAGCGTGACCTTGCCGCCCAACAGGCGGTAGTGGTCGAAGAAATCGGGATAGGACTTGTTGACGGCCTCGGCGCCGTGGATCACGACCTCGCCGGTGGCACGGCTCGCGGCGATGGCTGCCATCATGGCGATGCGGTGGTCGTTGTGCGAATCGACCTCGCCGCCGGTAAGGGCATCGACGCCCTTGATGATGAGGTCGTCACCGGCGATGCGCACCTGTGCGCCCAGCGCGGTAAGCTCGCGGGTGGTGGTGACCAGACGGTCAGATTCCTTGATGCGCAGGCGCGCACAGTCGCGGATGAACGTGCGGCCCTGTGCCAGCGAGGCCACGGCCGAGATTACGGGCACCAGGTCGGGAATGTCGTGGGCGCTCATCTCAAAGCCGGCGAGCTTGTCGGACTGCACGGTGGCGGCGTTGGTGGAACGCACGATGCGGGCGCCAAAGCGCGAAAGCGCGGCGAGCACGTTGCGGTCGCCCTGTGCGGAGCTCAGGGACACACCCTCGACGGTGATGGGGTCGGTGCCGATAGCGCCGGCACACAGCCAAAAGGCAGCGTTGGACCAGTCACCCTCGACGGCCACGCTGCCGGGCGTGCGATACGAGCCACTGCTCACGCGGAAGTTCGTGACCTCGGGCTGGCCGTCCCGGGCGGGAATACGCTCGACGTTGACCTCGACGCCAAAGGCCTTCATGGCCTGGATCGTCAGGTTGATATAGGGGCGACTCTCAATGAGGCCGGTCACCTGCACGCAGGAGGGCTGCGCAAGCAGCGGGGCTGCCAGCAGCAGGCCCGAGATATACTGCGAGCTCACGTTGCCCGGCAGCACAAAGGTACCCGGGCGCATGCGTCCGCTCGTCTTGAGCGGAAAACCGCCCAGACCCTGTAGGTCGCAGCCGGCGGCGATGATCTCGTCCGAGAGCGGGGAGAGCGGGCGAGTGCCAAGGCGGCCCTGGCCCACGAAGGTGGCATCCGCACCCAACGCGCAGGCGACAGGCAGCATAAAGCGCAGCGTGGAGCCGCTTTCGCCGCAGTCAAGCGTGCCGCCGGCAAGGGCCTTGAGCAGGCCAAACTCAACACTCTTCATGGTGGGGTGGACCTGGAAGCCGTCCTCGACGGTCTCGATGCGGGCGCCCAGGGCCGTAAGGCAACGCACCGTGGCCTCGATGTCGGCGCAGGTAGTGTTGCAGGTAACGTGCGTCTCGCCGTTGGCAAGCGCGGCGCAGATGATCAGGCGATGCGCCATCGACTTGGACGCGATGGCGGGAACGGTGCCCTTGAGCGGGGACGGGGTGATGCGGGCTAGCATGCGGATGCGTCTCCCTTCTGGCCGAGGCCTTCGGCAATGAGTTCGTGGAAAGTGGAAAGCGGCGTGCGGTCGATGCTGCAGCGGCCAATGCCGTGCGGAATCACCAGATCGATGGTGTCGCCCGCGCGCTTCTTGTCGTGGAGCGCCTCGGCAAAGACGGCATCGACATCGAGGTCGCAGCGGGTCTTGAGGCCATGGCGGGCGCAGAGTTCCTCAATACGACCGGGCAGTGCAGCATCGCAGACGCCGTGCAGGGCCGCGGCGCGCGTGATGATGCCCATGCCGATCGACACGCAGTTGCCGTGTCCGAGCTCAAAGTGCTCGCAGGCCTCGACGGCGTGTCCGGCGCTGTGTCCAAAGTTGAGGAGCTTGCGCTGGTTGGTTTCGCGTTCGTCGGCTACGACCACAGCGCGCTTGATGTCGATATTGCGGGCGATGATGAGCGCTACGCGGGCCACGTCGCGGTTGAGCAGCTCCAGCGTGAGCGGGGTCTTCTCCAGCTCGGCGAAAAGCTCCGGATCGGCAATCACGGCATGCTTGATGACCTCGCCGCAGCCGTCAGCGAACTGCTCGGGCGTGAGGGTGGCCAGGCACCCCACGTCGGCGATAACCACGCTCGGCTGCCAAAAGGCGCCGGCCAAGTTCTTGCCGGCAGCAAGGTCGATGGCGGTCTTGCCGCCCACCGACGAATCCACCATGGCGAGCAGGCTCGTCGGGATCTGCACAAACTTGCAGCCGCGCATGTAGGTGGCGGCCACAAAGCCCGCCACGTCGCCCACGACACCGCCGCCAAGCGCCACGATCACGTCGGAGCGTGAAAGCTCGTGCTCGGCCACAAACTCCAAAATGGCAACATAGGTTTCGGCGCGCTTATGGGCTTCGCCGGCCTCGAAGGTGCAGATGCTCACCTCGTAGCCTGACGCCTCCAGGCTCTGCTTAACGGGCATCTGGTAGAGCGGGCCCACGTTGGTGTCCGTCACGATGACGGCCTTGGTGCCGCCGGCAGTGGCGCGCACGAGCGGTCCCGCCTGCTCCAGCAAAAACGTGCCAACATGCACCTGATAGGGGCGTGCAGTGTCGATATCGATGGTAATCGCCATAAGCTTCGGTCCTTTCGACCTGGCGTGATAGGTGGTCTAGTGGGAGGACTCGTCGTCGAGCGCGCGCTTGATGCGGTCTCCCTCGGCAAGAAGATTCTCCAGATAGCGCTGGTCGCGGTTCTTGAGCGCACGGCTGTAGGCGCCAAGCGACTCGATCAGATGGTCGATCTCGAAGGCGAGCGCGTCAGCGTCGTCGATCATGAGCTCGGACCACATTTGCGGGTTGAGGTGCGCCACGCGGGTGAGATCGCGGTAGCTGCCGGCCGAAAAGCCGTGGTGGACCTGGGCAGTGGGGCTTTTGACGTAGGCGTTGGATACCACGTGCGCAAGCTGGCTCGTGAAGGCGATGACGCGGTCGTGCTCTGCGGCGCTGGTCACGCTGAACTTGCCAAAGCCCAAGGGGCGCACCATCTCGCGCACCTGGCCCAAAAGCTCCAGCTTGAGCGCATCGTCCACCGCGGGCGGCACGAGCACGAGTGGCGCACCCTGGAACAGGTCGGCGCGGGAGTGCGCATAGCCCGAGTACTGCGTGCCCGCCATGGGGTGCGCGCCCACAAAGTAAAAGCCGTGCTCGCGGGCAAGCTCAAAGGCGCGCTCGCACACGATGCCCTTGACGCCCACCGTGTCGATCACCACGGGGCCCATGATAGCCTCGGTGTCGGTGGCGTCGGCGAGTGCCTGGGCATGCGCCTCGAGCCACTCGATGCAGGCTTCGGGGTAGCAAGCCAGGACGATGATGTCGCACTCGCCGAGCGTCTCGTCGTTGAGCTCGCCGGCGACGGTACCCATGCTGGCGGCCGTCATGACGTCATCGTCGGGGTCCCAGGCCAGCACGCGGACGCCCGCCTGCGCATAGCCGCGCGCAAAGCTGCCGCCGATGAGGCCCAGGCCGACGATGCCGGCGCACTTGGGGCCGCCCTGGTTAACGCGCGCGTTTCTCACCGTACCCATGGCCTACTCCTGAACGGTCTCTTGGCAGACGACCTCGCGGATGGCTCGGATGCGGCGCATGGTGTCGTCGAACTGATCGGGGGTGAGGGCCTGGGCGCCGTCGGACCAGGCGCGGCTCGGCTCGTCGTGGACCTCGATCTCCAGGCCGTTGGCACCGCAGGCGGTCGCGGCGAGCGCCATGGGCTCAACGTAGCGGGTGTAGCCGGTGGCGTGGCTGGGGTCGGCGACGACGGGCAGGTGCGACAGGTGGTGCAGCACCGGCACGGCGTTGAGGTCGAAGGTGTTGCGGGTGCGGGTCTCGAAGGTGCGGATGCCGCGCTCGCACAGGATGACGTTGTCGTTGCCCTCGCTCATGATGTACTCGGCTGCCATAAGCAGCTCGTCGATCGTGCCGGACATGCCGCGCTTAAGCAAGATCGGAGTCTGGGTCTTGCCGACCTCCTTGAGCAGGGGGAAGTTCTGGGCGTTGCGGGCGCCGATCTGCATGACGTCAATCTTCTTGTCCAGGAAGACCTGCACGTCGCGTGGGTCCATGATTTCGGTGACGATCGGCATATCGAGCTCGGCAGACGCCTCGCACAGCAGGTCGAGGCCGGCGGGGCCCATGCCCTGGTAGGCGTAGGGAGAGGTGCGGGGCTTGTAGGCACCGCCGCGCAGCATCGTGGCGCCGGCGGCCTTCACGCGGCGGGCGATGCGGATGAGGTTCTCGCCCTCGACTGAGCACGGGCCGGCGATGACCTGGAACTGATCGCCGCCGATCTTGACGCCGTGGCCGCAGTCGATGACGGAGTCCTCGGGGTGGAACTTGCGGTTGGCGCGCTTGAACGGCTCGGAGACGCGCTGTACGCGCTCGACGACATCCATGGACTCGAGCAGGAACGGGTCGATCTTGGTCGTATCGCCCACCAGGCCGATGATCGTCTCGTTCTCGCCGCGCGAGACATCGGTCTTCAGACCCTTTTTCTCAATCCAGCTGACGATATGGCTGACGGCCTCGTCGCTGGCGCTCTGCTTTAAAATTGCAATCATGGTGTGCCTCTCACCTCGATGGATAACTTTTGCAAAAACGGCCCGCATCGCGAGCCGTGTATATATGGTGCATGAGAGTTTATACTATCTGGCTCGCTTTTGCCTTCTAAAGTGGGCCGTTGCACCGCGTCTTCCTCGGAATTGCAAAGCTTTTTCTTTTATTTTGATAGCCCGTGGTGCACTTGGGTATAATGCCAAACGTTGGCCCTATTAGCTCAGGGGATTAGAGCGTCTGCCTCCGGAGCAGAAGGCCGTTGGTTCGAATCCAACATGGGGCACCATCGAACGTAAGACCGTCCGAACCTCGCATGGTCCGGGCGGTTTTTCTTATACCGACGCGACGTGATGGGACGTGGTATGGCAGCAACGGATATCGAGCGCGGACTCTCGACCGCCGAGGTCGAGGAGCGCATCGCCGCCGGTAAGATCAACCGCAACATGGAGCTCAAGACCAAGTCGGTCAAAGAGCTCATCATCGAGAACCTCTGCACGCTGTTCAATTTGATCAACGTGATCTTGGCGTTCCTGGTCATTTTGACCGGTTCGTTTAAGAATCTGACGTTCCTGTTCGTGGTGTTCCTCAATACCGCTATTGGCGTCATTCAGTCCATGCGTTCCAAAAAGATGGTCGATAAGCTTACGCTGCTGACCTCCAAGAAGGCCATCGCGGTGCGCGACGGTGCCGAGGTGGAGCTCGACTTGGACCAGATCGTGCTCGATGACATCATCCGCCTGGGGCGCGGCGACCAGATTCCGGCCGACGCCGTGGTGGTTTCGGGCGAGGCTCTCGTGAACGAGAGCTTGCTGACGGGCGAGAGCGACCTTATCAAGAAACAGCCCGGTTCCGAGCTCATGAGCGGCAGCTTTATCGACTCGGGCCTGCTGCGCGCCCGCGTGATCCATGTCGGCGCCGACAACTACGTGGCCAAAATTAATAACGAGGCCAAGTACGTCAAAAAGGTCAATTCCGAGATCATGAACGCGCTTAACGCCATCGTGCGCTTTGCGAGCATCATCATGATCCCGCTCGGTTTGGCGTTGTTTGCCTCGAGTGTGAGCGAGCTGTGGGATGCCGCGGGAACCCCGGGCGATAGCGCGCTTTCGTGGTGCTTCTCCGAGCTGTTGGCTGGTCATGTGCCTTCGTCGGCGCTGCTGTCCACGGTGGGCGCCCTGCTGGGCATGATCCCGCAAGGCCTGGTGCTGCTGACCTCGTCGGTGCTCGCCATCGCCACGGTGCGCCTGGCCCGCCGCAAAGTGCTGGCGCAGCAACTCTACTGCATCGAGACGCTCGCTCGCGTCGACGTGCTGTGCCTGGACAAGACGGGCACTATCACGTCGGGCCGCATGGAGGTCGAGGGCACGTATCCGCTGCCGGTTGAGGGCGTGAGCCTTGGCGCCGGCTCGGACGAAGCGGCTGTTCCCGTCGATACCACGGTACTCGATTTTGCGCTGGCTAACGTGGCGCGTGCGACTTCGGCCGATGCCAACGAGACCTGCCAGGCGCTGCTTAACTATTACGCCGATCGCCCGGTCGAGGTGTCTGAGCCGCTGTCGGTCATTCCGTTCTCGTCCTCCAAAAAGTGGAGCGGCGCGTCGTTTGCGCAGGGCTCCTATGTGATGGGTGCGGCGCAGTTTGTGCTCTCTGATCGTGTGTTTTCGCAGGTCGAGAACCGTGTCGCCGAGCTTGCCGATACCTGCCGCGTGCTCGTGGTGGCGCGCGTGGACGGCTTTACACCCGATGGCGATATGGTGGGCGAGGCCGAGCCCGTGGGCTTTGTGACCATCCGCGACGAGATTCGTACCTCGGCGGCCGAGACTATTGGCTACTTTAATGAGCAGGGCGTGACCCTCAACGTGATCAGTGGCGACGACCCGCGTACGGTGTCGTCGATCGCGCGCGTGGTGGGCGTGCCGGGGGCGGACGCTTATGTGGACGCTACGACGCTCGATACGCCGGCCAAGCTCGATGCCGCAGTGGACCGCTACCATGTCTTTGGTCGTGTGACTCCGCAGCAGAAGCGCGAGCTCGTCCAGGCGCTCAAGCGCCGCGAGCACACCGTGGCCATGACGGGCGACGGCGTCAACGACGTGCTGGCGCTCAAGGAGGCCGACTGCTCCGTCGCCATGGCGGCCGGCTCCGATGCCGCGCGCAGCGTGGCCGAGATCGTACTCGTCGACAACGACTTTGCCTCGATGCCCGCCGTGGTGGCCGAGGGCCGTCGCTCCATCAACAACCTGCAGCGTTCGGCCTCGCTGTTCCTGACCAAGACGCTGTTCTCGATGGGCCTGGCCGCGCTGTGCATCGCGCTGCCGCCGTACCCCTTCGAGCCCATCCAGATGACGCTCATTAACTTCTTCTGCATCGGCGCGCCGGGCTTTGTACTGGGTTTGGAGCCCAACAATGCTCGCGTGAAGGGGTCGTTCCTGACGAACGTGCTCAAGCGGGCACTGCCGGCGTCGATTGCGGTCATTTTGGCTGCGGCGCTCGATATCTTTGTGGCGCGCGTGTTTGGCTTTACCCAGCTTACGCTGTCTACGATGTGCCTGCTTACGTCGTGCGCGGCGAGCGTCAGCCTAATCTGGCGCATCTCGCAGCCTCTCACGCCCTTACGTGTGGTGCTCTTTGTGTTTGTAGTCGCCGGCATCCTGGTGGGCGTTATCGGATTCCCAGAGCTGCTGTCTATTGCCAACCTGTCGATGGGCCAGATGGTTATCTTGGCTGTCATCGTGGTCTTTACCTGCTCGGTGTTCTTTAAGCTCGCCACGATGATGGATTCGCTCAAGCCGCGTCGTCGTCATGCTGCAACTGGTTTTGGCCGCGGTGTGCGCGTCCACCTGGGTCGCGGTGGCGGCAAGGTGAGCTCGACGGGTTCGACGGCCGAGCGTTTTGCCAAGCGCTTCGCCGCCGACATGGCGCAGCGCCGCGAAGATCGCACCGCTCGCGAGGCCGAGGCCCGCGCACTCGAGGGCGTGGCCCAGGCCCAGCCCAAGAAAAAGAAGAGTACCGGAGCCAAGCGCTCTCGCGTGACCAAGTCCGCCCAAGGCATCAAAGTTTCGATGCCAAGCAAAAAGAAGAAGTAACTACGCGCCCTGGCGATGTTGAATTGGTGCCTTGCTCCTGTGGGGCCGTGGCGATGCTATGCTCTAACCTCGATTGTTTGAATTGCTTCGAAAAGAGGATGCCGTGATCTGCCCGCATTGCCTTAAGACTATCGAGGACGGCGCCTCGTTCTGCCCCTATTGCAACGCCTATGTGGGTCCGGGCGACGGTCCCGAGCACACCGAGTTCGTGTTCTGTGAGGGCTGCGGTGCCCGTCTTTCTCCGCATGATCGTACGTGCCCCAAATGCGGACGCCCCGCTCCGGGTATCCTCTCCGAGGACGCGGCCGCATCCGACCTGGCAGCGGGCCGCACGGCGGGCTTTCCGCGCCTAACGCAAGAGCAGATCGATACCGAGGTGCCGCATGCGCCCGCCTCTGCCGCTGCGGTGCTTTCGGACGCCGCCGATCCTAACGAGACTTGCGTGCTGCCGGCTTTTGATAAGGATTTCGGTATTCCCAAGGTCGATATTCCCACGCCGGTTTCTCTGCATGACGATGCTCAAAAACCCAAACGCAAGGTGCATCCTGACGAGGACGCCTATCACAAGCACAAGCGTCATATCCCCAAGCCGCTCATCGTCATCGCGGTTCTTGCCGTCGTTTGCGGCGGTGCCTATTGGTTCGTGACGGCCGATCCCATGGGTGTTATGCCCGACTTCTATGACCAGTTTGGCCAGGCCGCGCAGACGACCTTCCCTACGCGCCAAAAGGGCGAGGCGACTGAGGACGATACCAAGCAAGACGATTCTGCCGAGGTGGTCCAGGAAGAAACCGTGCTCACCGATGATCAGCTCTATACCAGGCTCGACGGTCTGTATCAGGCCATCGTGTCCTACGGTGACGAGGACCAGATCGGCGAGGTCATCGATTCCTTTAACAACGGCTATCTCCGAACGCCGCTGTCCACCCGCCAGGAGCTGTCGCAGAGTGCCTACGCCCTGCGCGACCAGATCAAAAAGACGCAAGATGAGCTTAACAACCTTAAGTATCAGGACGATACGGTCTATGCGGACGACATCGCCCACTTAAAGCAGCTTGCCGAGTGGATGTACGAGCGTGTCGACGTGATCTGCCAGAGCTGGGATATCTCGCTGGCCATTCCCGATGGCGAGTCGATGAGTTCCCACCAAAGCGAGATCCTGGCGCCCATCGCACAGGGCGGCAACAGCGCGCTGAACCAGTACGACGCCAATGTGGGCTCCTGGAAGCCGCAGCAGCGTTCCCAAAATTAGTTCGCCATAGTCGGCATAACCTACGTGCGCAATTGATGTAAGCGCATGCTTATTGCTACAATTCGTACAAATATGCTTTAAACGCACGAGGAAGGAACCACATGTTTGGTTTTAAGAAAGAGCTCTACACGCCCGAGTATCAGCTTGCCGGCGACGAGTGCGCCGTTATCGAGACGTCGAAGGGTACCATCAAGGTCAAGTTTGACGGCGAGGGCGCTCCCATTCATGTCGCGAACTTCTGCGAGCTTTCCACGATGGGTTTCTATGATGGCCTTAAGTTCCATCGCTATGTGCCCGGTTTTGTCATCCAGGGCGGCGACCCCAATACCCGCGACATGTCCGGCGCCGACGTTGCTGCCGGTCTTGAGGGCCCCGACGGCATGCCCGGTACCGGTGGCCCCGGCTACTGCATCAAGGGCGAGTTTGCCACCAATCCGCGCAACAGCCATGTCGACGGTGCCCTTGCCATGGCACGCTCCATGGACCCCGATTCCGCGGGTTCGCAGTTCTACTTCTGCCTGGGCGCCCAGCATAACCTCGATTCCGGTTACACCGTCTTTGGTACCACGGTCGAGGGTCTCGATGTGATTTCGCAGCTGCGTGCCGGCGACGAGATCGTCCATGTCGAGATCGTTCACGAGTAAAGGGGATTTCCTTGAATAGCCAGCTGATCCAACAGGGCCGCGCCGCTTACCGCGCGGGTGATTTTTCCGCTGCAGCCCAGATGCTTGGGGCGGCAAAGACTCCCGATGAGATTATGGGCGAGGCCGATCACCTTCGTGGTAACGCCTTGATGCACCTGGGCATGTATGCCGAGGCCGCCGAGGCCTACGCCGCCGCCCTCAACGACGGCACCTATGGCAAGCGCGGCGCGCTGCTCACCAACCGCGGCAAGGCGCTCGCCGCCGTGGGCGACTACACGACGGCCGCTCAGGCGTTCTCTGCTGCTACGCAGGACGCTTCTTATGCCACGCCGTTCAAGGCCTATCTGGGCCTGGGTAACGCGCTGTTCCAGTCGGGCGACTATGCCAACGCGGGTACTGCCTTCCGTCAGGCTGCCATCGATGGCGCCAATCCGGCTCCTGCCGCCGCGCTCGGCGAGCTCGGTCGTTGCTTCATCAAGCTCGGCCGTCCGGCGGATGCCGTGGAGACCTACCGCACGGCTATCGACTTTGCCGGCCCCCGCGACGACACGCGTGCGCTCAACGCCGGCATGGGTCAGGCGCTTTCTGCCGCCGGCCGTCCCTCCGACGCACTCGACGCCTTTAACGCCGCTACTGCCGATGGCATCTACCAGCTCACCTCCGAGCAGGCCGATGAGCTTGCCCGCGTGCACGATTCGCTTGCCGCGCTGTCTGCCCAGACGGCTATGGCCACGGCTCCGGCGCCCGCGATGGACGCTCCTGCCGTCGATCCGCTCGATCCTACGGGCGCGACCGGTCAGTTTATGCCCGATCCCTCGGACACCGGCTTCTTTACGCTGTCCGAGTCCGAGATGGTCCAGCAGGACCGTCAGGATCGTAAGCAGGCCAAGGTCCGTCGTCGCCATCGCCACACGGGTCTCAAAGTCTTCATCGTGCTGCTTCTGCTCATTTTGATCGCCGCGGGCGGTCTGGGCTTTGCCTACACGCGCGGCTTTGGCTTCCCGTCCCAGGAGTCTGTCGTTACCGATCTGTTCCAGGCTGCCGGCGACGGTGACACCGCAAAGGCCGAGTCTTGCCTGGCATCGAGCCTGTCCGAGGACGCTAAGTCGATGATCATCTCCTCGATTCCGCAGGGTGCCACCGTGTCCGTCGAGGGCATGGATCAGTCCATGACCGAGACGACCGCTAAGGTGAAGGCATCGCTGTCCAAGGGCGGCGAGCAGGAGTACACCGTCAAATTCGTGCGCTCCGACAACCATATCGGCTGGGCCGTTTCCTCGCTCGATATGGATTTCTCGGCTGCTGACAACCAGTAGTGACCTTATGGGATTTAGCTTTGCCCGGCGCTTCACCGCAAGTGAGGTGCCGGGCTTGCGCTAGTATGATGATCTAGTAGTTTTCCAGCAATCATCCAACACATCAGGAGTTGCGTTGTTTTCTTTGATGGATATGTTCTTCGGTAGCTATGCGGGCGATCTTGCCATCGACCTCGGCACCGCAAATACGCTTGTCTCCGTGCGCGGCAAGGGCATCGTCATTCGCGAGCCCTCTGTTGTCGCCATCGACAAGAACGACGAGCGCATCCTGGCGGTCGGTATCGAGGCAAAGCGCATGCTCGGCCGTACGCCCGGCAACATCGTGGCCGTTCGTCCCCTGAAGGACGGCGTCATCGCCGACTTCGATGTTACCGAGGCCATGCTTCGCTACTTTATCGATAAGGCGTCCGAGAAGCGCTATCCGTGGACCCCGCGTCCGCGCGTTGTCGTCTGCGTTCCCTCCGGCGTCACGTCGGTCGAGAAGCGTGCTGTCTTTGAGGCCACGATCCAGGCTGGCGCTCGCCAGGCCTATCTGATCGAGGAGCCCATGGCTGCCGCTATCGGCGCCGACCTGCCCGTCGAGGAGCCCACCGGCTCCATGGTCATCGACATCGGTGGCGGTACCACCGAGGTTGCCGTTATCGCTATGGGCGGCATCGTCGTCTCGCAGTCCATCCGTATTGCAGGCGACGAGTTCGACCAGGCCATCCTCACGCACGTTCGTGATGCCTACAACCTTGCCATCGGCGAGCGTACGGCAGAGGACATCAAGATCAAGGTCGGCTCCGCTGTGCCGCTCAAGGACGAGCTCGACGTCGAGGTCAACGGTCGCGACGTGATCACCGGTCTGCCCAAGACCGTGCGCATCGAGAGCGAGGAGATTCGTCGCGCGCTCAACAAGCCGCTCGACGAGATGGCCAAGGCCGTCAAGGACGCCCTCGATGCCACGCCGCCCGATCTTGCCTCTGACCTTATGTACTACGGCATTTTGCTGACCGGTGGTGGCGCTCTGCTACGCGGACTCGACGTGCGTCTGCGCGATGAGACCGGCGTTTCGGTCAACGTCAGCCCCACGGCGCTCGATAACGTCGTTAACGGCTGTGCCCGCGTGCTCGAGGCCAATGCGTTTGATGGCGGCTTCGTCCAGACCAATGCTTAATTTCCAAAAGGTGGATTCCATTTGGCACGATCTTCGGGTTTCTCCACAAATCTGAATACCAAGCGACAATCAACGGGTATGCGCCCGTTGATTGTTTTCAGCCTGATTTCGGTGTTGCTGCTCACGTTTTACATCCGCGAGGGCGAGGCAGGGCCGATTCATGCCGTGCGTTCGGGCGTAACGACGATTACCTCGCCGGTGCGTTTTGTGGGCTCGGCCGTGGCGGCTCCCTTCAATGCGATCGGCAACGTGTTCTCTAACCTTACGGCGTCGCAGGACACGCTTGACGAGCTTAAGAAGCAAAACGAGGAGCTGACCTCTAAGGTTGCTGAGCTCTCCGAGGCTCAAAAGACCGCCGAGCGTCTGGAGGGGCTGGTCGGGCTGCAGTCGACCTACAACCTCAAATCGACCGCTGCTCGTATCGTTGGTGCCTCGGGCGATGCCTGGACCTCGACCGTAACCATCGACAAAGGCTCTGCCGACGGCCTTACCATCAACATGCCTGTGACGAGTTCGGCCGGTGTTATCGGCCAGATCATCGAAGTCTCGGCCAAGACGTCCACCGTGCGCCTGATTGGCGACGAGAACTCGGGTGTGTCCGCCATGGTACAGGACACGCGCGCCCAGGGTATGCTGCAGGGTCAGGCTGACGGCACGCTGCGTCTTGAGTATGTGAGCGTCGACTCCGACGTTAAAGTCGGCGACATCATCGTGACCTCGGGCATCGGCGGTGTGTTCCCCAAGGGTCTACCGCTCGGCACCGTCTCGTCGGTTGAGAAATCGGCAAACGACGTGTACTACACCATTGTGGTGCGCGCTCAGACCACGGCCGAGAACAACGAGGAAGTGCTGGTCATTACCTCGCTGACCGACGAACAGTCGGCCTCGGATGAGGACGTGAGCACGGCCAACAGCACGCCGCAGGGAACGTCGCGCGATGCTGCAACCAAGACGAAGGACGAGAGCTCGGATGACAGTTCCGACACGTCCGAGACGACCGATTCCGGCTCGAACGAATAGGGGGCATGTCCATGGATCTACACGAGCAGGGGATGAGCTCCCGCACGTTTGTAATCGCCGCCATCGTATGCGTGCTGCTGCAGGCAGGCCTGGCACCGCAGATCTCCATTGCGGGCGGTCGCGTCAACTTCATGATTATCCTGGTGTGCCTAAGCGTGTTCTCGGGCGACCCGACCCGTGCCGTCGTGTGCGGTTTTTGCAGCGGCTTGTTTTATGACCTGTCCGCTGCCGTGCCGGTGGGCGTTATGTCGCTCCTGCTGACCGTGGGTTCTTTTGCCCTGGTGCACAGCGCCGTCGGTCAGACGGGCGGTACCCCGAGTGCGCGCGGCGTCACTGTGGGCGCCTTCGCGCTCGTCATTAATGTTATCTACAGCATCATCTTGCTGTTTATGGGTTTGGAGACGAGCTTTGTCGTGGCGATCTTCGGCCATGCGCTGCCGTCCTCGATCCTGACGGGTCTGGTTGCCATTCCGTTTTTGATGTCCGGCGTCGTGCCGCAGTCCGGCTATGGATTCTCCGCACGTGGCGGACGCCAGACGGGTATGCGCTTTAAGCCCAAGACCCGCAAGCTCAAATAGGGGAGGCCCGTAGATGTCTTCCCAGATGACGGTTATTATCGCCGGTATCGTGCTGGTTGTGGCCATCGTGGTCGCGCTGGTCATCATGCGTCGAGGCGATTCCCGTTTTACCTACGATACACAGCATGGAACGGCTCCGCGCGCCACCGAGGGCGAGGGCAATACCGCGGCGACCGCCTTTAAGGGCCGCTTTTCCATCCTCACCACGGGTGTGGGCGCGATGTTTGCGGCACTTGCCGTCAAGCTGTGGGGCATGCAGATGGTCTCGTCGGACTATTACGAGAAGCAGGCCAATAGTAATCAGACTCGCACCGTTACCACACCCGCTGTGCGCGGCCGCATCCTCGACCGCAATGGCGTGGCGCTTGTCCAGAACCGTCCCTCACTTGCTGTCGTGGCCTACCGCGACCTTGCCGAGGATGAGGTTCTGGTTCGCCATCTTGCCAACGTGCTTGGAATGCCTTATGTGGCGGTCCTTCGCAATATTCAGGACAATACAGAGGGCGCTCAGAGCCTGCATACCATCGCGACGGACGTCCGTCGCTCCACGGTTGCCTATATCAAGGAACACGCCGGCGAGTTCCCGGGCGTCAAGATTGCCGAGCGTACCGAGCGCCAGTATCCATACGGCGAGACGGCATGCCATATCTTGGGCTATACCGGCACCATTACCTCCGAGCAGCTCGAGGCCCAGAATAAGAAAACCTCTGGCGATGATGATGCTTCTGCTGGCAAGATTACGTACCAGTCGGGCGATATCGTGGGCCAGGCGGGCGTTGAGAGCTACTACGAAAACCTGCTGCAGGGTATTCGTGGCGAGCAGACCGTCAAGGTCGATGCCTCGGGCAATGTGACCGGTCAGGCCGGCGCCGTGCCCGCGAAGGCCGGCTCCGACATTAAGCTCACGCTCGACCTTAAGATCCAACAGGCCTGTGAGACGGCGCTGGCGAGCGCTATCGAGCTTGCCAAGACCACTGGCTACAGCAATGCCGGCAACGGCGCTGTGGTGTGTCTCGATCCCAACAATGGCGAGATCCTGGGCATGGCGAGCCAGCCCAAGTTCGATCCGTCCGTCTTTATCGGCGGCGTCTCAAATGACGTGTGGACCGAGCTCAATGATGACAAGGGTTCGCACCCGCTGCTCAACCGCGCCATTAGCGGACAGTACATGTCGGCCTCGACCATCAAGCCGCTCTCGGCACTGGCCGGTCTTGAGTTTGGAACCTACACTTCAACGCAGACAACCAACTGCACGGGTTATTGGACGGGTCTGGGCAAGGCTTGGGGCAAGCGCTGCTGGCTGACGTCTGGCCACGGCACCATGACGCTGCAGTCGGGTATCGCCAACTCGTGCGACCCCGTCTTCTACGACATGGGTAAGGCGTTCTTTTATGACGAGCAACATCCCGAGGGCCTGCAGGAGGTCTTTCGTCGCTGGGGCCTAGGCAAGACCTGCGGTATCGATCTGCCGAGTGAGGGCGCGGGTCGTATTCCCGATGCCGAGTGGAAAGAGTCATACTTCACCGACGCCTCTGCCGAGGACCGCAAGTGGAATGCCGGCGATATGACCAACATTGCTATCGGCCAGGGCGACATCCTGGTGACGCCCCTGCAGATGGCGTGCGCCTATATGGGTCTTGCCAACGGCGGCAAACAGTACGTGCCTCACGTATTTTTGTCTGCCGTGTCGCGCGATGGCGACGGCGATGCCTATAAGTACAATGGCAAGGGCAAGAAGAAGCGCCTGGAGGCCAAGATCAACAGCGATTCGGATTTGGCTCTTGTTCGCAACGGCATGCACGACGTGATTTACACGGCATCGACGTCCCTGGCGGCGCACTTTGGCACCCTGACGCCGCAGGTATACGGCAAGTCGGGCACGGGCGAGAAAAGTGGCGAGGACGAATACGCGTGGTTCTGCGCCTATGCACCGGCCGATGATCCCAAGTATGTCATCGCTACCGTCCTGGAGCAGGGCGGCGGTGGCTCAGATACCGCGATGCATGTCGTGCGCGACGTGCTCGGCGTGATTTATGACGAGCCCGATACCTCTTCGGCCTCGGGCGATTCTTCGGTTCGATAGGAGGTTGCGATGGATTTTTCTCCGGCGGATCTGTTCCGTTCAACCAAGACCGGCTCTCGCAGCAGCCTGGACCGCGTCAACAAGCAACTTTCGGCCTCGCGCGGCACGTTTCGCCAAAAGGTGCATATCGGTGTGCTCGTGGCTACTGTGGCGCTCGTCGCCTACGGTGCCATCATTATCTGGTCGGCTTCGCAGTTTAAGGCCGATGCTTCGTTCTCGCGCCATTTGCTGGGAATTGGCATCGGCACGGTGCTGGCGGTGCTGGTCTGGCGCTCCGACCTGCGCGGTATTTCCAATTTCTCGACGGCGTTGCTCGTCATCGACCTGATCGTGATCTTCTCGCCCAAGATTCCGGGTCTGTCCTATACGGGCGGTCTGGGCATGACGGGCTGGATCAAGATTCCCGGTATCGGCTTGACGTTCCAGCCGGTTGAGCTTGCCAAGCTCATCACCATCTTCTTTATTGCTACGCTTGGCTCGCAGTATAACGGTCGCATCGATACCGTTCGCGACTACGTCAAGCTCTGCGGCATGCTGTCCATTCCGTTTTTGGCCGTCGTTGCCATGGGTGACCTGGGCTCGGGCCTGGTCGTGCTGGTTTCGGGCGCCATCGTCATCTGCATGAGCGGTGCACGCCGCGAATGGGTGCTGTCGACCCTGGCCCTGCTCGTGGGCCTGGTGGCCCTCGTCCTGGCGCTCGATTCGGTCTTTGATTCGCTGCTCGGCCACGATGTGCTCATCAAGCAGTATCAGATGAACCGTCTGACGGTCTTTATCGACCCCGATAATGCCGATTCGGACGATGCCTACAACCTGCAGCAGTCGCTTATCGCCGTTGGCTCGGGCGGCTTCTTTGGTAAGGGTTTGGGCCATGCGACGCAGTCAGCCGGCGGCTTTCTGCCTGAGTTCCACACCGACTTCGTCTTCGCCTTTTTGTCCGAGACCTTTGGCTTCTGCGGCTCCTTTTTGCTGCTGTGCCTCTACGTGCTGCTGATCTTTTCGACGATTCGCGTCGCCTTTAAGTGTGAGTCGCTGTTTTTGCGTCTTTCGTGTGTGGGCATCGTTGGCATGTGGGCGTTCCAGACCTTCGAAAACATCGGCATGTGCATCGGCATGATGCCGATTACCGGTATTCCGCTACCGTTTATTAGCTTCGGTTCGTCTTCGATGATGATTCAGCTGCTGACGGTGGGTATCGTACAATCCATATGGCGGCATCGTTCGGGCGCCGCGTAACCGCTGGAGGGGTTTGCTATGAAAATTCCCGTAGATAAGCTGACCCGCGCTTTTAAGATGGGCGCGTCCGTTAAGAAGGATTCCGATACGCCGGTGCGCGTCTCGGTCTATCTGGATTCGTCCGCCTCGCGCTTTCTGGCCGAGACGGTGCGTGACGCCTTTGTGCCGCAAACGACCTCGGGTATTGTGCGCGTCGAGCGTCTGGGGGAGGAGCGAATTGCTCCAAAGACCGATACCGATGTGGTGCTGGTGCTCTCGTGTGGTTCCGACCGCTTGGAGAGTGCCGTGCAGGAGCTCGTGATCGCCGGCGCGCCCGTGTGCGTGCTTGCCGAGTCTGCTGTGGAGGTGCCGTTTATCGAGGAGTCCACGCCCATGCTCGGCGTGGTAGCGGCAACCGATAAGACGTATCTGCTCGAGACGCTTGCCCGCTGGATTCTCGATCGCACCGACAAGGAAACGGCTTTTGCGGCGAACTTTGCCTTCATGCGCATCGCGGCGGCCAATCGTATCATCACCTCGTGCGCGCTTACCAATATGGCGACCGGTGCACTGGTGTTTTTGCCGGGCGCTGATTATCCCGTTATGGCGCTGGCGCAGGTGGGCATGCTCTTTGAGCTCGCTGCCGTCTTTGGACGCGGCATTAAGCCCGAGCGCGGCTACGAGGTCGCGGGCGTGCTTGCCGGCGGTCTTGTGATCCGCGCGGTCACCCGCGCGCTCGTCAAGCAGACGCCGCATATTGGGTTTGCCGTCAAGGCGCTCACTGCTGCCGCGGGCACCTACGGCATGGGCCGTGCGCTCGTTTCGCTCTACGAGCGCGATGTCGACTACAGCCGTGCCAACGAGGTGGTCACTGCCACGTTCTCCCGCGTTCGCGATCTGGTGACCACGGTCGCGGGCGCTACCCGTCCTATGGCGTCCTACCAAGACGCATCAGATCTCGCTGCTTAGGGGTTTTCCGTTGCGCGTTCCGTACCAAGATTGTTTTCATTTAATTGAGCCGTTGCTCGCCAAGGTCGAGAAGCCGAGTCGCTATATCGATCACGAGTGGGGCACGCTTTCCAAGGCCGATGCCGATTACCGTTGCTGCCTGATCTACCCGGATGTGTACGAGGTTGGTCTGCCCAACCAGGGTATCGCCATCCTCTACAACATCCTTAACCAGGCCGAGGGCATCTCCTGCGAGCGTGGCTATGTGCCGTGGCCCGATATGGGTGACGCCATGCGCGAGGCGGGCATTCCGCTGCTCTCGCTCGAGGGTGCTGCCCCCGTCGCCTCGTTTGATATCGTCGGCCTGCATGTACCGCACGAGATGGCGGTGACGAACTTCCTCGAGGCTCTCGACCTCGCTGGCATTCCGCTGTTAGCGGCCGACCGAGGTGAAGACGACCCAATCATCATCGCCGGCGGTCCCTCGGTGTACAACCCCGAGCCGTACGCGGCCTTCTTCGATGCCATCCTCATCGGTGA
This sequence comes from uncultured Collinsella sp., assembly GCA_902494195.1. Taxonomy (GTDB): domain Bacteria; phylum Actinomycetota; class Coriobacteriia; order Coriobacteriales; family Coriobacteriaceae; genus Collinsella. The sequence continues at coordinate 30,345 of CABUSH010000010.1, read as the reverse complement.
GGGCGAGGAATCGCTGCTCGAGACCTGCCAGCTGCATCGCCGCCTGCGTGACGAAGGAGTCCCGCGCGCGCAGATTGTCGAGCAGCTTGCATCCATTGCCGGCAACTACGTGCCGTCGCTCTATGAGGTTCGTCACGACGAGCCCTGCTCGCCGCATGGCTACACCGTGCCGCGTGAGGGCAAGGATGCGCCGACCGTGGTCTACAAGCGCGTCGTCGAGGATTTCGGCGCCACGAATCCGCTGTCGCAGTCGTGCGTGCCCTATGCGCAGCTGGTCCACGACCGCCTGTCTATCGAGATCCTACGCGGCTGCGCCCGCGGCTGTCGTTTTTGCCAGGCCGGCATGACGTATCGCCCGGTGCGCGAGCGCTCGGCCGACCAGATCGTCTCGTCGGTGATTCAGGGTCTGGAAAAGACCGGCTATGACGAGGTGTCGCTGACCTCGCTCTCCACGACCGACCATTCCTGCATTCGCGACGTGCTCGGCAGGCTCAACCGTCGCCTGGAGGATACGGGTATTCGCGTGTCTATTCCGTCGCAGCGCCTGGATTCGTTTGGCGTGGATATGGCCGAGTCGGTCGCCGGCGAAAAGAAGGGCGGCCTGACGTTCGCGCCCGAGGCCGGCAGCCAGCGCATGCGCGACATCATTAACAAGAACGTGACCGAGGAGGACCTGGACCGTGCGGCCAAGGCGGCCTTCGAGGCCGGCTGGAACCGCATGAAGCTCTACTTTATGATGGGCCTTCCCGGCGAGCGCGACGAGGACATCGTGGCCATCGCCAATCTGGCTGATCACGTACTGGAGCTCGGTCGTTCCGTGGTGCCCAAGGCTCGTCGCGGCTCGATCTCGGTGTCCATCTCGGTTTCGGTCTTTATCCCCAAGGCTGCCACGCCGTTCCAGTGGTGCCCGCAGCTCGACTACGACGACGTCAAGCGTCGGCAGAAGCTGCTTGTCACGAGCGTTCGCAACCGTGCCGTCCGCGTGCATTACCACGATGCCGAGACCTCGCTCATCGAGGCCGCGCTGTCCCGCGCCGGTCGTGACATGACGCCCGTCATCATCGATGCTTGGCGTGCGGGCTCTCGCTTTGACGCCTGGGTAGAGCATTTCTCGCTCGATAACTGGAAGGAGGCTGCTGCCAAAAACGGCATCGACCTCAATGAGCTTGTGCACCTGCCCTACGAGTTGGACTGGCGCCTGCCGTGGGAGCATGTGAGTCCCGGCTGCACGCGCGGCTTCCTCGAGCGCGAGTACCGTCGCTCGCTCGAGGGTGTCACGACTCCCGACTGCACCCGCACGTCGTGCACCGGCTGCGGGATCTGCCCCACGCTCCACGCCAAGAATGTATTGATGGGTGATCGCGCATGAGTGAGCGCCTGACCGACAACCCCACGCTCTTTAGGCTTCGTGTTCGCTATGGCAAGCGCGATCGCCTTAAGTACCTGGGCCATCTCGAAGTGATCCATACCATTGAGCGCATCGTGCGCCGTGCGGGACTTCCCTATGCCGTCACGCAGGGCTTCTCTCCGCACATGCGCGTGGGCTTCTCTTCGGCGCTACCGGTTGGTACGTCGTCGACCTGCGAGTGGTATGACCTTTTTATGACCGAGTTCGTGGCGCTCGACGAGGCGTTTGGGCGCCTGGCTGCGGCGTCTCCGGCCGATTTGGCGCCCATCGAGGCGGCGTACATCGACGTGCGCACGCCGGCGTTGACGGCGCAGCTCACGCGCCTGTCGTATCGCATCGACCTGCACTTGGATCCCGAGGCGCCCGTAAGCGCCGATGAGGTACGTCGTGCGATCGACACGCTGCGCGCGGACCATGGCATCGACTACGCGCGCGGAAAAAAGAGCAAGCGCTTGGATTTGGATCACACGCTCGTGGACTATGAGATCACGGCGGGGGAGCGCCCGGACCATTTGGTGCTCATGCTCGACACCCATGCCGACAACGAAGGCTCCATGCGTCCGGAAATTTTGCTTTCCGCTGCTGATGTTTTGTTGCAGGGCTTGACCCCGGGCGTGGATGCACCTATTGTTTCCACCGGTATGCAAGACCTCGTGACCATCTGCTCCTACGATGTCGAGCGTCAGAATCAAGCATGCGAGGACGACGAGGGCCGACTCGTCAGCCCCATACCTGTGCGAACTTGTGGATTTGCTCCACATACTCGTTGACGGGGGTATTTTCGCCTGCTACTATATTCGGCTGTTGCACTAACTGATGCATGAAGGGCAAGTAAACATGTACGCAATCGTTAACACGGGCGGCAAGCAGTACAAGGTCGCCACCGACGATGTCATCACCGTCGAGAAGATCGAGGGCAATGAGGGCGACAAGGTCACCCTGCCGGTTATCTTCCTCAACGATGGTAAGAAGATCGTCACCGATCCCGACAAGCTGGCCAAGGCCAAGGTTACCGCTCAGATCGTTGAGCAGTTCAAGGGCGAGAAGCAGCTGGTCTTCAAGTTCCACAAGCGTAAGCGCTATCGTCGTCTGAAGGGTCACCGTCAGCAGCTCACCAAGCTGAAGATCGTGAAGGTCCAGGCTACGTCCCGCGCCAAGAAGGCTGTCAAGGCAGAGGCCGAGGCTGTTGCCGAGGCTCCCGTCGCCGAGTAGATTACACTCGTAACGAAAGAGTAGGTATACACAATGGCACACAAAAAAGGACTCGGTTCCTCCCGTAATGGCCGTGACTCCCGCGGTCAGCGCCTTGGCACGAAGCGCTATGCCGGCCAGACGGTAACCACGGGCACGATTCTCGTCCGTCAGCACGGCACGCACATCCACCCGGGTGAGAACGTTGGCCGTGGCAAGGACGACACGCTGTTCGCGCTGGTCGACGGTACCGTTGAGTTCCACAAGGGTATCAAGCACAGGGTCAGCGTACGCCCGCTCGCGAACGCGTAATTCACCCTTCATAGAGCACATATGTGGGAGGCACTTGAGTTTTAGGATTCAAGGGTCTCCCTCTTTTTTGTAGGAGGCGATTCTGTTGTCACAGTTCACCGATATCAGCCGCATTAACGTGTGCGGCGGCGACGGCGGAGCCGGATGCATGTCGTTTAGGCGCGAGGCATTTGTCCCCAAGGGCGGCCCCGATGGCGGCGACGGCGGTCGTGGCGGCAATGTCGTCATCCAGGCCGATGCTCAGCTGTCTTCGCTGATCGATTACCGCTTTAAGCATCACTTCCGCGCCGAGCGCGGCACGCACGGGCAGGGTGCCCGTCGTAACGGTAAGAGCGGCGAGGACCTGATTCTCAAGGTCCCTATGGGTACCGTGGTGCGCGAGCTCGACCCCGAGACGCAGACCCCGATGTTCGAGATTGCCGATCTGGTGCACGACGGCGAGCGCGTTGTCGTGGCCCCTGGTGGCGCCGGTGGTCTGGGCAATACGCACTTTGTGACGTCGGTGCGCCGCGCGCCCGCGTTCGCCCAGCTGGGCGAGCCGGCCGAGGAGCACTGGATCGAGCTCGAGATGAAACTTATGGCCGATGCCGCGCTCGTGGGCTTTCCCTCGGTGGGTAAGTCATCGCTCATTGCGCGCATGAGTGCCGCCCGCCCCAAGATTGCCGACTACCCGTTTACCACGCTCGTGCCGAACCTCGGCATGGTGCGTGCCGGCGAATATTCTTACGTCGTTGCCGACGTCCCCGGTCTTATCGAGGGCGCGAGCGAGGGCAAGGGCCTGGGTCATCAGTTCCTGCGCCACATTGAGCGTACGGCCCTGATCATGCACGTCGTCGACATGACGGGTGGTTTTGAGGATCGCGATCCGGTCGAGGATTATCGAATCATCAACCGCGAGCTCGAGCAGTATGGTGCCGAGCTTTCGGAGCGTCCGCAGATCGTCGTCGCCAACAAGTGCGATGCGCCGGGTACGGCCGACAAGATTGCCGACCTTAAGCGCGCAGCGCTCGACGATGGACATATGTTCTTTGCCGTGTCTGCCGTGACGGGCGCCGGTCTCAATACGTTGATGCTTGCCGTAGGTGAGCAGGTGGCCAAGCTGCGCGCCGAGTTGGCTGTCTCGGATGAGCCGGTCGTTCTGCGCGACGATGAGTGGGAGCGCCGCCGCCTGCAGCGTGAGAAGCGTTTCCGCATTGTCCAGGAAGAGCCCGGTGCCTTCCGCGTGGTCGGTCGTGCCATCGAGCGCATGGTCATCCAGACCGACTGGGAAAACGAGGAAGCCGTCATTTACCTGCAGCATAAGTTTGCGCGTATGGGTGTTGACGACGCGCTCGAGAAGGCCGGTTGCCGTGCGGGCGACGAGGTCCGCATTTGCCAGCGCGCCTTTGACTTTGAGGGCGCTGAGGACTTCTCGGAGTACGAGGAGCTCGAGGATGCTGGCGAGGACGTTGCCGTTGAAGTCATTGACGTGGCCGATGCTGCGGATGAAGGCGTCGAGGTTGTCGATGCGGCGGATGCCGCGGGCGATGCCGAGACCTCGGAGGGCGAGTAAGCCATGTCGCTGCGCGGTGGAATCGGTCTGCCCGAGCTTCCTCTAGAGGACGGGCAGGAGTTTAGGCTCGGCATTATGGGTGGCACCTTTGATCCCATCCATTACGGGCATCTGGTGACTGCCGAGCAGGCGCGCGAGTCGCTCAACTTGGACGCTGTGCTCTTTATGCCGGCAGGGTCTCCCGCCTTTAAGCTTGACAAGCCGGTGACGCCTGCCGAGGACCGTTATGCCATGACGGTCCTCGCCACCGCCGCGAACCCGGCCTTTTTGGCGAGCCGGTTCGAGATCGACCGCCCGGGCGTAACCTATACGGCCGATACGCTTCATGCCCTTCGCGACTTTTACCCGCCGCAGGTAAAGCTCTACTTTATTACGGGCGCCGACGCGATTATCGATATCGTGACCTGGCATGATGCCGAACGAATCGCTGAGCTTGCTACCTTTATTGCGGCGACGCGACCGGGCTTTGATATCGATACGGCGCGTGCCCGAATCAAAGAGTCGGGGCTGCCGTTCGACGTGCGCTATATTCAGATTCCGGCGCTGGCGATCAGCTCGACGAACATTCGTAAGCGAGTTGCCCGCGGCATGAGCGTGCGCTACCTTACGAGCGAGTCCGTGCTCGGCTACATTCGCAAACGCAGGCTATATGCCGAATTGGGCCAAGAAGATTTTGAGTGATGGGGGTCTACGTTGTCGGTAGAGGATCAGTTTGAGGGCGATGAGCGCGCGCTGCTCAAGCGCATTCAAGAGCTGCTCGATGTTCGCATGAAGGATAAGCGCAAGCGCTATGTGCATTCGCTGGGTGTTGCCGAGACCGCACTTCATCTGGCCGAGGTCTACGGCGTTGACCGCTTTGATGCCGCTGCTGCCGGTCTGATCCACGACTGGGACAAAGTGCTCTCCGACGACGAGCTGGTTACGCGCGCTCTGCATTACGGCATTAAGATTGCCGGCTCTCCTTCCGCCGCGACGCCGCTTTTGCATGGTCCTGTTGCCGCCTATGAGCTTCCGCAGCTTTTCCCCGAGTTGTCGCCGGCCGTTTTCCAGGCTGTCGACCGTCACACCGTGGGTGCCTGCGACATGACGCCGCTCGATATGGTGGTCTTTGTGGCCGATGCCATCGAGCCCAACCGCCACGGCGACTATGCGCATGCGCTGCGCAAGATGGTGGGGGAGTCGACGCTCGACGAGTTGTTCTTCTCCTGTTTTGCGCAGGGTTTGGTCTATGTGATCCAGTCCGGGCGCTATCTTTATCCCACGGCTATTACGATTTACAACCATTACGCCCAGCTGCGCTAGCTCGGGTGTGTCTAGAAAGAGGTATTCCATGGCCGACGAGACCATGACTGACGAGCAGATTCTTGAGAACGTGGAGCACAAGAGCTTCGCCGCCACGTCCGACCGCACCGCCGCCTCGCTGTCCGCGAGCGGTGTCGCCGCCGAGGATGTCGCCCGCGCCGCTGCGCAGGCCGCCTACGACAAGAAGGGCGAGGACGTTCAGGTGCTCGACCTGACCGAGCTTTCCGACGTATGCGACTACTTTGTGCTTGCCACCGGTACCAATAACCGCCAGGTCGATTCTATCGTCGACGAGATCGAGGAGAAGGTCGCCGAGGCTTGCGGCGAGCACCCGTTCTCCATCGAGGGTCGCGAGCAGAAGACCTGGATGCTCATGGACTATGGTTCGGTTGTCGTCCACGTCTTCACTCCCGAAGCCCGCGACTTCTACCGCCTCGAGAAACTCTGGGGAGACGCCCCCCAGCTCCCCCTCAACCTCCTCTAGTAGCTCATTTGAGACGGGGTTTAGCTACCCTCACGCATATCGCCGGGCAGGTGCGGTTTTCCGCACCTGCCCGGCTTTCTTTTTGCCCAAAGGCGGTTAATCGTTGAAGCGGGATTGGCGGCCGAAGGATAGGGCGGTGTCGCCGAACTTGTCTCGGACGGCGTCGATGGCGACGGAGAGGTCGCGGCGGTCGCTGGATTGGGCTCCGCGATCATCGACTTCGCAGAACAGGTCGGTTTGGATCCCGCCTTGGTGGTCGAAGTCGCTCATGCCGATGCCCGCTAAGCGAACATGCATGCCTTCCTGCCAGATATTGTCGAGCAGTTCGAGTGCAACCGCCACGAAAATGTTCTCATCGTCGGTCGGATGAGGCAGCCGGCGCTGTGCCGTACGCCCGCTGCCATACGAATACTTGAGCTTGAGCGTTACCGTGGCACCCGTCAGCCCCTGACGGCGCAGACGGCGTCCCACTGACTCTCCCAACAGCGCAATCGCCGCCTCAATATCCCCACGCTCAGTCAAATCTTTAGCAAAGGTGCGTTCATTGCTGACCGACTTGACCTCGCGCTCTTCATCGAGGCTCGTGACTTCAGAGATTTCGAGTCCCAGCGCACGCTGACGCATGCGCTCGCCATTGACGCCAAAAATAGAGGCCAAGGTGGATTCCGGTGCACGCGATAGCTCTCCGAGGGTGTAGATGCACATGCGGCGCAGTCGCTCCTCGGCCGAGCGCCCAATGCCACTCATGGCAGATACCGGCAGTGCGGCCAAAAAGCGCTGCTCGGTTCCGGGGCGCACGATGGTCAACCCAAACGGCTTATCCCGCTCGCTTGCGATCTTTGCAACCGTCTTGTTGCAGCCCACGCCAATGGAGCACGTCACTCCCAGCGCTGCCACGCGGTCGCTTATACGCCGCGCAACCAGCAGCGGGTCTTCGGGCGCAAAGCGACCCGGTGTGATATCGATAAAGGCTTCGTCGATGGATACGCGCTCAACGCGCGGCGTCTCCTCGGCGAGAATCGCCATGACTTGCGCGCTCACCTCGCGGTAGCGATCAAAGTGCCCGTGCGTCCAAATGGCTTGCGGGCACAAGCGCCGCGCCTCGGCCGAGGCCATGGCAGAGTGCACGCCAAAGCGACGTGCCTCATACGAACACGTAGACACGACGCCACGCGAATCGGCGTCTCCGCCCACGATGAGCGGCTTTCCTCGCCATTCGGGATGATCGAGCATTTCCACGCTCGCAAAAAACGCATCGAGGTCCATGAGTCCCACCGCCGGACCCGTCCAGGGAGGCGGCGTGACGCCCATGGCATCCTCATAACCGTATGTATGTTCGCGTCTTTCCATGTCATGAGTATACCGCGCAGCTCATGTGGGGTGCGTGTATGTGCTTGCAAATCCCGAATTCTTGTCTAAGATATGGATTTGCCCTCGACTACACCGAAGAAGTTGGTCTCACGGACTTCACCTGCCCGCGTCGATGGCGTATTATGTTCAACTGTTTGTTTGTAGTTGCAGCCTAAAGCTGCTTGGTTGGAGGAGTTTCCTTTGGCAGTCAAGATTCGCCTTGCTCGTCACGGCGCTAAGAAGCGTCCGTACTACCGTGTCGTCGTCGCCGATTCCCGCGCCCCGCGTGACGGTCGTATCATCGAGGAGGTTGGCCGCTACAACCCGATGACCGCCCCCAAGACCATCAACCTCGACCTCGAGAAGATCGCCGACTGGCAGTCCAAGGGCGCTCAGCTCACCGACGCCGTCGCCGCTCTGGTCAAGGCCGCCAACGAGGGCGAGAAGACCGAGACCGTCGTCAAGAAGTCCAAGAAGCAGCTCGCCAAAGAGGCCGAGGCCGCTAAGGCTGCCGCTGAGGCCGCTGAGGGCGCCGAGGAGTAAATCGTGCCTGAGGTTGACGCTGCACAGCTCGAGGGTGAGGCAATGCTCTCAGATCGCATCGCCGATCTCGTCGAATATCTCGTTGTTCAGATCGTCGACGACCCGGATTCCGTGAGCCTTGAGGTCATCGATGGTGATGACGCCTCTACGATTGAGGTTTCGGTCGCCGAGGATGACGTCGCTAAGGTCATCGGCCGTCGTGGCCGTACCATCAAGGCCATTCGCACGCTCGCCCGTGCACTGGCCGCTCGCCTCGACACTGCTGTCGAGGTAGAGGTTCTGGGCTAGGACCTTGAGGTCCCAGTACAAAAACATCGCCCGTGTGGTCAAGCCGCACGGAAGGAAGGGGGAGGTCCTCGCGCAGCCGCTGCGGGGGCTTCCTTCTGTATTAGAGCCGGGCATGCGCGTCGCCCTGACGCCGCCGGCGCTCAAGCGCGACCGCTTTTGCACGGTCGTGTCCGTCACCGATACGGGCGATGGCGATCTGGTCTCGTTTGAGGGCATTGACGACTTGACGGCCGCCGAGGGCATCACGGGATGCTATGTGCTGGCAAATCGCGACGACTTTGAGCTCGATTCGCTCGACGCTGCCTATACCGACCTGATGGGTCGCGAGGTGGTCGACGAGCGCTTCGGTTCGCTCGGCATGATCGTCGAGATCATGTCGACGCCCGCGAACGATGTTTGGGTTGTCGAGGGCGATCGGTACGGCGAGGTACTGATTCCCGTGATCGAGCAGGTTGTGCTCGATCTTCCCGACACAGGAACAATTTCCGTCCACGTTATGGACGGCCTGATCGATATGGACAAGTAGGGAGGACAACATGCTGATCGAGACCCTTTCGGTCTTTCCCGAGATGTTTGAGCCCGTTATGTCCACATCGATTTTGGGCCGCGCCCGCAAGGCCGGCCTTTTTGATTTTAAGGCGTATAACCTGCGCGACTGGACGCACGACCGCCATCGTACCGTCGATGACGAGCCGTACGGCGGCGGGCAGGGCATGCTCATGAAGGTCGAGCCTATCGCAGAGGCCATCGAGGCCATTAGCGCAGAGGGTCCTAAGCCCACTGTGGTGTTCTTTACCCCCTGTGGCGAGCCTTTTACGCAGCATGTGGCCGAGCGCCTGCTCAAAAGTGAGCGCCTGCTGTTTGTGTGCAGCCGTTACGAGGGCGTCGACGAGCGCGCGTATGCGTATGCCGATGAACGTCTGTCGATCGGCGACTATGTGCTCACGGGCGGCGAGCTGCCCGCGATGGTCGTTGCCGATGCCGTCGTACGCCTCATTCCCGGCGCCCTGGGCGACGAGATGAGCAACGTGGACGAGTCGTTCTCGACCGCCGAGGACGGAGGCCTGCTCGAGTACGCGCAGTACACCCGCCCCGCCGAGTTTAACGGCGAGGGCGTTCCTCCGGTGCTCGTGAGCGGCGATCACGCCAAGGTCGATGCCTGGCGCCGCAAGAATGCCATCGAGCGCACCTGTCGCTGGCGTCCCGACCTGATCGAGACTGCGCGGCTCACGCCCGAGGAGCGCGCTTACGCGCAGGAGATCCTTGACGCTTCGTATTCGCAGAGCGAGGAGTGAGTATGGTTCCTACGCAACATTCCGCGTTGAGGGGCGCTTTTGAGTGGATCGCGGTCATCGCGATCGCGCTTGTGGCCACCTTCCTGATCCGCACCTTTGTGGTCGAGCCCTTTGTGGTGCCCACCGGCTCTATGGAGGACACAATCGAGATTGGCGACCAGATCCTGGCGCAAAAGGTGAGCCTCGAGCTCGGTCAGCCCGTCAAGCAGGGCGATATCGTGGTGTTTCACAACCCCGATGGCACCTCCGAGCATGATGTTCTTGTCAAGCGCGTTATTGCCACGGCCGGCCAGACGGTCGACCTGCAGGATGGCAAGGTGGTCGTTGACGGCCAAGCGCTCGACGAGGACTATACGACGGGCATGAGCTGGCCACTTTCGGTCCAAGCGCCCGGCGCTCAGGTAAGCTATCCCTACACCGTTCCCGACGGGTGCGTGTGGGTGATGGGCGACAACCGCGAAAACTCTGCCGACTCACGCTACTTTGGTCCCGTCGATCGCTCTGATTTGATCGCTGTGGCGCTTGTGCGCTACTGGCCGCTCAACCGCATCGGCGCTATCGACTAAAAACCGCTATAGTACAGTACCTAACCGTGTAATCGTTTCGACGAGGGGATATTAGAGGCATGAACGCTTCATCGCTTTCCTTCCAAGACATCATCCTGCGCCTCCAGCAGTACTGGGGCGAGCAGGGCTGCGTCATTATGCAGCCCTATGACTCCGAGGTCGGTGCCGGTACCTTCCATACCGCGACCACGCTGCGCTCGCTCGGTCCCGCCGAGTGGCGCACCTGCTATGCGCAGCCCTGCCGCCGTCCCGCCGACGGCCGCTACGGCGAGAACCCTAACCGCATGCAGCACTACTATCAGTTCCAGGTGCTCATCAAGCCCTCGCCGGTCAACGCCCAGGAGCTCTACCTGGGTTCGCTGGCCGCCATTGGCCTGGACCCCAACGACCATGACGTCCGCTTTGTCGAGGACGACTGGGAGAGCCCGACGCTCGGCGCCTGGGGTCTTGGCTGGGAGGTCTGGCTCAACGGCATGGAGGTCACGCAGTTTACGTACTTCCAGCAGGTGGGCGGCATCGAGGTCGACCCCGTGCCTGTCGAGATCACCTATGGCCTGGAGCGTATCGCCATGTATGCGCAGGGCGTCAACTCCGTCTACGACCTGGTGTGGAGCTACCTGCCCGACGGCACGCCCATGACCTATGGCGACGTGTTCCTCGAGAACGAGCGCGAGTTCAGTGCCTATAACTTTGAGGTCGCCAACGTCGAGATGATGCGTCAGAAGTTTGACGACTACGAGGCCGAGTGCCATTCCTGCCTGGAGCGAAAGCTGCCGCTGCCGGCGTACGACTGTGTCATGAAGTGCAGCCACGCCTTCAACCTGCTCGATGCCCGCGGTGCCCTATCCGCGGTCGAGCGTGCCAACTACATCCTGCGCGTCCGCGCCGTCGCCAAGGCGTGCTGCGAGGCCTACATGGCCGAGGTCGCCGGAGTCAACGAGAATGCCGACCAGGAAGGCGAGGTGGCGTAAGCCATGGCAGACGCTAAGGATTTCCTGTTTGAGATTGGTACGGAGGAAATGCCCTCCGCACCGTTGAACAATGCCGTCAAGCAGCTTGGCACCATGATCGCCAAGGGCCTCGACGAGGCCGGTCTGGCCCATGGCGAGGTCCGCGTGATCTCGAGCCCTCGTCGTCTGGCTGCGCTCGTGGCCGATGTCGCCACTGCGACCGATGAGGTCCATGAGGTCAAGCGCGGTCCCGCGGCAAACATTGCCTTCGATGCCGACGGCTACGCCACCAAGGCCGCCCAGGGCTTCGCCCGCAAGTGCGGTGTGGCTGCCGAGGACCTGGTTCGACGCGAGGACACTGACGGTCGCGAGTATGTGTTCGCCGAGAAGAACATTCCCTCCGCACCGGCTACGCCGATTCTGACCGCTCTGTGCGAGAAGACTATTGCCGGCCTGCAGTGGCCCAACTACCGCAGCCAGCGCTGGGGCCACGAGCACGCGACCTTTGTTCGTCCGGTCCGTTGGATCTGCTGCCTTTTGGGCGAGGATGTTGTTCCCGTGTCGTTTGCCGACGTGACGAGTGGCAACACCACGCGTGGTCATCGCGTACTTGGCCCTGGTGACCATGTGGTTGCCAGCCCCGCCGTCTACGAGCAGGTGCTCGAGGACGCCGGCGTGCTCTCTGCTGAGCGTCGTCGTGAGGCCATCCTTGCCGGTATCGCCGAGGTCGAGGCTGCCCGTCCCGGCTGCCATGTTGATACGCCCAAGAAGGTCTTCGAAGAGGTCATCAACCTCTGCGAGTGGCCGACGGTGCTCGTCGGTACCTTCGACGAGGAGTTCCTCAAGGTCCCGCACGAGATCATCTGCGAGTCCATGCTCACCAATCAGCGCTACTTCCCGATCTATGACGGCGAGGGTAAGCTCACGCGTGAGTTCGTGGTCGTCTCCAACAGCAAGCCCGAGAACGCCGAGCGCGTGATCGACGGCAACGAGCGCGTCGTGCGCGCCCGTCTGGACGACGCTAAGTTCTTCTACGAGGAGGACCTGAAGATCTCCCTCGACGAATTCCGTGAGCGTCTGGCCAAGGTTGCCTTCCAGGAGAAGCTCGGTAGCGTGCTCGCCAAGTCCGAGCGCATCGAGCAGCTCGCGCTCGCTATCGCCCGCGAGGCTCATCTGGGCGCCCATCTTGCCGCCGACGCTGCTCGCGCCGCGCACCTGTGCAAGGCAGACCTGGTGTCCAACGCCGTCGTCGAGTTCACGAGCCAGCAGGGCGTGATGGGCGGTTATTACGCGACCGCGATGGGGGAGAACGACGAGGTCGCCCATGCTATTCGCGATCATTATCGTCCCCGCTTTGCCGGTGACGAGCTGCCCGAGGGCACCGCTGGCTGCATCGTGGCCTGCGCCGACAAGCTCGATACCATCGCCGGTATCTTTTCCATCGGCGAGCCCCCGACCGGCTCTTCGGACCCCTATGCGCTGCGTCGTGCCGCTATCGGCATCATCAACATCCTGCGCGACCGCCTGCCGATTGACCCCACGTCGCTCATCGACTTCGCCCTCGAGCTCTACAGCGAGCAGGGCATTGAGTTCGACGCCGCCGAGGTCGCCCAACAGGTTCGCGACTTCTTCCATGGCCGCCTTGTGAGCATGGCCCGCGACGAAAAGATCCCGGCCGATACCGTTGCCGCCGTCTCCGCGGTGCACATCATCGCCCCGTCCGTCTTCTTCGCCCGCTGCGCCGCGCTCGACGAGGCCCGCAAGAACGATGCCGAGACCTTCGACAACCTGGCTACCGCCTATGCCCGCGCCGCGCACATCTCCAAGCCCGAGCTGGGTGCGGAGTACGACCGCAGCCTGATGGGCGAGGCCGAGCTCGCGCTCGCCGACGCCTCCGAGGCCGCTCAGACCGCTGTTGATGCCGCCCTTGCTGCCGAGGATTACCCGGCCGCATTTGCCGCCCTTGCAGCTCTGCGTGCCCCCATCGACCGCTTCTTCGACGAGGTTATGGTCATGGACAAGGACGAGCAACTCCGCGATAATCGCCTTAAGCTGCTCAACCGCTTCGAGGCCGTTTTCTCCGGCGTCGCCAACATCGGTGAGCTTGCCCGCAAAAAGTAAGCCAGCCTGCGCGTAAGCGCAAAAGGAGCCCCGCATGGATTGCCCGGTCGCCGTTCGTCCCACCGTTATCGTTATCTCCGACTCGCTCGGCGATACCGCTTGTGAGGTGGTGCTTGCGGCGTCCGGGCAATTTGATGAAGGGGCTTTTCGCGTTTTGCGCCTGCCCAAGGTGGCCTCCGTGGAGCAGGTCAAGTCATTTGTGGGGCCGCGCGTCGATGCCGACCATCGCGATATCGCCGTGTTCCACACCATTGTCGATCCGGCCCTTCGTGCTCGTGTGCTCGACTACTTGGGCATGCTGCACATTCGCTCGGTCGACCTGATCGGTCCGACGCTCGCCGTGCTGTCGTCGCTCGTCGGCGTGCCGCCCAAGGGCGTTGCGGGCGTGATTCACAAGACCGATGACCGCTATTTCCATCGTATCGAGGCCATGGAGTATTTCGTTGAGCACGATGACGGGCGCGGTTGCGACGATCTGTCGGGTGCCGATATCGTGCTACTGGGCGTATCGCGCACGTCCAAGACGCCGCTGTCGATGTATTTGGCCTATCAAGGTTACAAGGTTGCCAATGTTCCGTTGGCCCATGGCATGGAGCCGCCGAAGTCGATTTACGAGGTCGACCCGATGCGCCTGTTCGGCCTGATTTCGACCGTCGATGTGATTTCCGAAATTCGCGATAGCCGCTTGGGCGATGACTACGCCCGTGCCGTTGCCGGCTCCTATGCCGAGCCCGAGAGCGTGCGCAGCGAGCTCGAGGAAGCTCGTGCCCTCATGAAGCGCCTAGGCTGCTTTGTGGTGCGTACCGACGGCAAGGCCATCGAGGAAAGCGCTGCCGAGATCATTAGCCACTTGGAGGAAATCCAAGAAGCTCGCGCCCGCCGAGCCACCCGCCGCGCCTAATATTAGTAGCATTTTGATAAAGCGATTTAGCAAAAACATCGCATCTGACCTGCTTTTTTATTGTGTTGGTATCTTCATAAGGTAACCAACTTTACCTACCGTTTACCGCCAGTTTTAGCACGTTTACCAAACCGCGTATCCTCTGCTCAAGCCCGTTCAAATCCGGCCGTATAGTTCCCTCACGGCCCGCATCCGGCGGGTCGATTCGTTACCACGGTCGTGCGCGTAAGCGCATGGAAGGGGAAGTATCGTGAGCGATTGCAAGAGGGTTTACCGTTTTGGAACCGACGCCCAGGGCACCTGTGTCACTGAGGGCGACAAGTCCATGAACTTCGTGCTTGGCGGCAAGGGCGCAAACCTTGCCGAGATGAGCCGCATCGGCCTGCCGGTTCCCGGTGGCTTTACCATTACCTGCCAGACTTGCGTCGAGTACTCCGGTGCCGGCAACGTCTGGCCCGAAGGCGCACTCGATGAGATCGTTGCCGCCGAGGCGGACCTCGAGGCCCGCTGTGGCAAGAAGCTCGGTGACGACAATGATCCGCTGCTCGTGTCGGTTCGCTCGGGCGCTCCATTTTCCATGCCCGGTATGATGGACACGGTCCTCAACTTGGGCCTCAACGACGACTCCGTTCAGGGGCTCATCGCCCAGACGCAAAATCCGCGTTTTGCCTGGGATAGCTACCGCCGCTTTATCCAGATGTTCTCCAACGTCGTTATGGGTGTTGATGCCGACCTGTTCGAGAACGCCCTGACCCAGGCCCGCCTGGTCGCCGGTGTTCGCGTCGATTCCGAGCTTTCGGCCGAGGACCTTCAGGAGCTTGTCGAGACCTTCAAGGGCATCTTCTCTGATAACGTCGAGGCCGCCCTGTATCCCGAGCTCGAGGTCACCGGCGGCAAGCCCGTCTTCCCGCATGATCCGGAGCTCCAGTTGCGCCTTGCCATCCAGGCCGTCTTTGGCAGCTGGATGAACGAGCGCGCCTGCATCTACCGCAAACAGCACGGCATCTCCGACGAGCTCGGTACTGCCGTCAACGTCCAGGCTATGGCTTTTGGCAACAAGGGTGAGACCTCCGCGACCGGCGTCGCCTTTACGCGCAACCCGGCCGACGGCACTAAGGAGTTCTACGGCGACTTTCTGGTCAACGCCCAGGGCGAGGATGTCGTCGCCGGCATCCGCAATACCGAGCCCATCGCCGACCTCAAGACCACCCCGGGCCTCGAGTCCGCAGGTGAGGAGCTCGAGCGCGTGTTCCTGACGCTCGAGGATCATTACCGCGATATGTGCGATATCGAGTTCACCATCGAGCAGGGCAAGCTCTGGATGCTCCAGACCCGCGTGGGCAAGCGTACCGCCACCGCCGCCCTGCGCATCGCCATCGAAATGGTCGAGGAAGGCCTGATCACCCGCGAAGAGGCCGTGAGCCGTATCGATCCCGCGCAACTCGACCAGCTCCTTCACCCGCAGTTTGACGCCTCCAAGAAGTACGAGGCTCTCGCCAGCGGTCTGAACGCCAGCCCCGGTGCCGCCGTGGGCGAGGTCGTGTTCTCGAGCGACGACGCTGTCGCGCGTTCCGCCGAGGGTCACAAGGTCATTCTGGTTCGTTGGGAGACCAACCCCGACGACCTGAAGGGCATGGTCGCCGCCGAGGGCATCCTGACCAGCCACGGTGGCAAGACGAGCCATGCCGCCGTTATCGCCCGCGGCATGGGTACGCCCTGCGTCTGCGGCGTTGAGCGCTTCCACATCGACGCCGCTGAGAAGGTCGTGCGCATCGAGGGCAGCGACCGCGTATTGCACGAGGGCGATGTCATCTCCATCGACGGCACCCAGGGCATCGTCGTCGACGGTCCCGTCGACCTGGTTTCCGCCGAGCTTACCGGCGACCTGGACACCATCCTGTCCTGGGCCGACGAGATTCGCCTGGACGAGACCTGTGGCCATGCCAACCATGTGCGCGTCAACGCCGACAATCCCGAGGATGCCGAGCTCGCCCTCGAGTTTGGCGCCGAGGCTATTGGCCTGTGCCGCACCGAGCACATGTTCCTGGGCGATCGCAAGAACATCATCCAGAGCTTTATCCTGTCTGACGATGAGGCCGTGAAGCAGCAGGCCCTGGCCGACCTGCTCAAGGTTCAGACCGAGGACTTCCTGGCGATGTTCAAGACCATGTCCGGTCGCGATGTGGTCGTCCGCCTGCTCGATCCGCCGCTTCATGAGTTCCTGGATAATCCTCGCGAGCTCGAGGTCGCCATCACCAAGAAGGAAGCCGCCGGCGCCAGCGAGGAAGAGCTTGCAGCCCTGCGCGCCCGCCTGCGTCGTATCGACGGCATGGCCGAGTCGAACCCCATGCTCGGCCTGCGCGGCGTTCGCCTGTCCGTCGTCTTTAGCGATCTGCCGCTCATGCAGGTTCGCGCCGTCGCCACGGCTGCTGCCCGCCTTATCAAGGAAGGCGTCGACCCGCGCCCCGAGATCATGGTTCCGCTCGTTTCCATCACGGCGGAGCATGTCCAGACCCGCGAGGTTATCGAGCGCGTGATCGCAGAGGTTTCCGACGAAGAGGGCGTCGAGCTCAATATTCCCGTGGGCACGATGCTCGAGCTGCCGCGCGCCTGCATGGTCGCCGACGAGATCGCCCATCACGCAGACTTCTTCTGCTTTGGCACCAACGACCTCACCCAGACGACCTTCGGTTTCTCGCGTGACGACGCCGAGGCTAAGTTCATCCCGCTGTACATGCATAAGAAGATCTTGAAGGACAATCCCTTCGAGACCATCGACACGGCGGTACTCGAACTGGTGCGCTTGGCCGTCGAGAAGGGCCGCGCCACCAACCCCGACATGCACTTTGGCGTGTGCGGTGAGCACGGTGGCGACCCCAAGTCCATCAAGGGCCTGTTTAACGTGGCCGACGTGGACTACGTGTCCTGCTCGCCCTACCGCGTGCCCCTCGCACGCCTGGCTGCCGCTCAGGCCAAGCTCGAGGCCAAGCGTTCCGCCTAACGTTTTGGGTATAGACGCCTAGCGTAGCCCCCTTCATGCCGCCCGTCTCATTCGTGAGACGGGCGGTTATCATGTGCGGGTTTTGTCTTTTTGTCTGCGTAAAAAATTGTTCTTGCAGCAGAAACCCGCGCGTGTATACTCGAATACGTTTGTTCAACTACGTGCCGGCCAAGGTGGTACGGCACCTCTAGAAGAGTAAGGAATTGCACATGGATTACATCCGCGCAATCGAGCGTCAGCAGATCCGCGAGGACATTCCTCAGGTTCGCGTCGCCGACAACGTCAAGGTTCACTACCGCATTAAGGAAGGCGACCGCGAGCGCATCCAGGTCTTCCAGGGCGACGTCATCCGCATGGCCGGCGCCGGTGCCCGCGAGACCTTCACCGTCCGCAAGATGTCCTTCGGTGTCGGTGTTGAGCGTACCTTCCCGCTTCACAGCCCCAAGATCGCCAAGCTCGAGGTCGTCCGTCATGGTCGCGTCCGTCGCGCCAAGCTGTACTACCTCCGCGACAAGGTGGGCAAGGCTGCTCGCATCCCCGAGAAGCGCTAAGAAGATCGCAGCGTCTGTCCACTCGTTTGGACACAAGGGTCACCTTCGGGTGGCCCTTCTTTTTATCTGATTTGCATGCAAGGAGGGCCTGGTATGGCCAACATGACGAGCTCGGTTTCGGCATCGCAGGTTGCCGGTGAGTTGGCGAGCGCAACGTTTGAGGAGATCCCCGCCCTCGTGGAGCATTATCGCGAGGACCCGCGCCAGCAGGTGATCAAGGCTTGTGAACGCGCCCTTAAACGCCATGCCAAAGAGCTTGCCGAGCGCGAGCGCGTCAATGACATGTACGTGCTTATGCATGAGCTTGGCGGCGATGGGGTGGTCGTTGGTGTCGACGAGGTGGGTCGCGGATCGGTGGCCGGTCCTTTGACGGTATGCGCCGTCTGTCTTCCTATGGAGCCGCGCGTCTGGGGTATCAACGATTCCAAAAAGCTCACGCCCGCGCGCCGCGAGTTGCTCTCAGTGAAGATTGCCGAGGTGGCGACGGCGATCGGTTTTTGCCATATCGCGCCTAAGGATATCGATGAGATGGGCATGGCCCGTGCCATTCGTACCGCCGTTGCGGGCGCCGTGGCCGATACGGGACTTGAACCCGACTGCGTCCTCATGGATGGCAACCCCTTGGGCGCCGTTCCTAACGAGCGCGACGTGGTCAAGGGCGACGCCAAGATCGCCTGCATCGCCGCGGCATCCATCATGGCAAAGGTCACGCGTGACGAGATGATGGTCGAGTACGATGCCGAGTATCCCGAGTACCATTTGGCCGAATCGAAAGGCTATGCGAGCCCCGAACACATCGAGGCTATTCGCAAACATGGTCTTTCTCCGTTGCACCGTGTGAGCTTTTGCGGAAACTTTCTGCAGACTGAGCGCCTTTTCTAGGTCAATTGTGGAGACAGGGACCCCTGGCGTTTTATAAACCTGCTGGTAGCGGGCCGTGTGCAACGTGATTGTTGCGTACGGCCCGTTTTTTGTTGGCATTTGGTCAGCTTTTGGTTTGCTTCCGGTACTTACCCGCATGAAAGGTGCCCTCATCATCGGGGCAATGCAGTGTGCGGGAAAGGAGACCCCATGAGTGCCGCAAGCAAAAAGAGCAAGACGCAGCGGCTCAAGGAGCGTTGGGAAAACGGCGAGCTCGACTGCGGGGCGATGACGCCCGAGTTTATCAAGGGACTCAGTCCCCGCGAGCTGGGCATGCTGGGCGAGCTGATCACCATCGACTACTTTAACGAGCGCGGCTACACCTTGCTGGAACAGGGTTATCGTTGCACCGAGGGCGAGGCCGATCTGGTGCTGCTTGATGAGCTCGACGATGTCGTGGTGATGGCCGAGGTCAAGACCAGACGCGTCGCCCTGGATTGCACCACGCGGGTCTTTCCCGAGGAAGCCGTGGACGCCCAAAAGCAACGCCGCTACCGCCGCATCGCAAGTTGCTATCTCATGGATCATTATCCGCTCAAGGCGATTCGCTTCGATGCCGTGGGTGTCACCATTCGCGGCGGGCATATCGCCGAGATCGAGCATCAGTACAACGCGTTCGATTGGCAGGTGTCGTGATGGTGTTCGAGACGTTTGCCGTTCACGCGGCCTGCATCCGCGGCGTCGAGGCGATTCACGTCACGGTCGAGGTCTCGCTTGCCGGCGGCGTTCCGGGCATTCAGATGCTCGGCATCCCGAGTATGGAGGTGATGGAGTCGCGTGGTCGCATTCGCTGTGCGATGCGCTCCGCCGGGTTCGAGATCCCACGCTCGGGCATTACGGTCAATCTGGCACCTGGCGATATTCGCAAGACCGGTAGCGGCTTTGATCTTCCCATCGCCATCGCGGTATTGGCGGCCGATGGTCAGATTCCCCGCGACAACCTCGATCGTTGTCTTATCGCCGGTGAGCTTGGCTTGGACGGTACGGTGCTTCCCGTCAAGGGCGAGGTGGCGTTTCAGTTATTGGCGCGTGATTTGGGGCTGTCTTTTATCGCCGGCAGATCAGACCAGCATGTGCCACTCGCGGGCGTAGATTGCGGCTTTATCGACCATCTGTCTCAGCTTGCTCATGGCATGGGCGATGCCGCGCGGCATTATCTGGATTCCGAGGGTGTGGAGGCTACTTTTGAGCCCGAACTCGACTATGCCGACGTGCTGGGGCAGGAGGTTGCCAAACGCGGCATGGCACTGGCGGCAGCGGGTGAGCTCGGTTTGCTTATGATCGGGTCCCCGGGATCGGGCAAGACGATGCTTGCGCGCCGTATGACTGGCATTCTGCCTGAGCTTTCCGTTGAGGATCAGCAGGAGGCACTGTGCATCCATTCGGTCTTGGGCGAGAACATCGATGGCTTATTGGCAGGTCATCGGTCGTTTCGAAGCCCCCATCACAGTATTTCGACCGCAGGCCTTATCGGCGGCGGGCGCCCGGTGCACCCGGGTGAGATTAGCCTTGCTCATGGCGGCGTGCTCTTTTTGGACGAGCTTGCCGAGTTTCCCACGGGTGTGCTGCAGACGCTGCGTCAGCCCATCGAACGCGGCTATGTGAGGATCGTACGCGTCGACGGGGCCTTTACCTTCCCGTCGCGCTTTCAGCTGCTCGCTGCGAGCAATCCCTGCCCCTGCGGCTTTTTGGGCGACCGCGAGGTGCCGTGCCGCTGCTCGGCATCGATGGTCGAGCGCTATCGGGCAAAGCTGCGCGGTCCTTTGGCCGACCGTATCGACATGATGATCGATGTGACCCGTCCCGATCCCCAGGTGATTATCGAGGGCGCGGAGGGTATGTCGTCGGCCGAGTTACGTGACTACGTTGTGCGCGGTCGCGCTTTTCGCACCTGGCGCGAGTCTCGTATGGACGATGCGGATGCCGAGGCCGAGGATGACGAGACGCGGTCCATTGACGGCGTCGTTTCGACCTTTGAGCTCGATGATGCTGCCGAGAAATGCGTACTCGGTCTGTCCAAACGCACGCATCTCACAGGGCGTGGCATCGTGCGCCTGGTTCGCATTGCGCGCACGATCGCAGATGTCGCCGAGAGCGAGCAAGTGACGCAGGACCACGTGCTCGAGGCGGCGATGTACCAGGGAAGGAGGGACCAATGATGGCCGAGGGGACCTTCGAGCTGCATCCAGGTGACGCGTTGTATCCCGAGACCGTTTTGGAGCTTTCTGATGTACCTCAGACGCTCTATGTGCGCGGCAACCCCGAGGCGCTTTCGACGCCCGCGCTCTCCATCATCGGCGCGCGAAAGGCCTCGCCGTATGGTCTTGCCGTGGCAGAGCTTGCGGCAAAGGTGGCGGTCGAGGCGGGAGTGACGGTTGTTTCGGGCGGCGCGGTCGGTTGTGACCAGGCCTCGGGTTGGGCTGCGGTCAACGCCGGCGGCAAACACGTCGTGGTGCTGGGGACGGGCGCCGACGTGGTCTACCCGCGTTCGAGCGCGGGGCTTATTACTCGCACGCTCGATACGGGTGGCGCGGTCGTGTCGATCTCTCCGTGGGGCATGGGTCCGCGCAAGTTTGCCTTTCCGCGCCGGAATCGCGTGATCGCGGCCCTGTCGCAAGCCCTCTTTGTATCCGAGGCGGGTATGCCTTCCGGGACGTTTTCTACAGCCGAGGCTGCTATGGATTTGGGGCGCGAACTTCTTGCCGTGCCGGGGTCGATCCTATCGCCCGAGTCGCGTGGCACGAATTACCTCATTGCGAACGGTGCCTGCTGCATCATCGACGAGGAATCTATCGAGATGGCTATCTCACGTATCTACGGCACCCTGCGCTACTCGCGCCCTGATGCTCCCGGCATTGCCGACCTGGATCCAACACAGCAGACCGTGATGCATGCGCTCATCGCCTCTCCGCTCAAGGTCGACGACATCGCGGCGCTCGTCTCGCTCGATGCCGTCGGCGTACTCAAACTCTTGGGTTCGCTTGAACTCGAGGGCCTTATCGAGCGCATGATGGATGGAAGGTATGCGCCCTCCAAGTTTGCCCTTCACGCCCAGACGCCCTTCGGTCACAATGGAAAACGTGCCAATTAGAAAGGTGTTTGCAGATGCAGTTCGATCAGGTGACGGTTATCGGTGGCGGTCTGGCGGGTTCGGAATGCGCGATCCAGCTGGCAGACCGCGGGTTTGCCGTAAAGCTGTGCGAGATGCGCCCCCAGGTGAGCTCCCCGGCTCACCATACTGATCACCTGGCAGAGCTCGTCTGCTCCAATTCGTTTAAGTCGACCCGTCCAGATTCCGCTGCTGGCCTACTAAAAGCCGAGCTCCAGCGCATGGGTTCAGTCCTGCTCGATTGCGCCCATCGCGCCGCTGTTCCCGCCGGTGGTGCCTTGGCGGTCGACCGCGTCAAGTTTTCCGAGCTTGTCGAGGCCGAGGTTGCCGCCCGTCCCAATATCGAGATCATTCACGGCGAGGTCACGCAGATTCCCGAGGGTCACGTGGTCATTGCCGCCGGCCCCTTGTGCTCGCCGGCGCTGAGCGAAGAGGTCATGAAGCTCGTCGGTGGCGACGCCCTTGCGTTCTTCGATGCCGCGGCGCCGATCGTCGATGCCTCCACGCTCGATATGGACGTGCTGTTCTCGCAGTCGCGCTACGAGGAGCAGGGGAGTGGCGACTATCTCAACGCTCCGCTCAACAAGGAGGAGTACGAGGCCTTTATCGAGGCGCTTACCACGGCCGACCGCGTGGTGCTCAAGGATTTTGAGGGCGGCGATCTGTTCCAGGCCTGCCAGCCTGCCGAGGAGGTTGCACGCACCGGCAAGGACGCCATTCGCTTTGGCGCCATGAAGCCCGTCGGCCTCACCGACCCGCGTACCGGACGTCGCCCCTGGGCGGCGATTCAGCTGCGTGCCGAGAACAAGGAGAAGACCGCTTATAATCTGGTGGGCTTCCAGACCAACCTGACCTTTGGCGAGCAGAAGCGCGTCTTCCATATGGTGCCGGGCCTGGAGAACGCTGAGTTCTTCCGCTACGGTGTCATGCACCGTAATACCTTTGTCGACGCCCCGCACGTCCTCGATGGCACCTTTGCCGTGCCCGGTACCGGCGTGCGCCTGGCCGGTCAGATCACCGGCACCGAGGGGTACATGGAAGCCGTGGCGACCGGTCTGCTCGCGGCGCTCAACACCTATGCCGAGGCTATCGGTGCCGCGGGCGTCGAGTTGCCCCGCGTGGGCGCCCTGGGCGCGCTCGTGGGCTATGCGACCGATCCTGCCACCGTGGGCTACCAGCCCATGCATGTCAACTTTGGCCTGGTGCCGCCGCTCGAGGACGGTAAGCGTCGCAGCAAGCGCGACCGCTACCAGGCCTATGCGGACCGTGCGCTTGAGGCCCTTGATGCCTATCTGGCCACTCGCCCCGATCTGTTTGGAGGCGACCGGTCATAGCCTTTGACCTGTACGATGCCGTCGACTCGTTTATCGCCTATATCGCACGTGTCGAGGGACTTTCTCCCAACACGGTGACGGCCTATGGCTCGAGGCTGGAGCGCTTTGCTTCCTGGTGCGAGCGCGAGGATATCGATGCTTTCGCTGCCGACGTGCGCACCATTCGTCGCTATCTTGCCGAGCTTTCGCGTGAACAGGTGGCTCCCCGAACGCTTGCGGCGCATCTGTCTGCCATTCGCTCGCTCTATCGGTGGATGACTGCCGAGGGGATTGTCGAGGGTGATGCGGTCTCGGCAATCGCATCGCCCAAGCTGCCGCGCGACCTGCCGGGCGTCCTTACGACCCAGCAGGTCGAGGCGCTGCTCAAGACGCCTGATACCTCGACGCC
This sequence comes from uncultured Collinsella sp., assembly GCA_902494195.1. GTDB lineage: Bacteria > Actinomycetota > Coriobacteriia > Coriobacteriales > Coriobacteriaceae > Collinsella. The sequence goes on along the minus strand of CABUSH010000010.1, from coordinate 6,778 downwards.
CGCGGGACTGCGCGATGCGGCGATGCTCGAGCTGCTCTATGCCTCGGGTGCTCGTATCTCTGAGCTCGCAGCACTCAATGTGGAGTCCATCGCTTGGTCCGAACGCACGCTGCGCCTTTGGGGCAAGGGGAGCAAAGAACGTATCGTCCCTCTGTATCGTCGTGCGCTCGAGGCGACGCGTCTCTATATTGAGGAGGGGAGGCCGGAATTGCTCGCTCAGGCAAAGCGTCGTGACCCCGCTACCGGGCCGCATCCGCTGCTTATATCGGCGCGCGGCAATCGCATGAGCGCCGCCATGCTCCGGCGGCGGTTCCATACGCTGGCGACGCTCGCCGGCATTCCGGCCGACATCGCCCCGCATGCGATGCGCCATACTTTTGCGACCGACTTGCTTGAGGGCGGTGCGGACCTGCGCTCGGTTCAAGAGCTGCTGGGTCATGCGAGTCTGTCCACGACGCAGATCTACACGCATCTCACGCCCGATCGGCTTAAGCGGGCCGTGGCTCAAGCCCATCCCCGCGGCGAATAGTTGCTGGGACGTTCCGCGCTGCACTCAGGTGTGTGGTTTTGATTGCGGGTTGGCAGGAAGATGCATTCCTGCTATCATTCATCGGGTTGCTTCACGGCAACATGTTTTTATCACGCACGCGCGGCTACTTCATACCGTGGTGCCCGGGCTTTGGTAGCACATGTCTGGGTTGGTTTTGGAGGATGACCCCGCGCGGAGGCAAACCACAGGAGGTTTAACATGGCTACCAAGATTAATATCCGCACCCTGCTCGAGGCCGGCTGCCACTTCGGTCACCAGACCCGTCGCTGGAACCCCAAGATGAAGCCGTTCATCTTCGGTGAGCGCAACGGCATCTACATCCTCGACCTCAAGCAGACCATCCTCGACGCCGACCAGGCCTACACCTTCGTTAAGAACGTCGCCAAGGGTGGCAACGTGCTGTTCGTCGGCACCAAGAAGCAGGCTCAGGAGGCCGTCAAGAACGCTGCTGAGCGCGCCAACATGCCTTACATCAACCAGCGTTGGCTCGGCGGTATGCTGACCAACTTCGTTACCATCCGCTCCCGCATCAACCGCATGGAGGAGCTCGAGGCCATGGTCGAGGACGGCCGCATGGCAGTGCTCCCCAAGAAGGAGCAGGCTGTGCTCGGCAAGGAGCTCACCAAGCTCCAGACCAACCTCGGTGGCGCCCGCGACATGAAGGGTCTGCCCCAGGCTCTCTTCGTCATCGACACCAAGCGCGAGGAGAACGCCATCAAGGAGGCCCAGCGCCTGAACATCCCCGTCGTCGCTCTGATCGACACCAACTCCGATCCCGACGAGGTCGAGTACGGCATCCCCTGCAACGATGACGCTATCTCCGCTGTCACCCTTATGTGCGAGCTCATGGCTGACGCCTGCCTCGCTGGCTCCGGCAAGGAGCAGGTCTCCGAGGCCGAGATGGCCGCTGAGCCCAAGGCCGAGTAAATCAGTCTTAGTTAATTCTTTTTCATCTCTTTGAAAGGAACCACAATGGCCCAGATTACCGCCGCTATGGTCAAGCAGCTCCGCGAGATGACCGACTCCCCGATGATGGAGTGCAAGAAGGCTCTCGTCGAGGCTGACGGCGACATGGACGCCGCTGTCGACGTTCTGCGTAAGAACGGCCTTGCCAAGGCTGCCAAGAAGGCTGGCCGTGAGACCAACGAGGGCGCTGTCGCCGCGTTCGTCTCCGAGGATGGCAAGACCGGCGCTCTGCTCGAGCTCTCCTGCGAGACCGACTTCGTTGGCTCCAACGCCAAGTTCACCGGCTTTGCTTCCAAGGTCGCTGAGGTTGTCGCTACCACCGAGCCTGCTGACGTCGACGCTCTGCTTGAGAAGCCGATGGGCGAGGAGACCGTTTCCTCCGAGCTCACCGAGATGATTCACATCATGGGCGAGAACATGAAGATCTCCCGCTTCGCCGCCCGTAAGGCCGAGAACGGCGCTCTCGCTTCTTACATCCACATGGGTGGTAAGATCGGCGTCCTCGTCGAGTTTGCTTTCGAGAAGGCCGAGACCGCTCAGGCTGAGTCCTTCAAGACCTTCGCTCACGACGTTGCCCTTCAGGTTGCCGCCGTCGCCCCGATCTGCGCTACCCGCGATCAGGTTCCGGCCGAGACCGTCGAGCACGAGAAGCAGATCTACATGGCTCAGGCTGCCGAGTCCGGCAAGCCCGAGGCCATTCAGGAGAAGATGGCTGTCGGCCGTCTGGAGAAGTTCTACAAGCAGTCCGTGCTCACCGATCAGGAGTTCATCAAGGACAGCTCCCTCACCATCAAGAAGTACGCTGAGCAGGTCTCCAAGGAGCTCGGCGACACCATTACCGTCGTTGCCTTTGACCGTCTGGTCCGTGGCGAGTAAATAAGCTCTTGTAGCTGGTAATGAGCAGGCTGTGGGTTTTACTCACAGCCTGCTTTTTCATGGCTCTTCTTAGAGCCTTTGATAGAATGTTGAGAGTTCAATCTAAAGGAGGATCGCTTTGTCCGACATCCGATATAAACGCGTGCTTTTGAAGCTTTCCGGCGAAGCACTGATGGGCGACGGCCAATATGGCATCGACCCCAAGGTTACCGACCATCTTGCCAAGCAGGTCAAGGAGCTGCTCGCCGTTGGCCATGAGGTCGGCGTCGTTGTCGGCGGCGGCAATATTTTCCGCGGCATGGCCGGCGCTGCCGGTGGCATGGAGCGTGCTCAGGCCGACTACATGGGCATGCTGGCAACCGTTATGAACGCGCTCGCCCTGCAGGATGCCTTCGAGCATAACGATGTTCCTTGCCGCGTGATGAGCGCTATTCAGATGAACGAGATCTGCGAGCCCTATATTCGCCGTCGCGCCATCAACCACCTTTCCAAGGGCAATGTCGTTATTTTTGCCGCCGGTTCGGGCAATCCGTACTTTACGACCGACACCGCCGCGGCTCTTCGTGCGTGCGAGATCGGCGCCGAGATTCTGATCAAGGCCACCAAGGTCGACGGCATCTATGACAAGGATCCCGTCAAGTGCGCCGATGCCGTCCGCTTTGACAAGATCACCTACCATGAGGTGCTCGTCCGCGGTCTGCAGGTTATGGATTCCACGGCTACGGCACTGTGCCAAGATAACCGTATGCCGATTTTGGTCCTCAACATCGATGGCGAGGACACTGTCAAGCGCGCGCTCGCGGGTGAGCCCGTCGGCACGCTCGTCTATCAGGAGGATTAAGCATGGCAGAGAACATCACCGCCCATATGGACAAGTCGCTCGAGTCCCTCAAGCATAACTTCTCCAAGGTCCGTACCGGCCGCGCCAATGCCAACATTCTGTCCGACATCACCGTCGATTATTACGGTGTTCCCACGCCGGTCACGCAGGTTGCCGCCGTCAAGACCCCCGAAGCCCACATGCTGCTCATCGAGCCGTGGGACAAGGCACTCATCAACGCTATCGTCAAGGCCATCGGCGCTTCCGATCTGGGTATTACCCCCAACTCCGATGGCACCGTCGTTCGTCTTCCGTTCCCGGCTCCCACCGAGGAGCGCCGTCGCGAGCTCGTCAAGGAGTGCCGCGAGTACGCCGAGCAGGCCAAGGTGTCTATCCGTAACATCCGTCGCGACTTCAACAACAAGCTCGAGCGCGATGAGGAGCTCACCGAGGACGATGTCCGTCGCGAGCAGGCCAAGGTCCAGAAGCACACCGATGAGTATGTCGCCAAGGTCGAGGAGCTTCTGAAGGAAAAAGAAGCCGAGGTCATGGAGATCTAAGGTGCAATACGACGAGCATAAACTGGTCGAGTACTTTGCCGACGCCCCTGCGGGCGTCGGTTTTTCCGACCTTGACCTCAATAACATTCCGCACCATATCTCGTGCATCATGGACGGCAATGGTCGTTGGGCCACGTCGCGTGGTCTTGCGCGCACTGAGGGCCACAAGGCGGGTATCGTCTCCCTTCGCGAGATTATTACCGCCTGCGTGCGTCTGGGCGTCGACGTGCTTTCTGCCTATGCGTTTTCTACCGAAAACTGGAACCGCCCGCAGCATGAGGTCAACGTCTTGATGCATCTGTTTGCCAAGACGTTTATCGACGAGCTGCCGCTTCTGAAGCGCGAAAACGTGCGCGTTGTCTTTTTGGGTGACATTTCCGCGCTGCCCAAGAAGACCCGCGACGTTTTTGAACGCGGTCTTGCCGAGTGCGCCGATCACACCGGCATGACGCTGGCGCTTGCCGTCAACTACGGCGCGCGTGCCGAGATTACCCGCGCTGTCCGTCAGATCGCACTCGACGCTGCCGCCGGTAAGATCGATCCTGCCGCAATTGATGACGACATGGTGGCTTCCCACCTCTATACCGCCGGCCTTCCCGATCCTGAGCTTGTGATTCGCACCTCTGGTGAGCTGCGTCTTTCGAACTATCTGCTGTGGCAGGTGGCTTATTCCGAGTTCTACGTCACCGATACCTATTGGCCCGACTTTGATCGTTGGGGCCTTGTCGACGCCATTTTGGCCTATCAGGGCCGTGACCGTAGGTTTGGTGGACTGAGCAAGACCGAGGAGGCTTAATCGTGTCCGATCGTCCCAAGGCATCTGCTCCCAAGACGCCAGTTTCCGCGGCGCCCGCGCGCAAGGCTGTCGCTGCGGGAGCGCCCGCAGCGAAGAATGGCACCGGTTCGTGGCTTGCGGGCTTTATTACCCGTGCCGCTGCCGGTATCGTCTACGCCGTTGTCTTTATCCTGTGCCTGGTTTTGGGTATCGTGCCCACGGCCATCTTTGTTTCTGTCATGAGCGGTCTGTGCTGCTATGAGTTTTTCCGTATGACGAGGCTCGATGGCAAGATGGCTAACGAGCGCATGGGTATCGCTGCCGCCGTACTCTTTCCGCTGTCGGCGTTGGGCGATTCGATGTTGCTGAATGCCCTGCTTTTTGCCCTGATGCTCGCTGTGGGCATTTGGTATGTCTGGTCGCCGCGTACCCGCATCTCTGATGTGGCCGTGACGCTCATGGGTCCCATCTACACTGGCTTTATGCTGTCAGCTATCGTGCTGCTGCGCGATGCCGTGCCCGGTTTTGCCGGCGCCCTGCTTTCGGTGGGCGTTTGCGCGTCCCTTTGGGTCTCCGACTCGTTTGCCTACATCGTGGGTAGCCGTATCGGCAAGCACAAGATGGTTCCCAAGATCTCTCCCAAAAAGAGCTGGGAGGGTTTTGCCGGCGGCATCCTTGGCTCGGTTTTGATTTGGCTCATCCTGTGGGCGACGCATTTCTACAAGCTCAGCCTGCCCTATGCGCTGCTGTGCGGCGTGGTCGTGTCCATTCTGGGCGTTATCGGCGACCTTATCGAGTCGCGCATCAAGCGCGGTGTGGGCGTCAAGGATTCCGGCAACCTTATCCCGGGCCACGGCGGCATGCTCGATCGTAGCGATTCGCTTATCTTCGGCTGCATCACCGCGCAGCTGATGCTGATGATCGGAGGCGTGCTGTAATGTCCTTCCAGACGACGTATGGCTCCGATGGACGTCTCCGTGTTGCCATCCTGGGCTGTACGGGCTCTATCGGCACCCAGGCGCTCGATGTGTGCCGTCAGCATGCCGATCGCTTGCAGGTGACGGCGCTGTCCGTTAACTCCAGCACCTCCGAGCTCGTTGCCGCTGCCCGCGAGTTCTCGGTTCCGGCGGTTGCCGTGGCCGATGTCGCTCATGGCGATGACGCCGTGCTGCAGGAGTTGCCCGAGGGAACGAAGCTCGGCGTTGGCGCGCAGGCGGTTTGCGAGCTCGCGCGTCGCGACGATGTCGACTGCGTGCTTGTCGCTATTGTGGGCGCCGCCGGTCTCGAGGCGAGCCATGCGGCCTTGACCTCGAATAAGCGTCTTGCCCTTGCCAACAAGGAGTCCCTCGTCGTCGGCGGCGACTTGCTTATGCCGTTGGCGCAACCGGGCCAGCTTATTCCAGTCGACTCTGAGCACTCCGCCATCTACCAGTGCTATCTGGGGGAGGACCCGCGCGAGGCTCATTTTATTTGGCTCACCTGCTCGGGCGGTCCGTTCTTTGGCCGCACGCGCGACGAGCTCAATCGCGTGACGCGTGCCGATGCCCTCGCACATCCCACGTGGGCCATGGGCGCCAAGATCACCATCGACTCCGCCACCCTCATGAACAAGGGCCTGGAGCGCATTGAGGCCATGCATCTGTTTAACTGCGACCTCGATTTCATTAACGTGGTCGTGCAGCGTCAGTCCAAGATTCACTCTATGGTCGAGTTTGCCGACGGCTCCGTGATGGCGCATCTCGGTGCTTCCGACATGCGTATTCCCATCCAGTTCGCGTTCTCGTATCCCGAGCGTTGGGATACCCCGGCGCCTCGTATCGATTTCCGCGAGCTGGGGCAGCTCACGTTTGATGCTGCCGACATGGATACCTTCCGCTGTCTGGCACTGGCCGAACGTGCCGGCAAGACGGGTGGCACCATGCCGTGCGTGCTCAATGCCGCCAACGAGGTCGCCGTCGATGCCTTCCTGCACGATGGCTGCAGCTTTACCGATATCGATCGCATTGTGGAATCCTGCATGGATGCCCACGATATGCAGGCGGTCGATTCGTTTGAGCAGCTTCGCGACATCGATGCGTGGGCGCGTGAAAAGGCTGCGCAGGTGCTCGCCGCAACCCGTTCCTAACCCATAAGGATTGCTTTTTCGTTTTATGGATACTGTTCTGAGCGTTCTCTCATCGGTCTTTTGGGGCCTGCTGATGCTTTCCGTCCTCGTGTTTTTGCACGAGGGC
>CABUSH010000009.1 GCA_902494195.1 uncultured Collinsella sp. | reverse complement strand
GGCGCCCGACATGTCTGGCGGAAAGCCTGCCCCAATTTCTTATAGCGAGTCTCTCTGGATCAGCTGCATGTGCATCACGGAGGTGGTGGGCTCGGCACCCTTGATCATGTCGAGCGCAATGTTGGCGGCCATGTGGCCTTCTTCGCGCAGGGGCTGGCGGACGGTCGTGAGTGCGGGGACGCAGCGCGTCGCAATCTCGTGATCGTCGAAGCCGACGACAGAAACGTCCGCCGGAACGGATAGGCCTGCCTCGTTGAGTGCGGTGATGACGCCAGCCGCGATACGGTCCGATCCGCAGAGCACGCCATCGAAAGCGATCTCGCGCGCGAGGATCTGGTGCATGGCCTGATAGCCGTCTCCGTTGTTCCAGCCGGTATAGATAACGTTTGCGTCTGGGAGGTCTTCGCCCAAGACGGCGCGGTAGCCGCGCAGGCGGTCGACAACAGCGGGGTTGTCTTGCGGTCCCAACACGGCGACGATATCTTTGCGCCCGCGCTCCTTCATGGCGAGTGCCGCAAAGTGTCCGCCCTCTTCGTCGTCAGAGTAGACCGTCGAAAACACATCGCGATAGGGGTGGCCCTCGAGCTGGCCGCACAACACGGTGGGTACGCCCAGCTCGCGCAGTACCTCGAGCAGCTCGCTGCCCTTGTAGGGGGAGACGTCGATCACGGCGTCGAACGAGCGGCGCTCAAAGTGCTCGCGTGCGCGGTTGCGCTCATGCGTAGAAGACGCCTGCAAGATAACGGGCAGATAGGACGACTCCGACAGTTCCTCGGTAATGCCGCTCAAAAACTCGCTATAGGTGGGGTCGCTGAAGAGTTCACTTAGGGGCTCGGTCACGAGCACGGCGATGATTTCCGTGCGCCCGACAGCGAGCGCTCGGCCACGAGCGTTGGGGACAAAATTGACTTCCTTGGCCGCCGCGCGGACGCGCTTTTTGGTTTCCTCGCTAATGCGGGGCGAATCGTTGAGAGCGCGCGATGCCGTGGAGCGCGACACGCCGGCAGCTGCGGCAACCTCGGCAAGCGTAGGTGCGGTGCGAACTGGTTGGGTCATGGCGTCTCCTGGAGAATGCGGTCGATGTTGTCGCTGATACGGGCTGGTGCGGATACAGCTTACTATAGTGCGCCTGAACAGCGTTCATGATATCCGGTGACCGGTGTCGTTTTGCAACCAAGCCGCAATCGAATACGTCTCGTATGGGTGAGATATCAGCGGGCGTGGCGGTTGCCTACGAGCTTAAGAACGATGTCTTGCGCTGAGTTTCGATACTCAGGGTGACATAAGTGTCGCGGTTGTACAACCGGTTGCACCGTTAACCCGACCAAATCGACCGTTCAGCGGACAACCGGTTGCACAGTTTTTTGCATCGCCCGTAAGATAAGGACAACCGGTTGCACAAGAATCACTACGATGACGAAGGAGCATCACCATGGACGCCATTAACGATTGGGAAAACCAAGCGCTCACCCACAGGAACCGCCTGGCACCCCATGCGTACTTTATGGGTTACGAGACCGCCGATCTCGCCGCTACGTACAGCCGCGAGCTGTCGCGCGGGTTTGTCCAGCTGTCCGGCTCGTGGCAGTTCCGCCTCTTTGAGGGGCCTGCTGCCGTCTCTAACGAGGAGCTTTCCACGTACGAGCCCGAGTGGGATCACGTGGAGGTTCCGCACCTGTGGCAGGTAGACGGCTATGGCAACCTTGCCTACACCGACGAGGGTTTCCCGTTCCCGGTGGATCAGCCGTTCGTTCCCTCTGACGATCCCACGGGCGTGTACCAGCGCATCGTCAATCTTCCCGCCGTGCCTGCCGGCGCTCGCGAGATCATTCGCTTTGACGGCATCGAGAGCTATGGCGAGCTGTACGTCAACGGCAAGTTTATCGGCATGACCAAGGGCTCGCGCCTGTCTGCCGAGTTCGACGTGACCGACGCGCTTGTCGAGGGCGACAACCTGTTTGCGGTCAAGGTTCTGCAGTACAGCGATGGTAGCTATATCGAGGACCAAGACATGTGGTGGGCCTCGGGCATCTTCCGCGATGTGTACCTTATGCAGCGTCCCGCCGCACACCTGGTCGACTTTAGGTTCCGCACGCACCGCGAGGGCGATGCCGCTCTGATTACGCTCGATACGGTGGCCGAGGGCGCTTCCCGCGTCGTGTTTACGCTCAGCGATGGCAAGAATGTGGTCGCTACGGGCGAGTGCGTCGACGGCCATGCCGAGTGCAGCGTTGTCGATGCCCACTTCTGGAACCCCGAGGACCCCTTCCTCTATGACCTTACGTTTGAGGTCTACGACGGCGACAAGGTGAGCGAGTACGTCCCGCATCGCCAGGGTCTTGCCGAGGTGACGGTCGAGGGCAATCATATCTACCTCAACGGCACTTACTTTAAGATGCATGGCGTCAACCGCCACGATCACGACGATCACAAGGGCCGCGCCGTGGGCCTCGATCGCATGCGCCGCGACCTGGAGCTCATGAAGCAGCACAACATCAACGCGGTGCGCACGTCCCACTACGCCAACGACCCGCGCTTCTACGAGCTGTGCGACGAGTACGGCATCATGCTGGTCGCCGAGACCGATATGGAGAGCCACGGCTTCGAGAATATCGGCAACATCGCCCTGGTCACCGACGACCCGGCATGGGAGCCGGCCTACGTCGACCGCATTGAGCGCCTGGTGATGCAGGAGCGCAATCACGTCTGCATCATTATGTGGTCGATGGGCAACGAGAGCGGCTATGGCTGCAACATCCGCGCGATGTACGCCAAGGCTCACGAGCTCGATGGTCGTCCGGTCCATTACGAGGAGGACCGCAACGCCGATACCGTCGATGTCATTTCCACGATGTACTCCCGTGTGTCGCAGATGAACGACTTTGGTGAGCATCCGTTCCCCAAGCCGCGCATCAACTGCGAGTACGGTCACTCCATGGGCAATGGCCCCGGAGGCCTGTCCGAGTACCAGGAGGTCTTCGATCGCTGGGATTGCATCCAAGGCCAGTTTATCTGGGAATGGTGCGACCACGGTTTGGCTGCTGTGACCGAGGACGGCGTTGCCTACGATATGTATGGTGGCGACAACGGCGATTACCCCAACAACAGCAACTTCTGCATCGATGGCATGGTGTTCCCCTGGCAGCAGCCGAGTCCGGGCCTCACTGAGTATGGCCAGGTCATCTGCCCGGTTCGCATGGCTTATGACGCCGAGGCAGGCGAGCTGACCGTCACCAACAAGCGTTGGTTTACCACCCTCGAGGATGTCTGCCTGTCGGCCGAGACCCTGGTGGACGGCGACGTTGTGTGCCGCAAGACGCTCATGCCCGGTGCGGTTGCCCCCGGCGAGTCCGTCCAGCTGCCGCTGGTGATTCGCGAGGCCGCAGTGGGGGAGACCCTGCTGACCGTGCACGCCTGCACCATGGCCGCTCACGTCTGGTGCGAGCCGATGTTCCAGTTGGGTGCTAGCCAGTTTGCCATCGCCAACCATCCGGCGCCGGCCATCGCCGCCCCCGCTCGTCCTGAGCTTACGGTCGAGGAGACCGAGCAGGAGATCCGCATTCACTCCCTCAATGGCGAGCTGGCCTTCAGCAAAGTCAACGGTACCGTGAGCGAGTGGAAGGCATCCGGCCGCGACGTCATGGCCTCTGGTCCCCAGGTTGGTTTTTGGCATCCGCTCGTCGACAACCACGCTCAGGAGTATGACTCCCTGTGGAAGGACAACTTCATCGATGTGATGCAGACGTCTACCCGCAAGGTTTCTTGGAAGCAGGATGGCAATGCGGTCGTCGTTACCGTGAGCCAGCGTATCGCTCCTCCCGTCCGCGCGTTCGGCATGCGCGTCGAGCTCGTCTACACCGTGCTTCCGAGCGGTCGTGTCGACCTCAAGGTTTCCGGCGAGCCCTACGGCGATTACTCGGATATCATCCCGCGCATCGGCATCTCCTTCGAGGTCCCCGGTTGCGATCGTGCCGTCGAGTGGTATGGCCACGGCCCAGGCGAGAACTATCCGGACTCGCTGCGCGCCAACCCGGTCGGTCATTACCGCACTACGGTCGACGACATGTTCACGCCCTACGTTATGCCTCAGGACTGCGCCAACCGCGAGGGTACCCGCTGGGTTGCCCTGCGCTCCAGCCACGGTGACGGCGTGCTGGTAACCCGTCCGGTTGACGCTGCCTCCAACCCGTTCTCGTTCTCGGCATGGCCCTATAGCTGCGAGGCCATCGATAACGCCAAGCACGTCTACGACCTTGTCAAGGGCGGCACGGTCACGGTCAACATCAACGACCAGCTGCTCGGCCTTGGCTCGAACTCTTGGGGTTCCGAGGTGCTCGATTCCTATCGCACCCGTTTTGAGAGCTTCAGCTTTGAGGTGTCCCTGCGACCGCTGACGTCTGCCGATCTGGCTCAGGCGCTGGCACCCATTAAGGAGGCATAAGTCATGCATGTCTTTAACTCGCGTGCCGACTTCGATGCTCAGATGAAGTCCGTCAAGAAGTGGATGCGCACCGGCCAGGCGCTCGATGGTGTTGCCGACCTGCAGCACGACGTGGCGTACTCTATCGGCGACTCGCTGGTGTATTGGTGGGTGAACGCCCACGAGGCGGCTACTGCCGATCTGGTCGGTCACCGTCGCTACCATGCCGTGCTCGCTCCGCTCGACGGCGCCCTGACCGTCGAGGTTGCCCCCAAGGCAGGCCTCACCTGCACCCGCGCTTACAGCGATATCGATGATCGCGAGCGCTTTGAGGGTGCGGGGGAGACCGTGACGATTCCCGCCGGCGGCGTTGCCGTCGCCGAAATTGACGAGGCCTACCGTGTCGTGGCCGATGCCGCGGATTCCCGCGTCGTGGTATTGCACGTGACGGTCGAAGGTTATTCCTTCCCCAACAAGTAGTATTCGTCCGTTTGGACGTTTGCTTCGCGCCGTTAAGGGGGATGGCTTTGTTGACTCCCTTTTCCCCATTCCCCTTAGCAGGTGCGCCGTCCGTGTTTGCACTTGCAGCTCGGACGGGTTTAGATGACATTTAATAGATGATTGGGAGGGCTTATGAGCTCTGAAAAACGAGGAACGATCGGTTCGTTCGCTCTGCTGGGCATGACGGTCGCCGCCGTGTTCGGTATCAAGAACATCATCAACAACAACGCGGCCATCGGCTTGGCAGCTGCGCCGTCGTTCTTCTTCGCCACGCTTTTGTACTTTGTCCCCTATACCCTGGTTACCGCCGAGTTCGTCGGCCTTAACAAAGACTCCGAGTCCGGCGTGTACGCATGGGTTAAGACCTCGATGGGTGGTCGCTGGGCGTTCCTGACGGCATTTAGCTACTGGTTCGTTAACCTGTTCTACTTTGCGTCCGTACTGCCCAATGTCATCATCTACGCGAGCTACGTGTTCTTTGGTGCCAATGCCGAGCTTTCGCAGCTGTGGATCACCATTATCGAGATCGTCGTCTTTGCTATCGCCACGTGGGTTTCGACCAAGGGCGCTAAGTGGATTGGCTCCATTTCCTCCTTCGGTTCGACCGCGGCTCTCGGCCTGACTGCCGTGTTCATCCTGCTGTCCCTGGCTGCTGCCCTTGGCGGCGTTGAGTTCGCTACGGCTCCTACTCCCGCCAACATGGCTCCCGACATGAGCAACTTCGCTACTATGTGGGGCTTCTTCGGTACGCTTGCCTGGATCATCCAGGGCGTTGGCGGCGCTGAGTCTGTCGGCGTGTTCCTTAACGACCTTAAGGGTGGCGTCAAGGCTTTCGTGCGCACCGTCGTTATCGCCGGCCTGACCATCGGCCTTCTGTATGCAGGCGCTTCGCTGCTGGTTAACCTGTTCATCCCCGAGGGCGGCGTTGCCATCTCCACCGGCATCTTCGACGTGTTCGGCGCTGTCTTTGCCCACTTTGGCATTCCTATGGAAGTGTCCACGCGCGTCATCGGCTTGATCCTTCTCGCCGCTACGCTGGGTTCCCTCATGATGTGGACCTCCGCTCCCATCAAGGTCTTCTTCACCGAGATCCCCAAGGGCGTCTTTGGTAGCAAGATCGTCGAGCTCAACGAGCACGGCATTCCTGCCCGCGCCGCTTGGCTGCAGTTCGCCATCGTCGTCCCCATCCTGATCATCCCGGCCCTGGGCTCCGGTAACCTCGACGACCTGCTCATGATCGTCACCAACATGACGGCTGCCACCGCTCTGCTCCCGCCGCTGCTGATCCTGCTTGCCTACTTTATGCTGCGCAAGAACTTCGATGCTGCTCCCCGTGGCTTCCGCATGGGCTCGCGCAGCTTTGGCCTGGTCGTTGCCGCATTCCTGCTTGTGGTCTTCTGCTTCGTGCTTATCTGCGGCACCATTCCGCTCGATCAGCCGCTGTGGCTGACGCTGGTCTACAACGTTGGCGGCGTGGTTGTCTTCCTGGGCCTTGCCGTGATGTGGTACAACCGCTATATCAACCGTCTGCGCGAGACCGATCCCGAGGCCGCCGAGAGCGAGCTGCGCCCCTCCGTCCTCGACATGATGGAGTAGCGACTAGGATTAATCTGCGGCTGTGGAATAAAACGATTCCCCTTCCTAAGGAGGGGCCTTACGAGGCCCCTCCTTTTGTGTTTTGGGGCATGGTTTTGGACCCTGTGGGCAAAAAATGCCAAATATGAGTACTGCTGCAAAAGAAGTGTCATATTTTTCGGCCTGTTCTGAGCAAAAATGGGCTCAAAATCAATTTATCTAACCCCCTTTAAAGGACGTTTGACGGCTTTCGACCTCTTCGAATCGCTCAAGGTGGGCAATTTGCTCTCGATTGTGCTGCTACTAAATTGGTGACAGTACTCATATTTGCTACTTTTTGCCCACGAGGTGTTCAGAGGAGCTCTCGACAAGCATCTAACGCTACAATAACTACCACGTGGCTGGGTTTTGCCGGCCGAATGTGCGATGTCGTGGGAGGGGACATGGTCGAGTTTACAAAGACGATTAAAGATCCGTTGGGATTGCATGCCCGCCCGGTTGCGCTGCTTTATGACATTATCGCCAAGCATCGTAGTGACGTGTCGGTTTCGATTGGCAATCGTCATGTCGATGGCCGCGACGTTATAGGGCTCATGGCACTCTGTGGCGAATGTGGCGAGGACATCGTGTTCCGCGTTTCGGGCGTGGATGAGGCCTCCTGTGTCACATCGATCAGAAATCTCTCGCTCTAAGCATGATAGGGCGCGGCAAAGGATGGTCCTTTGCCGCGCCTTTTTGTTTCGTATAGGAAACTTTTTCGAAATCTGAATGGGGACCCTTTCCAAAAAGTTAACCACGTGCTAGTTTACTATAGCGAACATAGACGTGGTTAACTTTTTACGCGTCGATGTTGAGGACGAACTGACGTTAGGAGCAACTCATGTCTTGCGGACCGCAGATGCCGGCCATGCCGCTTTCGATGGTAAAAGCGGGCGAAACCGTGCGCGTGTCTCGTGTAAAGGGCAATGAGGACATGAAGCACCACCTCAAGGACCTCGGCTTTGTCGAGGGCAACGAAATCCACGTGGTGAGCTCGAGTGGTGCCAATATCATCGTCACGGTGCTGGGCGCACGCTTTGGCATCGATTCCAAGGTTGCCATGCACATCATGACCGTCGGTTAGTCAGCAGCATTTCATAAAAACCGAAAGGGGGACAAGAGGATGAAGACGTTGGGTGACGTTAAGGTGGGCGAGAGCTCTACCATCGTCAAGCTTCACGGTGAGGGTGCGCTTCGCCGCCACCTTATGGACTTGGGGCTCATCAAGGGCACTTCGTTCAAGGTCGTGAAGGTTGCACCGCTCGGTGATCCGGTCGAGATCAACGTGCGCGGCTACGAGCTTTCCATCCGCAAGGAGGAGGCGGCCGTCGTCGAGGTCCAGTAAGGGCTCGCGACGTATATTTCTGCAGGTAAAGTTAGGTATTTCTAACTTAATGCAGCAACTTTGAAGCACATTATCCAGCCCGCGCGGAGAAAGCAGCGCGGGCACACAAGGAAGAAGGATTGAATGGCGGATTCTCAGATCCATGTCGCGCTGGCGGGTAACCCCAACTGCGGCAAGACCACGCTTTTCAACCTGATCACCGGCGCCAACGGCTACGTTGGCAACTGGCCCGGCGTCACGGTTGAGAAAAAGGAGGCCAAGCTCCTAAGCGACAAGAACGTTACCATCACGGACCTCCCTGGCATCTACTCGCTTTCCCCCTACAGCCCCGAGGAGCAATGCTCGCGCGATTACCTCATGAGCGGCGAGCCCGATGTCGTCGTCCAGGTGGTCGACGCCACCAACCTCGAGCGCAACCTGTACCTGGCGCTTCAGGTTATCGAGACCGGCCTGCCCGTGGTCGTTGCCCTCAACATGGCCGACTTGGTCGAGAAGAACGGCGACAAGATCGACACGGACAAGCTCTCCAAGAAGCTCGGCTGCCCGGTTATGATGATCTCCGCTCTTAAGAACAAGGGCATCAAGGAGCTCTTCGAGCAGGTCAAGAAGTCCGCAGCTTCCAAGGGCCAGGTGCCGGAGCACAAGTTCGATTCCTCCATCGAGGACGTTCTGACGCATATCGAGAACAACCTTCCGGCGAGCGTTCCCGCCAACAAGCGCCGCTATTACGCCGTCAAGCTGTTCGAGCGTGATGCAGACGCCTGCAAACTCATCAACCTCACCAAGGAGAAGGCCGCTCGCGTGGAGGAGCTGGTCGCCCAGTGCGAGCAGGACTGCGACGACGATGCCGAGTCCATCATCACCGGTGAGCGCTACGGCGTGATCGCTCACATCATCGACGAGTGCCTCACCAAAGCCCCGGCCAAGATGAGCACCTCCGAGAAGATCGACCGTGTGGTTACCAACCGTATCCTGGGCCTGCCGATCTTTGTGGTCATCATGTTCTGCGTGTACTACATCGCCGTTTCCACCCTGGGCGGAACGGTGACCGACTTCACCAACGATCAGCTCTTTGGCACCGACGGTTGGTATGTGCTCGGTCAGGGCCGCGATGCTTACGATGAGGCTGTCGAGGCCGCGGGTGACGACGCCGACTCGGTCGACCCGGCACAGTACGGCCCCTATGTCCCGGGTATCACCACCATGGTGCACGACGCCCTCGTGGCGGGTGGCACCGAGGACGGTGGCCTGGTCGATTCGCTGGTCTGCGACGGTATCGTTGGCGGCCTGGGCGCCATCTTCGGCTTTGTGCCGCAGATGTTCCTGCTGTTCGTGATGCTGTCCTTCCTGGAGGACTGCGGCTACATGGCCCGCGTCGCCTTTATCATGGACCGCGTGTTCCGCCGCTTTGGCCTGTCCGGTAAGTCGTTCATCCCCATGCTCGTGTCCTCGGGCTGCGGCGTCCCCGGCGTCATGGCCACCAAGACCATCGAGAACGAGAAGGACCGCCGCATGACGGTCATGACCACCACGTTCATCCCCTGCGGCGCCAAGCTGCCGATCATCGCCCTGCTCATGGGCTCCATCATTGGCGATTCTTCCACCACCGCCGCATGGATCAGCCCGCTCTTCTACTTCCTGGGCGTCTTTGCCGTCATCGCCTCGGGCCTCATGCTCAAGAAGACCAAGCTCTTCGCCGGCCGTCCGACCCCGTTTGTCATGGAGCTTCCTGCCTACCACTTCCCGGCGATCCGCTCTTGGGCGCTGCACGTGTGGGAGCGCTGCTGGGCCTTTATCAAGAAGGCCGGCACGGTCATCTTTGCGTCCACCGTCGTCGTTTGGTTCCTCTCCAACTTTGGTAGCTATAACGGTTCCTTTGGCTTCTTGCCTGCGATGGACGGCATCCCCGAGGAGTTTATGGACTACTCCGTGCTCGCCATGCTCGGCAACCTGGTCGCTTGGATCTTCGCCCCGCTCGGCTTTAGCACCTGGCAGGCCACCGCGCTGACCGTCTCTGGCCTCGTCGCCAAGGAGAACGTCGTCGCCACCGCCGGCTCGCTGCTGTCCGTCGCCGACGCGGGCGAGACCGACCCGAGCCTGTGGACCGCGTTTGCCGGCATGTTCCCCACCATGGGCGCTTGCGTTGCCTTCGGCGCCTTCAACCTGCTGTGCGCTCCGTGCTTTGCCGCCATTGGCACCATCCGCAACCAGATGGACTCTGGCAAGTGGACCGCGATTGCCATCGGCTACGAGTGCGCCTTCGCTTGGGTGATCGGCCTGTTCATCAACCAGTTCTACAACCTGCTTGTTCTGGGTCAGTTTGGCATCTGGACGGTTGTGGCCATTGTGCTGCTGGTTGCGATGCTCTTCCAGATCTTCCGTCCCATGCCCAAGCATGCATGGACCGACGAGGACGAGACCAACACTGCTTCCGCCGCAGTTTCCGCTTAAGTCCGAATAAGGATTAACCCCTTTCCACGAGCCCGGGTGTCCCAGCGACACTCGGGCTTTTTGGTAGGGAGATGTGGCGTTTCCGCAGATAAAACCGACCAAAATAAACCTGTCCCTTTTTGGTAGGTGGAGAATGGGGTAAAGTAAGTGATGGTTAACTAGAGGAGGCTTGCTATGGCACCTATCGATATTGTTGTACTGGCTGTTATCGGTATTGCGTTTGTCGCGGTATGCGTGCGCATCTACCGCAAGGGCACCTGTGCCGACTGCGCTCAGGGCGGCGTTTGCACGGGGCATTGCTCCAACAAAAAGACGTGCGCCGCACTTAAGGGTGTGGACAAAATCGCCGAAGACTTGGGCCGCGGTATTCATTAGCCGACCGGCGTTTGGGTATGTTTGGCCGCGGATACGGCGGTTGCTGATACGATAAGTACGTTAGCAACTGCCGCCGAGCGGCTCAAACGAAAGGAACCCTGTATGGAGTCCTCTGCCTATCCGATGCTCTTTAGCCCGATCAAGGTCGGTACGACCGAGGTCAAGAACCGCGTCTTTATGCCGCCGGTGTCCACCAACCTGGCCGATCATGGCTATGTGACCGATGACTTGGTCGATCATTACCGTGCCCGCGCCAAGGGCGGCGTGGGCCTCATCATCACCGAGGTCGTGACGGTCGAGCCTACCTATACCTATCTGCCGGGTGACATGTGCTGCTACGACGACACGTTTATCCCCGGCTGGGAAAAGCTCGCCGCGGCCGTCCACGAGTATGGCTGCAAGATCATGCCGCAGCTCTTCCACCCCGCCTACATGGCCTTTAACATTCCGGGCACGCCGCGCCTGATCGCTCCGTCCTTTGTGGGTCCGTCCTATGCCCGCGAGGCACCGCGCCCCATCACGGTCGATGAGATCCACGAGCTCACGCATCAGTTTGGCGACGCGGCCGTGCGCATGCAGAAGGCTGGCGTCGATGGCGTCGAGGTCCATGCGGCGCACGCCCACGGCATGCTCGGCGGTTTTTTGACTCCGCTCTACAACAAGCGCACCGACGAGTACGGCGGCTCGCTCGACGCCCGCATGCGCTTCCTGCTCGAGGTCATCGCCGAGATTCGCGAGCGCTGCGGCAAGGACTTTATCATCGACGTCCGCATCTCGGGCGATGAGTACACCGATGGCGGCCTGACCCTCAACGACATGATCTACGTCTCGCGTCGCCTGGAGAAGGCCGGCGTCGACATGATTCATGTGTCGGGCGGCACCACCATCAAGCGCGGCTCCGCAATTCCCGCCGCCGGCACGCAGCAGGCCTCGCACGCCGCTTGCTCGCGTGAGATTAAGAAGCACGTGAACATTCCCGTTGCCACGGTCGGCCGCATTAACGAGGCCTGGATCGCCGAGGAGCTGATCGAGGACGGCGCTGCCGACATCTGCATGATGGGCCGCGCCAATCTGTGCGATGCCGAGTTCTGCAATAAGGCCGCTGCCGGCAACGCCGACGACATCCGCCCCTGCATCGGCTGCCTGCGCTGCCTGAACGGCATTATGTTTGGCAAGCGCATCTCCTGCACCGTCAACCCTGATGTCGAGCGCGACGAGGCTGGCTACGAACCTGCTGCCGAGGCCAAGAACGTGCTCGTTGTGGGCGCTGGTCCTGCGGGCATGGAGGCAGCCTACATTGCCGCCAAGCGCGGTCACAACGTGGTGCTCGTGGATAAGCAGGACGAACCGGGCGGCGAGATGCGCATCGCAGCCGTTCCGCCGGCAAAGCAGGAACTCACCCGCGTGATTAAGTACCAGTATCGCCGTCTTGCCGAGGCTGGCGTGAAGTGCGTCTTTGGCACCGAGCTTACTGCCGAGGACATTCAGCGTGACTACGCCGGCTACGAGGTCGTCCTAGCTTATGGCACCGAGCCCATCGCCCCGGCCTTCATGCAGGGCTTTAAGCAGGTCATGACAGCTGACGACCTACTGGGTGGCAAGGCTTTCCCGGGCAAGAAGATCGTCATCGTGGGCGGCGGCACCGTTGGCTGCGAGACGGCCGATTACCTGGCCCCGCTGGTCAACGACCTGTCGCCGGCCAACCGCGATGTTACCGTCATCGAGATGACCAAGACGCTCGCCGCTAACGAGGGCGGTGCCGGTCGCGCGGTGCTTATCACGCGCATGCTCTCCAAGGGCGTTCACGTGCTGACCGAGGCCAAGGTGACCGAGATTACCGAGGACACCATCAGCTACGAAAAGGACGGCGAGGTCCACACCATCACCGGTGCCGATACGCTGGTGCTTGCCATGGGCTATCGTCCCAATACCAAGCTGGCCGACGACCTTGCCGCCGCCGGTGTTGCCACCCACGTGCTGGGCGATGCCAACAAGTGCGGCAACATCCGCGACGCCATCGGCGATGGCTACAAGGTCGCCTGCGAGCTCTAATCAACCCCTTGGTGCATGGGGGCCAGGTTACTTTGCGCTAAGTTGATGCATGTAAACCTGACCCCATTGACGAGGTTGCCGCCATCCCAGGGCGGCTTCATGGAGTAGCGCCCGTACGCATCGAATTTCTCCTCTCATAGATGTGCGGCACAAAGAGCCCCGAGTTCATACGAGCTCGGAGCTCTTTTCGTTTGGATTGCAGACGTATTGACAGACGAAAACAGTCTGCGTCCGGCATTGAGCCATACGAAAGCGAAATTATGCGTCTTAATTCCGTACTCAAATCAAGACGAAAACCGTTTACGTCTGCTTTAAATCCGTATGAAAACGGTTTTCGTCTTGCAGGGCAGTTACCGTTTCTACAGTTCAACTTCCAGTTCGGCTTTGTGTTCGTAGAGGTAGTCGCGCATGTAGGGGATGGCAAATGAGACCTTGCCGTACGAAGGAGCCTCGATAATCGATTCTCTTAACAGGCGGCTGCGGACGGAACTCACCTGTTGAGGCGTTTTGTTTAGGGCATCGGCAACCATGCTGGTCGAGCTCGTCTGCCCCAAAGATGCCATGCTCAGCAGATAAGCGATGCACGTGGGCGGAATGCGCTGCAGCGCGGGCTCAATCACCATGGCGCAGAAGCGTTCGCGTGCCGTTGCAATGCCACGCTCGGCTTCTTCTTCTCCAATAATCGTTGTATGTGCGCGTCTTGCCAACTGCCATGCGTAGTATCCAACGAGTTGGATCATGAAAGGATAGCCCTGCGTTGCCTCGGCAAGTTGGCCGGCAATACCTGGCTGCAACTCCATGCCAGACGCTTCAATGGTTTCCTCAAGGGAGTACGACACTTCGGTTACTGCCACGGCCTTCAGGTCAAAGGGGAGGGCGCGGCGCAAAAACGCAAGTGTCTTTCCGTTGATGATGCTTTCAATCATCGAAGGCAGCCCAGCAAAAACAAAGGCTATATCAAGGTCTTCGCCGATAACCTGCTGAATCGCAATGGAGAGCGTTCGGACCTCATCGAGCTCTGCGTCTTGAACCTCGTCGAGAGTGATGAGCAGGCCATTTTCATTCTTGGATATTGTCTGTCTCATGGCGTCGCGTAGCGATGGACCGATTCGCTCAATGTCTATGCTGCCGATGGATATGCCAGCTACGGTGGGCTCAAATCTGGCGTGTTTGGCCTGGAATTTGGGCTGCAGCTGTTCGAGAATGCGTTGGCAAAGTCCCTCGGTTGCGACCTCTTTTATGACCGTCCAGCCACGGCTTTGCGCCAAACGTGAGCACTCGTCAAGGAGGACCGTCTTGCCCGTTCCACGGACGCCAGCTATGCGCATTAGGCGCCCCGGGGCACCAGGCCCGTTGGCGAGGCCTTCACTGAATTCTTCGAGTACATCTTCGCGGCCGATAATCGTGGGAGGTGTTTTACCTGCTGTGGGCTTAAAAGGGTTTGTTTGCATGTGAGCCACCTTTGCTCAAGATATAGCAAGATATAGCAAAGTATAGCAAGATATAGCAAAGTATAGCAAGATATAGCAAAGTAAGCGCTACTCGCGGGTTTTGCGGTGGTGCTATTTTCCAAATGCCGCGCGGATAAAGCGCTGGGCGAACAGCTTGTTGGCAACTCACGAGGGCTCGGGGTGTCAATTTGGGGTGCAGTAGTGCTGCGCCACGAAAAGGGCCTATCTACTACGTTTAAGCCGCAGGGGTCAACCATAGCCGCCATTTAGGCAAAATGGCAAGCCGACTACCTGCGGTTTTGTTTTCGCACTTTTCAGCATGGTCTGGGCTCTCCGCGTTAACGTAGTAGATGGGCCCCTTTTGTGGCAAGGGGCCGACCTGCGGCTCAGGGTAGCCAAAAAAGCCCCGTCCCAAAAAGACTGTTGGAAGTTGCGGTGGAATAGTTCCTGTTTTTGCTGCTGAAGGCTTTGAGCAGGAACTATTCCACCGCAACTTATGAGGGGGCGGGGGATGCGATAGTATTACGTGGTGATATTCGACAAACCGTGGGCTTCATCCGAGGGCTTTATGGAACAACACCAGCATTATCAGAGCCTGCAAGACCAGGCGTACAACGCATTGCGGTCCAAGATCATCTATGCCGAGCTCAGGCCCGGCACGCGCCTTTCGGCGATTGGTCTGGAAAAGGAGACGGGAATCGGGCGCACGCCCATTCGCGAGTCTTTTGTGCGCTTGCGTGAGCAGGAACTGGTGGAAACGCGTCCCAAAAGCGGCACCTATGTCTCAAAAATCAGCATGGAGCGCGCCGAGAACGCTTGTTTTTTGCGCGAGAAACTCGAGAGAAGCGTGCTCATTAAATGCTGCTCTGCTGCCACGTCCGAGCAAAAGCATCGGCTTGAGCAGATTCTTGCCGAGTCCGAGTCGCTCGACCATAGCGAAACGCGTCGCTTTTTCGACTTGGATAACCTGTTCCATGAGACGTGTTTTGTGATTGCCGGTCGCCACATGCTGTGGGATTGGATGAAGAGCATCAATACGCATTTTGAGCGGTATAACTGGCTGCGTATGGTGTCGCAGGATTTGGATTGGGAGCCGATTCGTCGGCAGCATCGTCGGATTCTCGAGGCCATTAAGAGGGGCGATACCGATGCGGCGAGCTATCTGGCCGAGACACACTTGCACCTGATGCCCGAGGAGCAGGGCCCGGTTATTGCCTTGCATCCCGACTATTTTGAGCTGTCCAAAGACTCGGCCATCTAGCCCATCATCGCATCTGCTCGAGACGCAAAAACGATGCTGCTTACCTACAGCGTTTTGCAACCGAGATTTTTAAAAAAATGCCTAAAATGGCTCAGGCTGACGACAATTGGGAAACGGGGTGCGCCATGGCGCAGATGAGGATTAAGGACATTGCCGCCGAGGCGGGTGTGAGCCCGGCCACGGTCTCGCGCTATCTCAACAACCGTCCCGGGCAAATGACCGAGGAAACCCGTGCTCGCATCGCGGCGGTTATCGAGCGCACCGGCTATCGCCCACGTGCTGCCGCGCGCAATCTGCGCAGCTCACGCACCAACCTCATCGGCGTGATTCTGGCCGACATCGCCAACCCGTTCTCGAGCGCCATGCTCGAAGGACTTTCCTCCAGTGCCGCCGCGCGCGGCTGCTCGCTTATGACTGCCATTAGCGGCAACGACCCCGCAAAGGAGGCCGAGTCGCTCGCCAGACTTATCGATGCTGGTGTGGACGGCCTGGTCGTCAACACCTGCGGCGGTAACGACGAGGCGATCGCCGCGGCAGCGGGACGCCTGCCCGTCGTGCTGCTCGACCGCGACGTTGCCGACGGCGGTGTCGATCTGGTGACATCTAACAACCGTGAGCTGGTCGCCGGCTTGGTAGACGCCTTGGCCGCCGCTGGCAGTGAGCGCCTGTGCCTGTTCACCGAGGCGAGCGACGACAGCCCCGTGCGTCGCGAGCGCGCCGAGGCCTTTGCCGACGAGCTTTCGCGCCGCGACCTTGCGGGCGAGGTCGTCACCTTGGCCGATGGTGGCGCCACGGGCGTCGGTCGCTTGGACGAGACCATCCGCGGCTATGCAGGCAAAAAGCTCGGCCTCATTGCCGTCAACGGCTTGGTCTTCCTGCGTTTGACCGAGGCGCTGGCGCAGCTTGGTCCCTCGCTGCCGGCTGGTCTTAAGATCGCGACATTTGACGACTATCCCTGGAACCACGTGCTCTTTGGCGGCGTCACTACGGCCGCGCAAGACACCCTCGCCATTGCCGAGCGCGTAGTCGAGCGCCTTTCCGAGCGCATCGACGTCGTTACCACCACCGTGGGCGAGGCCGCAAAGCTGGCGCCCAAACGCATCGAGATCCCCGGCCACATCGAACACCGCGCCTCGACCTCGCGCTAGTCTGTGTGATAATATATAGACAATGTCATACAGGAGGTATCCATGGCTGCGTCTGTGCTGAGTGTGCGAGTGGACTCGTCAATTAAAGACTCATTTGCCGAGCTGTGCGAAGAACTTGGCATGACTTCGTCTGTTGCGGTCAATATGTTTATGAGACAGATGCTGCGCGAGCGTTCGCTGCCGTTTGTTCCTTCACTTGGTAAAAGCTCTGCGAGCGAAAGCGCCGCGGCGGGCATTTTGGATACTGCCCAGATTGAGTCCGCCGTCTGCGAGGCGGCCAGCTCGATTCCCGCCATCAAAACCGTGATTCTTTTTGGTTCGTATGCCCGGGGCGAGGCGCATGTCGATAGTGATATTGACTTGCGTCTCGAAGTCGATCGCGAGCAGGGCTTTGGTCTTTTCGCGCTGTCGGCATTTGGCGAGGCGGTGCGCAAAGAAACCGGGAGGCAGGTTGATCTCGTCTCGAGCGACCATCTTGATGACGATCTTGCCGCGGTAATCGAGCGCGAAGGAGTGATCCTTTATGATCGCGCGTAAGTCAGACGGTCTCCGCGCTCAAGAGGTTTTGGAAGCCATCTCTGAAACGAACGAGCGCATCAAGGCTTTTGATATCACCGAGGACCAGTTTCTGCATGCGAATGACGTGCGGACGAGGGCGTTGGCGGACTCCCTTTTGATGTGTGCGCTTAGGGTGACGGAAGAAGCGGGCAAGTTGTCGGAACGCTCGCAGAGGCTTCATCCCGAAATTGAGTGGCGTGGAATTATCGGCATGAGAAATTATCTTGCGCATGATTACGGCAATGTCGACCGCTCGGTTGTTTGGGATGCAGTGACGATGGAGTTCCCTGCGCTGGAACGAGCCTGTAGGCAAATTGTCTCCGAATCCGAGCGATAGTTGCTGGTCATACCCGCCTACGCGAACGTTTTTTGAGCGCTTGATACGCTTTAACCCTGCGGAAACATTTTTCTGCGATAGTATCTGCGATATAGACCAGTCGAAACCCGCCCGAAAGAAAGGGGAGCGACATGAACCAGCAGAACATCGATTACGTACTCCGCTCCGTAGAGCAGCGTGACATCCGCTTTGTGCGTCTGTGGTTTGTTGACATTCTCGGCCGCCTCAAGAACTTTGCCATTAGCCCCGAGGACCTCGAGGTCGCTTTTGAGGAGGGTATTGGCTTTGACGGCTCCGCCATCGAGGGCTTTGCCACGCCCGAGGAAGCCGACATGCTGGCGTTTCCCGATGCTTCGACCTTCCAGATTCTGCCGTGGCGCCCGAGCCACAACGGCGTCGCCCGCGTGTTCTGCGACGTGTGCACTCCCGATCGCAAGCCGTTTGCCGGCGACCCGCGCGACGCCCTGCGCCGCATGTTCTATAAGGCCGAGAAGGCCGGCTACCTGCTCAACGTGGGCGCCGAGCTGGAGTATTACTACTTCCCCGACGAGCATACCCCCGAGCCGCTCGACAACGTGGGCTACTTCGATCTTTCGGTAAGCGATGCCGCTCGCGACCTGCGCCGCAACACGGTCCTCACGCTCGAGAAGATGTCCGTGCCCGTGGAGTACACCTTCCACGCCGCCGGCCGCTCGCAGCACGGTATGAGCCTGCGCCACGCCGAGGCCCTGAGCATGTCCGACGCCATCACCACGGCCAAACTCATCATTAAGCAGCAGGCCTACGAGAGCGGCTGCCACGCCTCCTTTATGCCCAAGCCGTTGGCGGGCGAGGACGGCAGCGCTATGTTCCTGTGCCAGTCGCTATTCGACCACGACGGCAACAACGTCTTTTGGGGCGAGGACGACGAGAAGTACCACCTCTCCGATATCGCCAAGCACTACATGGCCGGCATCTTGGCGCACGCGCGCGAGATCAGCGCCATCACTAACCCCACGGTCAACTCGTACAAGCGCATCACCACGGGCGGCGACTCCGTGCCGCAGTACGCCACGTGGGGCCTGCGCAACCGCGCGAGTATGGTCCGCATTCCGGTCTACAAGCCCGGCAAGCAGCTGTCCACGCGCATCGAGCTTCGCAGCCCCGACCCCATGGCCAACCCGTACCTGGTCAACGCCGTCACGCTGGCGGCTGGTCTGGACGGCATCGAGCGCAAGCTGGAGCTCCCGCCCGAGGCAACGGCTGAGACGCTCAAGCTTACCGACCGTCAGATGGTCGAGGCCGGCTACACGCCGCTGCCGCGCTCGCTCAAAGAGGCGCTCGACGTGTTTGAGGACTCGCAGTTTATGAAGGATGCCCTCGGCGAGCACATCCACAGCTTC
Organism: uncultured Collinsella sp.; assembly: GCA_902494195.1. Lineage (GTDB taxonomy): Bacteria > Actinomycetota > Coriobacteriia > Coriobacteriales > Coriobacteriaceae > Collinsella. The sequence goes on along the minus strand of CABUSH010000009.1, from coordinate 71,578 downwards.
TTCCTCAAAAAGAAGCGCGACGAGTGGCATAAGTTTGAGTCTACGATCACCGAGTGGGAGATCAAGCACTACCTGGCGAACTCCTAATCGCGCTGACTTGTTCCAGTACGATTGAGCTCATTTCCTTGGAGGCCGATATGTCCGAAAAGAGTGCCCTGTTCATGGCGCGCACGACGCGCTTCCACGAGTTTGCCCGCAGCTTGACGACCACCCTGGGTGTCGAGGTGAGCCTGGCAACCCCCGATTCGCCGACTGCGGCGCACGACTTTGACCTGCTGATTCTCGATTCCGACGGCATCCGCAGCGACCGTATCGATCAGATTGCCAAGTGGCTTGACGATCGTGGCGGCGTCCCCATGTTGGTGATCGTCGACGACGAGGCGCTCGGTACCTTGCGCCTGCCCAATCACGCGCATGCCGACTTTGTATGCCCCACGGCGACACCCAACGAGCTCAAGGCTCGTGCGCAGCGCCTGATGGGCGAGGAGGAGACCGTCACCGCCGACGATGTGCTCAACATCGATAACCTCGAGATTAACCTGGCTACCTACCAGGTGACGCTCGATGATGAGCCCATCGACCTGACGCTGATGGAGTACTCGCTGCTGAGCTTTTTGGCGACGCACCCCAACCGCGCCTACAGCCGCGAGGTGCTGCTGCACCGCGTGTGGGGCTTTGAGTACTGCGGTGGCACGCGCACCGTCGATGTGCACATTCGACGCATCCGCTCCAAGGTAGGCCCGCAGATCGCGGCACACATCACCACCGTCCGCGGCGTGGGCTATCTGTTTAAGGACTAGATTTCCACCACAAAGGGGACAGGCACCTTTGTGGTGGTTTTGCCGTAGGCCGGGTCCTTTCGGGTCTGCAGCAGAACTTAAGCCTTCCTAAAAGATTGCGTTCTCATACACGTACGCCCGCATATTGGGGTACAACTCAACGTGAACAATGATGGCCCGCCACATGTTTGGCGGGCCTTTGGTTATTTGACGAAAGGATCGCAGCCATGAGCGAGAACGATTCCCAGCGTCCCCAGGATGCGGGCAACGCCGGCGAGACCCAGCAGCAGCCGCGTGTGCAGGTGGAGTCGACGCCTGCCGGCAGTAACATTCCCTACGTGCAGGCCTACGACACGCAGACCGGCAAGCCGCTGGGTGGCCAGCAGGTCGTGAACAAGCACACGGTGGTCAAGACCAAGACCAAAAAGCTGCCGATCTTTATTACGGCGCTTGCCGGCTGTGCCTGCGGAGCCCTGCTGGTCATTGCGCTCATTATGAGCGGCACGCTCGATATCGGCGGCGGCAAGAATGCCGTGACGGCGGGTGCTTCGGGTTCGTCGACGCAAAAGATCACGATCGACTCCGAGGACACCACGCTGGCCGAGGCCGTTTCTGCCAAGGCCCTGCCCTCCGTGGTTTCCATTACCGCCACTTCGAGCGGCAGCCAGAATGGCTCGCTTTCGCAGTCTGCTGATGAGTCGGATAGCTCGGGCAGCGTTGGTTCGGGCGTGGTGCTCGATACCGAGGGCCATATCCTCACCAACAACCACGTGGTCGATGGTTACGACCAGTACGTGGTGACCATGGACGACGGCACCACCTACGAGGCCGAGTTCGTGGGCAACGATGCTTCGAGCGACCTAGCCGTCATCAAGCTCAAGGATGCAGACGCCTCCAAGCTTACGCCGATCGAGATTGGCGACTCCTCCAAGCTCAACGTGGGCGAGTGGGTTATGGCCATCGGTTCGCCGTTTGGCAACGAACAGTCTGTCTCCACGGGCATCGTCTCGGCGCTCTATCGCTCCACGGCCATGAGCTCTACCAGCGGCAATACCATCTATGCCAACATGATCCAGACCGATGCCGCCATCAACCCGGGCAATTCCGGTGGCGCGCTCGTTAACGACAACGGCGAGCTCGTGGGTATTAACTCGCTCATCGAGAGCTACTCGGGCTCCAGCTCGGGCGTGGGCTTTGCTATTCCCGTTAACTACGCCAAGAACATTGCCGACCAGATTATCGGCGGCAAGACGCCGGTTCATCCGTACCTGGGTGCCACGCTTTCGAGCGTCAACGCGCTCAACGCCCGCACCAACAAGCTGAGTACCGATAGCGGCGCCTATGTGGCGAGCGTCGTTGAGGATGGTCCTGCTGCTAAGGCCGGAATTCAGGAGGGCGACGTCATCACCAAGCTGGGCGACGACGAGATCACGAGCGCCGATGGCCTGATCATCGCACTGCGCAGCCACGAGGTGGGCGAGAAGGTCGAGATCACGCTCATGCGCGGCAAGGAAGAGAAGAAGGTCACCGTCGAGCTGGGCTCCGATGAAGAGCTGCAGAACCAGCAGCAGGACGACAGTTCGACCGATACCGGCAACGGCGGTATTACCGACGAGCAGCTGCGCCAGTATCTGGAGGAGCTGCTGGGCCAGCAGGGCCAGGGTCAAGGTTACGGCCAGGGGTTCTAGCGAGCCGTTTCGCACATACCAATGCCAGAGGGGCTGTCCCACCAACGCGGGACAGCCCCTCTTTTCTTATTGATCCGTTGGGGACGGAGGAAAACGGATCACTTGGGGCTGACAAGGGCATGGTTTGATCGCGCGATCCACCCCGGTCCGGGCGCTGCCGATTCGGTGCGGTTCGAAAGGGTTATTCGGCCCCATCGTGACCGGTGGTACTCTTGTATCCGTTTGAAATCGAGCGAAGGAGTGCCGCTATGGAGCAATCGAGCCTGTTTGGTGACGGTGTGGACATCGATACCGAAACGCCCGCGAGTGCGGATGCCGCCGCGCCGACCGACGCCCATGCCCAGGCGGCAGCGCGTGCGGCCGAGCTGCGCCACGAGCTCGATTACCACGCCTATCGCTACTACATGCTCGATGCGCCCGAGATCACGGACACCGCCTTTGACAAAATGCTCGTTGAGCTGCAGGAAATCGAGGCCACCTACCCCGACCTGGTGACGCCCGACAGCTATACCCAGCGTGTGGGCGGCTACGTGAGCGAGCAGTTTACGCCGGTCACGCACATGGCACGCATGTATTCCATGGACGATGCCATGGATCTGGACGAGCTCGACGCGTGGCTCCAACGAACCGAGGATGCGCTCGGCGCAGGTAGCGTCACCTATACCTGCGAGCTTAAGATTGACGGTCTGGGCGTGGCGCTTACCTACCAAAACGGCACTTTCGTGCGCGCGGCCACGCGCGGCGATGGCACCACGGGCGAGGACGTATCGCTCAATGTGCGTACCATCAAGGATGTGCCCATGCACCTGTCCGAGCCGGCGCTCGCCCACATGGGCGCCGACCGCGAGCGCACCATCGAGGTACGCGGCGAGGTCTATATGCCCAAGGGTAGCTTTGTCCGCCTGAATGAAGAGGCCGATGCCGAGGGACGCGACCCCTTCGCCAACCCGCGCAACGCCGCCGCCGGCAGCCTGCGCCAAAAAGATCCCAAGATCACGGCGCGCCGCGATCTCGCTACCTTTATCTATGCCATCGCCGATACTGACCCACTGCATGTCCACAGCCAGCGCGAGTTTCTTGACTGGCTGCGCAGCGCCGGTTTTAGCGTCAACCCCAATGTGGCACGCTGCGCCACGCCGGCCGAGGTTCACGAGTTCTGCGCCCAGGCGCTCGAGCACCGCGGCGATCTGGACTATGACATCGACGGCGTGGTCGTAAAGGTCGACAGCTTTCAGCAGCAGCTCGACCTGGGCTTTACCGCCCGCGCACCGCGCTGGGCCATCGCCTTTAAGTTTCCGCCCGAGGAAAAGCAGACCATCCTGCGCGAAATTCGCATCCAGGTGGGCCGCACCGGTGTGCTCACGCCGGTCGCCGAGTTCGACCCGGTGACGGTCGCCGGCTCCACCATCGCGCGCGCCACGCTGCACAACATCGACGAGATCCGCCGAAAAAACGTGCGCGAGGGCGACACTATCATCGTGCACAAGGCAGGCGACGTAATCCCCGAGGTCGTGGGCCCGGTGCTCGACAAGCGCCCGGCCGATTCGGTCGACTGGCAGATGCCCGAGGTCTGCCCCGTGTGCGGCAGCCCCGTGGTCCACGAGGATGGCGAGGTGGCCTACCGTTGCGTCTCCATCGACTGCCCCGCGCAGCTCAAGGAGCGCCTGCTTCACTGGGTGAGCCGCGGCTGCATGGACGTCGACGGCCTAGGCGACGAGATCGTCGACAAGATGATCGCCGCCGGGCTGATCCACGATGTCGCAGACTTCTACCAGCTCACGGTCGACGACATCGCCGGCCTGGACACGGGCCGCACCTATGCCAGCTCCAACAGCAAAAAGGGCGTCAAGAAGGGCGACCCCATTCCGGTAGGCCTCAAGACGGCCGAGAAAATCATCGCCGAGCTCAACAAGTCCAAGAGCCAGCCGCTCGGTCGCGTGCTGTTTGCCCTGGGCATCCGCCACGTGGGCAAGAGTGTGGGTGAGGTCATCGCCGAGCGATTCCTGTCGATCGACAAGCTTATCTTGGCGAGCGAAGAGGACATCGCCGAGTGCGAGGGCATCGGTCCCAAGATTGCGGCGAGCGTCAAGCAGTTCCTGGCCGTGCCCGAAAACCTTGCCGTGCTGGAACGTCTGCGCCAAGCGGGCCTTTCGCTCGAGGTCGACCTGGGCGCCGCGCATGCGCAAGCCGCAGCCGACGCTGGCGTGGCGGGCGAGCTCGCCGACGCACAGCCGCTCGCGGGTCTGACCTTCGTGCTCACCGGCACGCTCGTCAACCGCACCCGCGACGAGGCAGGTGCGGCGCTCAAGGTACTCGGTGCCAAGGTTTCGGGCAGTGTTTCAAAGAAGACGAGCTACCTGGTCGCCGGCCCCAAAGCGGGCTCCAAGCTCACCAAGGCCGAGCAGCTGGGTGTGCCCGTGTTGGATGAGGCGGCACTTGAACAGATTTTGGCGACGGGTAGGGTCCCGGAGGCATAATGATTTGTTGAGGAGCTGCGCAGAGGCTCAGTTCCTCAACATCTCCTTATAGTGTTTGCCTGTTCAATTTCGATATCGTTTCCCTCGTATGATCCAGATGCGTCTACCGACTCAAAGCGTGAGTAGGAAACTCTTGTCCCAACTTTGATTTGGGAAAGCTTGTCTTTGATTCGGCCAGATGAGGGGAATGTAATCCGGGTTTGCTTTCCAGCGTCGGTGTAGCGGGGACTGTTGTCTGTTTGGATTACGAGTTCCGTTCCCTCAATAGAATGAACGCTGCCGGCTCCAAAGACAATGTAATCATCTCCTCCGCTATAGCGGGCTCTATCTGTGCATGAAGAAACGGATGCAAACATAGCGAAAATCACCAATATCGTAACCAGGGCAAAGGCCGTGGTGCCATAGCATTTTGATGGTGCCATCCGGTCTACCAAAAGACTGTTCCGTTCAATTTGACCATATTGGGCGTTGCATAGTTAATCGCTCGGGGATAAGTGTTCCATCCGTCGAATACTTCGAGCCACTGCAGTTCGATGCCAGAGCTTCCATTATGCCCAGTAAGATAGCCAGTTACCGTGACTGTATGACCTGATAGCTCGACGGATCCTTCACTGTTTCGGCTGTTGATCCACATATGATACAAGCCGATATTCCCTTGATCGATAGTTGCTCTGTACTGAGCGAATTGAGGCTGATAACCGAAAAATTGAGTATTAAGTGCTCTACCCTTTTGAGCGGCAAGACTTTTAAACGGAACAATTCCATCTGGGATGATCGTGCTTCCGTACTCGACGCCCTGATCATTGGTCTTATACGTTGTTGTGCCAGTGACGTTCCATATTTCTTTATAATAATCGGGATTAAATTGATTAGCGTTTGAACTGGTGAGACCGTAATGCATTGATACAGCGTACAAGGCAGAAACGACGCATGCATACTTATTAGTGCGGGCTTCAACTAATGATTCCGAGACTCCTCGGAACGGTATTCCGTTTAAATCGTCTATTTGGAAATGCAACATCAAGTCATCTTCATTGATAATGACTGCATTCCATGAAGTTGGGTTATTGCTTTGAGGTGCTATACCCTTTTCGGTGACAATCGGGACAGACCGTATATTGTTATAGTTGGTTACACAGTCTCTAGTTCCTGGCACCAAAGTTCCATATTCAATATCGTTGTACGAAATTAGTACGGTTGGGTTTGTGGCCTGTTGGCCGGAATAAGTTGAAATGGCGTTTGATAGAGAAGCTGAAATCGGAAGAATGGTATCGCCGAGGGTTATCTCCTTCAGAAGCCCAGGATATGATGCGTCAAGTATTAAATAACCGTAAGGGCTTCCTTCCCTTGTGACACTGATTTCATAGCCACAGATAAGGCCGATTTGTTGGCATACGGGAACGATTTGCTCGATCTCTAAGTTCGCGGATCCGTCGACGATGGGCAACAGGGAAAGCGCGTAGTCTTGTGCTAGGTCTGATGTAAAAGCGACGGATGAGTTTGAGTCGGCAGCGAATACTCTTGTTGGGCGTGACGCGGATAAGCCGATGATCGAGGCTAGGCCGAGAAGAAACGAGCGACGTGATTGAACTCTGGGCATAATGTCTCCTGCCTATGGGGGGCAATATGCTGTCATTTTATTTGCTACATAATACAATCTAATTCGGATTAAGGTAAATGGATGGAATTGCTCGATAAATGGTAGTGATTAGCGGACCGGTATCGCGATCCTCGTCACATACGCCCCTGGGTCGTCGCTGATGATGTCGTCGATGAGGGCGATTTCGCGCGAGGGACCGGCGGGGGACAGGTCGCGCTCGTGCATGTAATCGAGTAAGCGCTCATAGCGCGGGGCCGCCTGACCGTGCGTGCCGCGGAAGCTGACCGTCAGACACCGCGCGGCGGGACGTACTTCGACATCGCCCAGGTAATCGTCCGTGTCATCGAGCAGCATAAAGACCTCGTCGTAGCCGTCAAAGTCGCCGGCGGCGAGGCGCACGGCGCTAATCCCGACGCCTAAGTTGCCCAGAAAGACAAAGGTCTCGTGCTGGCCCTTCTGCAGCTGACGAATCTGCCACTCCAGCGCATAGGCGTCGGTAGGCTTGACGCGTTCGCGCAATACGGCGCAGCGAAGCTCGGGCGCATCGATTGTGCAAATGGTATCGAGCTCGGTGTTCAGGGCATCGTGAAGCAGGGCAAGCCGGTTGTCGATCTTGCGCGACACGCGCTCCAGCTCGCGGCGCTTGCGCTCGATGAGCTCCTGCTGCTGCGCCAGCTGCCGCTGCATGAGGTCCACATCGCGCGTGGTCACAAACTCACGGATTTGTGTGAGCGGCAAGTCGAGAACACGCAGATGACTGATGGTGTTGAGGGTGGAGAGCTGCCGCGATCCGTAGTAGCGGTATCCACTTGCCGGATCGATGTGCGCCGGATCCAGCAAGCCCATCTGCTCGTAATGACGTAGCGTGCCCACGCTCAGGTTAAACAGGCGCGCAATCTCGCCAATGCGGAGCAGGCCCTCAGTATGTTCACTTGGCGTGTCGGTCACAGGATCGCTCCTTTCGGTAAAAAGCAGGGGAGAGGTGCCAGCCTGTGTCGCCCCGCTACGCCACCAACTTGTCAAAAGCCCCGCGCCGGTTGAGCACGGTAAACGCGACAACACAGATGACCGCCGACAAAATCGATCCGCACGGCGAGGCGATGCCCATGGGAAACAACGTATCGGAATAGGCGTTCGACAGCAGCCACGCGCCTGGCACGCGAATGAGCGCCACGGCCAGCACGTTGTGCGCAAAGCCGATATAGCTCTTGCCGTATGCAGCGAAAAAGCCGCTAAAGCAAATGTGGATGCCGGCAAAAATCGCGTCGAAAATATAACTGCGCATATAGCCGGTGCCGGCGGCGACCACCGCGGCGTCCTTGGCAAAAAAGCCAATAAACGCCGGTGCCACCAGCCACATCAGCGCCGTGATCAGGCAGCCGTACACCACCGAGATCGTCATGGCATCTTTGAGTACCTGACGCGCGCGGTCACCCTTGCCCGCGCCGACGTTTTGCGCCGTGAGTGCGCTGACGGTGGCGCCCATGGAGCTCGGCACAATGAACAAGAAGCTGATCATCTTCTCGACCAGGCCCACGGCGGCGGCGTCGACCAAGCCGCGGTGGTTGGCGATGACGGTGATAAACATAAACGCCACCTGGATGCAGCCGTCCTGCACGGCCACGGGCACGCCGATCTTAAGAATACTGCCGAGCACCTCGGGCTGGGGGCGCAGGTCGCTGCGCTTAACGTGGATGTTCGTGCGGCGGCTCTTAAGCCACACGAGCGCGAGGGCAACGCTGGCCGTCTGCGCGGTCACCGTGCCGAGTGCCGCGCCCACGGGGCCGAGCCCCATGTGCCCGATAAACAGAAAATCGAGCGCGATGTTGATGATGCATGCCACGCCGATCACGTACATAGGCGAGCGCGAATCGCCCAACCCGCGAAAGATGGCCGAGAGGATGTTGTATGCGGCGATAAACGGAATGCCGACAAAGCAGATGCGCAGGTAGGCGGCGGTTCCTTCGACCGCCTCGGCCGGCGTGCCAATGAGTGCCACGATTTGCGGGCACAGCGCGAGCAGGACAGCGGCCAGCACCACCGAGACGCCCATAAAGAGCGTGATGGTATTGCCGATGGCGGTCTCGGCGCGGTCGAAGCGGCGCGAGCCCACGGCGAGACCGACGATCACCGTCGTTCCCATGGCCAGGCCCACGAGTGCCACGGTAATCATATAGAGCGTCTGAGCGCCATTTGCCACGGCGGTGATGCCGGCGGCGCCGCTAAACTGCCCCATCATGTACAGGTCGGCCATGCCGTAGAGCATCTGCAAAAAGTACGAGAGCATATAGGGCAGGGCAAAGACCGCGATGGTCTTAAGGACATTGCCGCGTGTGAGGTCGTGTTCCATGGGCGGGGCTTTCTGGCTGGGTTCGTTTACGTACCAGTGTAGTGAAAACCCTACAACGATTGTAGAGTCAAGGTTTGTGTTGACGCCGAAGCGAAAAAGTCTCGCGCACCATTATTCCGAGTGAATATGGACACACATCACGAGAACTCGCCGCCGGCGCTAACCTTGCAGAAAACGATTTCGGAATACTTGACACCATTATTCGGCGCGCAATAATACGTGCATTTGCGAACAACGTTTGATGGGGGTTGAACCTGCGTGCGCAATCTCAAAATACTGTTTTCCTATCTAGGGGCATACCGTCGCGATGCCATCCTCGGCGTGTTCTTTGTGTCGGTCGAGACGGTGCTCGAGCTGTTTATCCCGGTCATCATGGCCAACATCATCGATGTGGGCGTGCCTGCGGGTGATATCAACTACATGCTGCTACAGGGTGCGTACATGTTGGTGTGCGCTGCGCTTTCGCTGGTACTGGGCTTGGGTTATGCCCGCACGTCCGCCCGCGTTGCCTCGGGCCTAGGCGCTAACCTGCGCGAGGCCGAGTACAAAAAGATTCAAACGCTCGCCTTTGGCAACCTGGACAACTACGACGCCAGCTCGCTCGTCACCCGCATGACCACGGACATCACCGTTATCCAAAATGCTGTGGGCAACGGCTTTCGCCCTATGGTGCGCGGCCCGGTGACGCTTATCGTCGGCCTTATCTACGCGCTGATGCTGTCGCGCCCGCTCGCCACCGTCTTTGCGATCATCTTGCCCGTGCTGGCAATCGTGCTGGGCGTCATCACCTATCGCGTGAGCCCGCTCTACCGCCAACTCCAGACCTCGATGGACCACCTCAACGGCGTGGTACAGGAAGACCTCACCGCCGTGCGTGCCGTCAAGGCCTACGTTCGTACCGAGCACGAGGAGGCCAAGTTCGACACCGTCAATACCGAGCTCGCGCGCACTGCGACAAAGACCTTTGGCAGCGCGGTGCTCAACCTGCCGGTGTTTCAGCTGTCGATGTACGTGGCTGCGCTCTCCATCCTGTGGATTGGCGGCCGCATGATTCTCGCCGGCAAGCTGGGCGTGGGCTCGCTCACGGGCTTTATGAGCTACGTGCTGCTGATCATGAATTCGCTCATGATGATTTCCAACGTGTTTTTGCTGCTCACGCGCGCTCTTACGAGTGTGGGCCGTATCGCCGAGGTGCTCGATGAGGAGCCCTTTATCGCCAACCCCGCGGGAGACCTCGCGATTGCGGCGCCAGCGGACGGCAGTATCGAGTTTCGCGACGTTTCCTTTAAATACCGCACGGATGCAGCCGAGGATGTGCTCGAGCATATCGACCTTCGCATCGAGAGCGGCTCGACGGTGGGCATCCTCGGCGGCACGGGCTCGGGCAAGAGCTCACTTGTGCAGCTGATTGCGCGCCTGTACGACGCTACCGAGGGCGCCGTGCTTGTGGGCGGACGTGACGTGCGTGACTACGACCTCGCGACCCTACGCGACGCCGTGGGCATTGTGCTGCAAAAGAACGTGCTGTTTACGGGCACCGTGCGCGAGAATCTGCAGTGGGGCAATCCGCAGGCGTCGGACGATGAGCTCCTCGCGGCTTGCCGCGCGGCGTGCGTGGACGAGTTCCTTGATCGCATCGGCGGGCTGGACGGCGAGTTGGGCCAAGGCGGCGCCGGTGTCTCGGGTGGCCAGAAGCAACGCCTGTGCATCGCGCGCACGCTGCTCAAGCATCCGCGCGTGCTCATTTTTGATGACTCCACCAGCGCGGTCGATATGGCGACCGACGCAAAGATTCGCGAGCACATCGCTCGGATTCCCGATGCGACCGTGCTCATCATCGCCCAGCGCATCGCGAGTGTCATGGATGCCGATCGCATTGTGGTATTGGACGACGGTCGTGTCCACGGCGTGGGCACGCACGAGGAACTGCTAGCGGGCGACAACATATACCAGGAGATTTATGCCTCGCAGATGGAGTTTGCGAGGAACGCGGACGCCGGCGACGGCAGCGACGATGGTTGCGCGAATGATCCGTTTTCCTCCGTCGTATGCGGATCACCCTTGGAAGGGGGTGAGCGCCATGCCTAAGACCGCAGCCCAAGCACGCCCGGCCGACCTCAAGCGCACTGTACGCCGCTTGCTCTCCTACATGGGGCATGCCAAGTTCTCGTTGCTCGCGGTGGGCGTGCTCGCCTCCGTTGCCGCCATCGCGAGCCTCGCCGGCACCTACATGGTGCGCCCCATCGTTAACGGTTTGGCCACGGGCGGGGAGGAACTGCTCGCCAAGCAGGTCATCCTGACGGCGATCATCTACGCTGCGGGCGTGCTCTCGGCCCTGGGCTACTCGCAGATTATGGTGCGCGCGGCCCAACACGTGGTGTCCGATATTCGCCGCGACCTGTTCGCGCACATCCAGACGCTGCCGCTCAGTTATTTTGACAGCACGCGCTCGGGCGACATCATGAGTTTTTTCACCAACGACGTCGACACCGTCTCCGAGGCGCTCAACAACAGCTTTGCCAACGTGATTCAGGCCGCCATTCAGGTTGTGGGCACCACGGCTATGCTCATCATCCTTAACTGGCAGCTCACGATTATCACACTCGTGTGCGATGCGGCCATTGTGCTGTATGCGCGCTACTCGGGCGCGCGCTCTAAGCGTTTCTTTGCCGCCCAGCAGGCATCGCTTGGCGACCTGGACGGATATATCGAAGAAATGGTCTCGGGCCAAAAGGTCATCAAGGTCTTTAACCGTGAGGCAGCGAATGTCGCCGGCTTCACCTGCCGCAACGACGAGCTTCGCCGCACCGGCACCGCCGCCGTGAGCTATGCCAACTCCATGGTGCCCATGACCGTCGTGATTGGCTACGTCAACTATGCCATCGTCGCCGTGGCGGGCGGCATGCTCTGCATCAAGGGGCTCGCCGATGTGGGCGCACTTGCAAGCTACCTGGTCTTTGTGCGCCAGGCCGCCATGCCCATCAACCAGTTTACGCAGCTCGGCAACTTCTTGCTCAACGCGTTGGCCGGTGCCGAGCGCCTGTTTGCGGCTATGGACCTTGAGCCCGAGGTGGACGAGGGCTGCGTGGAGCTGGTGCAGACGGGCGACGCCGCGTGGGCGTGGAAGATTCCCGAGGGCCAGGGCGTGGGCGCGTACGGGCACTTGCATGACGTGGCAGCCGTTGATGAGTCAGGCCGCGCGGTGGCCGCCGACGGCACCGAGCTCACGTGCGGCTTGGTCCCGCTTGCCGGCGACGTGCGCTTCCATGCCGTGGACTTTTCCTACGTGCCGGGCGCCCGCGTGCTCACGGACCTCAACCTGTTTGCCAAGCCGGGGCAAAAGATTGCGTTTGTGGGCTCCACGGGCGCCGGCAAGACGACCATCACCAACCTCATCAACCGCTTCTACGAGGTCGATGACGGCGAGATCACGTACGACGGCATCGACGTCAAGCACATTGCCAAGGCCAGCCTGCGCGGGTCGCTCGGCATTGTGCTGCAGGACACGCACCTGTTTAGCGGCACCATTGCGCAGAACATCCGCTTTGGCAAGCTCGACGCGACCGACGAGGAGGTGCGCGCCGCTGCCGAGGCCGCCTGCGCCGACTCGTTTATCCGCCGCCTGCCGCGGGGCTACGACACACCGGTCACGGCCGACGGCGCCAACCTGTCGCAGGGCCAGCGTCAGCTGCTCGCCATCGCGCGCGTGGCCGTCGCCGATCCGCCGGTGCTCATCCTGGACGAGGCCACGAGCTCCATTGACACGCGTACCGAAAAGCTCATCGAGCGCGGTATGGACCGCATCATGCGCGGTCGCACCACGTTTATGATCGCGCACCGCCTGTCCACTGTCCGCGACGCCGACGCCATCATGGTCCTCGAACACGGCCGCATCATCGAGCGCGGCACGCACGAAGAGCTGCTCGCCCAGCACGGCGAGTACTGGCAGCTGGCGCATGGCTTAAAAGAGTTGGATTAACCCGTTCGAGCACGATGCTTTGACCCCTCCGTGCCTCTCACCTCGCCTCAAACCATCACAACATTCGACGTTTTTTGCCAAAATCGGGAAAAGCGTCGAATGTTGTGATGGTTTTTCTGCCACTCGACCGGGCGGAATCGCTTTCTTGCGCGCGAAGGTGTGCGGACCCGTGGGCAGGGGAATAAGGTTGGTTATCCGACTCCATTGGAGGGCTCATGGACCTGCCGATCGTCCTGTCCCATAAGACTGCCTGGCTGTACCACAACGTGGAGCGTCCGTTTGAGCCGCTCTCGCGAGCAAGCAGCCTATACGATGAGGACTCGCTTGCTAACGAGGCGGAGCCGACCGCGGGCCTGCCCAAATTGGGACTCGATGCCAAGGGGCTGAGGGCTTCAACGGCAGTTGGGATCGTTACCGACTATCTGGTCTCACTTGGTATTCCACGAGAAGAGCTCGATCATATCGACACGCTCGTCAACTTCGATTTTGAGCGCTCGACGCCGGCTGGATTTAGGTGCCACGTGTTTGGGGCGCCGGTACCTCCAGGCCATCTTATCGAGGTGGCAGAGGGCCTTCTGGTGGTTGATGAGGCCATGTGCTTTGTCCAAGCGGGTTCGTGGATGAGCGAGCCCGAGCAGCTGGAATATGGCTACGAAATCTGCGCCCGATACCATTTGAATCATCTGTCGACAGGCGATTATGTCGAGATGGGGCAGAGGTACACCGTTGCCGACTTGATTGCCTATTGCAATGAGAACCGATCTCGTCAGGGGGCTATACGCGCGGCCGCCGTGCTCAAGCGCGTGCACGATGGCGCGCGTTCGCCCATGGAGACGGCCACCGCAATCATGGTCGTAGCAAAACGTTCCCAGGGCGGGCTGGGATACGCCAAGATCGAGCTCAACCATCGGGTCGATGTTCCCAACGAGTTCAAGTATCTCGCTAAGGCCGGGTATTTCGAGATCGACGTATATGCGCCTGCGAGCGGTACGGGGATTGAATACAACGGCTCGGACCATCTTGATAAACAGCGCAGCGCGTCGGATGCGGAGCGTATGACCGTGCTGAGCGCGCTGGGCTTTAAGATGATCGTCCTCACCGGGACTCAGTTTGCCCATCAACTGCAATTGCATCGGGCAATGAATGCCATCGCGCTCGCTATGGGCCTTAAGTGCGACCGAAGCGAAGCGTTCCAGAAACGTCAGAACGACCTACGACAATTCGTGATTCGGCACTGGGACGGCGGCCTTTAGGGACGTTCCGGTCCTTCTGCGGGGTGCCGTGGGCAGGCAAACCATCACAACATTCGACGTTTTTTGCCAAAAACGGGAAAAGCATCGAATGTTGTGATGGTTTGCGTGTTGAGGATGGGCTTGGAAAGTCCGTTTTGCTCGAAGCGACCTGTCCTGTCGTACGGGTGTCGGCATGATTCTCTCGTGGGGTATTATGTTTTCCGAAGAATAAAACGCCGCGCGAGGGGAGGGCTGCGTGAGCGACCGCGTGCAACATGACGGTTTTGGCCGCGACATCAACTACCTGCGCATTGCCGTTACCGACAAGTGCAATTTCCGCTGCATTTACTGCATGCCGGCCGATGGCGTGGCGCCCCGCGCGCACGACGAGCTACTCAGTGCCGAGGAAATCGCCCGCTTTGTGCGCATGGTGGCGGGGGAGGGCATTCGCCGCGTGCGCCTGACGGGCGGCGAGCCGCTGGTCAGCCGCCGTATCATCCCGCTCATTCGTGACATCCGCGCGATTCCGCAGATCGAGGACATCTCGCTCACCACCAATGGCGCCCTGCTACCCAAGTTGGCGCCGCAGCTCAAAGATGCCGGGCTTAACCGCGTCAACATTTCGCTCGACACGCTCGACCCTACGCTGTTTGGAAAGATTACGCGCCTGGGCCGGCTCGAGCAGACCATGGCTGGCATCGACGCGGCGCTGGCTTGGGGCTTTGAGCCCGTTAAGGTGAACTGCGTTGTTGTGCGCCGGCTCAACCAGGATGTGGCGGCTCTCGCACGGCTGACCGTCGACCGCCCCATCCACCTGCGCTTTATCGAATACATGCCCATCGGTGACGAGCGCACGAGCTCGCATTGCGCTGTGGACCCGCATGCGCCCGCGCTCAATCCCGAGCTGTGGGACGCGAGCGATACCGTGCCGAGTGATGAGCTGCGGGCGCGCATCAATGCCGGGGCCGCCGCGGCGGGGCTGGGCGAGCTCGAGCCGCTCGACATCAACGACGCTCCTGCCGGCGCGGGCCCTGCGCGCTACTGGCACTTTCCGGGCGCGGCGGGAACGGTCGGTTTCATCAGCGCCATGTCCAACCATTTTTGTGCGAATTGCAACCGCCTGCGCCTGACGGCCGATGGCAACGTGCGTCCGTGCCTGTTCAGCGATGCCGAGTATTCGGTGCGTGAGGCGTTGCGCCGTGGTGATGATATGCAGGTACTTTCGATTTGGCGCGATGCCGTGGCCCACAAACCGCAGGAACACGCGATAATTGAGGGCACGCAACGATTTATGTCCCAAATCGGAGGATGATCATATGGCCAAGAGCAGGTACGCCGATGCCACCAAGGCCGCTCGCAGGGCCGCGATGTCTGCCCACAAAGTCACGGCTGCGGCGAATGCTGACAGCGCTGACGCGTCCGTGCAGCCGACTGCCAGTGCTGCCACCGAGCCCGCCCGTGACGCCCGTCGCGACGAGCTGACACACGTGGACGCCAAGGGCGAGGTACGCATGGTCGACGTGTCCGACAAGGCCGAGACTCATCGCATCGCCATCGCCGAGGGCACCATCCTCATGCACCCCGAGACGCAGGCCATGGTGCTGCAGGACCGCGCCAAAAAGGGCGACGTGCTTGCCTGCGCACGCGTGGCGGGCATTATGGCCATCAAACGTACGAGCGATATAATTCCCATGTGCCATCCGCTGCTCATTACCAAGAGCAAGTGCGATATCGAGCCCATCGCTCCGGCGGGGACGCCGGCCGAGGACGTGCCCGAGGGCTGGGCGCCGGCGCGCGTTGACGGGCAGGTTGGCTTTCATGTACTGGTTACGGCCGGCGTGACGGGTAAGACGGGTATCGAGATGGAGGCCCTGACTGGAGCGAGTGCCGCGTGCCTAACGATCTATGACATGTGCAAGGCGGTCGATCGCGGCATGGAAATCGTCGACGTGCGCCTTCTGCACAAGGAGGGCGGCCGCTCGGGCGTGTGGAATCGTGCCGAGCGTCAGGTTGCTGCTGTTGAGGCTGCCGCCGCAGACGGTAACGCATCCGCGAACGCACCCGTCGCCGTCGCACCCGCAGCTCCGACACCGGCCGTCCCCGCGATCGCGTTTATCGGCTACCAGAACTCGGGCAAGACCACGCTTGTCGAGAAGGTTATCGCCGAGCTCACCCGCCGCGGCCTGCGCGTGGGTTCGCTCAAGCATCATGGGCATCACGGCTTTGATATCGATGTGCCCGCTAAGGACACCTGGCGCCATCACCAGGCCGGGTCCAAGCACGTGGGACTCATCTGCGCCACGCGCTGGGCGGAGTACGCCGACACGCGCGAGGAGGACGAGATGCCCGCGCGCGAGCTGCTGTCGCGTTACAACGATGTCGACGTGGTGATCATCGAGGGCTACAAGACCGAGGGCTTCGACAACATCGTGGTCGCGCGCTCCGGTGTCGACCGTCTGCGCGGCAAGAGCTCGCTCGACCTGGTCGACGGTCGCACGCTGGCCCTTGCCTGCAACGAAGCCCTGGCGCGTCAGGCATTCGATGCCGGCTTTGCGACCCGAGCCATCAACATCAACGACGCCCGAGCCATCTGCGATTTGATTCAAGACTATCTCGCCTAAAACATGCCAAAAAGGGACAGGTTAATTTCGGCAGGTTTTATCTGGGCAAACGCCGCAACCACCACAAAGGGGCCAGGCACCTTTGTGGTGGTTTTTGCTTTAGTAGATGTGTGGGACATGCCTTACAATCTACCAAGTAGTTCATACTGAGCGAAAAACGGAGAGAAGGGTCCTGATGCGTCCTTAATGTTTCATGCGGATAGATTGATTTGACAGACGGTGGCGAATGCCCGTCGTCCGCATTCCCGTCGTCCGCATTCGTATGAAACAAGGAGTCTCCATGCTCGCCTCTCTTTTCTCAAAGCCTCGATCATCGCTGTCCGTGCAGGCCAAGCGCCTGGTGGCGATGCGCTTTCTCATCTACACCGGCTTCCAGACCAGCTACTTTATCGGCGTCATCGGAACGCTCACCTATGCGGACGATGCCTCGGTCGTGGCGACATCGCTGGCCGTCCTTTTTATGAACGTATTCGTGATCTTGGGATCCTTCGCGGGTGGCGCGGCGCTCGACGCCTGGGGCCCGTGCCGTCATTTCTTGCTGAGCATCGTGGGCACGCTGGCAACCGGCGTGGCGATCCTCGTTTTTGGCAGCGCGACCGGCATCGTTTTGCTCGGCGCGGTGCTCCTGGGCTTTGTGATGGGGTTCGCCCAGCCCATCGCCACATCCTATCCAGCCTACCTCACCGACGACCCCGTCGAGCTCAAAGACATCAACTCCGCCATCGCCATGTTTTCAAACGTGAGTATCATCGTTGGCCCCACGCTGGGCGGCTTTGTCGCGGCGGCTACATCGTCACGCGCGGTGTTCGTGCTCATGATGATCTTTACCGTACTGGCGCTCGTCGCCGGTTGGGGCTTTAGACCGCAGACCAGCCATGTCGCCGGGCATGCGGATGCCGATTCGGCAGAGGAAGGGGAGCGTGCGGGACAAAGCCCCGACCCCAACACATCTTCCCGCGTCACCTTCGCGACCAGCATCAAGACAGTCTTTACCAACAGCGTCCTCGCGTTACTTTTCTGCATCATCTTTCTTTCGAACTTTGGCTACGGTGCCTTCGATCCGCTGGAGTCGTTCTTCTACCGTGATGTTCTGCACGTCGGTGTTGAGTGGATGGGCTGGCTCTCGTCGGCTTGCGGTGTGGGCGCGGTGCTGGGCGCCATGGTCGCGCTCCGCTTGCCGCCGCACCTGGCCAACCTAAAAACGCTGCTCGTGGCGCTTATGTCCGTGGGCCTGGGAAGCCTGCTCTACGTGGGAACGCCGTACGTGGGCGTAGCCCTTGTCGGCCAGATTGTCCTGGGCGTGGCCTGGGGTGTCGTCAACCCGCTCCACAACACTATCGTGCAAACGACGGCTCCGCTCGAACAGCTCGGTCGCGTGAACTCGGTCATGGGTTTTGGCAACATGTTCGCCGGCGTGGCCCCGCTGGCGATTGCCCCGTGGCTGGCGGCGACGTTTGGCGTGCAGCAGACGCTCGTTGGTGCGGGCATGGTTGTGACGGCGGTTCCCGCGGCGCTGCTGCTGTTTGGACGCCGGCATTTGGATCGTGCCGCAAAGCAGTAAAAACCATCACAACATTCAGCGAAAATCGCGATTTTGCCAAAAAACGTCGAATGTTGTGATGGTTTCGCCGCGGGTTCGGCCACCACAAGGGGGCAGGCACCTTTGTGGCGATCGAGCTCCAACGGCCTGCGCCTTGGTATACCATGTACGCCGTTCACGAATACACCCCACACCGCCGCACAACCCAGAAAGGCCCCCCATGGACAC
Source organism: uncultured Collinsella sp. (assembly GCA_902494195.1). Taxonomy (GTDB): domain Bacteria; phylum Actinomycetota; class Coriobacteriia; order Coriobacteriales; family Coriobacteriaceae; genus Collinsella. The sequence goes on along the minus strand of CABUSH010000009.1, from coordinate 53,084 downwards.
CACCTTCAGCCACATCAAAGCCGTGTTCTGCGATATCGACGGCACGCTGCTCACGAGCCAGCACACGGTGTCCCCGCGCACCGTGGCGGCGATCCGCGCCCTGCGCGAGCGCGGCGTGCTCTTTGGCCTGTGCACCGGGCGCGACGCCCACGCGACCGAGGCCATGTACGAGCTCTGGGGCATCGAAGGCCTGGTAGACGTGATGGTGGGCTGCGGTGGCGCCGAGGTCATCGACCGCGCGCACGACATCAACGAGCTGAGCTATCCGCTGCCGGGCGAGACCATCGCGCGCATCTGCAAGCACATGGCGGACCTTCCGGCAACGCCCGTCTGCCCCCGAGACGGCGTGTTCTACGTGCCCGAGAGCAACGCGTGCGTCGAGCACCTGTCGCGCGTCGACGGCGTTCCCTACCAGGTGGTCGATTTTGCCGAGTTTTTGCGCGAGCCGCAGCCCAAGGTGATGTTTACCATGGCACCCGAGGTAATGCCGCAGGTGATTGAGCGGGCGTCGACGTTTGCCGATGACACTGTTAAGGCAGCGGCTCTGCAAACCACGCAGCGGCTCTACGAGTTCATGGATCCGCGCGTGTCCAAGACGCGCGGCCTTGTGCGCGTGGCGGAGCTCAACGACATGGAGCTCCAGGACATCTGCGTGTTTGGCGATGCGGACAACGACACCTGCATGGTGGCTGACGCCGGTGTGGGCGTGGCCATGGCAAATGGCAGCGATGCCACCCGTGCCGCCGCCGATTTTGTAACCGCGAGCAACGACAAAGACGGCATCGCGATCTTTATCGAGGAGCATCTGCTGTAGCGCCGGGGGGAGAACCACCACAAAGGGAGCAGGCACCTTTGCGGTGGCTTCAGGCGATTTGGGCGAATTGATACCTAAAATCTGCGCGAAAACCCAAATAACGTTGTCTGAACATTACGCTTCTAACTACCGATGGGTTAAAGATATTCCCATCAATTTAGTAGTCTATTCCTCCCGGTTAATGACCTACCGCTCACGGTCGATTTTCGACCGTTCACAGGATGTTTGCTCTTGAGCAAAATGTTGTGCAAATAAATCTAATGCCATTAAAAAATAATAGGCAACTAAATTACCAGCAGAAACAAAAAATAGATAGCGAATAAACGAAGGTAAATCCGAGCAAATGTCAAGAGAATTGAGAATTCGCTACAAAACTATCGGTATTATTGCTTAGATGTTCAAACAATCGTTACAATATGAACTATAAACGTGCGCAATTACAGATTGCGCAGATACGTTTGATAGTGAAAGAGCAAGATCGCGGTCTCTTGGGGAGGAGACATCGATGAAAGCGAATTCAGAAAAAACTAAGCAGAGTAAAAAAGCGACGCGCCGTGTACTGGCAGGCGTTTTGTGCGGAGCCTCCGTGTTGAGCCTGGTGCTGTCGCTCGTCATGCCTCCGATCTCGCAGGCCATTGCCAACGATTCCCAGACAGCTCCTACCGAGGAAACTGTGATGGGGGGGGTTCCTCAAGTGAGTCTACTGATGTAGACAACACCAACAACGGGGATACCGAAAACCAGAATAGTGACGACGCAGAGGGTGGCGAAGCCGACCCTTCAAATGGTGTTGAGCAGGGTCAGCCTGAAGGTAAGCTGCAGGCCGAAGATGGCGAGTTGTCGGATGGCAACGCCGTAATGCTGGCTGCGGAAGGTGGGCAGACTAAAACGGCATCCACTGAAATACGAACAGCTGACGGGTTGAAAAGCCTGGAGAATGCAAGTGATGCGGCTAGCTTCAAGCTTATGAATGATATTGAGACCAGCGAGACGATCACGCTCAACAAGGACGGCAGCAATATCACGCTGGATCTAAACGGCCATAAGATTAAGCATACGAGTCAAGGTCAGTCTTTGTTCAATATCACCGGTGGCGCGACACTTACAATTAAGGATACTGATCCTAATAAACCGAGTGAAAGTGTCGACAGCGGCAAGCAGCTAAATGATCAGGGTCAGGATTTAAATCCCAACAATTATGGTAAAAAAGCAGTGTTGTCTTACGACAATGGCATTCCGTCTAACCTTACCTACTATGTGACCCAATCGTCCCCGAGTGCAACAGACACAACCAAGACAACTGAGACGCTTTACGAACATAGCGTCGATATTAAAGGCGCCATCGTGGAATGCGGTGGCAATGAAAACCTGAAGCTCATCTACATCAATGGCGGTCATTTCAGTCTTGAGAACGGCGTGCTCACACAAGAGAAAGACTGCTATGTCCGAAACCTGGTGTACGCGGAGAATGAGTCGACCGTCAATATGAACGGTGGTTACGTTTGTGGAGGTTATTGTCGGCACAATGGTGCCGGCGCAGGAATATCTGTCAATAATTCGACTCTTAGCATTTCTAACGGCGTAATTGCTGGCAACTGCGCTCCTAGTGGCGGCGGTGTATATGCCAATAGATCTGCAGTCAAGGTGACCGGCGGCGTAATCTCCGGTAATAGCACTAACAGTAACGGATATGGTGGCGGCATCATGGCCGAAAATGGCGGCAGCGTTACTGTTTCCGGCGGTTACATTACGAACAATCGCTATGCCAATTTCTGCGGTAAGGATGGCTATGGTTGCCATGGTGGCGCTGGGCTTGCTGCCATAAACGGCGCCCATGTCACCATTTCCGATGGCCAGATTACCGGCAACTACTCCGGGGAAGCCGGTGGCGGCGTTTACGTTTCCGATCAGTGGGGAAACGGTTCTATGGCATGGCTCAACATTACGGGAGGAATTATTGCCTCTAACGTGAGCTACCGATCTGAAGGTGCCGGCATCCGAGTGGGCCAGAAGGTTGACGCGATGATTGGCGACACTCCAGACAACAACGGCACTCCAGGCAGCAAAGTCTACATCACTAACAACTGCTGCATGTCTCGCTTTGACTGGGGCGGCGGCGGCATCTTTGTTCAGGGTGATTCGAAAATCGCGGAGAACGCAGGCAGGCTGTTTGTATACAACTCGTATATAAGCAGCAATACCGCTGGCGGCTATGGTGGCGGCGTTGCAGTCTGCCCGACGGGCAAGACGTTGGTAACGAACACTAAGGGCACGGCAATCTTTGGCAATTCGTCTGCTAACAGTGAGCAAAAAGCAAACGGGTACAAATCGGCAGAAAACACGGGTAATGATGGTACGCCCCATCTTTCAGCTGGTGGTGCTGATGATACTAATAAGACTGAAGATCAAGATGCATACAACTCGGACAAGTTCCGCGAGAACGGTCATGCCGATTTCTTCCTCGCAGCGCGGGGTCACAATGCGCCGATCGCAGTGGTAACCGGTAAGATGCTTGGTGGTGGAGACGCCCGGTACTCGGGAAGCATCGAACTTGAAAAAGCTATCAACATCCCCGCCAACGGTGCTGTTGGGGTAAAAAAAAGCATCGGCCTGACCTCGGGTGTTATGTCGGGTGTTACGGTCGGGGATAAGGCGGCGATTCAAGCGCGGAATGATGCGCAGAATGAAGCGACAACTTTCATCACGGGCAACTATTCCTGGGATCATGGTGGCGGCATCATGTCGAATGGCAACTTGTACCTGGGCGTGCCTGCGGATACGTACGTCTACCCGAGCCTTAAGCTGAAGGCAACCAAGGCGCTGAAAAATCAGCAGACCAAGGAAAGCATGACGCTCGACACAGGCCAGTTCTCCTTCTCCGTCTACCGTAAGGATTCGGATGGCGCGTCGACGCCCTCTTGGGATGGCGAAACATTCAACAATGGTGGCTGCAAACAGGTTAAATCTGCCCCGAATAACGCTGATGGCAACATCACCTTTGACCTTAGCAACGACCTTAGCATTGAACTTAGCAAGCAGCCCTTAGCGAGTGATACTGGCAAAATTAGATACTCATACTACTTGGTCGAAGATGCGGGCAATATTCCTGGTGTTGATTACGATCATGCTGTATACGAGATTAACGTGACAGTCGAATATAACAAGACTGTACTTATGTCTGTTCCGATAAAGAATGATTCGAGTTCGACTAAAAATCTTAATGTCTATAACTACACGATTGATAATGTGTCCGTGACTAAGAATCCTGGGGGTTCAGCTAACTCTCAGGGCCATGTGCGACTAGATGATGATGGCTATTATTCGATTGCCGACTCCGGTGGGGGAAGTACATTCACCAACAAGTACACCCCTAGTGTTTCCTGGACTCCTAAGGCGACTAAGGTCGTTGAGGGTGGCGAGATGAAGGAGTTTACACTTCAGCTTGCGAAAGACAGCAAATTTGACAACATCATCGGTACTGCCGTGACCTCTGGTAATGAAAATAAGCAGACGCATTCATTCTTGGGTGGCAATGGTAATGAGATTGAGCTCAAGTACTCGCTCTCTGATATCAGGACTAATCCCGACCCGGGCGACTCCACGGGCGGCCCCTCCAAGACCTTCAAGTACTACGTGCGCGAGAAGGGCGAAAGATCGACCTATCCGCATTACAAGTTTGATCAGTCGGTCTATGAGCTTACGGTTGTCGCAAAGGATGACGATGCTGGAATCACAACCAATGTGACCTACACTCAGATCGTCGATGCCAAAGGCAATGAAATTCCTGAGAATGAGCGGATACCGAAGCAGTACGGCGAGGACACCGGCGCTGGCCAAAGCCTTCCCACCTTCACCAACACCTACTCCACCTCTTTACCCCTTTCTGGTATGTCGGGCGTCACTCTGACGTACCTTGCCGGCGCGGCGGTGCTTTGCGCTGCTGCGGCCTGGATGCACATTCGTCGCAAGGCGAATGCGAAGGGAGGTAAGCGTCGTGAATAAGAAAGTTTGCTCCTTCCCGATCTTGTTTGCGCTGCTTGCCCTCCTGATCGGCACCTGCGCGGTTGTGTTCCCCGCATCCGCGCAGGCCGCGCCGACCTCGACCGGTTCCATCACGGTGAGCGGCACCGTGGCGAGCAGCTACGACGCCTACCAGATCTTTAGCGCCAACGTCGTCGACGGCGACAGCGACGCCAAGATCGCCACCGACCTCGCCTGGGCAAGCGACGCCGTGCGCGACGCCGCGCTGCCCGTGCTGCACAGCGCCGGCATGCCCAATTCCCAGACCACCGCGCAGGAAGCTGCCGAGTGGCTCAACACCGATTCCCACCTTACGAGCGCGCTGAGCGCACAGCTCGCTCGTTCCCTCCAGAGCTCTGACGCCGAGTCCGTGGCCCTTAACGCGGGCACGACGGCCGAGCTGTCCTGTGGCTACTGGCTCATCGTCGCCGACGACGCCGCCATTTCCCAGAACGAAGCCGGCACCGCGCCGATCATGGCCCTGGTGGGCGGCAGCGCCGTCACCGTCAAGCCCAAGGCCGCGACGCCCAAGGTCGCCAAGCACGTGCTGGAGGACAGCACCGCCGCCTGGCAGAAGGCCGCCGACGCCACGGTCGCCGACGACCTGTACTGGCGCCTCTCGGCCACAGTCCCGGCGGGTCTCACCGCCTACGACACCTATACGGTGCAGTTCGTCGACACCATGAGCGCGGGGCTCGACCCCTCCAAGGTCGCCGCGAGCATGCGCGTGTACGTGGCGGCGGGCGCGGACGGCGGCTTCGACGCCGTTTCGGCCGGCAAGGACGGCCGCGCCGGCACCGAGCCCGCGAAGGGTTGGACCGACATCACGGCTCAGTGCGCCACCAAGGTAGCGGCCGACGGCAAGACCTTCACCGTGCGCACCGGCGACCTCATCGCCGCGCTCGGCGGGGCCGACGCCTTCACCGCGGGCGCCCGCGTGGTCGCCGTGTACAACGCGCCGCTCAGCAGCGCGTGCAACCACGGCATCGCGAAGGGCAGCCCCAACGAGGTCTACCTGCGCTACCCGCGCTCTCCCTTTGCCGACCAGTCCGGCGACGCCGGCTTTACCCGCACGCCGAGCGACGATGCGTGCGCCTACACCTGGGATCTCGCACTCACCAAGCGCGGCAGCGACGGCGACAAGCCGCTTGCCGGGGCGGTTCTGAGTATCACCGACGATCGCGGTCGCACACTGGCGGCCGACGGCACGTGGGATGCGGAGGGCAAGGTCACCGTCACCACGGGCGAGGACGGCCGCGTGACCGTCTCGGGCGTGGACTCGGGCAAACTGGAGGTCCGCGAGCTCAAGGCGCCCAAGGGCTACACCGCCTTTGAGGGCACGCGCTCCGTGACGGTCAAGGCCGAGGGCCTGGACGTCGACCAGGTGGCCGCCGCCAAGCCCAAGCTCACCATCACGGCCGAGTCGCCCCTGCGCGCCGACAGCGCGGACGGGTCGACGGGCAGCCTGGAGGCGTCGCTCATCAACACGCCCACCGGCACACCCCCTAGCATTACCACCGGAGGCTTTATGCCCTCGACTGGCGATATGGCAATGTACGCCGCGGCCGCCGCAGCGGTCGCCGGAGCCGCGCTCATCGTGGTCGCGCTCCTGGTCAAGCGGGGAGGTGGCAGCCATAAAGAGTAGCTGGCAGCCCCACAGAGAGCGGGGCGAGACGTAGCGAAGTAGATGCTAAGACACAGACAGACAGATTTAGATCAAATGGAATTCGAGCAGAAAGCAGAGGAAAAGAAGATGAGCATGAGCAAGAACATCGCACGCCTGGCAGTAACCGCCGGCCTCACGGCGGCGTTGAGCTTTGGTGGCGTCATGGCCCCGGTGACCATGGCGTTTGCGGCGGGTACGCCGATGGTGGCCGAGAACGGCAACGTGACGATTAAGGAGGATACCTACACGAATACGACCTTTAAGGGTATCCAGATTTTCAAGGCAAAGGTCACGCAGGATAAGAATAGCGACGGCTGGAATGGCCCCAAGACGCTCTCCGATATCGATTGGGCATCGCCTGATGTTAAAAACGTTGTGACCGGTGCATTTGCTGACGTCACGGAAGCTCCTGGTGAGGATGAAGGCGCTCAGGCTTGGGCAGAGTATATTAAAGAGAATGCCGGTGAAAAAGTTGGCCAGACTGCCAAAGTTGACTCTGGCACTACGCTGGATAAGATTGCTGCCGCACTTGAGGGCTCGTCTCTAATTTGGGAAAACCCAAGCGATTCCAGCAAGGGATCTTTTAAGAATCTGAATACCGGTTATTGGCTCTTTGTGACCGCAAGTGTTGGCTCGACTGTAGCTACCGATACAACCAACGGCAATACCGACGCTTATACCTCGCCAATTTTTGCTGTCGTCGGCGGCGAGGACGTGAATGTTGATTCCAAAAAGGATGTCCCCAACGTTACCAAGGCAGTCAAGGACGATAACAACGGTAGTTTTGTGACAGATGGGAACAAGGACGTTTTCGAGGCGCCCAATAGGGTTGCGGACTCTGCATCCGATCAGCTGGTTGAGTATCAGCTTGCAGGTACCGTGGCCAGCAACATCAATACTTATAATGAGTACAGCTATACCTTTACAGATGAGCTGCCTTCTACGATGGCGCCCGAACTTGACGGCAATGATCCCGTTGTCGAGGTCAAGATTGGCAATCAGGTTGTTCATCCTGATAGCTACAGCAAAAAGTATGCAGATGGCAAGCTTGTGGTTTCGTTCTCAAATCTGAAAAACGCCCATGCGAAAAACGAAGATGACACCGAGGGCGCAATCATTAACGTTGACGGCAAATCAAAGGTCTATGTGAACTATAAGGCAAAGCTTGACCCCACGAAGGTTAGCGCCGACATGCTCGGCAAAGGTCAAAAGAACACCGTCACTCTGACCTACTCTAACAACCCTCACTCCAAAAATGACACTGGCACCACGGTTGACCACCCTGCCTATGACTACACCTACGGCATTGATGTTAAAAAGGTTGGTTCCGATGAGACGAAACCGGCTCTCGCAAACGTTGAGTTTACTCTGCAAGAGGTCGGAACTGGTAAGTTCATCAAGAAAGACGGCACAACTGCGAACAGCGAAGCTGAGGACGGCGCAATTCTCTCGACGGATACGGACGGAATGATAAAGGTCCTTGGTCTTGATGAAGGCACGTATATTCTGAAGGAAAAAACTCCTGCACCTGGCTACGATAACTCTCACGGCGACAAAGGCATCACGTTCACCATTACGCGCGGTGAGCTTTCCGAGAACGATACCACCGTGGTTACCCCTAAGGCTGAGGTAACTGGTGGAGACAATCAGACGCTCGTAAAAGCCGAAAACTCCACTGACGGCATGGTGCACCTCACCGTTACCGATAAGAAGGGCTCCAACCTCCCGCTCACCGGTCTCAACGGCGTGACCTTCACTTGGATCGCTGGTGGCGCGGTGCTGTGCATCGGCGTGGCGTACCTCATCCGCAGCCGTAAGCAGGCTGAGGAGTCCGAGCAGGAGTAACGCTCGCTCACCCATCCCTTTGGCAGGTGGGGTGTGATGGCCATGAGACTTGCGGACACTTTTCTCGTCCATCCACGTTCTTGCTTTGCCATTCTCTTTTCGGGGCAGACTTCGCACTGGAGTCTGCCCCGTTCTTTTTGGACAACACAGGCAGCCTCCACCGTCCGATGCGGACTCATCCGTCATCGCGTTTCTTGACTCGTATGAGGTTCGGTTTAAGGTCCGTAGGCGCACGCGCGGTGCGGACGGCAGAAGGCATTTGCGCCGAAAGCGCAAATAAGAATGCCCGGGGGTCGGATCCCGGGCATTTAACAACGTCGGAAACTGGTCGCCCGCGCTCCTAAGTACTTACGCGGGGTGCGTCGTTTCCTGTAGCTATTGTATCCCGAATCGTTTCGCCGATCCGAGACATTTTGAAAACGTAAACACGTCGGGCAAACCCGGACAATGCGGCCAGGCTCCGCCGGACGAGGAATAGTGTGTGTAACTATCGAACAAATGTTTGTCAAAATCGCGTTTACCAGGCGCGGTGCGTGCAACCGCAGTAAAATGGCTTTGCGACGCATCCCGTGCGCGGGCGGCCGACGACTCGATCGGAGGTCCCCAAATGCTGAAATTCCTTAACGCGCTCGCCGCCCTCGCGGCGGTGGGCTCGTTCGTCATCGCGTTTCTTGACTCGTATGAGGTTCGGTTTAAGGTCCGTAGGCGCACGCGCGGTGCGGACGGTAGAAGGCGTTTGCGCCGCAACAAGCGCAAATAAGAATGCCCGGGGGTCGGATCCCGGGCATTTAACAAAAGCTGAAAACTAGGCCGCCTGCGCTCTCATACACTTACGCGGGGTGCGTCGTTTTCTATTGACATTGTATCCCGAATCGCTCAGCCGATTCGGGACATTTTGAAAACTCAAATGCGGGCCCATACTCGCACTGCGCAATGCTGCCAGGCTGCGTTGTCCGGCGCGGAAGCTCGCTAATCGGCTATTATTTGTTTAGACAACTTGAGTTGTAGAGGAGTGACCGGTGATGGTGCAGGGCGCCAAACATATGAAGAGCAACAACGCCGCGGCCAACGGTGGCTCAAGCCCTCAGCCCAAGCCCAAGCCCAAACGCCGTCGCAAGCGGCTGCCGCGCTGGGCTGATCGGCTCATCACCATCGTCATCATCCTTATTGGCGTGGGCCTTATGACCTGGCCGTGGATCTTGGACCGGCTCGAGGCCTCGGGCGTGTTCAACCAGATCGGCACCGTGTCCAGCACCGTGGACGCGCTGTCTGCCGAGGAGCGCGAGCGCATCCTGCTCCAGGCGCGCTCCTTTAACGAGCAGCTGGCGGGTGAGGCCACCGAGCTTCCCGCCGACCAGATCGAGCCCTACGCCCAGCAGCTCATCTTTGACCGCGACCCCATGATGAGCTGGGTCGAGATCCCTTCCATCGACGTGAGCATGCCCATCTACCACGGCACGAGCGAGGAAGTCCTTATGGCGGGCGTCGGCCACCTGGAGGGCACGAGCCTGCCGGTGGGCGGCACCTCGACGCATTGCGTGCTCACCGCGCACTCGGGCATGCGCAACCTGAGCATGTTCGACGACATCCATTCGCTGGAGCCCGGCGACCTGGTGCTGCTGCACACCATGAACAAGACGCTTGCCTACAAGATGGTGGACTCCGAGGTGGTGCTGCCCGAGGAGATGGAGTCGCTGACCATCGAGCCCGGCGCCGACAAGGTGACGCTCGTCACCTGCACGCCCTACGGGGTGAACGACCATCGCCTGCTGGTGCATTGCGTGCGCACCAAGTACAACAAGAAGGACGTCGACAAGCAAAAGTCGCTGGCCGGCCGCCACTGGGGCAAGCGCGAGTTCGCCGTTCTCATCGTGGTCGTGGCCATTGTGCTGTTGCTGCTGGACATCGTGATTCACGCGGTCCGTAAGCGCCGCAAGGCCAAGGCCTCGGCATAAAGCATCGTTCAGAACCACCATAAAGGGGACGGGCACTTTTGTGGTGGTCGGGACTTCCAAACCATCACAACATTCGATGAAAATCTCGATTTTGGCGAAAAGCGTCGAATGTTGTGATGCTTTTCGTTTCGGGCGGGACGGTTTTCGCTGTGTGCGCGACGGTTTTCGTTGTGGGGCGGCGCGGTTTTCGCTATGGACGGTGCGGTTTCGCTGCAGAACCGCTAGCCCGCCGCCTGTCAACCGCCGCCCTCGTTACGTTTTCGCTGCATTTGGGTAAAGCGCCTGCTCCAAGCCGGCGTTGCCTTGTATACTAGAGCGGTTTAACTGTTATGCGGAAGGGAGCGCCTATGGCACTCAGCGAGAAAGACGTGCGCGGCATCGCCGAGTACGCAAAGATCGCACTGACCGATGACGAGCTCACCCAGATGACGTCCTACATGAACGACGCCGTCCAGATGCTCGAGCCCGTCTTGCAATATGACTTGCCCGACGTGGAGCCCACGTTCCATCCCATCGGAAGCCTGTCCAACGTGATGGGCGATGACCTGCGCGAGCCCGAGCGCGATTTGCCGCTCGACGTCGCGCTCGAAAACGCCGGCAGCGCGCGCGACCGCTACTTCCGCGTGCCGTCCATTTTGGGAGAGGGGGAGAGCGAGTAATGGCACAGAGCTTCGATTCCCTTACCGCCGCCCAGATCGCCGCGGGCGTTGCTGCCGGCGACTTTACCGCTACCGAGGTGGCCCAGGCCTCCCTTGCCGCCATCGAGGCGCGCGAGGGCGGGGTCCAGGCATTCCTGCAGGTGGCGCCCGAGCTTGCGCTCGAGGCCGCTGCGCGCGTGGATGCCGACCGTGCCGCAGGCAAGCCGCTGCCCCCGCTCGCGGGCGTGCCGCTGGCCATTAAGGACAACATGAACCTCGTGGGCACGCGCACCACCTGCGCTTCCCGCATGCTTGAGGGCTACCAGAGCGTCTACACCGCCACCTGCGTCCAGCGCATGCTCGATGCCGGCTGCCTGCCCATGGGCAAGGCCAACATGGACGAGTTTGCCTTTGGCAGCTCCACCGAGAGCTCGGCGTTCCACCGCACCAACAACCCCTGGGATACCGAGCGCGTGCCCGGCGGCTCCTCGGGCGGCTCCGCTGCAGCGGTCGCCGCGGGCGAGGTCGCGCTCTCGCTGGGCTCGGACACCGGCGGTTCCATTCGCCAGCCGGCGTCGCTGTGCGGCGTGGTGGGCTTTAAGCCCACGTATGGCGCCGTGAGCCGTTACGGCGTGGTTGCCTTTGGCTCGTCGCTCGACCAGGTGGGCCCCTTTGGCCGCACGGTCGAGGATGTCGCGCTGGCCATGAACGCGCTTACCGGCGCGGGCCACGATCCGTACGACTGCACCAGCCAGGATTGCGCCGTCGACTTTACCGAGCACCTCAACGACAGCATCGAGGGCAAGCGCGTGGGCATTATCCCTGCGTTTATGGAGGCCGAGGGCCTGACGCCCGAGGTCAAGGCCGCTGTCCAGCGCGCCGCCCAGGAGTTGCAGAACCAGGGCGCCGAGTTGGTCGAGGTCGACCTGCCGCACCTGGACGCCGCCATTGCCGCCTACTACGTCATCGGCCCGGCCGAGGCGTTCTCCAATCTGGCCCGCTTCGACGGCATTCGCTACGGCTATCAGGAGGAGGGCTGCGCCAACCTGTCCGACCAGAGCTCGCTGTCGCGCGCCCACGGCTTTGGTGCCGAGGCCAAGCGCCGTCAGATGCTCGGCGCCTATCTGCTCTCCTCGGGCGTGTACGACAAGTACTACTACGCCGCGCAGAAGGCCCGCACGCTCATCACGCAGGACTACGACGCCGCGTATGCCAAGGTGGACACCATCCTTATGCCCGCTTCGCCGCGTACGGCCTTTAAGTTTGGCGAGATCAGCGACCCCACGCAGATGTACCTCTCCGACCTGTACACCATCTCGCTCAACATCTGTGGCAACGGTGGTATCTCGGTGCCGCTGGGCCTGGGCGAGGACACCAAGCTGCCCGTTTCTGCCCAGCTGGTTGGTCCGGCGTTTAAGGACCGTCAGCTGCTCACGTTTGCCCGCGCCTTGGAGCGCGGCTTTGCCGATGCCGCCACGGGTGCGCCCGCGCTTTCCGTCGCGCCCGATTTTGCCGGGAAGGGAGGCGAGCTGTAATGAAGGAGCTTTCCGAGGTCCTGCAGGATTGGGAGGCCGTGATCGGCCTGGAGATCCATACCGAGCTCACCGCGCTCGATACCAAGATGTTCTGCAACTGCAAGCTCAGCCACGATGACGAGCCCAACGCCAACGTGTGCCCGGTGTGCCTGGGACTGCCCGGCGCCCTGCCGGTGCCCAACAAGCGCGCCATCGAGAGCATCGTCAAGGCGGGTCTGGCCACCAACTGCGAGATCCAGCGCCACTCGATGTTCTATCGCAAGCACTACTTCTATCCCGATATGGCCAAGAACTTCCAGACCACGCAGGGTCCGGTCGCCTTTGCCATGTACGGTCACCTGGACCTGGACGTGACCGGTCGCGGTGCCGCCGAGCGCCCCGACTGCGCGTTTGGCGAGGCCGAGGCCCAGAGCCTGGCGAGCGCCTCGGCCAACGCCGAGGGTCTGTCCACGTCCATGACGTCGACCATGCGCGAGGGCAACCAGCGCGCCGGCCACCTGGCCAGCTACGACGCGTCCAACCTGCAGATGCCCGAGCGTCGCGAGGACGGTTCCTACACGGTGCCCATCCGCATCCTGCGCATCCACATGGAGGAGGACGCCGCCAAGATGGTCCACGTGGGCGGTGCCGAGGGCCGCATCACCGCCGCGGCTGAGTCGCTCGTCGACTATAACCGCTGCGGCACGCCTTTGATTGAGCTCGTGACTGAGCCCGATCTGCGCACGCCCGAGGAGGCTCGCCTGTTTATGGAGAAGCTCCGTCGCATTTTTGTGACGCTGGGCATTTCCGATTGCTCCATGGAGAAGGGTTCCATGCGCTGTGACGGCAACGTGTCGCTGCGCCGCCGCGGCGAGACCAAGCTGGGCACTAAGACCGAGCTCAAGAACCTCAACTCGTTTAAGAGCCTGCATGACGGCCTTGCCTACGAGATCTGCCGTCAGGCCGAGGTGCTCGAGGAGGGCGGCATTATCTACCAGGAGACCCGTCACTGGGAGCCCAGCCGCAAGCGCACCGTGGTCATGCGTGTGAAGGAGACGGCAGACGACTATCGTCTGTTCCCCGATCCCGACCTGGCGCCGTTCGATCTGGACGACGAGTTCATCGACCGCTGCCGTGGCGAGATCCCCGAGCTGCCCGATGCCAAGCGCGCCCGTTTTGAGGCCGACTTTGGCATTAAGACGGCCGACGCCGAGCAAATCGCCGGCGACCCCGAGTTTGCCGAGTTCTTTGAGGCCGCCGCTGCCGGTATGGCCGGCAAGGAGGCCCAGACGGTTGCAAACTTGCTGGTGAACGAGATGATCGCCTACCTTAAGGGTGCGGGCGTGTCGCTCACCGAGTCTGGGATCGCGCCGGCTCAGGTGGCAGCGCTGGCTAAGCTGCTGGCGACCGATGCCATCAGCTCCAACCAGGCACACGAGGTCTTTGAGGCCATGGCCCAGACCGGCGACGACCCCAACAAGATCGTCGACGAGCGCGGTATGCGTCAGGTGAGCGACGCCGGCGCACTGCAGCCGATCGTGGACGAGGTGCTGGCTAACTGTGCCGATCAGGCGCAGCAGTATCGTGACGGCAACCAGAAGGTCATCGGCTTTTTGGTGGGCCAGTGCATGAAGGCAAGCCGCGGCAAGGGTAACCCGAAGCTCTTCAACGAGTTGCTGAGAACGTCGCTCTCGTAAGCGGGAACCCGGGAGCCCCGGCAGGGCGGGTGCTTCCTCAAAATTTCGAACAGTCCTGCGCAAGACGAAGGCCACATTAAGTGGCCTTCTTTGCGTGCGGAACTCATTTTGAGCAAACACCCGCCCTGCCGGGGTTCCCGGGTTCTGTGACGACTCGGCCGTTCGGGTCAGGTAGGCTGATAGGAAAGATGGTGACGGAGGCGCAAAATGCGCCTCCGCCTTTTTAATGTGATGGAAGTGTGGCGAAATGAACTTAAAACTTCCGTAAATGTGATAAATGTCACGTTTTACCTAGGGTAAAATGTGGGAAATATCACGTTTACGGAAGTTTCTTTGCGGGAGGTTCGGTCATGCAGCGAGATATCATTGCCAAGCTTAACGCTTGGAAAGCGTCAGAATATCGTAAGCCGCTTATCCTTAAGGGGGCGCGCCAGGTTGGAAAGACGTGGGCGCTTAAGGAGTTCGGCCGAACCTCGTACCTCAATTTTGTGTATCTGACGCTCGAGGAGCCGTCACCTGGGGTACAGAGCGAGTACGCTCAGTTTTTCGAAGGTACGCGCGATCCTCGACGGATCATCTCAAATCTTTCCCTGGCACTTGGACAGCCTATCGAGCCCGGCGAAACGCTGCTTATTATTGATGAGATCCAGGATTGTCCTTCCGCAGTCGGCGCCCTTAAATACTTCTGTGACGAGGCCCCCGAGTATCACGTCGCATGCGCAGGGTCTTTGTTGGGCGTTCGCTTGTCCCGTGAGACCAGCGCTTTTCCGGTGGGAAAGGTCGAGTTCATGGAGATGCGCCCCATGAGCTTTTCCGAGTTTCTGAAAGCCGAGGGCGCTGCAAACTACGACGAATACCTTGGCGGCCTGGATCAGATCGAGACAGTGCCCGATTTCTTCCATGTCCGTCTCGTCGAGCATCTTCGTCGTTATTTTGCATGCGGCGGCATGCCAGAGGCTCTTGGCCGGTGGGTGGAGACGGGCGATATCGTTCAGGTCGATAAGGTGTTGTCTGATCTCTTGGATTCCTACGAGCGCGATTTTGCCAAGCATGGTGGCCGTGCGCAGTTCGCCAAGCTTTCGCAAATATGGAACTCGATTCCAGCTCAGTTGGCGCGCGAGAACAAAAAGTTCGTTTGGGGTGCGGTGCGCGAGGGGGCTCGTGCTCGAGAATACGAGGATGCTCTGGAATGGCTTGCCGATGCTGGGCTCATCACGGCGGTTCGCCTTAATGCTGCCGGTGGTGTGCCGCTCTCTGCGTACGATGACCTCAAGGCATTTAAAGTCTACTGTCTTGATGTCGGCTTGCTGCGCCGCATGGCAAGGCTGGATGCGTCCGCTTTTGCCATCTCGGATGCGCTATTTTCGGAGTTCAAAGGTTCGTTCGCCGAGAACTATGTGCTTCAGGCATTACTTTCACAGTTAGATGCTGCTCCGCGTTATTGGACAAACGAGAAGCCGAAGCACGAAGTCGATTTTTTGATTCAAGTCGGAAACGAAATCGTTCCCGTCGAGGTCAAATCGGGAGAGGTCGTTCATTCCAAGAGCCTTAAGTACTATGCCGACAAGCATGCGGAGACGACTCCATTGAGGGTCCGCTACTCACTTAAGAACCTAAAGCTCGACGACGGGGTGCTCAACATTCCGTTGTATTTGGCTGATCGATCTGTCCCTCTTATCAAAAAGGCGCTTGATTGTGCGCATCTTGACGTTTAGATCCTGGGTGAGCTGACGGGCGGCGGCTAATTAATCGCTCCGTTACGGCCAGGGAGCTTGGGCCTTAGCGATGCTTGCTTCGCCAAGCCGTGGGTGTCATGCCGGTGTATTGTTTGAAGGCTTGGGCGAAGGCGGCCTGCTGAGGGTAGCCTAGACGCTCTGCCACCTGCGCTATCGTAAGCGAGCTATCGGCCAAAAGGTCCTGTGCTCGCTCCATGCGGCGTCTGCGAATGTAGGCGCCCAGGGACTCGCCGGTTTGGGCCTTAAAGGTGGCGCATAGTTTGGAGCGGCTTGTGTAGAGCCTCTCGGCCACCTCGTTGATACCCACACGTCTGCCTTTGTCGAGCGCGCGCTCAATCATTGCTGTTGCTTCTTCGGCAATGGTTATGCTGACGCGTGTGTCTGCCGCCTGCCGTGCCTGCTTGTGGGCCGCGCGCGAACAGGCGAGCTCCGCGACCATGGCCTCCACGATGCCCTGCATATAGACGTGTCCGCCTACGGTGCGGGCGCGGTCCTCGTTAATCCGGCGCAGCGCGTGGCAGATGGCAGACGCCGCTTCCTCGTGCCATGGCTCGGCAAACGCCTCAAAGATTCCCGCGAACTCGGTGGGATAGCGGTGCTCCAGTTCGTCAAAATATCCAGGCAAAAAGAGCACCGAGCGCGAGTGATAGAGCTCCCCCGCAAACAGCGGGCTTAACTCCTCGCCACAGTTATTTTGGATAAAGCTGCAAACGGCGTTGTTTGGCCACGGTCCATGCAATGGTTTAAGGTTCGCGGGTGTTATGCCAGCCTCGGGCATGCATGTAAGTGTGGGCGCGCTGACCTCGCTCACGCAGGCGTATGGCTCGGGCGTGTATTCGGCCAGGTACATATCGTACGTCGGGGTGATGAAATGCTCCATGACGATGCAGGTGGGGGAGAGGGGCATGATCCATGCGCGTCCGTGCGCCCGATCGTTTGCCACCTCGCCGGTAAAGACAGCGCCCTTGCCGGAAAGCTCCAAGCCAAACTGCTCAAACTGTGGTGCATAGAGCTCGGTTATGTCGGTCGCCGCCCGCCGTATTTGCAAAAGCGTCCCTTTCCTTTGCAGAAACGTCCACGCCTGGCTCGATTGTGTGCCCTGGCTAACATATCAATGATAAGTTGAATACGGTTAACTCTCAAGCCGTTAGAAAGGAATCTCATGGCAAAGGGATCAAAAAGGGAAGGTGGAGGCATCGGCGAGTTGCTCGCGTATGCCGGTGACCGTAAATTCCTAACGTATTTGGGCATGGCTCTCTCGGCGCTCTCTCAGCTGCTGAGCTTTGGCCCGTACGTGTGCATCTGGTTTGTCGCGCGCGATCTGATCGCCGTAGCACCTAACTGGAGCGAAGCCTGCGACATCGCGATGTATGGCTGGTGGGCCGTGGGTTTTGCCCTGGCAAGCATCGTAGCTTATTTCGTGGGGCTCATGTGCACGCATCTGTCCGCGTTTCGCTGCGCGTCCAATATCCGCAAGACTACGAGCGAGCACCTGCTTAAGCTGCCGCTTGGCTACTTTGACACGCACGCCACCGGTGAGCTGCGTCGTGTTGTAGACGGATGTGCCGCCTCCACCGAGACTTTGCTCGCACACATGCTGCCCGATATCGCAGGCGCCGCCGCCATGGTCGCAGGCCTACTCGTGCTGCTTTTCGCCCTCGATTGGCGCTTGGGCGCGGCATGCCTCATCTCGGTGGCCATTTCGTTTGGCGCCATGGCCACCATGATGAGCGGCAAAGGCGCCGAGTTCATGAAGGCCTACATGGGCGCGCTGGTCAAGATGAACAAGACCGGCACCGAATACGTACGCGGCATCCCCGTGGTCAAGGTGTTTCAGCAGACGGTCTACTCCTTTAAGGCCTTCCACGATGCGATCGCCGAATACGCCGACATGGCACAAAACTATGCGGGCACGTTCTGCCGAGGTCCGCAGGTACTTAATCTTACCGCGCTCAATGGTCTTGTGGCATTCCTGTTGCCCGTGGCGTTGCTGTTGGCGCCGGGCGAGACGGACTTCGCGCATTTTATGGCCAACTTCACGTTTTACGCGATATTTTCGGCCGTGGTGCCGACGGCCATGACCAAGCTTATGTTTGTGGGCGAGGCGTCTCAAATGAGTGCCGATTCGCTGGCGCGTATCCGAAGCATCATGGAGTCCGAGCAGCTCCCGGTGCCCGCTCAGCCTAAGCGTCCTGTTGGCAGCGATGTGCGCTTTGAGGACGTGAGCTTTACGTACGAGGGTGCCGAAGCACCTGCCGTTAGCCATGTAAGTTTCAGCGTTCCCGCTGGTGGCACCCTCGCCCTGGTGGGTCCTTCGGGCGGCGGCAAGTCAACCTGCGCAAGCCTGATCCCGCGTTTTTGGGATGTCTCCTCGGGTCGAGTGCTCGTAGGCGGTGTGGACGTTCGCGATATGGATCCGCACGAGCTTATGGACCAGGTCGCCTTCGTGTTCCAGACCAACCAGCTGTTCCGGCAAACACTTGCCGATAACGTGCGAGCCTCCAAGCCTACGGCCACTGACGACGAAGTGCGTGCGGCCCTCTCCGCAGCTCAGTGCGACGACATTGTGGCCAAGCTCCCACAGGGCATCAATACCATGCTCGGTGCCGGCGGAGCATATCTTTCGGGCGGCGAGGTCCAGCGCGTGGCACTCGCCCGCGCAATCCTTAAAGACGCGCCTATCGTGGTGCTCGACGAGGCCACGGCGTTTGCCGATCCCGAGAACGAGGCGCTCATCCAGCGTGCCTTTAGCAAGCTGGCGGCGGGTCGCACGGTCATTATGATTGCGCACCGACTCTCGACTGTAGTGGGCGCAGACCAAATCGTGGTGCTCAACCAGGGCAGCGTGCAGGAGTCGGGTACCCATGCCGAGTTGCTGTCCCAAGAGGGTCTGTATGCCAAGATGTGGGCCGAATACGAACAGGCCGCGAGCTGGAAAATCACTGCAGCGACTGCGGATGCCGCCGTCACGAAGGGAGGCGAGGCCTAAATGTTCGCCTCATTCCAAAAGAAGTATTTCCTATCCGATAAAGGCGTCGCCGGTGTGAAACGCGGCATTTTCTGGACCACGCTCACCAATCTCATTACCATGGCCGGCATGGGCTTTTTATTCCTGGTTATGGCCGGCTTTGTCGAGCATCTCGCCAGCGGGGCTGACCTGCCGGATGCGCTGCCGATCGTGGGCGGCCTCCTGGTCTTTTTCGTGTTGCTCTTTGCCTCTAACTGGCAGCAGTATTACTACACCTACTGCATCTTTTACGAGGAGTGCGGCAAGCAGCGTATGGAGATCGCCGAGCGCTTGCGCAAACTGCCACTGTCGTTTTTTGGTCGTCGTGATCTGGCCGATTTAACCGAGACCATCATGGGCGACGTCCAGGCCATGGAGCACGCCTACAGCCACGTGCTGGGAGAGCTTTGGGGTGCCATCATCGCAAGCGCCATTGTGTTCGTGGCGTCGCTGTTTTTTTGCTGGCAGCTGGCGATCGCGGCGTTTTGGAGCGTTCCCGTGGCCTTTGCCGTGCTGTATCTAACACGCGGCCCCATGACCCCGGTGTTCGATCGCGTGCGCGCCGAGAAGGTCAAGGTTACCGAGGCAATTCAAGAGACGCTCGACTGCGTGCGCGAAATCCGCGCTACCAACCAGGAGGCCCATTATCTTGAGGGGCTCAACGCCGTGATCGATGCCGAGGAGCGCGAGACCACCAAGGGCGAGCTCGTCAACGGGCTTCTGGTCAACTCCGCCTTCTCCATTCTGCGTCTGGGCATTGCCACCACGCTGGTCACGGGCGCCGCGGTGGTCGCCTCCGGGCAGGTCGACTTTTTGGTGATGTTTGCCTTCCTGCTTATGGTGAGCCGTATCTATGCGCCCTTTGACCAGGCGTTAATGTTAATGTCCGAGCTGTTTGCCGCCGAGTCGTCTGCCAAGCGCATGCGTTCCATCATGGTAGAGCCTGTGGCGCGGGGCAGCGAGAAATTTGAGCCCGCGGGCCACGATGTGGTGTTCGATCACGTGGCATTTGGCTATGGTGCGGGCGAGGACGGACGCGCCGGCGAGAAAGTTCTTACCGATGTGAGCTTTACCGCCAAGGAGGGCGAGGTCACGGCGCTGGTCGGTCCTTCGGGTTCCGGTAAGTCTACGGTGAGCCGCCTGGCCGCGCGCTTTTGGGATGCCACCGCGGGCAAGGTTACCGTGGGCGGTGTGGATGTTGCGAGCGTTGATCCCGAGGTACTGCTGCGTGATTACGCCATCGTGTTCCAAGACGTGCTGCTCTTTGACGACACGGTGATGGGAAACATCCGTCTTGGTCGTCGCGATGCCACCGATGAGGAAGTGCTTGCTGCCGCGCGTGCCGCCAACTGCGACGAGTTTGTGAGCCGCATGCCGCAGGGCTACGACACCATGATCGGTGAGAACGGCTCCAAACTCTCCGGCGGCGAGCGCCAGCGCATCTCCATCGCTCGCGCGCTGCTCAAAGATGCGCCCATCGTGCTGTTGGACGAGGCGACGGCAAGCTTGGACGTGGAGAACGAGACCGTGGTACAGCAGGCACTCTCCCGTCTGCTTACAGGTAAGACCGTTATCGTTATTGCCCACCGTATGCGTACGGTGGAAAATGCCGACAAAATCGTTGTGCTCAAGGATAGCGTGGTTGCCGAGCAGGGCACTCCGGCGCAGCTCAAGGCGGCAGGCGGAGAATTTGCCCGCATGATTGCGCTGCAAAAGGAAGCGGCGGACTGGCAGCTGTAGGAATGTGACAAAGGGACAGTCCCTTTGTCATATTGAGTTCACCCCCATAGTTTCCAAAAGGTTAACTTTGGTTGACCATAATAGTTCGACTAAACTAGTCTCAAAAGCGTGCTCGAGTAAACTAATGAACTCGGGTGCTAAGGCACCATGCCGCGCTTGTGCGGCAAAAGGGAGAAGCAACATGAAGAAGTCGACGTTTAACACCCTGCTTGTCGGTGGCGGTTTTCTGCTTGGTACGGCCGGCATCAAGCTGCTCACCAGCGCTCCGGTAAAGAACGCCTGCGTGCAGGGCATCGCGTGCGGTATGCGCGTCAAGAACTGCTACCAGGACATGGTCGAGCAGGCCAAGGCCAATGTCGATGACATGGTTGCCGAGGCTGCCTACATCACCCAGAGCGAGGCCGCTGCTGACGAGGCAGCCGAGTAACGCTCCCAGGCACAAACTATGAGATTCTCGATTATTAGCGAGATCCCCGGCAGGACCCGTCTTCAATTGGCGGGTCCTGTGCCAGAGAGCGATCTCGATGCACTTCTTAAGCTTGGCGGCGAAATCGACGGCGTGCGCAAAGTGCGCGTATATGGCCGTATTGGCCAGATGGCGCTCGAATATGACGAGCAGTGTCGTGCGAGCGTGCTCGACGCCTTGGGCGCACTCGATGCTCAAGCCATCGCCGATGCCAAGTCGGGTTACGTGATGCAACTCGAGCCGCGCAAGCACAAACTCGTTATGGACCTGGCGACACTCATCGGCGCCCATTACGCACGTCGCTGGTTCTTGCCGACGCCTCTGCGTGCGGTGTTTGTCGTGGCCGGTTACATGGCATTTTTGCGCGCTGCCCTTCATGAGCTGGCGCAGCCGCGCCTGACCGTTCCCGTGCTCGACGCTTCGGCCATCGGCATTTCGTTCGTCAAGCGTGATGTCGACACCGCGGGCCAGACGATGTTCCTGCTCAACGTGGGCGAGCTGCTCGAGGACTACACCCGCGCCATGAGCGAAAACGAGCTCATCAACTCGCTGCTCGATGTGCCCGACAAGGCGCAAAAGGTCGTCGGCGACACTGAGGTGAGCGTTGCTGCGACCGAGCTCGAGCCCGGCGATCTGGTCGCCGTACGCACCGGCATGTCCATCTGCATCGACGGCGTGGTCGAACAGGGGAGCGCCATGGTCAACCAGGCGACCCTGACCGGCGAGCCGCTTGCCGTCGAGCGCAGCGCAGGCGACGACGTGTTCGCCGGCACTGTCGTGGAAGACGGCAGCATCTTGGTGCGTGTGCGCGCCAATACGGCTCAGACCAAGCTCCGTTCGATCGTCTCGCTCGTGCAGACGGCCGATTCGCTCAAGTCCGAGGGCCAGTCGCATATGGAGGACCTTGCCAACAAGATCGTTCCGTGGAACTTCCTGCTCGCGGGCTTGGTTGCGCTCACCACGCGTAGCCTCATCAAGACCTCGGCGGCGCTGATGGTCGACTACTCGTGCGCACTCAAGCTCACGGGTTCCGTTGCCGTCATGACCGCTATGAGCGATGCCGCCAAGATGGGCGTCATGGTCAAGGGCGCAAAGTACT
Organism: uncultured Collinsella sp.; assembly: GCA_902494195.1. Classification (GTDB taxonomy): domain Bacteria; phylum Actinomycetota; class Coriobacteriia; order Coriobacteriales; family Coriobacteriaceae; genus Collinsella. The sequence continues at coordinate 30,887 of CABUSH010000009.1, read as the reverse complement.
TTGAGTCGTTTGCCAAGGCCGACACCATTGTGTTTGATAAGACCGGCACGCTCACCGAGGCGCAGCCGCGTCTTGCCTGCGTACTCACCACCGATGGCTGGAGCGAGGACGAGATCCTGCGCCTTTCCGCTTGCTTGGAGGAGCATTTCCCGCATCCGGTGGCGCGTGCCGTGGTCAACGCTGCTCACGAGCGTGGGCTCGAGCACCGCGAGCGTCACGCTGCTGTCGAGTATATTGTGGCGCACGGTATCGCTTCGTCCATTGAAGGGCGTCGCGCCATCATCGGTTCCGCGCACTTTGTATTTGAGGATGAGAGCGCGCAGCTCGAGTCCGACATTAAGGAGCGCATCGAGTCCCAGATGCAGGGCTTGTCGCCGCTGTACCTGGCGGTCGATGGTACCGTTGTGGGCGTGCTCGGCATCGAGGACCCGCTCAAGGCCGGGGTCCGCGAGGCCATCGCCGACTTGCACGCGTTGGGCGTTAAGCACGTGGTCATGCTCACGGGCGACTCGGAGCGCACAGCCGAGCGCATTGCTCGCGAGGCAGGTGTCGACGAGTTTAAGGCCGAGCTGCTGCCCGAGGACAAGTACGCGTATGTCGAGCACATTAAGGGCGAGGGGCGCCACGTTGCCATGGTGGGCGACGGCGTCAACGATTCGCCGGCGCTCGGTTTGGCCGACGTGGGGCTGGCAATGGGCGGTGGAAGCGACATCGCCAAGGAGGTCGCCGATATCATCCTGACCGATACGGATCTCGCCGCGATCGTGCGCCTGCGCCGCATGAGTCAGGGGCTTATCGACCGTCTGACGAGTTCGTATTCCAAGGTGATGCTCACCAACTCGGCGCTGTTGGCATTGGGTATTACCGGCATGATTACTCCGCAGGCGTCGTCGCTGCTGCACAACGGCTCGACGATCGCCTACAGCCTGAGTAACGCGAAGGCATATCTGCGCTAGCAGACGTGTTCGCCCACGTTATCTGGCCTGCATCCGAATGGTATTGCCACCATCCGGATGCAGGCCTTTTGTGTTTGACCGCCTGCTAGCTTCTCTATGTATTACAAAAGCGCTGCCTTAATGGCGGGACTTTCTGCGAGCTGCTCGGCTGCCTTTTCGTCGGAGCTGTCGAGTGCTGCCAGGCTGCGGTAGACCCACTCGTTGACCTGGGTGTTCTTGACGCCTGCGGTCTGCATAAGGGCGCCTACCTCGCGGATTGCTGCGAGCAGATCGGCTTTGGGACCCGCGAGCTCGACCTCGATGCCGTGGTAGGCGGTCACGCCGCGGTTCTCACTCACGTGGTCGATAAAGCCCTCGACGGTCTCAAGCTGCTGGGCGAGAGCTGCATTATCGTCAGCGTCCAGCGCGACGAGTGCGTTCGATACCGTGAGGGCGGGATGTCCGCAGGGGACAAAGCCTTCGATGACATCCATAGCTTCGGTAATGGTTGAGCCCAGGCCTGCGAGGGCATTGACGAGTTGCTGCTTGGTATCCATAACGGTCCTTTCGACGGGTCAATTTTGCTTGGCGAAAATATACGTGACGCGATCGGTAGCAAAAGTGCGAAGTGCAGCGCACATTGGGGTCTTCACAGCTCGTGCATAGAACAGCTGTCCGCTTTCAGAACGTGGTAAGATAACACTTCACAAGCGGGGCTCGCCCCGCATGTTCCTTGAAAAGTCGACGGGTGTTGGGTGCTCGCGCCCAATGCCATCCAGACTTTCCCGATATTCGGGGGCGACTGGTTTCGACACGATAGCTCTGAGAGAGGAAGCAAGCCGAGGTCTCCTCGCCTCGTTAAACAGGGGTACCGTCAAATTGAATTGACAACAACTCTTCTTTTGAGCCTATGGCTCTCGCTGCTTAGTTTATAGCGGCGCGTCAACCCGGTGATTTCCCCGACACCGGCGCGACGTCATTTTAGGGGAATGCTCCTGCGCACGTAATCGGTATGGCGCAGGCTAAGACCGAACCGGTTGGGATGCCGCGAGCGTGTCGCTGCGCGCAAAGCGTCCGAGACTAAATCAGCGACTGAGCTTGGAGATGCCAATCAGGGGGCTTTCGTGGACCGGAGTTCGATTCTCCGCGCCTCCACCATAAGTAACAGGCAGGTAGATACTCATATCTACCTGCCTTTTTATTTCTTGTCCGTACCGCGGAGAATCGAACTCTATGCAGGGCGCGGGCGTTAAGCAAACGCGAAGCGTTTGTAGCGAGCGGGCGAGGACGCCGACAGGCGGCCGAAGCCGGCGCGGATTTGCGAAGCAAATACGCGGATTCTCCGCGCAAAGCCTCGACTAGATATAGACGCGATGCCGATCGTACTGCAGCCTGCCGTGTCCCGCATCAACGAAGGGTGAGACGCGCTTTCCCAATGGCGGCCCAGGCGGAAAGTGCATCCCGGAATTCCGCCTCAAACTGGGACGCGCTTTCCGCTCCATCTCCTCAACTCCAAAACCTATGCGCCCTCCATCCCAAAACTGGGTAGAAGAAAGCCAAAACGTAATCGCAGGAGGTCAATATGACTGCAGAAGATAAGGCAAAGAACGCCGGCAAGGTCGCGCTCGTCTTGGAGGGTGGCAGTTTTCGCGGGCAGTTTACCGCGGGCGTGCTCGACGTTCTCATGGAGGCCGGCGTCGAGATTCCGGCGGTATATGGCGTATCGGCCGGCGCCCTCAACGGCGTGAACTACAAGTCGCACCAGATCGGCCGTGCCAACCGCATCAACCTGGCTTTCTGCAACGACAACCGCTTCATGGGCGCCGCGTCGTTTGCGGCCACGGGCTCTATCGTCGGCTACGACTTTATCTTCAACGATGTCCAGGACCGCCTGGATCCCTTTGACAACGAGACGTTCGACGCCAGCCCCATCGAGATGTACGCCGTTGCAACGGACATGCTGTTTGGAACCGCCGCGTACCTGCCGGTCAAAAGCGCTGTGCTCGATCTCGACGCCGTGCGCGCCTCGACTTCGTTGCCGCTGGTGACGCCTCCGGTCGAGATCGACGGGCACAAATACGTCGACGGTGGCGTTGCCGATTCGGTCCCCATCGAGCATGTGCTCGAGGAGGCGGGCTTCGACCGTGCGGTCGTCATCGTCACGCAGGACCGTTCGTATGAGAAAAAGCCCTACGAGTTTTTGCCGGCCGCGCGTGCGCGTTATGCCGACTACCCCTATCTGCTCGAGGCTATCGAGACGCGCCATGACCGTTACAACATCCAGCGCATGCACCTGTGGAAGTATGAGCGCGAGGGCCGTGCGTTGGTCGTCGCTCCGCAAAAGCCGGTCGAGGTCGGCCATGTCGAGCACGATCCGGCAAAGCTTTTGGACCTGTATATCCAGGGCCGTCAGGAGGCAAAGCGCCTGCTCGCGGAAATCCAAGAGTTCGTTGAGCGCTAGCGACGGCGAACCCTCAAAAAATGACAACAGCTAAAGAGCTGGAAAATCACGGCTCGTGGATGACATGTGCAGAAACTCTGGTCGGAGCCAAAATACCTGTTGACTCGTACGGCGAGCGGGGTAATATGGACGGGTTACTTGCAGAGCCCCGTGAATCTCTGTAACAACACGTACTGTACATGGAGGAGTCTAAGTGATTTCGAAATCGACTCACTACGCCAAGCAGGGCGAGGTCCAGCGCAACTGGGTTCTCGTCGACGCCGATGGTGCTGTCCTGGGCCGTCTTGCCACCCAGATCGCAATGATCCTGCGCGGTAAGAACAAGCCCCAGTTCACGCCCAACAGCGACTGCGGCGACTTCGTTGTCGTCATCAACGCCGATAAGGTCCAGCTTACCGGTAACAAGGCCGACACGAAGACCTATTATCGCCACAGCGGCTACAATGGCGGCCTCAAGGCTGAGAGCTTCCGCCAGGCTATGGAGAAGCACCCGGAGAAGGTCATCGAGCGCGCCGTTCGCGGTATGCTGCCCAAGACCACCCTCGGCCGTGCCCAGATGACCAAGCTTAAGGTCTACGCTGGTGCCGAGCATCCGCATGCTGCCCAGAACCCCACGAAGATTGAGCTGGAGGCTTAAAGATGGCTGAGAACACCGTTGTCTACCAGGGTACCGGCCGTCGTAAGAACGCCGTCGCCCGCGTCCGTCTCGTCCCCGGCACCGGCAAGGTGACCATCAACAAGCGTGACGCCGAGCAGTATTTCGGCCGTCATCAGCTCGTTGAGAACGCCCTTGCTCCCTTCAAGGTGACCGACACCGCCGGTCAGTTCGACGTTATCGCTCTGTGCGATGGCGGCGGCATCTCCGGTCAGTCTGGCGCTCTGCGCCTGGGCATCGCTCGCGCTCTTCTGAACGCTGGCGACTACCGTGCTGACCTCAAGAAGGCCGGTTTCCTTACGCGCGATGCTCGCGTGGTCGAGCGCAAGAAGTACGGCCTCAAGAAGGCCCGCCGCGCTCCCCAGTTCTCCAAGCGCTAAGGTTTTATCTCCTTTCGAGATACAATGTACAAGCGGGGCCTGCCGATTCCTCGGCGGGTCCCGCTTTTCTTTTTCGACTAGGGTGGGCGGTTGCATATCGCCTGCTAGGGAAGGAGCAATCCTATGCCCCAGAACATCTTCGGTACCGACGGCGTCCGTGGCGTCGCCAACGCCGATCTTTCGTGCGACCTCGCGTTTCGTCTGGGCCGCGCGGCGACCAAGTTCCTTGGTCCGGATATCTGCATCGGCCGCGACACGCGTCTTTCGGGCACCATGCTCGAGAGCGCTCTGACCGCCGGCATTATGGCCGAGGGCGGCCGCCCGCATTGCTGCGGCGTTATCCCCACGCCTGCCGTGGCACTGCTCACCGTTCAGAACGAGCTCGACGGCGGCATCGTCATCTCTGCTTCGCACAATCCGCCGGAGTTCAACGGCATCAAGTTCTTTAGCCGCAAGGGCATGAAGCTTCCCGATGCTGTCGAGGAAGAGATCAGCGCCTGGGTCATGTCCGAGGAAGCCATGGCTGCCGATACGCTGCCGACCGGTGCCGGCGTGGGCCACATCATCAAGATGAAGGACGCCCGCAAGGCATACGTCGACCACGCCATCGATACGCTTGATGGCCTGAGGCTCGATGGCCTGGTCGTTGCCGTCGACTGCGGTCACGGTGCTTCCTGCCAGACCACGCCCGCCGCGCTGCAGCGCCTGGGTGCCACGGTCCATGCCATCAACACCGATTACTGCGGCACCGACATCAATGTCGAGTGCGGCTCTACGCACCTCGAGCCCCTGCGCGAGCTCGTGCTGCGCACCCATGCTGATATCGGTCTGGCCCACGACGGCGACGCCGACCGCGTACTGTTCGTGGACAGCGAGGGCAATGAGATCGACGGTGACTACATCCTGGCTATCTGCGGTTCTGACCTTGCCGCTCGCGGCAAGCTCGCCAACTCCGAGATCGTCTCGACCGTCATGTGCAACCTGGGCTTCTCCATCGCTATGAAGGAACAGGGCTTCGAGATGGTTCAGACCGCCGTGGGCGACCGCTACGTTCTGGAGCGCATGCTCGCGGATGGCGCCGTCATCGGCGGTGAACAGTCCGGCCACATCATCTTCCTGGAGCACAACACCACCGGTGACGGCCTGGTGACGGCTCTGCAGCTGCTGGCCGTGCTCAAGCGCACCGGTCGTACCCTCACCGACCTTGCCGGCATCATGAAGAAGTACCCGCAGGTACTCGTCAACGTGCATTCGGACAACAAGGCTGGTCTGGACGATTGCCAGCCCATCTGGGATGCCGTCGCTGCTGCCGAGAAGGAGCTTGACGGCCGCGGCCGCATTCTGGTGCGTCCGAGCGGTACCGAGCCGCTGGTCCGCGTGATGGCCGAGGCCGAGACGCACGAGCTGACCCAGCGCGTTGTCGACGACATCGTCGAGGTTGTCAAGCGCGAACTTCCCTAATGGTCAAAAACCGTTGCCAAGTGGTAAACTGTTAAGGTTATTTTGATTGATTGGTATGTCCGAGGGGGAGCATGTTCACTAAAGTCCTAAGGTCTTTTGGTATGCGTGGTCGAGTCCTTACGCTGGATGCTCCCATCTCGGGCGACGTCATTCCGCTTTCCGAGGTAAACGACCAGACGTTTGCCACCGGACTTTTGGGCCAGGGCGTGGCGATTCAGCCTACGGGTACGCGCGTGATCGCGCCGGCTGACGCGAAGGTCGAGGCCATTTTTCCCACGGGACACGCCGTTGCGCTTAACACGGTCGATGGCCTGGACGTGCTCATCCACGTTGGTTTGGACACTGTTCAGCTCGAGGGCAAGCACTTTACCGTACATGCGCAAGTGGGTGACATCGTCCATAAGGGCGATGTGCTCATTGAGTTCGATCGCGAGGCAATTGCTGCCGAGGGCTACGATGTGACGGTTCCCATCTTGGTGTGCAACTCCGTTGAGTTCTCAAGCATCAAGGGCTCCGTTGGCGTGCATGTCGAAGAGATGGACCAGCTCATCGTTGCTCGCGAGCGCTAACAAGTGCACGAGGCCATTAGCCTACAATTCAAACACGTTTACGGAGGGCGCCCTTGAAAGAGGACGCCCTCCGTGGCAAGATGGGATTTGTCCGAGGCTAAACAGCTTTGGGTCACCGTGGACGGGCAGGGGCCTCGACGCGGTTAGACACGAGACACATACATTACGCGACCTCGCCCTGGTGGCCGCACACGTTGGTTGCGGCCGACGCGGGCCGCGGGCAAGTGCTTGTAAGGGAGCCTTGCCTCTCTTGTACGAGAAAGGACGCGTAATGAAGATCATTAAAGCTAAAGACTACGAGGATATGAGCCGCAAGGCCGCTAATATCATCTCGGCCCAGGTTATCCTCAAGCCCGACTGTGTGCTGGGTCTTGCCACCGGCTCCACCCCGATCGGTGCCTACAAGCAGCTCGCTGCTTGGTACGAGAAGGGCGACGTCGACTTTGCCGAGGTCAGCACCTACAACCTGGACGAGTATCGTGGCCTTTCGCACGACGATCCCCAGAGCTATCACTACTTCATGCGTGAGAACTTCTTCGATCACATCAACATTGACCTGAACAACACGCATGTGCCCGATGGTTCCAACCCCGACGCCGCCACTGCCTGCTCTGAGTACGACAAGATCGTCGCGGCCGCCGGTTACCCGGATCTGCAGTTGCTCGGCATTGGCAACAACGGCCACATCGGCTTCAACGAGCCCGATGACCACTTCTCCAAGGGCACGCACTGTGTCGACCTCACCGAGAGCACCATTCAGGCCAACAGCCGCCTGTTCGACAGCATCGACGATGTTCCCCGTCAGGCCTACACCATGGGCACTCAGACCATCATGTATGCCCGCATGATCCTGGTCGTCGCCAACGGCGAGGCCAAGGCTCAGGCCGTGCACGATATGTGCTATGGTCCGGTTACGCCCAAGTGTCCGGCTTCGATCCTGCAGCTGCACACCAACTGCGTTGTCGTTGCCGACGAGGCCGCCCTTTCGCTCTGCGAGTAGCGCGAATCCTGCACCTCGACATAGCCTTGCCTAAGGCCTCCGCTTTGCGGGGGCCTTTTTGCTATCCCTTTCCGCCCGCTTGACCAAAATCTTGCCGCAAGCTTGACGAATGCCGGATGCCCAACAGTTTGATTCATTCTATATCAGATTCTATGCAAAAATGCCACTAAAAGGTCGTAGACGGTAGCGGGTGCTAGGCGAGTTGAATGACATAGCTGAACATTGTTCATTTGCGTTACACTGCCGCTTAGATGGGACAAGCTGACAAGCTCATTTACCTGCTTAAAGACCGATTAGTCGGGGGATTAATAACAATCGGCCCTCGCTGTACAAAAACTTGCCGCTTGCGTACCAAAAGACAACCTAAAACACAAGGTCGCTCTATTCATAGCGCGGCTTGTATGGTCTTGCGGCTACAGTGTCCATACGGTCGAGTTGAGGAGCGGGCATGGTAAACGATTTGAGCAGTATAGACGAGCTCGAGCTGATGCCGTTAGGCGGAGGCTATATGGTGCGACGCGAACGCTTGATGAATGAGCTTATCGCCAAGGGCCGAAAGGCCGGCATCGTGGTTCTTTATGCGCCCGACGGGTTTGGGAAGACCTCGGTGCTGCTGCAGTACACCCATGAGGTTAAATGCGACCCGACGCGAGGCCCCGTGCGGATTATCGAGGCCGATCGCGCCACTGGGCGCGAGGTGTTTATGCAGCTCGAGGTGGTTACCGAAGAACTCAAAGACAAACCGCACTCCCTTATCGCGATTGATAATGTGCCAAACCTCGATCAGCACGATACCGAAGACCTCATCGACAGGATTCGCGGCCTGCGTGCTATGGGGGTAGGGGTCCTTATCTCCTGCCGTCCTTCAAATCGTCAGCTGATTCATGGGCTGGGCGATTCGGTTAAGATCAATGCGCAGATGCTCAAGGTGCATGCCTATGAGTATTCGGCGTGGGCATCGGCGCTTTCGATCAGCACATCGCTCGACTTTTATCAGCTCACGCAGGGCGTGCCCGAGCTCGTTTCGGCATTGCAGACGGGTCCGTATGGCCAAGGCGACGTAGCCGGTCTGCTCGAAAACGAGATTGTCAACGTATATGGCGCAGCACTTGTCGATCTGGCTTCGCTCGACAATAATGCGCTGTTTTGCGTGGCATGTCTCATGGTTTTGATGGGCGAGGGCAATATCTCAGAACTCGAGGCTTGCGGGGTGAGGCTGTCGATGGTCGACCAGTCCTACTTTGTACGCGACTACCCGATCTTTGGCTTGGATCCCGCCGAGCGGAGTTTTACGTGTCTGGGCACGGAGGATAACGGACGCTTGCGTTTGCGTAAGTTGGTGGCCGAGGTTCGCCCCGAACTTGTTCCGAGGGCGGCCCGGATTTTGCTTAAGGCGGGCCGATGCGATGCGGCGATGGGCCTGGCGGACGCCTTTTTGGACCGTGAAGCGGTCCTTGAACTTGCTGGGCAGTATGGGGTCGATCTGGCTCTGACGGGGCACGGGGCCGATATCTGCCGAGCAGCGCTGGGCACGATTGATGCTGACGATCCGGCTCCAGAGCCAACGCCTGCCGAGGCACTCGGCGTATATCTGTCAGCGGTCAGCGTGTCCAATACAAAGCTCGCTCGCTATATGGCATCGGTCATCGAGCGCGAGGGCGAACGGGCGGCCTGCGAAATAGACCCTGTTTCATGGAGGGTGGCCCAGACGCTGACGGCTGTTTGCTATGGGGACAACGGGCTTGGGCTCCCTACGAATCTGGCCGTGCCAGAAATCGAGACATCCCATACCGCACTCGATATGTTGTCTGCGCATATCGAGGTCAAGCGCTGTCTGACAGAGCGGGGAGATGACGGCGGCGTTCTACAGCAGCTCAAAACGAGCAAGGCCTACGACTGCGAGCTCGACATCGCGGGGATTGTTATACGAGCCGATAGCATGCTGGTGGAGCTCTTTGACGGGTCGTTTGCGGGAACCGACGAGCGCGACGACGAGATGACGGTGGTGCGGGAGGCGCTCGACGTACGTGGGCTTAAGGCGATGGCTATCTGGGTGCGTATGGTGTTGGCGGCACGGCGGCTCCTTTCCGGCTTGCCGGTAACCGACGACGCGGCGTTCAACGAGCTCGATCGTTTTGCCGTGCGCATGCGCGACAACCAGATTCAGCTGTTTGGGCTGTTGCTAGAAGGCTGGCAGTCACTGGCAGAGGGACGGCCGGTTAATGCAAAGTTCCGTGCGGTCCAAGTGCTCAAACTTGCCGAGGAGTCGATTGCGTACATGCGCGATAACGCATTGCTGCTGGAGCGCGCGGCATATCTGCGTAACACCTCGATGGTTTCGGTACGCGAGGAAGCGGAGCTACTCGATATAAGCCAGACGCAGGTTGGTGGAGCGGAGGCCTGGATGGTGGCGCTGCATTTGGCCTGTGCGGGCCGAGACAGCGACCTTGCGGCCTGGATGTCCATGAATCGTGCGGGGATTCTAGAGCCATCGTATCGGCTCTTTGCGCGCCTTGCCATGCATTGTCTGGGCGAGCCGGCGAGCAGGATACGCAAGAAGCTTCCCGTGCGCGAGCTGTCGCGGTACTCGCTGCGCGACGATTTGGAAGGGGAGGGCGAGCGCCTGTTCCAGGCCGGCGAGGTTGAAGCCGTTAATACCATCGACCATATCGAGATTCGCATGTTTGGTGCGTTTCGCGCCGAGCGCGACGGGTTTCCCATCACGGACAAAATGTGGCGCCGCAAGAAGGCGGCGACACTTGCCGAGCGGCTTGCGCTGGGCATGGATGCGCTCGTCGATCGTGAGACGCTGGCCATGGAGCTGTGGCCCCATGCCGAGTTCAATAGCGCCCGCAACAACCTGTATTCGACGATATCGCGCTTGCGGTCGGCCTTGGGGCCGACGCCAGACGGCAAGTCGTGCGTGCTCATCCAAAATGAATGCATCGGGCTCAACGGCGACTACGTCAAGACCGATGTACGGCTGTTTGACCAGATAAGCCGCGAGGTTTTGGGAAATCGCACGGGTGCGCGCGGGCCCCATTTAGTTGAGCTGTGCCTTAAGATTGAGCAGCTTTATGCCGGACCGCTGTATGTTCCCAATGGCTGTAATCCCACCTACTTTTTGCGTATGCGACGCATTATGCAGTCAAAGTACATCGATTGCATGATCAAGGGGGCCAATGCCGCTCTAGAAGAAAACGATCTGCAGTCGGCGATTTGGCTAGCGGAGTCGGGGCTTCGGCAGGAAACGGCGCGTGAGGATATGGTGCGCTGCGCCATGCGTGTCTACAGTGCGGCGGGGCGGCGGCGCGATATCGTCGAGCTGTACAGCGGGCATATGCACCATCTGAGGGAGCAGGTCAATGGCGTGCCCGAGCCCGAGACGCGGCGTCTATACGAGCGCTTGGTGGAGGGGCGGCTCAATCGCGTGCTGGTCGAGCGATAAAAAACGGGCGCCCGAATCAATCGGATGCCCGCAGACTACTCGGTATGGCCAGTCAGTTTTAGACGAGCTTGATCTTCTCGATGTCCTTGCGCGAGGACTCGCGATACAGCGAGAACTTGCGGCCGATGACCTGGACGACCTCGGCGTGGCAGCGCTCAGCGAGCTCTTCGGCGGCTTCGCGGGCGGAAAGGCTGGAGCCATCGAGCACGGAGCACTTAACGAGCTCGTGCTTCTCCAAGTAGGCGACCGTCTGCTCGACGGTGCCCTCGTTGACATCGGACTTGCCGATGATGATGGCGGGGTTGAGGTGATGGGCCATGCTGCGAAGCTGCTTGACCTGGGCTCCTGTCAGTGCCATGGGTTCTCGCTTTCTATGTATGGGGCGCCCCGCGACGGGGCCTTAATCTACGTGAGCTGTCCCACGATAGCGCAGGAACGGCGCGGTGTGGGGCGCGTTTGCCCAGTTCAAAAAGAATGCGGATGCCGAGCGAGTGGGCGGCGTGGGCTGCGAACAGGCTATGAGCTGGGCGCAGAGACCGGCTTCCATGCAATAAATGCCCAACGGACCTTGCGGACGTGGTCGAGCATGTAGCGTCCCTGCGGCACACCCTTGGAGCCCGGCTCACCGGCATGGGGGTTCTCGATCATGTGCTGGGCGATGTAATCGCGCAGGCGGTCGATCTTATCCTCGTTGCCATGTTCGAGCATACGGGAAAAATCCGCCACACCTGCCTCAAGGCTATCGAAGGTGTCGCGACGAGGCGATTCAAAGTATGTAACCTGCGGCAGGGCACACATCTGAATAAGGATGTTAAAGGCGTACACAAAACCATTGCTACAGGTAACCGAGGCGCCGATGGCGTTCATCAAGTGCAGGTCATAACGCGGGCTGGAGTTGGCGACCATCGTGACAGCACAACGTCGGCGAGCCGTTCGATCAAGCTTGGCAAGTGCCCCCTTCAGGTCGTTCGTAGTAACCGAGCGACTCGCAAAGGCAACGTCAACAGCCTTGGCAACCGGCCCAACCAAATCCCAGTCATCATCCCAGGCAAGCTCAAGCGGCGTAATAAGATCCTCGAGCCCATAGAACTCAATGCCAGCATCAAGCGTGCTCAACATAGCAGGGGAAAAGTCAACAGCAATCACAGGATGCCCAGCCTGAGCAAGCGGAATAGCAATCGACCCAGCCCCGCACCCCATATCGAGCACCGACTCACCAGGCTCAAGCGCCAACAGTTTTATAAAATCCCGAGCATACGAGGCAGTCTCCAATGGCTGAAAATGCCGAGCCCGCTTATCCCACTCAAAAGGATCATCAGCCCGTCGCCGATCAGCTTGCAGACGCATCCATTCGCCATTCCAATCAGCAGAAAGCAGCTCAGATTGAATTACACCATCAGCCACGGGCCATCCCCCTCACAACAAAAAAGCGGCCCCTCCCAAAAGAAGAGCCGCAACAAGCATATATCAGAAAGAACCGATTCAACGCCAAACCGTCATACCAGCAAAGTAGGGCAGAATCGAAGCGACTGCCAAAGGGATAGGACCCAACCGAGGTCCCGTTGTGCGGGAGCCCCGCCGCCGGGCGGCAGACATATAAGGTCGATCGCGAGTTCCGCACGAGCCGGAGAGCACTTAATGTGCTCTCCGTGCGAGTCAGGACTGTTCGAGCAGGCGACCTTATATATTTGCCCTCCCCGGGGCTCCTCGCCAGTCCCCCTCAGCTAGTTCTTGAGCGAGTTCAGCGGCGCCGGGAAGCGTCCGCCACGGTGGGCAAGCACGGTGCCGGCGTTGGGGTTCACCGGCATGATGGGCGCACGGCCGAACAGGCCGCCGTACTCGACGCAGTCGCCCACGCCCTTGCCGATGGCGGGGATCACGCGTACGGCCGTGGTCTTGTTGTTGATGACGCCGATGGCCATCTCGTCGGCGATGATGCCGGCGATGGTCTCGACCGGGGTGTCACCGGGGATGGCGATCATGTCCAGGCCAACGGAGCACACGCAGGTCATGGCCTCGAGCTTCTCGAGCGAAAGCGCGCCGGCCTCGACGGCGGCGATCATGCCGGCGTCCTCGGACACGGGGATAAAGGCGCCGGAGAGACCGCCCACGCTGGAGCTGGCCATGACGCCGCCCTTCTTGACGGCATCGTTGAGCATGGCGAGTGCGCAGGTCGTGCCCGGACCACCGCAGGTGCCAACACCGATGATCTCGAGGATGCGGGCAACGGAGTCGCCGATAGCAGGCGTGGGAGCCAGCGACAGGTCGACAATGCCCTTCTCGACACCCAGGCGATGGGCGGCCTCGCGGCTCATGAGCTCGCCGGCGCGGGTGATCTTAAAGGCGGTCTGCTTAATCTTCTCGGCGACCTCCATCATCGATGCGGAATCGGGCAGCGTCTCCAGGGCTGCGGCCATAACGCCGGGGCCCGAGACACCTACGTTGATGACGGCGTCGGCCTCGCCACCGCCGTGGACAGCGCCCGCCATGAACGGGGAGTCCTCGACCATGTTGGCAAAGCAGACAAACTTGGAAGCGCCGACGGAGTCCTGGTCGGCCGTGAGCTTAGCGGCGTCGATGATGGTCTGCGCAGCCATGAGCACGGCGTCCATGTTGATGCCGGCGCGCAGGCTGGCGACGTTGACGCTGGAGCAGACGCGACTCGTGGTGGCGAGCGCCTGCGGGATGGACTGGATGACGCGGCGGTCGGCGTCGCCGATGCCCTTCTGGACGAGCGCGGAGAAGCCGCCCAGGTAGTCGATGCCGAGGGTCTCGGCCGCGCGGTCGAGGGCATGCGCGATGGGGGTGAGGTCCTCATCCTTGCAGCAAGCGGCGATCTGCGCCACCGGGGTGACGGAGACGCGCTTGTTGACGATAGGGATACCGTACTCGCGCTCGAGGTTCTCGGCGGTCTCGACCAAGTGCTCAGCCGTGTGCGTCACGTGGTCGTAGATCTTCGTGCACATGCGGTCGAGGTTCTCGTCGCCGCAACCCATGAGCGAAACACCCATGGTGATGGTCCTGATGTCGAGGTTCTGCTCCTCAACCATGCCGCGGGTTTCCGCGATTTCTGCGGGCGTGATCGCCATCCTTGCGCTCCTATCTGCCAAAACGAGCATAGTCTTATCTATTCTAACGTGCCGCACGTGCCAAGTGGCGCATGCGGCACGTTTTGGTGCTCGGTTGTTTCCGTTGTGTTACTGCCCAAAGACCTCTTCGGCGATGCGCGCGCTTTCGGCGGCGTCCTTGGCGTAGTAGTCCGCGCCAATCTGCTTGGCGTATTCGGGGGTGAGTACGGCGCCGCCTACGATGATCTTGACGCCCGGCACCTCGGCATGAAGCAGCTTGATGGTCTCTTCCATGGCCACGACCGTGGTGGTCATAAGCGCCGAGAGACCGACGAGCTTAATGTCGCGCTCCTTGACGGTCTTGAGCACCTCCTGCGGATCGACGTCGCGACCCAGATCAAAGACGGTATAGCCGTAGTTATCGAGCAGCATCTTGACGATGTTCTTGCCGATATCGTGGATGTCGCCCTTGACGGTGGCCACGCAGATCTTACCCTTGTCGGCAATCTCGCCGGCGGGCATCAGGCGCTTGATGGTGTCAAAGCCCACGCGCGCGGCCTCGGCCGAGGCCATGAGCTGCGGCAAGAAGAACTTGCCCTGGTCAAAGAGGACTCCGACCTCATCGAGGGCGGGGATAAAGTGGTTGTTGATGAGGTCCATGGCGTCGTGGTCGGCCAGCAGGCGTTCGGTCTCGGCCGCGATTTCGCCCTTGCGACCCGAGACGACCATGTGGCGGATGGGGTCGTCATCGGCTCTTGCGGTGGTGCTTGCGGCAGGCGCGGCATCGCTCGATGCTGACTGAGCGGCCGCCGGGTTGGCGGCAATCTTGTACGGGTCGGTCCAGCCGGCGTAGCGCTCGATGTATCCGGTCGAGCCCTCGTCCTCAACGCTCAGCACGCGATAGCTGTAGACAGTGTCCATAAAGCGCTTGGAACCCGGGTTCATGATGGGGGCGTCCAGACCTGCACCAAAGGCGGCGGCCAAAAAGACCGAGCCCAGCAGCGGGCGCGCGGGCAGGCCAAAGCTGATGTTCGATACGCCGAGTGCGCACTTGACGCCCAGGCGCTCCTTGCACAGGGACATGGCGCGTAGAATCTGCTCAGCCTGGCGCTGGTTGGTCGAGGCGGTCATGACCAGGCAGTCGATGAGGATGCGGTCCGGGCCGATGCCGTAACGGGCGGCTTCGGCCACAATGCGCTCGGCGATGGCGAAGCGAGCCTCGGCGGTATCCGGGATGCCGCCTTCGTCGAGCGTGAGGCCGACGACGTTGGTGCCGTAGTGGGCGACCAGCGGGAAGATCTCGTCCATGATCTGCTGTTTGCCATTGACCGAGTTGATGATGGGCTTGCCGGCGTAGCGACGCACGGCGGCCTCGACGGCGGCGGGGTCGGTGGAGTCGATCTGCAGCGGCAGCAGCGTGGAACCTTGGAGCTGCTCGGTCGCTTGCTGGATGACCTTGACCTCGTCGATCTCGGGCAGGCCCACGTTGACGTCCAGGATGTCGGCGCCCTGCTCCTGTTGGCTGATGCCCTGGCTCACGACGTAGTCCAGGTCGCCGTCGCGTAGGGCCTGCTGCAGGCGCTTTTTGCCGGTGGGGTTGATGCGCTCGCCGATGACGGCGATCTTGTGGCCGTCGCAGGGGAGGTCCACGACCGTCTGGGCGCTCGTGACCGACATGCTGGGCTTGCGGTGACGCGGGCTGGGCGTGTGGTTGTCGATGAGGGTACGAAGTGCCGCCATGTGCGCCGGCGTGGTTCCGCAGCATCCGCCGACGACGCTCACGCCGTCGGCGATCATGCCGGCGACGGCCTTGGCGTATTCGGGGGCCTGGATGTCAAAGACGGTGTTACCGTCGTCGTCCACGTGGGGCAGACCCGCATTGGCCTGCACCATAACGGGCTTGTCGGTAACGGTGAGCATACGCGCAGCGAGTCCTCGGAGCTCGGCCGGGCCCTGGCTGCAGTTGATGCCAAGGACGTCGGCGCCGATGGCGTCGAGAGTGATGGCGGCGACCTCGGGGCTCGTGCCTAAGAAGGTGCGGCCGTCTTCCTCAAAGGTCATGGTGGCAAAGACGGGCAGGTTGGAGTTCTCGCGGCAGGCGAGGACCGCCGCCTTGATCTCGGCCAGGTCGGTCATAGTCTCGATAATAAAGAGGTCGACGTCCGCAGCGACGCCGGCGCGCACCTCCTCGGCAAAGAGGTCGTAGGCCTCGTCAAAGCTGAGGGTGCCCAGGGGGCGCAGCAGGGCGCCGATGGGGCCGATGTCGCCGGCGACGTAGCGGGCGCCGGCCTCACGGGCGCAGGCGACAGCGGCGGCAAGGACGTCTGCCACGGTGGCGGCTCCGTCGAGCTTGTGGGCGTTGGCGCCGAAGGTGTTGGCGGTGATCACGTCGCAGCCGGCCTCGACGTATTGGCGCTGAATGTCGGTAATGACCTGGGGCTCCTCAAAATTGAGCAGCTCGGGCAGGGCGCCGGCCTTCATGCCGGCCGCCTGCAGCATGGTGCCCATGCCGCCGTCGAACAGCAGGTGTCCCGTGCCCTCGATAGCGGCGCGCAGGCGGTCATCCTTAATGCGAAGGTCGTCGATCGTGCGCGTCTTGTATGCAGCGCCATTGCGACGTGCGGCATCAACGGGCGCCGCCAGCGCAGCACCGTCAGAATCATGAGTGATAAGCGGAGTAAACATCGAGGGCTCCTAATGGCTGGAATAGCAGGTGGTGTGGGCGGCGCGGAAGCGGCAGTGCTCGCGCATGCGGCAGATATTGCAGGTAGGGCGGCTCTGGGCGTCGTGGACCTCACCGTCAAATAGACCGATTACTGCGGTCACGCTCTTGGTGGGCATGAGCAGGTTGGTAGGTGTGACGGTAAGCCCGATGAGCCGCGTAGCGTTGAGCGCAGCAACGATTGAGCGCTGGGCCGTAAGCGGGCAGTCGCCGTAGCCGGGACTAAAGCGCCAGTTGCCGGCGAGTCCGTGTGCGGCGGCCGCAGCCTTGACCTGCTGGTCCATCTGCTCGACGGCGGCTTCTACATAGGCAGAGCATGCGGCGTCGAGCACGGTTCCCTCTAGGGGCTGCTGGGCTCCCGTGGTGCGCAGGCGACGCTCGGCGTCCATGCCGAGGGTGCATGCCATGAGTGCGGCAAAGCGGGCGTCTTTGAGGTGGCGATAGATATCGCGACCGCGCAGCTCAACGTTGGTGCCGACCAAGCGAATGCAAGGATCGCCCTGTTCATCGACTCCCGTGGCATCGATGGCAAATATGCGGCGCACGCCGCGGGGCTCAATGTCCAGCTCCAGACGCTCAACGACAAGTTCAATACGCTGCGACAGCTCGGGCTCAATCTGCTGACCGCCGTAGCCCAGGTAGCGCAGCATCTCGGCACGGTCGACTCGGGGGCGATGGGCGGCATCGATACGGTAGAGCGCCGGCGACGCAAGGTCGGTCGGCAGTTCACCAAAAGCTGTATCGATGTGCGGTTTTTCCATTACCTCAGGCGCTCCATAATGGTTGCGGCGATCGCAGGACGATTCATAGTGTACAGGTGCAGACCGTCGGCACCGTGCTCCTTAAGGTCGCAAAGCTGACGGGCGGCATAATCTACACCGGCTGCCTGCAGGCTCTCGGGGTCGTTCTCGTACTTGGCGAGAATCTTGATGACGGGGGAGGGCAGCGACGCACCGCACATAAAGACCATGCGGCTGATCTGCGACTTGCCCATAAACGGCATGATGCCCGCGGTAATGGGCACGGTGATACCGGCCTTGTCAGCAAGCTCGCGAAAACGGTAGAAGCACTCGTTATCAAAGAAGAGCTGTGTCACAAAGAAGCTCGCGCCGGCGTCTTGCTTTTGCTTGAGGTGCTCGACCGAGAGGTTAAGATCCTCGCAAGCAATGTGGCCCTCGGGGTAGGCTGCGGCGCCCACGCAAAAGCCGGCGTCGACGAGCTCAGGGATGAGGTCATGGGCGTAGGCGTAGTCGGAGGCGGGCTTGTCGTCCTCGGTCGCGCCAGCGGGAAGATCACCGCGCAGGGCCAGCACATTTTCTACGCCGGCGGAGCGGTATTCGTCGACCTTGGCGGCGATATCGGCGTGCGAGCGGCCCACACAGGTGAGGTGTGCCACCGAGGGTGTATCGAATTCGCTCGTAATCATATGCGCGATGGGGGCGGTGGTGGCACCGTTGCCCGAGCCGCCGGCCGAGCAGGTGACCGAGACAAAGCTCGGCGAAAGCTTGCACAGACTGCCTGCCACCTCGCGAGCCGTGTCGAGGGTCAGCTCGCCCTTGGGCGGGAACATCTCAAACGAAACGGGCGCGGTGCCCTGGGATGCTGCCTGCTTAAAAACCTCGTCGACGCGCATATCGTGCTCCTCTAGATACATTAGTGTGATGTGTTGTAAGGATTCTACAGCACCACTGCGCTACGGTGGAGTTTTACTCGCTATTTGGAAATATCAATCGAAGATGTTTCGCTATCGGCATTTCCTATAACAGAGCGGTCAATGTAGGATGGGGCTATATTGAATGGTATCTGATGCGAAATACCAGTTAAGAAAGCCCCGTCCCAAATTGACTACCCTTAAACCATGGGGAGAGGTCTGCAATTTATGCAGTTGATTGGCTGTTGAGGGTGGCAACGCCGCCTCGATAGGGTAACCTCAATGATTGGTTTCGCGACGGCAACATAACGGTAATGTCGCGGAAACACGGCGAGTCTAAGCTATGACTCGTTCGTTAGTAATCAACACCGCTTCTCACGCGGTGCCGATACGAAGGGAGTTCCGTATGGCCGAACTTACTGACCGCTTCGGGACCATGGTGTTCTCTGAGGAAGTCATGAAGGACTACCTCCCCAAGGACATTTGGAAGCGCCTTGCTGCAACCCTCGAGGGCGGTGAGCCGCTCGACCTGGACGTGGCCAACGCCGTTGCCCATGCCATGAAGGTCTGGGCCATCTCCAAGGGCGCGACGCACTACGCGCACTGGTTCCAGCCTCTTTCGGGCATTACTTCCGAGAAGCACGACAGCTTCTTGGAGCCCAACCACGACGGCACCGCCATTACCAAGTTTACGGGCAAGAACCTCATCCAGGGCGAGCCCGATGCCTCTAGCTTCCCCAACGGCGGCCTGCGTGCCACCTTCGAGGCCCGTGGCTACACCGCTTGGGATCCCACCAGCCCCGCCTTTATCAAGGACGATGTCCTGTGCATCCCCACGGCTTTCTGCTCCTACACGGGCGAGGCCCTGGACAAGAAGACCCCGCTGTTGCGCTCCATGACCGCGCTCTCGCGTGAGTCCAAGCGCGTTTTGGCGCTGTTTGGCAAGACACCCAAGAAGGTCGTTCCTTCCGTGGGCGACGAGCAGGAGTACTTCCTGATCAAGAAGGACGCTTACCGCAAGCGCAAGGACCTGGTCATCACCGGTCGCACCCTCTTTGGTGCTGCTCCCTGCAAGGGCCAGGAGCTCGAGGAGCACTACTTTGGCGCTATCCGCCCCACCGTCTCGGCCTATATGAAGGATCTGGACGATGAGCTGTGGGCGCTTGGCATTCCCGCCAAGACCAAGCACAACGAGGTTGCTCCCTGCCAGCATGAGCTCGCACCGGTCTATGGCGAGGTCAACGAGGCCATCGACCAGAATCTGGTCATGATGGAGAAGATGAAGCTCATCGCCTCCCGCCACGACTTGGTCTGCCTGCTGCACGAGAAGCCCTTCGAGGGCATCAACGGTTCGGGCAAGCACAACAACTGGTCGCTTGGCACCGAGTCCGAGAATCTGCTCGATCCGGGCGACACCCCGCTCGACAACCTGCAGTTCATCGTCTTCCTCACCGCGGTGATCGAGGCCGTCGATAACTATCAGGAGCTCCTGCGTGCCTCCGTTGCCTCGGCCGGCAACGATCATCGTCTGGGCGCCAACGAGGCTCCTCCGGCGATTATGTCCATCTTCCTGGGCGACCAGCTTACCGAGGTCGTCGAGAAAATCATCGATGGCAAGGCTTCCGTCCATGCCACGCGCGGCGTGCTCGACCTGGGTGCCGATACCCTGCCCAAGCTGATGCAGGACAACACTGACCGCAACCGTACCTCCCCGTTTGCCTTCACTGGCAACAAGTTCGAGTTCCGTGCCTGCGGTTCCGAGCAGAACGTCTCCGACTCCAACCTGGTGCTCGATGCCGCCGTGGCCAAGTCGCTCAAGTCCTTCGCCGACGCGCTTGAGGGTACGCCCGAGGATAAGTTCCAGGACGCTGCGCTCGAGTACTGCAAGAAGGTCCTGACCGACCACCAGCGCATCCTCTTTTCCGGCGATGGCTACTCCGACGAGTGGCCCGTTGAGGCCGAGAGGCGCGGCCTTGCCAACAACAAGACCACGGCCGACGCCCTGCCCGCCTTTGTTTCCGATAAGGCCATTGCGCTCTTTGAGGAGACGGGTGTCCTGACCAAGGCCGAGGCCCAGTGCCGCTACGACTGCAAGCTCGAGAAGTACAACAAGCTCATGAACATCGAGGCCACCACGATGGTTCGCGAGGCGCGTCGTACCTATCGCCCGGTCATTACCGCCTATGCCACCAAGGTCGCTAAGGGCCTTGAGACTATTCGTGCCGCTGGCGCGGAGGCCGCCATGCAGTGCGAGCAGAACACGCTCAACAAGCTCTGCAACGGTATCACCACCATCAACGACTCCATCAAGGCGCTCGACGCCGTGCATCAGAAGGCCGAGGCCCTCGATGGTCAGGAGCAGGCCAACGTGTACGCACATGAGGTCGTTCCCGCTATGGATACGCTGCGCGCCGCCGTGGATGCCATGGAAGAGATCGTGGCTGCCGACTACTGGCCGGTCCCGACCTACGACGACATTCTGTTCTACGTGTAGAGCGTAACTGACATATCATCACGGTACTGAACCGGGGTCCGCATCATGCGGGCCCCGGTTTTTTGTTTGCGAAGGACGTTTAGGAGTCCGTTTTGCAACTGATTCGCCCACGTAATAAGGGGCCGCGGGCAAAAAACGTCAAATATGAGTACTGTCACAAGTCCTGTAGCATTATCTTTTTGCAAAATATGCAGTGTTAAGCAACATATGTCCAAGTACTTAGCTGATAAACGCCTGCAATTCTTCCGCCGTAGGACCCCTGGCGTCTAAATCGCCTTCTGATGGCATGAAATCGCTGTTGCTAAATTGGTAACAGTACTCATATTTGCTATTTTTTGCCCACGGGCCTTGCGATGATGCCGGGATCCGCACCCTGTCGGGTTCGAATCCCGGCAAATCGGCAGTAAAAAGCCCGCCACCGAATTGGTAACGGGCTTCTCAGATTCTGTGGTGCCCCCAGCGGGATTCGAACCCGCGATATCCACCTTGAAAGGGTGGCGTCCTTGGCCGCTAGACGATGGGGACAGCGGGAAAGAGTATAGCAGACTTTTTTATCTGTTCACATATCGTTGGCAGATTGAAAAACCACCACAAAGGAGTGGGTTTCTATTCCGATTTTCAAATATCTCAATCTGTAACATCTGGGCGGGCAAATCGGCTCTATCTGTTACAGATCGAGACAGACGGCGGGCGTCGGGACGAACATCTCAATCTGTAACAGTAAGACGACTTTCAACGGCCTAGATGTTACAGATCGAGACAAACAAACGTGGCAGATCAAAACCACCACAAAGGCGCCTGTCTCCTTTGTGGTGGTGGGGCGTTAGGGGAGGAGCTTCATCGCGGCGTCGTGGGCGGCGTGCTCGTAAGCGTCGTCGAGGGGCTTGAGCGGCAGCAGGGCGGCGGCCTGTGCGTCGCCACGGCGCTCGAGGGCGTGGGCGATGAGCCAGTCAGCGAGCTCGGGGTTCTTGGGTAGTGCCGGTCCGTGTAGGTACGTGCCGATGACGCCCTTATAGATAAGGCCCTCAAAGCCATCGTCGCCGTTGTTACCGGTGCCCGTGATCACAGACGTTCCGAGCGGCGTGGCCTCTGCATCGAGCAAGGTGCGGCCTCCGTGATTCTCAAATCCCACAAAGGGCTCGGGTGCCAGGTCGGTCTTGACGGCGACGTTGCCGATCAGGCGGTTGGAGCCGCGCACGGTTTCGGCGGCAACGACGCCCAGGCCCTCGATGCGATTTTCGCCCATATAGTACGAACGGCCGAGCAGCTGATAGCTGCCGCAGATAGCGAGCAGCGAGCCGCCGTCCTCAACATAGGCCGCGACCTTGTCTTTTTGAGCGAGCAATTCATGTGCCACAGCCAACTGGTCGCGGTCGGAGCCACCGCCCATCATGACGATGTCGGCGTCGGTGAGATCGAGCGTCTCGCCCATGCGGACCTCGTCCACGCGCACGGGAATGCCACGCCAGGCGCAGCGGCGCTCGAGGACGATGACGTTGCCGCCGTCGCCATAGAGGTTGAGGGCATCGGGATACAGGTAGACGATGCGCAGCGGACGCGAGAGCTCGACCGGCACAATGTCGGTGGGGACAGCGCCGCCATCGGCGCGCGTTACGGCGTGGGAGGCAACCGAGCTCGCAGCGGTGCCCTTAAGCTCGTCGAGTTCCTTGACCAGCGGCGGGAAGGCCGTGTAGTTGGCGACGGCGTAGAAGGTGTCATTGGCGGCCTCGTCTGCCACGGCGCCGATCGCCTGCTCGATATCCGAGATGATGCCGGCGTCGATGCCGGCGTACTTCAGGCGTGCCTGCATATCGTGCGCGCGCGTACCTCCGACAAAGGCGACAAGCCCTGGGGTATCGGCGATGCGCTCGAAGTCAACGTCGTAGATCCACGAGACATCGTGGCCGTCGGCGTCGTTGTCGTTCAGGAAGAAGGCGCAGAGTCTGCCGCCCGCCGTTTTAATGGACTGGATCTGGCGATCGAAGCCCACGGGATTTTTGGCCAGGTTTGCCTCGACGGTACGGCCGGCGATCTCCCAGCGGCCCATGCGTCCGCCGGCGGGGACGTAGGCATCGAGCGTGGGCTGTAGGTGAGCTGCGTCCACGCCCAGCTCGCGCGCCGCAAAGAAGGCGGCGGCAACGTTGTAGACCATGTACAGGCCGTTGTAGCGCGTGACGATGCGCGTTGCAGGTGCGTCGGTATCGGGTCCAAAGTTCAGATCAAAGCCGTAGCCACTGCAGGTGAGCTCAACGCCTGTCACGCGACGGACCAGCGCGGGACGACCCCAGCCGCACGAAGGACAATGATAAGCGCCGAGCTGGCCGTACTGCACATAGTCGTACTCCAGCGGCGCGTTGCACTGCGAGCAAAAACGCGAGTCGCTAATTCGATCGGACTCGGTGCCCGTGGCGCCGTCGATGCCAAAGGCGATGCTCGTGTTGGGGACGCGTGCGGCGATCGAGGCGCAGAGCGGATCGTCGGCGTTATAGACGAGCGTCGTTGCCGGCGAAAGCTCCAGCGCGTGGGCGATGACGTCCTGGGTGTGGTCGATCTCGCCGTAGCGGTCCAGCTGGTCGCGGAACAGGTTGAGCAGCACAAAGTAGGTCGGCTTGAGCTTGGGCAGGACGCGCACCGTGTAGAGCTCGTCGCACTCAAAGACGCCTACGCGCTTGCTGCTGGCGGTTCGCTTAAGGTTGCCGCGTGCCTCGAGCAACGCGCCCACCACGCCCGGCTCCATGTTGTTGCCGGCGCGGTTGCATACCACGGTGGCGCCGCTGGCGGCAACGGCATCGGCGATGAGGTTGGAGGTAGTGGTCTTGCCGTTGGTGCCGGTGATCACCACGCTGCGGTCGACAAGGCCCGCGAGGTCGCTTAGCAGCTCGGGGTCGATCTTCATAGCGATGCGGCCGGGAAGCACGCCGCCCTGGCGTTTGAGGACAGAGCGCAGCCCCCAGCGGGCGATATCGCTCGAGGTACAGGCGAGAGATGAGCGGAAGTTCATGAAGCCGTTCCTA
Organism: uncultured Collinsella sp.; assembly: GCA_902494195.1. GTDB lineage: Bacteria > Actinomycetota > Coriobacteriia > Coriobacteriales > Coriobacteriaceae > Collinsella. The sequence goes on along the minus strand of CABUSH010000009.1, from coordinate 7,029 downwards.
ACGTGAATGACATGGTCGTGACGTTTGCGCCGTTAAAAGCCGTAACGGCGCGCAAATTCCTGGGCAAGCTGCGATACGTCTTCGCAAGCGCTGGCCCAGGGGGCAAAGTCGGGAGTATCCGAGATGATACCGTCGGCCTCCCAAACTGCCTGATGCGAAAGGTCCCAGGGGTCGTGCGGTTCGGGCCGGCAGGGAAGGTACGGTGTCTGATACATAGGGTTCAGCAAAAAGAATGCGCCGCCCTCGCAGCGGTTGGCAAACTCGCGCAGCGCGCGTGTCGCCGGGCGCATCTTGTTCGTTTTGAACAGCAAGATCGTGCGGGCGAGTAGGTACCAGGGGGAGTTCTCGAGGACATCGGCCCCCATCTGCTCCTCGAGCTGGTGGGCCAGGGCAAAAAAGCCGTCCTCGTTTTCCAGACGAGCGAGGGCGAGTAGCACGGTGCCTGCAGCTCGGGTGGGATAGCCTTCCGCCTTAAGAACACGGCGAGAATAGTTGATGGCAGCACGATAGCGGGCGCTCGCCATGCACAGCTGCGAGATGGCCTCGAGCGTGTGGAGCCACCCGATAAAAGCCGGCTCACTTACGGTGAGATCGGCCGCCGTCACGCCGTCTGCCAGCACCTTGTTGGCCCAGTAGTGCGGGGCTTCCATGTCGAACCCGGGCACGCTTTGCTGCAGGTAATCGGCCGTGGTCGCCTCGAGCTTCATCAGGTCGCCCAGGCAGGCGTCGACGGGCGTGTCCGCCAGGATGATGGCGAGCAGCTGGGCATCGAGGACATGCGCATCGATGCGGACGATCTTGAGCAGCTCATCGCGCATGTCGTCGAACAGGCGGTTGCGCGTCTGCTCAAACTCCTCGTCGCTGCCCATGTCCTCGATGCGATGGAGCTCGTCGAGCAGGTGGCGATGAACGCCGGCATAGGACAGCAGTGCCTGGGCATGCTCGGTCTGCGCATACTTATGAGGGTTGACGCTCACGTCGTTATGGACAAGCTCGCGTGCTGCATCGGTGAGCTCGGGGTGCGACGCCAGATAGGTGCGCTCCAAGTAGGCGGGGATGTAGACGCTCGGATCCATTAGAGGTCCCCTCCCTTAAATGGAAGCCCCTGCTCGGCTGCGCGCAGGATGCGCTCGTCGATCTGGGAACGCACGATGTCGTTGGTGGCGACCCAGGCGGCAAAGCTGGCGTTGTCGGGGGCGCCCAGGCCCTCCTGCAGTACCGGCGTCGCCTCGGACAGCGCAAGGACAAGTTCGTCGGTGGAGCCCACACCCACGTTGACGCGGGCATAGACGCCATCGGGAAACTCAGTTTGGAAGTAGAGCGCCTCGGCTGCGTGCGGGCACGAACGCACAAGGATGCGCAAGTAGTGCTCGGCGCCCTCGTAGTCCAGCTCGCGCCAGGCAGCGCTCATCAGCGCGATGAGCGTCCACGGGTCCAAGTCACGCTCCGCATCTTTGGGGCGGCGGCGCAGCGGGGTATTCGCGAGGTACGGCACGGAGTGAGCGGAGCGAAAGCGCTTGAGCTCCTCGGCGGGGTATTCGAGCTTTGCCATGGCGAGCATCGCGGTGTGGCGGACACCAGCGGGGTCGTTGGGCGCAAAGTCCAAGCTGCGGTTTGCGGCTTCGAGCGACATGCGGTAGCGTCCGCTAATGAGCGCGCGCGATGCCAAGGCGGCAAGCCAGCGCAGGTAGGGGCGGCGCATAAGGTCGCCAGCGGCCTCGCGCTCGTAGGGGTCCTGCGCCGAGGCGATCTTGAGCGCCAGATCGTGCTCCACCTCGTCGCACTTGGACACCAGATACTGCACGTATTCCTCGTTGGAGCTGGCGGTGAGCGCCGTCAGCATGCGCTGAGCGTCCCAGTTGGCCGGATCGAGCGCGGCTGCCTCGCGGAGCATGTTCTCGGCTGCGGCTTCTTCTTGCTCTGCCTGGGTATCGTCAGGGATAAAGGGAATGCGGTAGTCGACGGCCTCGACCACCTTGGCAATGAGGTGCCCGGCGCGGTCGCGGTCGTGCACGATGAGCGGTGCGGGGTTGTGGGTGAATTGTTCCATCAGACGCTCTACGGCGGCAGCGTCGGTGAGCGGGATATTGTCGCGGCGCAAGGCCTCAAGAACGAGGCGATGGCAATCCTCTTGAATGGGATCGAATGCCATGGGGCCTCCTTTGCTGCGGTTAGGGTTCAAATGTCTCTATATAACGTCCTAGTTTACCCGCATGTGACGTGCCGGGGGAGCCGCGCTCGGACATGCATTGTTGCACCACGAAGGCGGTTGTTAGACAGGTGTCTGCACGCTGGCCATACGACTCGTATCGCGGTGCCGTAAGCGGTCGATTTTGGGCGGCGAACGGTATGCGTTTTGGGGCGTCGCGATGCCGCCTGAGGCATATGGTCAACCTTGATAAAACGTTTGCCCAGCTTGGGGCAATAACCGCACTGCAAGAGGTTCCAAGGATAGAAAAAACGTTTCATCATTGGCGGCTTTAGGTGAATAACTGACCAACTCGAACGGTAAAATAGTATTTGTCTGAGCGTTGAGACGTTTAGACATCGCGCATTGTCATCGCCGACAACGCGCAAAACGGTCCTAACGGAGCCAATTGGGTGCTCCGTTATATACGCAAGTCTAAGAGGGGCTTGTTTAGGAGGCACAGCATGGGACGTTTTACCAATCCTCGCGATCTGTACTTTGGTGAGGGCGCTCGCCACGAGGTGAAGAACCTCAAGGGCAAGAAGGCCATCATCGTTTCTGGCGGCAGCTCTATGCGCCGCGGCGGGTTCTTGCAGGATGTTGAGGCCGACCTCAAAGAGGCCGGCATGGAGGTCCAGCTTTTCGAGGGCGTCGAGTCCGATCCCTCCATCGAGACCGTCATGAAGGGCGCAGCCGCTATGCGGGACTTCGAGCCCGACTGGATCGTTGCTATCGGCGGCGGCTCGCCCATCGATGCTGCTAAGGCCATGTGGGTCTTCTACGAGTATCCCGAGGAGTCCTTCGATAACATCATCCAGCCGTTCAGCTTCCCCGAGCTGCGTCAGAAGGCTCATTTCTGCGCCATCTCCTCTACCTCCGGCACCGCTACTGAGGTCACTGCCTTCTCCGTCATTACCGACTATGCCAAGGGCATCAAGTACCCGCTGGCCGACTTCAACATTACCCCTGATGTCGCCATCGTCGACCCCGAGCTCACCTACACCATGCCCGCCAAGCTGTGCGCTCACACCGGTATGGACGCTCTGACCCACTGCATGGAGGCCTACGTTTCTACCTTTGCCTCTATGTTTACCGACGCCAACGCTCTGCACGGCATCCGCGAGATCGTCGAGTGGCTGCCCAAGTCCTATGCTGGCGACCATGAGGCCCGTCAGCACATGCACGAGGCTCAGTGCATCGCCGGTATCGCCTTCTCCTCGGGCCTGCTCGGCATCGTTCACTCTATGGCTCACAAGACCGGTGCTGCCTTCGAGAACGGCCACATCATCCACGGTGCTGCCAACGCCATGTACCTGGGCAAGGTCATCCAGTGGAACTCCAAGGATCCCCGTGCTGCCGAGCGTTACGCCTACGTGGCCAAGGAGATCCTGCACCTTCCCGGCGAGACCAACGAGGAGCTCATCGCCGCGCTCGTCCAGAAGATTCGCGACCTCAACGACCAGCTCAACATTCCGCAGTCCATCAAGGACTACGCCAACGGCGGCGTGAAGGTCGACGCCGAGAACCCGCAGATGGTTTCCGAGGAGGAGTTCCTCGCCAAGCTGCCTGAGATCGCCGCGAACGCCGAGACCGACGCCTGCACGCCCGAGAACCCGCGTGAGACCAAGGCTGCCGACTTCGAGAAGATCCTCAAGGCCTGCTACTACGACACCGACATCGATTTCTAATCGACTCTTGTTATCGTAAGGAGGGGCTCCGCACGTATCCGTACGGAGCCCCTTTCTTTTTAGTTATTAGAGGATGGGATAAACATGGCTGCAATCTTCAATAGCCCCAGCAAGTACATCCAGGGCCCGGACGAGCTCGCCAAGCTCGGCTCCTATGTCGAGCCGCTCGGCGCTAAGGCCCTTGTCATCGTGACGCCTTCGGGCAAGAAGCGCGTCGGCGCCAAGATCGAGGGCGGCTTTGCCGAGGCTAAGGCCGAGCTGCTGTTTGAGGACTTTAACGGCGAGTGCTCCAAGGGCGAGGTCGATCGCTTGGTTGCGCTCGCTCGCGACAACGGTTGCGACATCATCGTCGGCGTCGGTGGCGGCAAGATCCTCGACACCGCGAAGGCCGTCGCCTATTACCTGGAGTCCCCGGTTATCATTTGCCCCACCATTGCTTCGACCGATGCCCCGTGTTCGGCGCTTTCGGTGCTCTATACCGATGACGGCCAGTTCGATAAATATCTCTTCCTTAAGGCAAACCCCAACATTGTCCTGATGGATACGACGGTTATCGCGGCGAGCCCGGTGCGCCTGACGGTTTCCGGTATGGGCGATGCGCTCGCAACTTACTTTGAGGCCCAGGCGACGCATGATGCCGACGGTGGCACCTGCGCTGGCGGCAAGGGCGGCATGGCCGGCCTGGCGCTCGCCAAGCTCTGCTACGAGACGCTTATGGCCGATGGCGTCAAGGCCAAGGTCGCGCTGGAGAAGGGTGCGCTCACGCCTGCCGTCGAGCATATCATCGAGGCCAATACACTGCTTTCGGGCATTGGCTTTGAGAGCTCGGGCCTTGCTGCTGCTCATGCCATCCACAATGGCCTGACGATGCTGCCCGAGTGCCACGGCATGTATCACGGCGAGAAGGTCGCCTTTGGCACCATCGTCCAGCTGGTACTCGAGGATGCTCCGACTGAGAAACTCGAGGAAGTCTTGGGGTTCTGCATTGAGCTGGGCCTGCCGGTCACGATGAAGGAGCTTGGCGTTGCCGAGCTTACGCGCGAGCAGGCCATGGTCGTTGCCGAGGCCGCGTGCGCGCCCGAGGACACCATGTGCAACATGCCGTTTGAGGTGACGCCCGAGATGGTCGCAAACGCCATCCTGGGCGCCGATGCGCTGGGCCACTACTATCTCATGGATGAGTAAATCAAGCTAAGGAGGGGGGCAAAGCCAGCAGATGGCTTTGCCCTTTTTTGCTATGGTGCAAACTAACCTATCCCCATCGCACCAAGTTGGTGCAAGGGGATCGGGTTAGTTTGCACCAATGTTGAGTGAGTGAAAGGGTGGGGTCTCGTATGTCGCTGCCTATGGTTTATGGCGGTCCCGGCCGGTATGTTCAAGGGCCGGGCGAACTTTCGCGTCAGGGCAGGTATTTGTCATGGTTGGGCTGCGCTGCCTATGTCTTGTTTGACCAGGGTACCGAGGATCGGCTGTGCAAGCAGATTGTCGATGGATTTCTGGACGAAAATCTAAGCGAGCCGTTCTTTAAGATCTATGACGGTCCGTGTACGGAAGAGGCCGTTGTCGAAATGGCTAAGGAAGCCCAGGCCGAGTATTGCGACATGGTGGTGGGTATCGGTGGCGGCAAGATGCTCGACATTGCCAAGGCCGTTGCGCATTTTGCTGAACTCCCGCTGTGCGTGTGCCCCACGGCGGCATCGATGGACGGTCCGTGCAGCGCGATTTCGGTGTTGTATCACGAAGATGGGTCGTTCGACTACTATCTGGCACTTGCGAAGAACCCTGACCTGGTCGTGGTCGATACCAACGTGGTCGCGGCAGCCCCGCTGCGTATGACGGTCGCTGGCATGGGCGACGCACTGGCAACGTACTTCGAGGCGCGTTCGTGCGCCGCGGCGCACGGCGCCAACGAGCACGGTGGCGTGCCGGGGCACTTGGCCTTGGTTGCGGCTCGTGCCTGCTATGACATACTCATGGAGTGCGGCGTCGCTGCCAAGCGCGATCTCAAAAAGGGGCGTATATCGCCGGCGGTTGAGCGCCTGATCGAGTGCAATATTCTGCTCTCGGGCGTCGGCTTTGAGAGCGGTGGCTTGGCGTTGGCGCATGCCATCGCCAACGGTCTGACGATTCTGCCCGAGTGCAAGGCCATGCATGGTGAGGCCGTAGCGTTTGGTCTGGTGGTGCAGCTGCGCCTGGAGCGTGCGCCCGAGCTTGATCAGGTGCTCGAGTTTTGCCAGCGCGTCGGCCTGCCGACGACGCTCGCGGAGCTGGGCCTTGGCGAGATTTCCGATGCCGACCTGCTGAGCGTTGCGGATGCGGCCTTTAGAAACGCACGCAATATAGCCAACGAGCAGACAAGGGTGACCAGGCAAAAGCTCGTCGAGCTCATGCGCGAGGCATAGTTTGGCGCTTGATTGACCTTGTGCAATCGAGGCGGCGATAGGCCATGGGCTATTTGCCGCAAAGGCGCTCCGCATGTAATTTACTCGAGGCACGGGCCGATAGCGTATCATTAACTCTTGCTTGTTTGCACTGCTCAGGGAGGGGCCGCGCATGGCGCAGGAACACGATCTGTTTGATGACATTATCGAGATCAGCAAGGGTTTCGACTTTCTTAAAAACCCGCTCGGCGGCGTGACCGATGCACTCGATCCGTCGGCGCCGCAGTGGAATCCTGCCGACTACAAGGAGCGCCCGCGCGGCAACACCATTCCGTGTCTGACCTGCAAAAATGAAAAGAGCGGCTGCACCGCGTGCATGGACGTGTGCCCGGTCAACGCTATCGAGGTCGAAGAAGACGCCATTGAGATCCTCGACTCCTGTCGCAAGTGCGGCCTGTGCGCCGCTGCCTGCCCGACCGAGGCGATCATCTCGCCGCGCCTGGCTCCCAAAAACCTGTATGACGATATCGTCTCTGCTGCTACGAGCCACGAGACCGCCTACGTCACCTGCACGCGCGCCCTTAAGCGCATGCCGCGCGAAAACGAGGTCGTCGTCGCCTGCGTAGGCGACATTACGGCCGAGACTTGGTTCGCGGTGCTGGCCGACTATCCCAACGTGAGCGTCTACCTGCCGCTGGGCGTGTGCGATAAATGCCGCAACACCGGCGGTGAGGACATTCTGGGCGAGGCGATTGCGAAGGCCGAGGAGTGG
>CABUSH010000008.1 GCA_902494195.1 uncultured Collinsella sp. | reverse complement strand
GGGATACAGAATCCTATTTGGCAATCCAGATGCAGTGTCCAATGTTGCGCCCTTGGCTAACAGCTACCGCGCTAATAAAGACAACTTTGCCAGATTTCTGAACCTCGACTTCTGCAGTGCTGTTGTTGACGATGCCGTTTGAAGATGTACGCACAGCCGGCGCAAGGAAAGATTGTGTCGGACGGAATTCAACGGGCAACGTCCCTGCATCCCATAACTGTGATGATTCCTGAATGAAATTCCAAGACATCTCTACCAGGAAACCTTTTTTACGGTAAGCCACATAGGGACCCGAGAAGTCTTTCCCATATAAGAACTGATAGCCAACCTCGCGGGATACAGAATTCCTACCCGCCGAGTATCAACCGCTCCACCACCCTTTGTGCGTCCTTGCAGATGCGCGGCCTCGGCACGATGTAGTGCTCGTATGCCGTGCCGATATCGGTGTGTCCCAGCATCATGGCCACGGTCTCAATACCCACGCCTGCCTCCACGGCGAGCGTCGCCCACGTGTGACGGCATTCCGTCATCGAGGTCCAAGCGGCTCCGGCTTGGCGACATGCGGATTTGATGTGCCGCGCAATGGCGTCGGGCGACAGTTCGCACAGCCAGCCCGAGCGGCCTTTTCGCAGCGCGCGCAGGCGGTTGACGGCGAAGCGGGGGAGCCAGCAGGACCGCGCGGAGCGCTCGGTCTTCGGCGCCTCGACGACCTCATTGCCGCGCACGACTTGCCTCGAACGGCGGATGCGGACCTCACCGGTGCGCAGGTCGATGTCCGACCACTTGAGGCCGCACGCCTCGCCGCGCCGCAGCCCGAGGGTTACCGAGCAGATTGCGACCGCCTCGCACTCGTGTCCCCACAGCGCGCGGAGGTAGGCACGGACCTGGCTCGCCTCCATCGTGCGTGGGCAGTGCGCCGGCTTGTGCGGTAGCTCGACACCGGCGGCGGTTGGGTCGTACATCCGCACACCGAGACGGCGGATGGCCCAGCGGATAACCTGCCGCAGGGTCTTGTATGCCTTTTCGGCGGCCCCCGGCAGATCAAACGAATCAATCCAGCCCTGTACGCCCTCGGGCGTTATCGCCTCGAGTTCCAGCTCGCCCCAGCGAGGTAGGACGTGCAGCGCTAGCGCGCTCTCGTATCCGGCCAGGGTGCAGGCGCGCAGCCTGCCGCGCTTATCGTCCATGTACCTCGAGGCGGCCTCTGCAACTTTCATCATGGTCTCCAATCCCGTAAATCCCAGACGCGTGGGCTCTCAAGGAGAGGATACGCGCGTGGGATTTCTGCCACGAGAGGTCGAGAGAAAGGAGTCTAAATGGCATTGATCGGGACCCTTGTCGGGCCCGCAGTGCGCCTGGCGACAGACGGGAGGGGTCTCCCGATTCTCGCGTCTGATGAGCCTGAGGTCCCCGAGGGTTTCAAGGCGGACATGGCGTATGAGCAGCGGGGCGGTTCCATCTACCAAGTATGGAGTGTCGTGCCAGACGGGGTGCGCGATGACGCGGTGCGGCTTGCTGCCATGTCCGCCGAGACTCTCGGTGATGTGGATGCGCTGAAGGTACCCCAGCTCATCCGGCCGTGGTATGTGGGTGAGGCCTCGTATGCCGCTGGCGCGCGCGTGGCATATGGAGGCGACCTGTACAAGTGCCTGCAGACGCATGCACCCCGTATCGGATCTGAGCCCGATACGGCTCCGGAGCTTTGGGAAAGAATCAACCATTAAGGAGAAAAAATGTTTTACGGACAATTTGTATCTGGGTCTGTCTACCTGACTACGGACGGCTCCGGCCTGCCGATTCGCGAGGCGGCGGAACCCAACCCCGACGCCGGTTACCACACGGTGCTCGCCTATGAGCAGCATGACGGCGCCATCTGGCAGGTGTGGACTCTCGTTCCCGATGCCGGAACGCCTCAGGACGCTGCCCTCGTGCTCGCCCAGATCCAGGCGGCCACCCTCTCCGACCATGATGCGTTGAAGGTTCCGGCGCTCTATCCGCTCTATGCATGCGGTCACGTCTATGCGCAGGGAGACCGCGTGCTCTGGCAGGGCACGCTCTACAAGGCTATCTCCGGCCACACGGCGACCGCTGCGGACCCCGTATCCGATCCCCAGCACTGGGCGAAGGTCGTAGCGTCCACGGCCGGCGGCGCCGGCGTTCCCGAGTGGATCGGAGGAAAGTCGTACGCCAAGGGTGACCGGGTTACCAAGTACGGCACCGTCTACGAGTCGCTGATTGACGGCAACACGCTCGAGCCCGGCGTCGTCGGGTCTGACGGCGCCTGGAGCATCGTGAGCAACGGCTAGGGGAGGATCGTATGTCGATCTTCTTCGTCCAGCTGACCGAGCCTCAGGTCTGGGCCATTAGCCTTGCATGCGTACTAATGCTCATGGACATCGTCACCGGCTTCATCAGCGCCGTCATCAACGGTACCGTTTCGAGCTCCAAGATGCGCGAGGGGCTCGGCCACAAGGCGCAGCTCCTCTGCGTTATCCTGCTTTCCATCATCATCGAGGCGGGCACGCAGCACGTCGTGGGCCTTGGCCTGGGCGGCGTGACCGTCACGGTCGTTTGCACCTACATCGCCGTCATGGAGGTCGCGAGCTGCATGGAGAACGTCTGCTCAGGCTATCCCGAGCTGCGCGACACCCCGCTCATGCGCATCTTCAAGCACGATGGAGGAGGCGACGCTAGTGGCGATCACTCAGCGTGAGGCCTTCGCGCAGGTAATTGAGCACCTCGTCTCGCATGACGGGGGAACGGGACACGGCTATTCCCAGATAAACCGCATGGGCGACGGCACCACGGAGGTCATCACTCTTTCCGATGGCACGACTGTGACCGTCGCGGGCGGCGACCGTGACTGTAGCTCGGCGGTGATAACCGCCCTGCGCGCCGTTGGCGTGAACACGTTCGGCGCCACCTATACCGGCAACATGCGCACGCAGTTGCTCAAGACCGGGCTTTTCGGATGGCGAAAGATGGGCGTAAAGTCGGCGCGGCGCGGCGACATCTATCTCAACGAGAGGCATCACACCGCCGTGTGCATCTCGCCCTACGGCTCCATACGCGGCGACATGCTGGCACAGTTTTCCATCTCGGAAAAAGGCACCGTCACCGGTGCAGAGGGCGATCAGACGGGGCGCGAGAGCAACATCAAGCCGTACTACAGCTATCCGTGGGACGGCACCTTGTACTGGCTCGGCGACGGCAAGATGCTCAGCGGCACAAACACCGAGGTCAGGGACAACACCGTCTCGAGCCTCGGTGACACGCGCTACCTCGGTCCCAAGATGATTAGTGAGCTTCAGCGCCAGCTTGGGACCTCCGCCGACGGGGTCATCTCGGGTCAGTGGCTCACTAACAAGTCTTATTTCTGGGCCGTCGATGCGGGCTGCGTCGAGTGGGCGAAGGCCGGAAAAGGTTGCGGCTCTGATATGGTCCTGGCGCTTCAGCGCAAAGTGGGTTGCAAGATCTACCCTGAGTTCTGCGGTGTCCAGGCTCGCCAGATGAACAGCGGAACCATCAAACAGCACCAGCGTTGGCTTATCGCACATGGCATCTCGTGCGGCTCGTCAGGCGCCGATGGCTACCACGGCCGTGACACCAACGTCGCGATCGGCAAGGCGCTGGTCCGTGGGTTGTACCGATGACCCTCGATTATTGATTGGCAACAAACGAAAAAGCTCCCTCCCTGGTTGTCCAGGGAGGGAGCTTTTTTTGAATTAAACAAGACGATTCGTCAGTTCGACGGTGACCCTAGCGTATCCCCAAATTATCCCAAGTGCGCGTGCTAACCCGTTTTATGCGCTTCTGCCGTTGTTGTCGTACTTAAACCAGCAGGTAAACGGCGTGTTCGTTTTTTTCGTTCTTACAGGTCAGTACTGCCACATGTGGTTGACGGGGCCGGAGCCTTTGCCCATGTCAAAGCCGGCGGCGAGAGCGCCCGTTAGGTAGGCCTTGCCGGCATTGATGGCGTCGGCAAGATCCATGCCCTGCGCCAGCGCACAGGCGATGGCGGACGAGAGCGTGCAGCCGGTGCCGTGCGTGTTGTCGGTCTCAATACGCTTGTGGCGGAACCACGTGGTGAGCGGATCGCCTAGGTGGTTGCCCTCGTCATCGAGCGGCGCGGGTTCGGCCAGCACGTCGTTGGCCTCGTTCACCAGATGTCCGCCTTTGACCAGTGTCGCGCAACCGAAGCGGCGAGTAAGGAGCATGGCGGCATTTTGTTGCGTGCGTTCGGAATCGACCTCGTAATCGAGCAGCGCCATGGCCTCGGGAATATTAGGCGTGATGACGGTCGCCAGCGGGAACAGGCAGCGCGTAAGCGCTTCGGCGGCGTCCTCTGCGATCAGGCGAGCGCCCGAAGTGGCGACCATGACGGGGTCGACGACCACGTTCATTGCGTCCCAGGCGCTCAGGCGGTCAGCGATGACCTCGATAATCTCTGCAGAAGAAACCATGCCGATCTTGACGGCACTGGGGCGGATATCGTCAAAAACGGCATCGATCTGCGCCGCGACAATATCCGGGGAGATGTTCTGCACGGCGGTGACGCCTAGGGTGTTTTGTGCGGTGATAGCGGTGATGGCTGTCTCGGCATACAGGCGGTGCGCCGTGATGGTCTTGATGTCGGCCTGAATGCCGGCACCGCCGCTGGAATCGGATCCTGCGATGGACAGGACGGCAGGTACCTTACTGCGATCCATGTTCGCTCCCTTGTTCGGTCGGATTCAAATGGGTCTTTTATCCCGCATTATAAAGATGCCCGGGCCGGCTGTATGCCGAACCCGGGCGGGCGATGCAATCTTTACGCAAATGTAAGCAAATGTTCACAAGTCAACAATTGACGAACACCTTGTGGCCGATTGTGGCTCCGTTGGCGAGTTAATCCTCCATGCCCAAGTCGATCGTGGTGCCCTCGAACACCTTGTTGACGGTGCGGACGGCGCACATCTTGCCACACATGGTGCAAGTGCCCTCGGTGGCGGCGGGGGACTCCTCGTAGCGCTTCTTGCCCGTAACCGGGTCGAGCGCGCACTTCCACATGGCGTCCCAGTCGAGCTTGCGACGTGCCTGGCCCATCTTGTCGTCCATGTCGCGGGCGTGGGGCACCTTCTTGGCGATATCGGCGGCGTGTGCGGCGATCTTGGTGGCCATGAGGCCGTCGAGCACATCCTGAGCGTTAGGCAGGCACAGGTGCTCGGCTGGTGTCACGTAGCACAGGAAGTCGGCACCGGAGCTGGCGGAGATGGCGCCGCCGATGGCTGCGGTGATGTGGTCGTAACCCACGCCGATATCGGTCACCAGCGGCCCCAGCACATAGAACGGGGCGTTGTGGCACAGGCGCTTCTGCAACTTCATATTGGCGGCGATCTCGTCAAGCGCCATGTGACCCGGGCCCTCGACCATGACCTGGACGCCGGCGGCCCAGGCGCGCTTGCACAGCTTGCCCAGCTCGATCATCTCGGCGGTCTCGGTGGCGTCGTTGGAGTCGTAGAGGCAGCCCGGGCGGCAGGAGTCGCCGAGCGAAATCGTCACGTCGTATTCGTGGCAAATCTCGAGCAGCTCGTCAAAGTACTCGTAGAAGGGGTTTTCGTTGCCGGTGACCTCCATCCAGCCAAACAGCAGCGAGCCGCCGCGGCTGACGATGTTCATCAGGCGACCGGTCTCCTTAAAGGTCTTGGTGACCGACTTGTTGATGCCGCAGTGAATGGTCATAAAGTCCACGCCGTCCTCGGCGTGCGCGCGCACGACCTCGAACAGGTCGTCCTTGGTGAGCTTGACCAGCGGCTTTTCCATGTAGCCGATGGCGTCGTACATGGGGACGGTGCCTACCATGAGCGGCGTCTCGTCGATGAGCTGCTGGCGGAACTGGCGCGTCTTGCCCGAGTTGGAGAGGTCCATGATGGCGTCGGCACCAAAGTCCTCGGCGATCTTGACCTTCTTCCACTCTTCGGCGGCATCGGCCTTATCGCCCGAGATGCCCAAGTTGACGTTGACCTTGGTGGACAGGCCCTCACCGACGCCAAAGGCGCGCATGCCCTTTTTGATGTGCACGATGTTGGCGGGAATGGCGATGCGGCCGTCGGCCACGCGCTCGCGGATGTACTCGGGGTCGCGATGCTCGCGCTCGGCGACCTCCTTCATCTGCGGCGTGATCTGCCCGGCACGGGCGAAGTCGATTTGCGTGACAAGCTTGGACTCGGTCTGTGTGCTCATTGGCACGGCTCCCTTCGTTGGCATTACCCATATCAGGTTTGCGGGTCAGGGCGGGCGCGCCCAATCTCAGCCTGCCGTCCTGTCCTGCAAGCTCCCCGTTTATGTAGTGGGCTCAAGTATAGCCTGAATGGGTACGATTGGCCTAACGAACGTGCCTGTGGGGAGGCGTACATGGAAGACAAGCATCTATATCGAGAGACGCAATGGGACATATCGGCCGAGGAGGGCCGTGCGCACCATGGGTTGGTCGCGATTGGCTTTGCGGTGCTTGCCGTGCTGGTGATTGCCTTTTGTATTTGGACGTTTGGCGGTCGCGGCGGCGCTGCCTGGGAGTTTGAGGCCGATGATAGCCTACCGATTATGGCGGTGAGGAGTACTGGCGGTAATGCCAATACGCTCGCCATTCCGGGCGATTATTGGTACCCGCGCGATGAGTTTGTGCAGTTGCAGCTGAGTGGTGGGTCCATTCCAGGCGAAGAAATCGAACGCGTGACGTTTGACGCGGCGCTCAAAACGCTCACGGTGAAGCTCAAAGATCAAGGAGATGTGCCCACGACCATGGATATCGCCCTGACGGAATGGCGTCTGGAGCCTCCGTCGGGCGTCAAGGTGTCCGAGGTTGAGCATGTCAAGATTACCTATCAGGACGGCACGACAAATGAAATTGCCAAAGCCGACGGCTTGGCGGAATAGACGTCGTGCCTAGGCAGTACATTCAAGAGTAGCGGTGGTCCTACAAGGCCCGTTCGTTCAGGAAGACCAAAGTGTTTTTATTTGAAAGCTCGGGAAGGTGACGATAGCCAACGTCGAACGCGGTGAGCCCGCTTACATCCTCGACCTTGTTTTCCGCCATCCAGCGCACCATGGAGCCGCGCGCCTTTTTGCTGGCGGTCGAGCGCTGGATGGGCTTGCCGTTGCGGATGCCTTCACCAAAGAGGCACGTGACGACTGTGGCGTCGCCCGCGAGGTGGGGCAGAACGGCTTTGGCGTACTCCGCGCTGGCGAGATTGACGATCGTAGCGTTGGAGCTCGCCAGAGCGATGGTCCGTGCGAGCTTGTCGCCCCAAAACGCGTAGAGGTCTCGGGCATCGTCGACGGCAAGCTTTGCGCCCATCTCCAGCCGATACGGTTCAACGGCATGAAAGGGGCGTACGCATCCGTAAAGGCCCGAGAGGATCCAGAGATGGTTTTGCAGCCAGTCGAGCTGTGCGGCATCCATGACCTCGGGCGCCATACTTTGGTATTGGATGCCGTGGTAGGACATGACGGCGGGGGAGAGGTGTCGGGCGAGTGCGGGATTGTCGAGATCGCCGTTTTTCAGGATGGGCCCGAACTCATGCAGGGTGTTGAGGCAAGGCCCCAGCAGTTTGTCACTTACGTTCCATAGCGTCTGCAGACCGCCGCTGCCTTCATTTCGTTCGATATCTAGCAGTGCGCGGTGGAGGCGAGCCGTCTCGTGCGCAAAAGGTGGAATGCCCAGGACTTCAAAAGCATCTTGGGCCGCGCGCATCTGCTTGGCGGGCGAAATGATGACCTGCAGCATGGACTCTCCTCTGCCAAAAAGGAAGTTGCGGTGGAATACGGTCTGTTTTGGCCGTTTATAGGCCAGTTTAGTCCGTATTTCACCGCAACTGATGAAGGGGCTGGTTAGGCGCGCTCGAGGAAGGCCTTGTAGCCGCGATAGGCCTCGTAGATATCGGCCTTGTTGGCGACCTCCCACAGGGCGTGCATGGACAGGACGGCAACGCCGGAGTCGATGACATTCATGCCGTACTTGGCCATGATGTAGGCGATGGTGCCGCCGCCACCTGCGTTGACGCGGCCGAGCTCACAGGTCTGGAAGTCCACGCCGGCCTCGTCCATGATGTCGCGGACGAGGGCCACGTACTCGGCATCGGCGTCGTTGGAACCGCCCTTGCCGCGGCTGCCCGTGTACTTGTTAAAGCACAGGCCGCGACCCATAAAGGCCGCGTTCTTGGTCTCGAACTTGCCGGCATAGCCCGGGTCGAAACCGGCGGACACGTCGGAGGAGAGCATGCGGCTGCGGGCGAGCGCGCGGCGCAGGGCCAGCGGGCTATCCTCGCCGGCGAGCGTCATGATCTCGGCGACGGTGTTCTCGAAGAAGCGGCTCGTCATACCGGTGGCACCCACGGAGCCGATCTCCTCCTTATCGACGATGAGCGTGATGCTCGTGCGCTCCACGTTGGCGACGTCGATCTGGGCGAGCATGGACGGATAGGCGCAGACACGATCGTCGTGGCCATAGCCCAGGATCATGGAGCGGTCGAGGCCCATGTCGCGGGCGGGGCCGGCGGGCACGACCTCGATCTCGGCGGAGAGGAAGTCCTCCTCCTCGACGTCGTACTGCTCCTCAAGGATGTCCAAGAACATCTGCTTGACGGGCTCCTTGGGGGCGTCCTTGTCGTCCTCGTCAAACTTGACGGGGCGGCCGCCCACGATCACGTCGAGGATCTCGGCATCGACGGCGTCCTTGGCAGGCTTGGACATCTGCTCGCTCGAGAGGTGGATCAGCAGGTCGGAGATGGTAAAGACCGGATCGTCTGCCTTGTCGCCGATATTGATGTCGACGGTGGTGCCGTCCTTTTTGCAGATGACGCCCACGAGTGCGAGCGGGGAGGCTACCCAGTGGTAGCTCTTGACGCCGCCGTAGTAGTGCGTGTCGAGGTAGGCCATGTCGCCGGCCTCGAAGGCGGGATTCTGCTTAAGGTCCAGGCGCGGTGAGTCCACGTGGGCGCCCAGGATGTTAAAGCCCTGCTCGAGCGGGGCGGTGCCCAGGTTGACGAGCATAAGGTCCTTGCCGTGGTTGGCGGCGTACACCTTGTCGCCTGCCTTGAGCCCGCGGCCTTCGGCGATCACGGTCTCCAGGTCGACGTAGCCCGCCTCCTCGGCCATCTTGATGCCGGTCTTGACGCACAGGCGCTCGGTCTTGTTCTCGCTCAAAAATTGCTTATAGCCGCGGCAAAGCTCCTCGAGCTCCTCGACTTGCTGTGGCGTGTACTTTTTCCATGCGCAGGGACGCTCCATGACGCAGGCTCCTTTCGGATCGATCGTGCTGGTTGATGTACCGTGAGCCATCGTATCACGCGCGGGCTCGCGGTGGCGGGGGAGCTTGATGTGCGGTGGCCGCGGGGCGGGGAGCGTGTAAACTGGAGTAAGCAAACCGTGCCCAGCCCAAAGCGAGGTATTTAATATGTCTGACAAGCGCCGCACTTTTGCCGTTATCGACGGCAACTCGCTCATGCACCGCGCCTTCCACGCCGTGCCGCCGACCATGAACGCGCCGGACGGTCGCCCCACCAACGCGATCTTTGGCTTTCTGAACATGTTTCTTAAGATGATCGATGCCTTTAACCCCGACGGTGTGGTCGTGGCGTTTGACAAGGGCAAACCGCGCGTGCGCATGGAGATGCTGCCGCAGTATAAGGCGCAACGCCCGCCCATGGACCCCGATCTGCATGCGCAGTTCCCTATGATTAAGGAGCTGCTCACCGCGCTCAACGTGCCGATTCTGCAGTCCGAGGGCTGGGAAGGCGACGATATCCTGGGAACCATGGCGCGCCTGGGTGAAGAGGCCGGCTGCGACATGCTACTGGTGACCGGCGACCGCGACATGTATCAACTCGTGACCGAGCACGTCAACGTGGTCTCGACCCGCAAGGGCCTGTCCGACGTGGCGATCATGACGCCCGAGAGCGTGGACGACCTGTATCACGGCATTACGCCGGCGCTCGTGCCCGATTTTTACGGTCTAAAGGGCGATACGTCGGACAACATCCCCGGTGTACCGGGCATCGGTCCCAAAAAGGCGAGTGCGCTCATCGCACAGTACGGCAGTTTGGACGAGGTCATCGCGCATGCCGACGAGGTCAAGGGCAAGATGGGCGAGAACCTGCGTGCACACATCGACGACGCACTGCTGAGCCGCAAGGTTGCGACAATTCGCACCGATGCGCCCGTCGAGCTCGACTTTGACGAAACGTCCTTCCCGGCGTTTTCTGCCGATGAGGTTTCCGCGGCGCTGGGCACGCTTGGTATCACCGCCATGCAGAACCGTTTCTTGGCGCTGATCGGCGGCGAGGGCGGGGCTGCTGCTGCCTCCAGTGTGTTTGAGATACCTGCGATGGTTCGCGCAGCCGCCGGCGATGCTGACGCGCTTGGTGCCGTTGCGGCTGAGGTCTCCCGTGCGATTGATGCCGGCGAGTGGGTCGCCGCCGTGGTGGACGACGACAAGGAAGAGGGCGCGCTCTTTGGACTGACGCGCACGCTGTGGTTGGCGACGTCCAAGGGCCTGTTCGCGCTCGAGGAGGGCGACAGCTGTGCGGCGGCTGAGGTTGAGGGCTTCAACTTCGTCCACGGCGTGATTGCCGGCGTGCTCGCGCGCCTGTTTATGGAGGGCCGCGTGGCGAGCCCGGACATGAAAGCGCTGCTGCACGAGCTTTCGCCTATCGATTCTTCCGAGCCCGAGCTCATGGATCCGCTGGCAGTCGATTCCACGCGCATCTTCGACACCGTGGTTGCCGCCTACCTGTTGGATTCCGACCGCTCCGAGTTCGATGAGGCGTATCTGGCCGATACGTATCTGCAGATGGCACTGCCTGCGGCGCACGGTGCGGAAGGTGCTGGCGAGGACGCTCCTGCGCCCGCCGCTCGCACGGCCGCCTTGACGCTGGCACTGGTCACACCGCTGCGCGACCACATGGCCCGTGAGAACGCAGCCAACGTGTTCGACGGCATCGAGATGCCGCTTGTGCCGGTGCTTGCCAAGATGGAGCGCGCGGGCATGCTCGTGGATCCCGATCGGCTGCGCAGTCTGTCCGAGGGCCTGGCGACCCAGATCACCGAGGTCGAGCGATGCATTCGCGACCTTGCCGGTGACGAGACCTTTAACATCGGCAGCCCCATGCAACTTTCGCATGTGCTCTTTGATGTGATGGGGCTTCCGACCAAGGGCCTCAAGAAGACTAAGCGCGGCTATTATTCGACCAACGCCAAGGTGCTGAGTGACCTTGCCCGCGACCACGAGATCGTGCGCCTGATTTTGGACTGGCGTGAGAAGTCCAAAATCAAGTCCACCTATCTGGACACGCTGGGCCCGCTACGCCGTGGTGACGGTCGTGTGCACACTACGTACAACCAGACCATCACAGCAACGGGGCGTCTGTCCTCGAGCGACCCGAACCTGCAGAACATCCCGACGCGCTCGGAGCTGGGTCGTACCGTCAAGACGGCGTTTTCGGCAGGCGAGGGAAGCGTCTTTTTGGCGGTGGACTACTCGCAGATCGAGCTGCGTCTGCTGGCGCATCTCTCGGGTGACGAGCACTTGGTGCGCGCCTTTAACGAGGGCGAGGACTTCCATGCCGAGACGGCGGCGCGCGTGTTTGGCGTTCCCGTGTTCGAGGTAACGCCCGACCTGCGCAGTCGCGCCAAGGCCGTGAACTTTGGCATCGTGTATGGTCAGCAGGCTTACGGCCTGTCGCAGTCGCTGCATATCTCGATGGCCGAGGCACGCGACATGATCGACCGCTACTACGAGGCCTACCCGGGCGTGCGTACGTTCCTCGACAACGTGGTGGCGCGCGCCAAGCAGACGGGCTACGCCGAGACCATGTATGGCCGCAGACGCCATATTCCCGAGCTCAAGGCCAAAAACCCGCAACTCCGCGGCTTTGGCGAGCGCACGGCCATGAACCACCCCATGCAGGGAACCGCCGCCGACATCATCAAGATCGCCATGGCCCGCGTAAGCCGCCGCCTGGAAGAAGAGGGCTTTGCCGCCCACATGATCTTGCAGGTACACGACGAACTGGACTTTGAGTGCCCCACCGATGAAGTCGAGCGCCTGACCACCATGGTCCGCGACGTCATGGAACACGTAGTAGACCTCCGCGTCCCCCTAATCGCCGAAGCCAGCACCGGCATAACCTGGGCCGACGCCAAATAGGGAAGTGCCCACAACCCTAAAGTAACCAAACCAGAAGGGGGCTCCTTGCCAACAAGGAGCCCCCTTCATTCCAAAAAATCAGCCAAGTATCTAGGCGCCAAGACGCCACCCAGACGGCGAGCAAGTCACCCAAGGACCTGGCCGGGCGAGGCGGGTAAGTTTTTCGTAGATTCCGCACGAGCCGGAAAGCACTTAATGTGCTTTCCGAGCGAGCCCAGGACCTGACCGAGCGAAAAACTTACCCGCCTCGCCCGGCCAGGTCCGACGAGCCACGTTAACAAGCCGCCAAGATGGCGTCGATGAGCGTCAGTACGCCCCCGTCGTTGTTGCTCGGAATGCGCCACTTGGCGTGCGCGTTCATGTGCTCCTCGGCATTGTCTACGATAAAGCTGTGACCGACGCGCTCCAGCATGGGGATGTCGTTGTACGTATCGCCCACGGCGGCGGCGTCGGCAATATCGATGCCCAGGTGTTCGCACAGGTGCGCGACGCCGGCGCCCTTGTCGACGCCCAGGTTCATAAAGTCGATCCACTCGCGCCCGGCGTTGGTGACGTAGAGCTTGTCCGAGAACTCGGGACTATAGGTCTCGCGGAAAGCGGGCTCGGCGTCGTAGCCGGGGAAGAAGACCGAAATCTTGTTGGACTCGAAATCAATGCCATCAAAGCTGTCGACGTAGTTGATTGTGTTGTAGTAGACGCTGATCTCGTCGTGGTATTGATGGTCGCGGGCAAGCACGTAGAACTCGTCGAAGCAGCAAAGGACGGGGACAGCGCGCGGATCCTCCGAGGCACGGCTCAAGACCTGCTGATACAGCTCCACGTCAATAGTGCTCTTATAGATATAGCTGCCGCGATAGATCACGCACGCTCCGTTGTCGGGACAAAAGGCGAGGCGGTTCTTGACGCCCTCGAACATCTCCTCGAGCTTGGGGGCGGGACGTCCGCTGGCGGGGCAGAATACGATGTCGGCGTCGGCGAGCTTGTCTAGGCGCTCATCAAGACCCTGGGGCAGCACGCGCTCGTCGGTCAGCAGCGTCTTGTCCATGTCGACGGCGAGAATCTTAATGTTTCCGATATTGGCGTCCGATTCGTAAGTTTGCATAAAAGCGAGCCTTTCGTTTCGAGATTGTTTCAGACGTTATAGCCATCAATTCGTAGTCGGGCGTATTTTCGCAGGAACGGAGCGTATTTGCACCACGCTTCACAAAGTAATGAAAAAACTTTTCAGAAATTTGAATTTGTCGCTTGTGCTGCGGGCACTTTAGCGTAATATAGTGACCATCGAAAACGGAGACGGAAAAACAACCGCTTACCGAGGAAAAGGTACCGTTTACGATATTAGAATTGCGCCCGGCGATAGGTGAAAGGAGAGGCAGATGCAGTTCGTAACGATCATCACCACTGCAGACAATGCCATCCGACGCCAGCGCGCAATTTCCCGACGACGATAACAATCGTCTCTGTCCGCATGGGGCGAATTGCCTCAACAGAGTCATTTTGAGGTCGTTGGGTTTTAACACGACATTGCTGCATGTTTCTAGGGCATGTATGTGCTGATTTTTGCTATTTAACCTGATATTGCACGGTATATGACCTTGAAATGACTTGCAACTGACCGATGTTCTAACTAGCTACCAAGGGCGAAAGGAAACAGCCATGAGCAAGGAAAAAGTCGTTCTCGCATATTCCGGTGGTCTTGATACATCCGTATGTGTCAAGTGGCTCCAGGACGAGAAGAATCTCGATGTCGTTTGTGTCTGCGGCAACGTGGGCCAGGAAGAGACCGGACTGGATGCCAAGAAGCAGAAGGCGCTCGACCTGGGCGTTCTCGATTGCCAGGTGCTCGACCTGCGCGACGAGTTCTCCGATGAGTTCCTGACCAAAGCCATTGCAGCAAACTCCATGTACGAGAACAAGTATCCGCTGCTCTCCGCCCTGTCTCGCCCGCTGCTTGCCAAGAAGCTTGTTGAGGTCGCCCACGAGTTTGGCGCGACCTACGTCGCCCACGGCTGCACCGGCAAGGGTAACGACCAGGTCCGTTTTGAGGCCGCCGTCAAGGCCCTCGACCCCGAGCTCAAGGTTATCGCCCCGGTTCGCGAGTGGGACCTGAAGTGTCGCCCCGACGAGGTCGCCTATGCCCACGCCCACAACGTGCCGGTTCCCGAGGGTGCCAACGACAACCCCTACTCCATCGACGACAACCTGTGGGGTCGTGCCATTGAGTGCGGTCACCTGGAGGATCCCTGGAATGAGCCGCTCGACGACGCTTGGGTTATGACCAAGAATCCCGAGGACACCCCGGACACCCCGACCTACACCGAGATTGAGTTTGAGGCCGGCAAGCCCGTCGCCGTCGACGGCAAGAAGATGAAGCTCTCTGAGATCGTCATCGCCCTCAACAAGATCTCCGGCGACAATGGCTTTGGCCGTCTCGATCTGGTCGAGGATCGCCTGGTGGGCCTTAAGAGCCGCGAGTGCTACGAGGTTCCCGGCGCCCTGACGCTCATCACCGCCCACAAGGCGCTCGAGGACATCTGCGTCGAGGGCGACCTGCTCAAGACCAAGATCAAGCTCGAGCAGGATTGGGCCACCGCCGTGTACAACGGCCAGTGGTACAGCCCGCTCAAGAACGCGCTCGATGCCTTTATGGCCGACACGCAAAAGTTCGTGACCGGCACTGTCCGTCTGAAGTTCTTTAAGGGCAACTGCCATGTCGTCGGCCGCAAGAGCCCCTTCAGCCTCTACGACTACGGTCTGGCTACCTACGACCGCGACACCACGTTTGACGAGAAGGCCAGCGCCGGCTTTATCGAGATCGATACGCTGTCGCTCAAGACGTGGGCAATGGTCCAGGGCCCCAGCTCTGCTGCTGCCCAGGCCTAGCGCCTCCTTCCCTTGGTATCCGCGCGGCCCATCCGCGTGATACATAACGGGCGCACGGGGTCCCTACCTTTCGTTATGCTTGCTGACACTTCTTAACATCGGTGGCCCCTACGTTCCGCCCGCATATATGATGCCGCGTCTGCGGCTGAGTCCGAGCCCCGCCGGGGTTGTCCGGCGGGGCTCCTTCTATCAATTTGGCGGCTCTGTGCCTATATATATGAGGAGTATCCATTATGTTCAATGCTATCGCGCATGCTTTGCTTGCCCTCGCGCCCGAGTTCGATGCTGTAAGGGTCGAGGACGTTCCTATGAGCCTGAAGGCCTGGATCGATGGTTCGCAGGGCAACATCCGGAGGGAGACGTTGGGCGCCAAGTGCATGGTGCGTCACTTCTTTGCAAATTAGCCACATGGCCCCGCGCGCGGCAGGGAGTGTGTAAAACTAGCGGTTGATAAATCGCTTTAGCGACAGGGCACATTGATTTGGACGCTTGTTTTGGTATTTGGAGAAAGGAGACGGTTCCATGGCTCTTTGGGGCGGTCGTTTTGAGGCGGGCGTGGCCGAGGTCACGCAGGAGTTTGGCGCGTCGCTGCCGGTCGACAAACATCTCTATAAGCAGGATATCGCCGGCTCTAAGGCGCATGCCAAGATGTTGGCCGCCCAGGGCATCATCAGTGCCGAGGACGAGCAGGCGATTGCCAAGGGCCTGACCGGAATCGAACAGGATATCGATGCCGGCAACTTTACCTTCGACATCAACGATGAGGACATTCATATGTCCATCGAGAGCGAGCTGACGCGTCGCATCGGCGAGGCTGGCAAGCGCTTGCATACTGGGCGTTCGCGCAACGACCAGGTGGCGACCGATACGCGCCTGG
The DNA here is from genome assembly GCA_902494195.1 of uncultured Collinsella sp. Lineage (GTDB taxonomy): Bacteria > Actinomycetota > Coriobacteriia > Coriobacteriales > Coriobacteriaceae > Collinsella. The sequence goes on along the minus strand of CABUSH010000008.1, from coordinate 76,204 downwards.
GCGTCAAGGCGCTGGCCAAGGAGCTCATGGAGGCCAATCTTGAGCTGCGCCATGTGCTGGTGGATGCGGCCAAGAAGTACGACAAGGTGATTCTGCCGGGCTACACGCATATGCAGCACGCTCAGCCCGTGCTGCTCTCGCATCATCTGCTGGCGTATTTCTGGATGTTCGCGCGCGACTTTACGCGCCTGAAGGCCGCCTTTGATGCCGCCGACAACTGCCCGCTTGGTGCTGCCGCGCTTGCCGGTACGAGCTATCCGCTCGATCGCCAGATGACGGCTGCCGAACTTGGCTTTGCGGGCGTGATCCCCAACTCGCTCGATGCGGTTTCCGACCGTGATTTCCTGCTCGATCTGCATTACGCCGGATCCGTCATGGCGATGCACCTGTCGCGTCTTTCCGAGGAGATCGTGCTGTGGTCGAGCTCCGAATTTGGCTTTATCACGCTTTCAGACTCCTACTCCACCGGCTCGTCTATCATGCCGCAGAAGAAGAACCCCGACTTTGCCGAGCTTATCCGCGGCAAGAGCGGTCGCGTGTACGGCAACCTGGTGCAGCTGCTGGTAACCATGAAGGGCTTGCCGCTTGCTTATAACAAGGACTTGCAGGAGGACAAGGAGGGCGCGCTCGATACCGCCCATACGCTCATGCAGTGCCTGTCCGTTATGGCCGGAATGATTTCGACTTGGACCGTCAACGAGGATGCCATGGCGCGCGAGTGCGGCGTGGGGCACCTTGCCGCCACCGATGTTGCCGATTACCTGGCCAAGCGTGGCCTGCCGTTCCGCGAGGCACATGCCGTGGTGGGCCATCTGGTCCTGATGTGCGAGAAGCGCGGCTGCAATCTTGAGGACCTGCCGTTTGAGGTGTTCCAGGAGGCAAGCCCGCTCTTTGAGCGCGACATTACCGAGGCGCTCGACATCCCGTCGATTGTCGCCGCGCGCACGACCGAGGGCGGCACCGCCCCTGCCGCCGTTGCCGTGCAGCTTGATCGCGCCGAGGCACAGCTCGTGGCTGACGAGGGTGTGTTTGGGTCACTGACTAAGGTCGTCGAGATGGGCCACGGGGTAAAGTAGGGATTTGGCTGAAGCCGTTTTGGCCATTTATTGATAAATCGTTTTCACTTTACGGGCGCCTGCTGATGTGGGCGCCCGTATTTTGTTGCTATGGGGGAGGGGCTTGTCGAGAACTTCTGTAGGATCTTTGGGCAGGTTGTGAAGGGGTTACGTTCGCGGGCGGCAACCGACCGCCTGCTCTGTTCGATGCGGTTGATGGGCGGTCGGATGGTACTCTAATCGGGCTTCGAAACAGAAGTGACACATATGGAGCGCTTTAATAAATTGCAACGTTTCAATAAACAGCTTTTTGTTTAACTGCAGCTAAAACTCTGTTACGATGCAGTCCAGGCGGGTGCCGGAATGGGACTTGGGCACGCGCGAACCTACTTGAAAGGCTACTTTTATGGCTATCGAGAAGACCTTCATCATGATTAAGCCCGACGCCGTGCGCGACCGTAAGATCGGCGAGATCGTTGCTCGCATTGAGCGCAGCGGCCTTGTCATCGAGCGCATGGAGATGACCACGCTCGAGCGCGCTACCGTCGAGGAGCACTACGCCCATCTGGCCGACAAGCCCTTCTTTGGCGGTCTCTGCGACTTTATGACGAGCGGTCCGGTCGTCAAGATGGTCGTTTCCGGTCTCTCCGCTGTTGCTAAGATGCGCACCCTCATGGGTGCTACCAACCCGCTTGACGCTGCTCCTGGTACCATCCGCGGCGACTTTGCCGTCGATGTCAACGCCAACGTGATTCACGGCTCCGACTGCCTGGAGAACGCCGAGATCGAGATCAAGCGCTTCTTTGGCTAAACCAGCTTTGACTCCTTAAAGCTGTTAGCGTGTGGCTTGGGCGCCGCGGAACTCCATCCGCGGCGCCCTTTTATTCCAAAATCTATGAAGGGGCCCGCTCGGACATGTGTTCCGAGCGGGCCCCTGCTGTTAGCTTGTGGCACTGAATAGTTTAGGCTTCGTCGACAACCTTAAGGCCGCGCGTGTGGTCGATCTCGTTGAGAAGGTTAACGCGGCGCTCGTGACGACCGCCCTCAAACTCGGCGTCGAGCCACTCGTCGACAATCATCTTGGCGAGCTCGGAGCCCACGACGCGGGCGCCAAAGGCGAGCACGTTGGTATTGTTGTGCATGCGGGAGAGCTTGGCACTGAAGGGCTCGGAGCACACGACGGCGCGTACGCCCTCGACCTTGTTGGCAGCCAGGCTGATCCCGACGCCGGTGCCACAGATGAGGATGCCCAGGTCGACATCGCCGTTGGCAACGGCCTTACCCACCTTGTAGCCGGCGATGGGGTAGTCAAAGCTCTCGGAGGTGTCGGTGCCAAAGTTCACGACCTCGCAGCCGCGCTCCTTCAGGTGCTCGGAAATGATGTTCTTGAGCTCGACGGCGGCGTGGTCGTTACCGATACCGATCTTCATGGATGGTTCCTCTCTGGTCTGTGCGGCGCAAATGCTAAAGGTGTTTACCGCGTTCGACTGCATGATAGCGCGACTTTTGCGTAAACGCTCGAGCGTTTTTTGGTCAAACGCTTTAGCAGGCAACAAGACTGACTTCTTGTAAATGAATGTCGTCAGTTTGCGCTTGAGCGCCGTCTGCCGGAACCATGGTTGCGGTTTTTGATGCATTGTTATCAAATAAAGGAGCTAACTATTATGAGAGCCCAGCCCGTTATACAAGCAGGAGATACCTATGCCTACCGATTCCATCCGTGATGCCGCGTTTTGCGATGTTTTGAACCGCGAACTTGTCTGCGCGCTCGGCTGTACCGAGCCCATTGCCGTTGCCTATGCAGCGGCGCTGGCGAGTCAGACGCTCGGTTGCGAACCCGATCATATGGATGTTGCCTGCTCGGGCAATATCATCAAGAACGTTAAGAGCGTGACCGTGCCCAACTCGGGCGGCATGCACGGTATTGAAGCGGCGGCCGTGCTGGGTGCCGTGGGCGGCGACGCTAAGAGCGCGCTCGAGGTGCTCGAGAGCGTTAACGATGAAGACCGCGCTCGCGTGGCCGAGCTCCTTGCCGACGCCGGCTACTGCGATGTGTCGCTTGTCGAAGGTGTGCCCAACCTCTACATCAAGGTGACTGCGACGGCCGGGGGCCATACCGCGGTCGTCGAGATTACCGACCACCACACTAATGTCACGTGCCATACGCTCGATGGTATTCCGGTATGCGGCAAGTCGGCGGGGGAGTGTGCCGCCTGCGCCGAGCGCGTGGTGGCCGAGCGTGCGGCGGATAAGGCCGATACCCCTATGAGCATCGAGTCCATCATCGACTTTATCGAGGACGGTGACATTGAGGACGCCCGCGCTGCCGTTGAGCGTCAGATTGAGCTGAATGGCGCAATCAGTGCCGAGGGCCTTGCGCACGCTTGGGGCGCCGAGGTGGGTCGTACGCTGCTGGGTGCTCGTGCCGATGACGTCGCCTGCCGTGCCCGTGCCCGTGCGGCCGCCGGGTCCGACGCCCGCATGAACGGCTGCGCGCTGCCGGTCGCCATTGTGTGCGGCTCGGGCAATCAGGGCATTACCTGCGCATTGCCCGTCATGGAGTATGCCGAGTACCTGCGTTGCGACCACGAGCGCCTGGTGCGCGCCGTGATGCTGTCCGATCTTATCGCCGTGCATATCAAGAGCTATATTGGTGCGCTCTCGGCGTTTTGCGGTGCCATTTGCGCCGCGTGCGGCGCCGGCGCTGCGATTACCTGGCTGTGCGGTGGCACGCGCGAGCAGATTGGCGCGACGGTCTCGAATACGCTCGGTAACGTGGGCGGCATCGTGTGCGACGGCGCCAAGGCGAGCTGTGCCGCCAAGATCTCGGCTGCCGTCGATGCGGCGATTCTGGGCCACGATATGGCTATGCAAGGTCGCGGCTTCCGCGCCGGCGAGGGCCTGATCCAGGATACCGTTGAGCAGACAATCGCCAGCATGGGCTACGTGGGCCGCGTGGGCATGAAGGACACCGACGTCGAGATCCTCAACATCATGATCGGCAAGACTCGAGTGTGCTAGTTACGCGGTTTTACCAAACCGCGTAACCAGTCGACGCTGCAAACGCCCCTAAGCGAGCAATCTGCCTTTCAATCGTCGGGCATGGCCAGAAGGCCTATGCCCTCCTCTTTCAAGGCACATTGCTCGCTTAGGGGCGTTTTCGCTGACTTATGCTCAACCTGCGGCGCTATTTTGTTTGGAGCGAGGGGTCCTATGACAGTTCGTCGGCTACTTGGTGTTCGTAGAAGGCTTCTACTACGGCGTTAAAGTCGCGGGCGAAGTCTTCCATGGTTCCGCGCCAGGTGGCTCGGCTGGGCTTGCCCTGGCCCACAAAGGCGGTTTGGATGTCGCAATTGGGGGACGGGAAGTCGCGTTTGGGATCGTTGCCCACCATAAGGACCTCGTGCGGTTCGAGCCCCATCACCTGAAGCTGCTCTAGATAGTAGGTGGCATCGGGCTTGCAGCGGGTGGCGTTTCCCATGTGCGTGACGAGCTCAAAGGGAGCGTCGGCCAGGTCGCCCCAACCCATGCGGCACTCGATGGCTCCCTGGGGAAAGCTGGGGTTGGTAAAGAGCGCGCAACGCAGCCCTGCGTCCTGTACGGCCTGGAGCGCGGCGTGTGCGCCCGGCATGGCGTGGGCGTTAATGACATCGTCGTTCTTGTACGGCAGGACTTCGCGCTCATAGTAGGTAAACGCCTCGTAGATGATGGGATCGGAGAGGCAGATGCCGCACCTGCGCTCGACCTCGGTGCGGTAAAACTCAAGATTGGTGCGATTGTCCGTGCCACTGCGGCGATTGGCGTTGAGGTCGACCAAGATGGTGCCGAGGCGTGCCATCGTGCCACCGCGGCTGCGGCGCCCGATATCCGCGAGCATCGATGAGACATCCTTAAAATAGCGAAGGATGAACGCGTTGAGGTTGATGCTAAGAAGCGTCTCGTCCATATCGAAAACGACTGCTTTGAGCACGCGGGCACCTTTCTCGTAAATTAGATCTAGAGTCGTTGGCTCTGGATACTTTACTCCAAAGCCAAATGCCTGGCTGGTTATCGTCAAGTTGTGGAGACGTGTGTTCATAAGATTACGAAAAAGTCTCCACACGAGTAAAAAATCGCAGTTCACGCTTGAAATCGAACTCATTTCCCCGTAACCTATACGAACGTGATTGCATAAGCGTCACATTAGTATCTGTCGGCTCCCGAGTGTTCCTAAACGTTGTGTGCTTGTCGCACCCTTCTGTAGGTCCTAGCAATCGGGGCCCCGTAGTTCGAAAGGGGTCCACCTTTGAGTGAGATTCAGAACTCGTCCATTTTCTCTCTTGACGATGTCAATGAGGAGGAGATGAACAACCTCATCGACGGTACGATTACCGACTTTGATGAGGGCGATCTCGTTAACGGCACTGTCGTTAAGATCGAGCATGACGAGGTGCTCGTTGACATCGGATTCAAGTCCGAGGGCGTTATCCCGGTCCGCGAGCTGTCCATCCGCAAGGACGCTAACCCTGCAGACATCGTTGCACTCGGTGATCCCATCGAGGCTCTGGTTCTCCAGAAGGAGGACAAGGACGGTCGTCTGGTCCTGTCCAAGAAGCGTGCCGAGTACGAGCGTGCTTGGAACCGCATCGAGGAGAAGTTCAACTCCGGCGAGAACGTCGAGGGCGAGGTTATCGAGGTTGTCAAGGGCGGCCTGATCCTCGACATCGGCCTGCGTGGCTTCCTGCCCGCTTCCCTCGTCGACCTCCGTCGTGTCAAGGACCTCACCTCCTACATGGGCACCCGCATCGAGGCTCGCGTCATCGAGATGGACCGCAACCGCAACAACGTCGTCCTCTCCCGTCGCGTCGTGCTCGAGGAGTCCCGTAAGGCCGAGCGCTCCGAGATCCTGTCCAAGCTCAAGTCTGGCATGCGTCTCCAGGGCACCGTTTCCTCCATCGTCGACTTCGGCGCCTTCGTCGACCTCGGCGGTATCGACGGCCTCATCCACATTTCCGAGCTCTCCTGGAACCACGTCAACCATCCTTCCGAGGTTGTCAAGGTCGGCCAGGAGGTCGAGGTCGAGGTTCTCGACGTCGATCTCAACCGCGAGCGCATCTCCCTGGGTCTCAAGCAGACCACCGAGGATCCGTGGCGCGCACTGGTCAAGAAGTACCCCGTCGGCGCTATCGTCGAGGGCACTGTGACCAAGCTTGTCCCGTTCGGCGCTTTCGTCGACCTGGGCGAGGGCATCGAGGGTCTGGTGCACATCTCCGAGATGGCCAACAAGCACGTCGACCAGCCTTCTCAGGTCACCCACGTGGGCGACAAGGTTCAGGTCAAGGTCATGGAGATCGACCTCGACCGTCGTCGTATCTCCCTGTCCATGAAGTCTGCTGCTGAGACTCTGGGCGTCGAGATCGAGGTTACCCCGCTGCCTTCCGAGAAGAAGGACGAGGAGACCGACGCCGAGTAAATCGGTTTGACGATCACTTGTTTTAAGGGATCCGTCCGCAATGGACGGGTCCCTTTTTGCATTTGCTGCTGAGGTACGCGATACTGCCCGGGCTGTCCACAGGTTATTGGGTTGTCGGTGCGTGAAAAATGCCGACATCCCGCCTCGGGGAGGAGGCGGGAACACACCGAGTAGACGGAGGGGTGCGGAGCGCGGTCGCGTCTCGACTGACGACGTTGCCCATCGACAGGACCATTGTAGCTCATGGCGGTTCTTGGTATATCGTGTCGAGCGTTTGCGTTGTGCCATTGCCTGTGGCAACGGTGTGTTACACTCTTGCACTGCTGAGTGGGCCAGACGGTTGCGCGATGTGCTGCTTGCAGCACGCGTGAGGAAAGTCCGGGCTCCAGAGGGCGGGATGCCGGCTAACGGCCGGGCGGAGTGATCCGACGGAAAGCGCCGCAGAAAAGAAGACTCCCACCTGCGTCGCAAGGCGTAAAGGGAAAAGCTGAAACGGTGGTGTAAGAGACCACCAGCGTCGTGGCAACACGGCGGCTTGGCAAGCCCCATCCGGAGCAAGCGCGAATAGGAACGCTACGGGCCGGCCCGGTCCGCGTTCGGGTAGCGTGCGTGGAGCTGCATGGTAACGTGCAGACAAGATAAATGACCGTTCACGACAGAACCCGGCTTATAGGCCCACTCAGCAACTAAGTTGACGCTGCGACGGCGTTAGCTGGCCGATTTGGCGCTCATTCGTCGGTCGCCGCCATAAGGCGTGCTCCCTCCTCTTTCGGGCCAAATCGACTCAGCTGACGCCGTCTCGCTGTTTTTGCCTGGTCATTGGCGTCGCCGTTCTATTTACTGTGTTTATCAGTACGGCCTTTGCCGTATTATTGAGGCTGTTTGTTGCCGCGCTTAGTTTTGTTGAGGGGCTTTGTTGGACAGCTATTTAACTTTGCAATCGAATATTGAGGTTTCGGGCGAGTTTGTGGACCGCAAGAGCCGGTTTATTGCCCAGCTGGTCCATATTGAGTCCGAGGATGAGGCGAATGCCTTTATCGAGATGGTTCGTAAGCGTCATTACGACGCTCGGCACAATGTTCCTGCGTGGATTTTAGTCGATGGACGTGAACGTCAGAGCGATGACGGTGAGCCGAGCCGCACGAGCGGCATGCCGACGCTCGAGGCACTGCGCGGCGCAGAGCTCAAAAATGTTTGCTGCGTGGTGACGCGCTATTTTGGCGGCACGTTATTGGGACCGGGTGGCTTGGTGCGCGCCTATACCGCGGCGACGCAGGCGGCAGTGGCCGCGGCTCAGGAGGCCGGGCAGATCGTTGAGATGACAAGCGTCGTGCCGGTTGACGTGCATGTGGCCTATCCGCAGTATGAGCACGTGCTTCGTTTGGCGCAGGATTCGGGTGCCAAGGTTTCGGATACCGATTACGCGGATGCCGTGACGGTTCATTTAGTGTTTAAGACGGGGGAGCAGGAGCCGTTTTGCGCTAAGATGCGCGAGCTTATGGCGGGGCGCGAGGCGATTGAGGTCGGCGCTCCCGAGTTTGCGGAGTTCTGACGACGACGGCCGGCGTGCTTTTGGATGAATCCCATGCGCGCCGGCCGTCGTTTTTCTGTCGCTGCCGTTTACTCGGCGAGCTGCTTTAGCACATCGCAGGCGATCTCGACGGCATCATCGATGCAGCCGGGGCAGCTGCGTAGCGGACCCTTGTCCGATCCGATGCCCTTGAGCGTGCCGCAGACGGTCGTCGTGTTCTTCTCGCCAAAACGCTTGGCGATTTCGCGCGACAGCTTGTAGGTCTGGCCCTTGGTCTTGGGGTTTTCCATGCCGTCGCTCATTACAAAGCCCATGATGGCCACGGCGCCCGAGATGGCGCCGCAGGTTTCGGTCATGCCGCCCATTCCGGCGCCAAAGCCCTCGGTGAGGGTAAAGGCGACCTGGGGGTCGAGCCCGACGGCGGGCGCGAGCGTGCAGGCGACGGCCTGGGCGCAGTTGAAGCCACGGGCGTGGTATTCGGCAGCCTGAGCCTGACAGGCGATGATGTCGAGCTGGGCCGTATCGATTTGCTTCATCGTTGTCTCCTTGGTCACGGTGTACCCGCCTATGGTACCCGTGACGGTGCGTGTAATCATCGAGAGCTTCATGGATGCCTCATTTTTATCTATCGAATAAATGCCTAAGGCTGAGACGAATGCCCCTGGTTCATTTGTCCAATAACCTATCGGCGGGATGGGTTGAGAGGGGTGCGGGGTAGCGGTATCGTGAACCGAATAAAAACAAAACCCAAGTAAGGGAGTTGGATATGAGCGAGCAGACCATCGGTACGACGTGTGTTCAGGGCGGTTATCGCCCGGGTGATGCAGAGCCGCGTCAGGTGCCTATCTACCAGTCAACCACGTGGAAGTACGACACGTCCGAGCATATGGGCAAGCTTTTCGACCTTGAGGAGTCGGGCTACTTCTACAGCCGTCTACAGAATCCCACGTGCGACCTGGTTGCCGCCAAGATCTGCGAGATGGAGGGCGGCTCCGCTGCGATGCTCACGAGCTCGGGCATGGCTGCAAACTTCCTCGCGATCTTTAACGTGGCCGGTGCCGGCGATCACGTGGTCGCAAGCTCTGCCATCTACGGCGGTACCTACAACCTGCTGGCTCACACCATGGGTCGCATGGGCTTGACCTGCACATTCGTTGCCCCCGACTGCACCGATGAGGAGCTCGAGGCGGCCTTCCAGCCCAACACCAAGCTTGTCTTTGGCGAGACCATCGCCAACCCCGCCCTTGCCGTGCTCGATATTGAGCGCTTTGCCAAGGCCGCACATGACCACGGCGTGCCACTGATGGTCGACAACACCTTCCCGACGCCCGTGATGTGCCGTCCCTTTGAGTGGGGCGCCGACATCGTGACGCACTCCACCACCAAGTACATGGATGGACATGCTGCCTACCTGGGCGGCGTGATCGTCGACCACGGCCAGTTTGACTGGATGGCCCATGCGGACAAGTTCCCGGGTCTTACTGCGCCCGATGAGAGCTACCACGGCGTGACCTATGCCGAGAAGTTCGGTCGCGAGGGCGCTTTCATTACCAAGGCCACCGCACAGCTCATGCGTGACCTCGGCCCCATGCAGAACCCTCAGGCGGCCTTCTTCCTGAACAGCTCACTCGAGAGCCTGCATGTGCGCATGCCGCGTCATTGTGAGAACGGCCTGGCCGTTGCCAAGTTCCTGCAGAGCCATCCCAAGGTACGCTTCGTGAGCTATCCGGGCCTGGAGGGCGATAAGTACTATGACATCGCTCAGAAGTACATGCCCAACGGTACCTGCGGCGTCGTGAGCTTTGGCTTTAACGGTGGTCGCGCGGCGGCCGAGACCTTTATGAAGAGCCTCAAGCTCGCCCAGATCGCCACGCACGTGGCCGACGCCCGCACTTGCTGCCTGCATCCTGCCAACGCCACGCATCGCCAGATGAACGATGAGGAGCTCATCGCCTGTGGCATCTCCGCCGACATGGTGCGCCTGTCGTGCGGCCTCGAGGACACGGCCGATCTGATTGCCGACCTTGAGCAGGCACTCGAGCAGTGCTAGCCTAGCGTACGTGCGAGGCGCCGATGCTGGCAGAAAGCTTCGGCGACCTTTCGTTCCGATTCCGTAGGCGGGGCCCCAATCGCGACTGTTTGCAGGCGATTGGGGCCCCGTTTTCGCGTTGGGCCACTCGAAAGGATGGATATGGAGAAAACTGCAGAGCAGCTGCGCCGCGAGCACATTGCCCTAGAGGGCGACACCCATGGCAAGAACAAGTGGGCGATTCTGTTTACCGTGCTCATCATGACGTTTATGGTGTGTCTGGATTCGACCGTCGTGACCGTGGCGCTGCCCGTGATGCAAAAGGAGCTGGGCGTGGGCCTCGATCGCATTCAGCTGGTAAGCTCGGTGTATCTGCTTGCGACTTGCGTGGCTATGTTGCCGTTTGGCCGTCTGGGCGACGTGCGAGGCAAGGTGAATGTGTTCCAGCTGGGCGTCATCGTCTTTTCGGTCGGTTCGCTGCTGTGCGGCCTTTCGGCCTCGCTTGAGGTTCTTATCCTGGCACGCATTGTTCAGGGCGTCGGTTGCGCGGCGGCCATGGCTAACAACATGGGTATCATCACCGAGTCGTTTCCGGCGCGCGAACGAGGCCGTGCCATGGGTATTCTCGCGACCTTCGTGGCCCTCGGCATGATGTGTGGCCCCGTGCTCGGTGGCATGCTGGTGGCAAGTTTTCCCTGGGAGAGCATCTTCCTCATCAACCTGCCCATTGGCGTGATCTCGTTTATCGTGGGCCTCTACACGCTGCCGCATGTTAGGCCAGAGGCCGGCGAACGTCCCATGCCCCTTGCCGAGGCCGCTCGTCGCTGCTTTGCAAATTCGGCCTTCACCATCAACCTTGCCTGCATGCTCATCGTGTTCATTGGCATTGGCGCATCCGAGTTTATTCTGCCGTTCTATTTTCAGGATGCGCATGGGTTTGGGTCTGACGTTTCGGGCCTGCTGTTTTTGGCGCTGCCGATGGTGAATGCCTTTATCGGTCCGCTTTCGGGTACGGTTTCGGACCGCGTTGGCTGCGAGGGCCCCACGGCAGTCGGCCTGGGCGTGTACGTATGCGGCCTTTTTGCGGTTAGCACGCTCGACAAGCACTCTTCCATCCCCGTGATCGTGTGCTGCGTCGCATTTATGTCGTGCGGTACGTCGATTTTCCAGAGCCCCAATAACTCGCTGTATATGGGCTCGGCTCCGCGCGAGGCGCTCGGTTTTGCGGGCAGTTTGGGCAGTTTGGCGCGCTATGCTGGCATGGCACTCGGCATTACGGTGGCGTCGCATATCCTGTATGGGCAGATGAGCGTGGCGATGGGCGAGGCCGTGACCAGTTTTGTTGCAGGCCGTCCGGATGTGTTTCTGTTTGGCTTTCGCTCGGTATTCTACGTACTCATGGCTGTGGCCGCAGCGGGCTTCGCGCTTGCCATGGTGCGTTTGGTGAGGATACGCGCCCGCCATTAGCTTGTGGAGGCAGGCTTGCCATGAATCGGGCCTATCTACTGGTCTTGCGGCTTTGTGGTGCGATGTGGCTTGTGGGGCGGGCGGGGGTCGGTCCGTGGTAGACTATCGAACAAACGTTTATTAATCGCGCGGTATCGTTGCCGCGAGAAGGGGTTGCGCCATGCAGGAGCTTGAGGATCGTATTCGCCATGACGGCATCGTAAAGGCCGGTAACGTCCTTAAGGTTGATGCCTTCCTCAACCACCAGTGCGACGTTGAGCTGTTTGACCACATGGGTGCCGAGTGGGCCCGTCTGTTCGAGGGCGTCGAGATCAACAAGATCCTGACGATTGAGGCTTCGGGCATTGGCATGGCTTGCATCGCGGCTCAGCATTTTGGCGGTGTGCCGGTGGTCTTTGCCAAGAAGGCGCAGTCCATTAACCTCGACGGCGAGCAGTATGCCACGACCATCTACTCCTTTACCAAGCAGAAGGAGTACCCGGTCATCGTTGGTAAGCGTTTCCTGTCCGAGGGCGACAAGGTCCTGATTATCGACGACTTCTTGGCCAACGGCTGCGCGCTCGAGGGTCTTATCAAGATTTGCGAGGCTGCGGGTGCCGAGGTGTCCGGTATTGGCATTGCGGTGGAGAAGGGCTTCCAGGGCGGTGGCGATAAGCTCCGCGAGCGCGGCTTCCGCGTCGAGAGCCTGGCCCGTGTCGCCGATATGGACTGCGAGACCGGCGAGATCACCTTCGCCTAAGCGCGCAACACAAGCGATTGGTATGCGATGTGACAAAGGGACTTTCCCTTTGTCACATTTTTTGTATGAGGGGAGGTGCTGATATGGACGAGAACAAGATGGGCTGGCGCGAGTATGCGCGCTTTGCCGAGATGTCGGTCGAGGAGTTGGCACGCGATTGCGAGGTTCAGGTGTTTCGCGCGACGGGCCCGGGCGGACAAGGCGTCAACACGACGGACTCGGCGGTGCGTATGAAACATATCCCTTCGGGAATTACCGTGACGGCGCGTGAGAGCCGCAGTCAGTTCCAAAACCGTAGTAGCTGCCTGCGTAAGCTGCGCGCTGAGCTTGAGCGTCGCGGGCGTCCGCCGCGCCGTCGCGTCAAGACCAAAGTGCCACAGCGATCGCGTCAGCGCAGGCTCAATGACAAGCACTTCAACGCCATTAAAAAGGCCAACCGTCGCAAACCGGGCAGCGACGAATGATCTCCTCATAAGTTGCGGTGAAATAGGGGTGGCTAGTGGGTGGGGTGCCAGACTTCGAGAGCGGCGGGAAGGACGTCGACCTCAATGCGCGAGGCGACGATGGGCTCGCCGTCGGCCTGGATGGGGTAGTCGGGCTCCTCAAAGGTAAACTCGGCATGGCGGCAACGGCGCATGCGAACCGGTGGCAGCTTGGTGTGGCGGCCGTCTTTGGCCGAAAGGAACATGGGAAGCGCTACCGCTCGAGGGACGGGGCCGCAGGCGTAGCAGACGTCGAATATACCGTCACAGGGGTCGGCGTCGGGACAGATGCGATAGCCCGAGCCATAGGTAGGACCCAGCTGAATCGCCATGATGATCGCCCTCACGCGCTCGGCGGGCGCTCCGTCAAAGCTGACTGTTATGGGGTAGTTGCGATAGCGTAGACCAAACTGCTCAAGTCCCGAGAGGGTGTAGAGCGGCGTGCCCGTCAAGCCAGTCTTTTTGCGCAGCTCGGTGGTGCCAAGGCCGATGGCGGCATCGATGCCGACCGAAAGCGTCTGGTCGTAGTACTCAACGGTAGCCTCGCCGCTGCCACTCGCAGGGCTCCACGAGCGAATGCGCCCGATGTCTTGACGCTGCAGTTCGCAGGTGAGCAGCGCGCCAAAATCCTTGCCGGAGAAATCGTCGATGCCGAGGGTCTGGGCAAAATCGTTGCCGGAGCCCACGGGCAGGACGGCAAGAACGGGGCGGGTGTCCTCCTCTTGCGTCATAAGCCCGTTGACGACCTCGTGGATCACGCCGTCGCCGCCAAGGGCGATAACGGTGCGATAGCCCTGAGCCTGGGCGGCCAGCTCCTTGGCGTGCCCCATGCGCTCGGTCAGCATCAGGTCAAACTGGGATGCGCGTGCAGTCATGTCCAAAAAGCGCTGCAGGCGCTCGGCAACTTCATGCGCCGCACCCGACTGGGCGGCTGGGTTGGCGATGATGAGCGTGCGACCAAAATCAGTTGCGTGCATGGGGTGACTCCCGGCGTATGACGTGACGGTGCGGTCTCGCTCGGGTCGAATTGCTCCCGATCGTGGCTGCACGGCGAATACTAACGTCTACTCTATCAGGTCGTTGTGGCGCTCGATAGCATCCGCTACCGTACCGCCCTCATCCACAATAAGCGAACGGCGCTTGGGTGAGATGATGCGCTGGGCGGGGTACACGCCGCGGTGTCCGCCGGTTAGGTAGCTGATAAAGGCCACGATGACAAAGAACCCGGCGGCCGTGCCGTGGAACAGGTCGATGGCCATCATGCAGGTGGTGATGGGCACGTTGAGGCCGGCGCAGAACACGCCGAGCATGCCTAGCGCCGCCAGAAAGCTGGGATCGATTCCGACGAGGCAACCGATCCAGCCGCCGAGTGCCGCACCGATGCCAAACAGGGGCGTGACCTCGCCGCCTTGGAAGCCGGCGCCCAGGGTGAGGGCCGTAACCACGAGCTTGATGGCTGCGTCCGCCAGGGTGGTGTTGCCGGCGAACCCGGCGCCTGAGAGCCAGGTGGCAAGGCCGGCATACTTCCAGGCGTCGAGCATCGCGTAGGCCGCGAGCACCACGAGCGCACCCACGAGCGCGCGAACGAGGTAATTGGTGATAATGCGACCGTACAGGCTCTTGACGGTTCGAACCGACCAGGCAAAGAGGCGTGCCGTCAGACCGAAGATAATGGCGCTGATAACAACGATGGCAACCGTTCGCGGCGTCATGCCGGGAACGCCGGCAATGACATTCGCTTCGTACTCGGTACCCAGGGCGAGTGATGTAAAGTAGCCGGTAAATGAGGCGACCAGGCAGTAGATGCCCGCCGTGTAGTCGATCTTGCCGATAAAGCACATCTCCATGCCAAAGAAAGCTCCGGCAAGGGGCGAGCCGAATACGGCGCCAAAGGCCGACGAGATGCCGGCGAGCATGAGGTCGTGGTGGTCATGCTTTTTGAGGTGGGCGAGGCCCGAGATGTTGCTGGCGATGGTGCCGCCAATCTGCACCGCGGCTCCCTCGCGACCGGCCGATCCGCCCGTTAGGTGCGTGAGCGTGGAGCAGACGAAGGTGAGGACGGCCATGCGCATGTGGATGAGGCGTGTGCCCAGAGCGGAGTCGATGACCAGGTTGTTGCCGCGCTTGGCGGCAAGACCGTGGTTTTTGTACACCCATGCGGTGGCAACGCCCACAACGGGAAGCAAGGCGTAGACCCACGCATGGTGCTCGCGATAGTCGGTCGCGATATTCAACGAGGCCAAAAACGCCCAAGCGGCAACGCCCATGGCGAGCGAGACGATGACGACGAGTGCGAGCAACTTAGCGCTCGCGAGTAGGTTGCGGGCGTTGCGGCGTGTGTCGGCAGCCAAGAGATGCTCGGAGCGGGTGAGCTGATGCCTGCCTGCCGTGATGACGTCGTTCAGGGAGAAAAAACCGCCTTCGTCGAGCTGCTGGGAATGATTCTGCGCTTCGTTTGCGCTTTCAGGTTTGTCGTTATGAGCCATACGTTCCTCTTTTAGGTTGCAACGCAAGCATTATAAAACGCGGTAAACGCGACGAGCCGGTGGGTTGGTTTCCATTCTGTTTCGCGGCCTGCAACCGACAGGTGTATTTGCTGGTGCAGGCCGAGTCGCGGTCGTGCGTCGGGGGATTATACTGAGACAAGCATAAAGAATCGGCGTTCCTGTTGTTCGCCGTGGCATTAAGAGGTGCATATGGCAGAGAAACTCATTCCGCTGGAGGACGCGCAGTCGATTGTTCTGTCGCACGTTGTTCCGACCGATCTCGTCGAGACTCCCGTGTGGCAGGCCACCGGTCTTCCCTTGGCCGAGGACGCGGTGGCCGATATCGATATCTCGCCGTTTGCCAACAGCGCTATGGACGGATATGCCGTGCGGTCGGCGGACTTGGCGCAGGCATCTGGCGAGGCACCGGTGACGCTCGATGTTATCGGACACGAGGCCGCGGGCCATGTGTTTGAGGGTGCAATCGGCGCGGGCGAGACGGTCCGCATCATGACGGGCGCGCCGGTGCCCGAGGGTGCCGATGCCGTGGTGAAATACGAGATCGTCGACGTGCTCGATGGCGATGGCAATGAGGGCTCGCACGTTCGATTCTCGGCGCCGGCCAAGGTGGGGGAGAACGTTCGCTCTGCCGCCGAGGAGGCCCATGCCGGCGATGTTGTGATGCACGCCGGCGAGGTCGTGGCTCCGGCGGGCGCGGGTCTGCTGGCAAGCGCCGGATACGCGCGCGTGAAGGTGCACGCCGCTCCGCGTGTGGGCATCATCTCGCTGGGCACGGAGCTGGTCGCACCGAGTAACGTGCCGGCGCGTGGGCAGATTCGCGATTCCAACTCCTCGGCGCTGATGGCCGAGGCGCTCGATGCGGGAGCCGAGCCCGTGTTTTACGGCATTGCGCCCGACGATGAGCAGGCGATTGCCGAGCTGGTGCATCGCGCCGTGCAGGAGTGCGATTTTGTCATTACGAGCGGTGGCGCCTCGGCGGGCGATTACGACTACGTGACGGCGCTCGTCCGGCGTGAGGGCGAGGTGCTGTTCGATCGCATCTCGATGCGTCCGGGCAAGGCCATCACGTTTGGCTTGCTCGGGGGCAAGCCCTACCTGGGGCTTTCAGGCAATCCGGCCGCGGCGTATGTGGGCTTTGAGATGCTCGCCCGTCCGGCGATTCGCAAGATGCGCGGCTTTGCCGAGGGTGCGCGTCCCGTGCAACAGGCGATATTGACGCACGGCGTGAAGAAGCGCCAGGACCGACGCTTCTTTGATCGCGCCACGGTTTCGCGCGACCCCGAGACCGGTGAGCTGTTGGTGACCGAGGCCAAGACGCAGAATTCGGCGCTGCTCGGCACGATGCAGCGGGCCAACTGCCTTCTGCGTATTGACGAAGGGCCGTGCGAGCTCAAGGCGGGCGACGTCGTGGACGTTGTTCGCGTCGACCTGCCCGAGGGCACGGTGTTGTAGGAGGAAGACTATGGAGTTGAAGATTTCGATCGTGACGTGCTCGGATACGCGCGATCTTGCCCAGGACGAGGCGGGTGCTGCGCTCGAGGAACTTATCGAGGCGCAGGGCTGGACGGTCGCCTCACATGTGGTCGTGCGCGACGACGTCAGCGAGATCGGTGATGCCATTGTGGAAGCCGCCGATGAGTGCCACGCCAATGTCGTGCTCACCTGCGGCGGCACGGGACTTTCGATGCGCGATGTGACGCCCGAGGCGACGCGTGCCGTCTGCGACCGCGATGTGCCGGGTATTGCAGAGGCAATCCGTGCGTACTCCATGACCAAGACGCGCCGCGCTATGCTCTCGCGCGCTATTTGCATGCAACGAGGTCATACGCTTGTCGTAAACTTTCCCGGTTCTACGAAGGCCGCCCGCGAAAGCTGGGAGGCCATAGCAGACCAGCTGGAGCATGCGGCTCAGATGACAGCGGGCGGCGGACATACCAACTAAGCGGTTTACCTGCGGCGGGGCGACCTGAACGGCTGCTCCGCCTTTGTTTTCCGCCGAAGCGACGCGAGGTGCACGGCAACTCGAAACTATATTCTCTAACGAGAATAATTTCTCACTATCTCTATTCGCGCGGAAGTATAATCTAGTAACAGAATAAAGCTCGCGGTGGGGTACCCGGGCACAAGGTCCGAAAGGGTTGAATATGTTCGATATGGTTTCACGCCGCGGTTTTGTCTCGCTTTCTGCTGCCGCTGCCGCCGGCCTTGGCCTTGCTGGCTGCTCGGGCAACAAGACGTCCGAGCCCGCTGGTTCCGATGCCGGCTCCGCCAAGTCTTCCTCTAAGAAGAAGACTGCCGAGCTGCAGGTCTTTGCCGCCAACTCGCTCGAGAAGGCGCTCCCCGAGGTTCAGGAGCTCTATACCGAGCAGACCGGTACCACGTTTGCCGACACGCAGTTCAAAGCGTCCGGCGACCTTGTCGAGCAGATGCGCGCCGGTGCTGCGGTTGACGTGCTCATTACCGCTTCCAAGGGCACCATGGATGATGCCGAGACCGCTGAGCTCGTCGATACCGATACTCGCGAGGATATGTTCGTCAACGACCTCGTGATCATTCGCGCCGAGGGCTCCGACACCAAGGTCGAGGCCATCGCTGACGTCGCGAACCTGGACGGCAAGATCGCCATTGGCGACGCCAAGACCGTCCCCGCCGGCAAGTACGCCAACCAGGCCCTGGCCTCCGTGGGCCTCTACACCGGCACCGAGGGCGACGACGGCGAGTATGCTCCCGAGATCGCCGACAAGGTCGCACTGGCCGACAAAGTTGGTACCGCCGCCGCCTATGTGTCCACAGGCGACTGCGTGGCTGGCTTTGTCTACAGCTCCGACATCTTCCGCTATGACGGCATCGAGGAGGCCTTCGTGTGCCCCGAGGATTCGCACAAGCCCATCGTGTACCCGGGTGCTGTCGCCGATGGCTCCGAGCACGCCGACGAGGCCAAGGCGTTTATCGACTTTTGCCTGACCAACAAGAAGGCCCAGAAGATTTGGGCCAAGTACGGCTTTGAGCTTTCCGAGTAGTGCGGCTTGGCGCGATAATTCCATCGTTTTGTGTTTCACTCCGTCCTTGTATTCGCTTGGAGCTTTTCGTGCTAAATAGATTCCGCATGCTTGTCGCCTGTGCTTTGACCTTCGCGCTTTGCTGGGTGCCGGGATTTGCGTTTGCTGGGAACGCTGAGGACGGGGCCCAGGTTGCTGCGACCGCTCATGGGCTTTCCTATGGGATCGAGGGTTTTGAGCGGTTGGCCAAGGGGACCGCTCGTGACATGGAGGGCCAGCCTGAGGGCTACCGGTTTCCCGTTGACGAGGACGTGGACCTTGTAGCGGCGCCCGCTGCCGACCGCGTTGTGATGTGGATATCGCCCAAGGCGGTCGAGAAGTATGGATTGGATCCGCAGGATAACGAGTCCGTATCGGGTCTCAAGGCCCTCGTCTGTGAGCTCGACAGCGCAAACTGCATGGGAGGCGCGCAGCTAGGGGACGCGGATCTCCCTTGGTATGTCACGGCGGAAACAACGCTTGATGCCGGCGGGTATACCTATGGCTTTGACGAGCGCGGTGCGGATGGGGACCGCTATGTGGTGATTGCATCAGCCTCGGGTGATGCCAAGGGCGGCGCGCGTTGGCTTGATAGCGCTCAAATGGTAGAGGCATCGTCTGTCGTGTTGCGGGATGAGCAGGGCCCCTTGGCCTCTCTGGCCTCCTTATTGGGCGGCATCGACTATCGCCCGTTTTGGGTGTCCATAAAAACGAGCGGCCTTGCCCTGGTGATCGCGTTTGCGCTGGGCCTGTTTGCCGCGTGGAAGACCATGGGTACCACGAGCCGCGTGAAGGGTTTGCTCGATTCGGTCTTTACCATCCCTATGGTGCTGCCGCCCACGGTCTGCGGCTTTTTGCTCCTCATGCTGTTTGGCCGCTCGACCGGGGTGGGCCAGTGGCTGATCGCACACGGCATCTCGATCGTCTTTACCTGGCCCGCGGCGGTCATTTCGGCCGTCGTTGTGTCGTTTCCGCTGGTCTACCGCACGGCGCTCGGAGCCTTCGAGAGCCTCGACACGCAGATGCTCGATGCGGCGCGAACCCTGGGATGGTCCGAACGTCGTATATTTGCCAAGCTTATGATGCCGCTTGGCTGGCCCTCGATTGCCGCCGGCACGGTGCTTGCCTTTGCCCGCGCGATGGGCGAGTTTGGCTGCACCCTGTTCTTTGCGGGCAACTACGCCGGCATTACCCAGACCATCCCCATTGCCATCTACTTTGAGTGGATGGGCGGCAACACGTCGGTGGCGCTCTTTTGGGTCATCGTCGTAATTGTGTTCAGTTTCCTGGTCATTCTGTTCATCAACATGTACACCGCGCATTCGCAAAAGTATCGCGAGCGGGGCCTTTCCCGTGCGGAGCGCAAACAGGCCAAAGATCTCTCCGGACAGGGCGATTCGCTCGACCCAGTCGGCGGCGATGCCCTGCGTATCGATCGCGAGGCACTGGCCGAGCTCATGCGTGATGATGCGGCGCCGCAGGGAGGTCGATAGGCCATGTCGCTCGTTTTGGATATCAAAAAACGCTATCCCGGGTTTATGCTCGACATGCAGCTTGAGGCCGGTGAGGAGCGTGTGGCGCTGCTGGGCGCCTCGGGTTGCGGCAAGAGCTGCACACTGCGCTGCATCGCCGGTGTGGAGACGCCCGACGAGGGCAAGATTGTCGTCAACGGCGTGACCTTTTTTGACTCGGCGGCGGGCATCAACCTGTCGCCCCAGGAGCGAAAATGCGCCCTGCTGTTCCAAAACTATCAGCTGTTTCCCAACATGACGGTGGCCGATAACGTGTGCGCCGGCGTAAAGAATGCGGGCGACGCCGCGGCGCGCAAAAAACTTGCCGAGCGCTACCTGGGCATCTTTGGCCTGGCCGATTTTGCCGACCGCTACCCCGCGCGACTCTCGGGCGGGCAGCAGCAACGCGTGGCGCTTGCCCGCATGGTGGCGGCGCATCCCGGCATTTTTATGTTCGACGAGCCCATGAGCGCGCTCGATTCCTATCTTAAGAGCGCGCTCGAACAGAACATGCTCGACCTGTTCGATGTGTGCAACCGTACCGTGCTCTACGTGAGCCACGATATCGACGAGGCATGTCGCCTGTGCCGGCGCATCTGCGTGATGCACGATGGGCATGTGGAGGAGACTGGCTCCGTTGAGGATGTGGTCCGCCGTCCGCAGACGCTGGCGGCGCTGCGCCTGACGGGCTGCAAGAACACGAGCCGCGCGCGCAAGATCGGCGACGAAGAAGTTGAGGCCCTCGACTGGGGCATGACCTTTAACGTGGGTCGCGAGGTTCCCGATAATGTGGCGTTCCTGGGCATTCGCGCAAGCTACTTCCATGTTGACAATCGCGCGGAGCGGGGCCGTAACAGCTACGATTTGCACGTGGCCCGTGTGAGCGATTCACGCTTTGAGCGGCTGGTGCTGCTGGACGTGCCGCGCATCGATGCGCCCACGCGTCTGCAGTGGAAGGTCAACAAGGTGGGCGTGCCTGTTGACGAGCTGCCGCAAGCAGGCGAGACGCTTCGCATGCATTTTGATGCCAGCAGGATCCATTTGGTTTGTCGATAGCGCCGGGTAATGCCGTCGGGGATATAAGCCTCGGCGGCTTTGTCTTGCCGCTTGCCGAATGAGGAATGACAAACTCTTATCAATCAAGATAATAATTTATTAAACGACGGCACACGAGGCTGTCGTACGAATGTCAACGGTGTTCGTCTGGACGATGACCGCTGATATAGTTGACCTCAACTTGTAAAGGAGGGTGCGCACATGCTGCAGACGACATACATTCGCCGCGTTGCCGCGCGCGCCCTGTATATGGCTCGGAGTCGCATATGAGCAGGTGTGTTCACGGCTCCGGGAGAGACGACGCACAACTAAATAATCGACCGCAAAGCAGGTTCCCTAAAATTCCGGGTTTGAGCACGGCCGGGCAATCGCCGTCCGTCGTGCATCGATACCGCTGTTATCCATTTTTGGTTCGAGAGGGGAACCGTCATGGCTGAAGAATTCGATTTCCATCCGATGTGGGAGACCCTCGGCATGAATCTTGCCGATCACGACATGCTGCTGGGCGCCGTGGGCCAGATGTACGGCGACATGTTCCTGACGCAGAACAATCGCCCCAAGTCCACGTCCTACCTGGACTTTGTGGCCACCAACATCCATAGCGGCCGTATTAAGGAGATGCTCGACAAGAAGGAGGCCGGCGAGGCCACCAAGATCGTCGGTTCGTTCTGCGTGTACGTGCCCGAGGAGATCGTACTTGCCTGTGACGGTATTCCCGTGGGCCTGTGCTCGGGTGCCGATTGGGCAACCGATAAGGTCGAGGAGCACCTGCCGCGCAACACCTGCCCGCTCATCAAGAGCTTTGCCGGCTTTAAGCTGGGCGAGGTCTGCCCCTACATTGAGTCGAGTGACCTGGTGGTAGGCGAGAACACCTGCGATGGCAAGAAGAAGGCCTACGAGTTTTTTGCAACACAAAAGAACATGTACGTCATGGATATTCCCAACGTACACGACGAGTCGACGCTCGTGACCTGGAAGGCCGAGGTCAAGAAGCTCGCCGCCAAGATCGAGGAAGAGTGTGGCGTCAAGATTACGCCCGAGCGTCTGAAGGCCGCCATCCACGCCGTCAATGAGAAGCGTCGCGCCCTGCAGCGCCTCGCTGCCACGCGCGCTGCCGACCCAGCGCCCATCAGCGGTCTAGACAGCCTGCTGACCGTTCAGGCCGCCTTTATGGATGACACGCCGCGTCTGACCGGAGCCATTAACGATATGGCGGCTGAGTGCGAGCAGCGTGTCGAGGCCGGCGAGGGCGTGGCGCCCAAGGGGACCAAGCGCATCCTGTACACCGGTACGCCCATGGCCGTGCCCAACTGGAAGCTGTTCAACCTTATCGAGAAGGCCGGCGGCGTTGTGATAGGCGAGGAGTCCTGCACGGGCTCGCGCTACTACAAGGACCTGGTCGACGAGTCCGGCGAGACGGTCGACGAGATGCTCGACGCCATCGCCGAGCGCTACTTTAAGATCAACTGCGCCGTCTTTACGCCCAACAATCAGCGTATGAAGGACATTGTCCAGATGGCCAAGGACCTGCATGCCGACGGTATCGTCGACGTGGCCCTGCAGTTCTGCACGCTCTACGAGATGGAGTCGTTTGCCGTGGAGAAGGCCGCCGAGGAGGCCGGCATTCCGTTTATGCACATCACGACCGACTACGCCGGCGAGGACGCCGGTCAGCTCCAGACCCGCATCGAGGCCTTCCTCGAGACGATTTAGCCGCACCTGCGCCAAGCTGTGCCGCCGGGTGTTCCTATCCGCGCGATAGGGATTTCTCTGTTGCCATGCCGGTCGGTGTTCGGATGCACCGCAGGGCGCCAATCGGCTTCGCATAGCTGCCGGGACGGGGATTTCCACCGTCCCGGCAGATTCTGTCCGTTTGTTCAGACACGAAAGGAACTCAATGAACAACGACCTTTTCAAGGCGGGCGTTTCCCGTCGCGGTTTTCTGACCGGCTCCGCTGCCCTGTGCGCCATGGCGGGCCTCGGCCTCGCCGGCTGCGGCGGTTCGGGCGCCGAGAGCGGTAGCGCCGCTGCCTCCGGCCAGGATGTGGAGTATCGCGACGAGCTGCAGATCGCGCTCCCGGCGAGCCCGGACGGCCTCGATCCGCACACCACGTCGTCGCTTGTGACTATGGACATCATCTGCAACGTCGTCGAGCCGCTCTTTGGCCTCGATAGCGACTACGAGCCCCAGCCCGTGCTGGCCAAGGGCTATGAGGTCTCCGACGACGGCCTGACCTACACCATCAAGCTGCGCGAGGGCGTCACCTTCCACAACGGCAAGGAGTTTGGCTCCGAGGACGTCGTGGCCTCGATGAACCACTGGCTCGCCGTCAACGACCGCGCCGCGAGCCTGCTGCCCGGTGCCACCTTCGCCGCCTCGGGCGACCACGAGGTCACCTGCACGCTGACCGAGCCCGCCATCGACTTTCTGATCATCCTGGGCAACCACTCCCAGTATCCGGGTATTTTCCCCTCCGAGGTCATCGAGGCCGCGGGCGATACTGGCGTGACCGAGTACGTGGGTACCGGTGCCTACAAGTTTGTGGAGTGGAAGCAGGACCAGTACGTCCATCTCACCCGCTACGAGGACTATGTCGCCGCCCACGGCAAGGCTTCGGGCTACACCGGCAAGGTCTCCGCGCCCACCAAGGACATCTACTATCAGTTCGTGACTGAGGCCTCCACGCGCGTGAGCGGGTTTGAGACCGGCGAGTACGATGTCGCTGGCGAGATCCCCACCGAGAACTACCACGACTTCGACGGCAACGACGACGTCAAGCTCTACACCCATAACGCCGGCGTTCTGACCGCCTTCCTCAACATGAACGAGGGCGTCTTCGCCGACGAGGAGATCCGCAAGTGCGCACTCATGGCTATCGACTGCGAGGCGGCCGCTCTTGCCGCCTATGGCGAGAAGGAGCTCTTCAATATCGATCCCAACCTTGGCAACCCCGAGAACGCTCAGTGGGCGACCGACGCGGGCAAGAAGTACTTCAACCAGGCAGACGCCAAGGCCGCCAAGAAGGCTCTGGCCAAGACCTCCTATGCCGGTGAGACGGTCAAGCTGCTGACCACCCCCGACTACAAGGATATGTACAACGCCACCGTCGCGCTGCAGGAGCAGCTCGAGAAGGCCGGCTTCACCGCCGAGGTCGACAGCTACGAGTTTGCTACCTTTATGGACATCCGCTCCGGCAAGCCCGAGCAGTGGGACCTCTTTGTGGCCTCCACCAACTACAAGCCCATCCCGGCCCAGTCCCTCTCGGCCTCTAAGGCCTTCTATGGCCTGTCCGACGAGAAGGCGCTCAAGCTCGTTGCCGAGACCCGCACCGCCAAGGACACCGACGCCGCGGCCAAGAAGTGGGCCGAGGCTCAGGAGCGCCTCTATGAGATCGCCGTTATCGAGCCGCTTTGCCACTACGCTTCCATCACGGGCACCCAGGCAGACGTCGAGGACGTCGAGGTGCTCGACGGCGCCATCATCTGGAACGCCAAGCGTCCGGAGTAATGCAATAGATGGCGTGGCGGCTGGAGGGGTCTGGTCCCCTGTGGCCGCCACGCCCTGTCCACGTTCAGAGGGGAAATAGACGCCTCGCATGTTGAAGTACACGCTCAAACGTATAGGCGCGATGGTTCCGGTGATGCTCATCATCTCGGTCGTCGTGTTTTTAATTATCTATCTCACACCGGGTGACCCGGCCTCTTCGATGCTCGGCATGGAGGCTTCGGCCGACCAGATCGAGCGCGTCAACGATAGCCTGGGACTCAACGAGCCGCTGCCGCAGCGCTACGTTGAGTGGATGGGCGGCGTGCTTACCGGCGACCTGGGCGATTCGTATTTTATGCGCCAGCCCGTAACGCAGGCGATCGCCGAGCACTTTGGCCCCACGCTATCGCTCGCGCTTCTGGCACAGCTCATCGCGCTGCTGATTGCACTGCCCTGCGGCGTCGTCGCTGCCCTCAAACATGGGTCGCGCACCGACGCGGTCTTGCGTGTCGTTGCTCTTTTGGGCGTGGCGATACCCGGCTTTTTGATGGCGCTCATGCTTATGTGGCTGTTTGCCGTCACGTTGCGTGTGTTTCCGGTGGCCGGCTATGCGCCGCTATCGAAGGGCTGGTTCAGCCATTTACGCTATCTTGCGTTGCCGGCCATATCGCTTGGATGCGTGCAGGCGGCCCTGCTCATGCGCATGACCCGTTCGAGCGTTATCGAGGCCATGCAGCTTGACTGCGTCAAGACGGCGCGTGCCAAGGGCGTCTCCGAGGTTCGCGTGGTGCTGGCCCATGCCCTGCGCAACGCAGCGCTGCCGATTCTCACCTCGGTCGGCTATTCTTTTGGCGCCCTGATTACGGGCGCCGTGGTGACTGAGGCCATTTTTAACATCCCCGGTTTGGGCCAGCTGGTCACGAGCTCTATCGAGCGTCGCGACTATCCGGTGATTCAGGGCGTGCTGCTGGTCATCGCCTTGTTGAATTCGGTGATCAATCTGGTCGTCGACCTTGCCTACGGCGCTTTTGACCCGCGCGCTCGCAAATGGGGCGATGCATGATGGCAAACTTTAAGAAGGCCCTTGCCAACAAGGGGTTTGTGGTCGGTGGCTGCATTTTCCTGGCGATTGCGCTGATCGCGCTCGTCGGTCCGCTGGTGTGGACGGTTAATCCCAATGCGCAGGAGATGACGTTGCGACTTTCGGCGCCCTCGCCCGCGCATCCCTTTGGCTGCGATGACTTTGGCCGCGACCTGCTTGCCCGCGTCATCGCGGGCGCGCGCGTGTCGCTTGGCGTTGGCATTGCCGTCACGCTTGCGACGAGTGCGCTCGGCTTGGTGATTGGCGCCTATGCGTGCTACAACGAGAGACTCGATCATATTCTCATGCGCATCTGCGACGGCCTTATGTCCATTCCGGGCGTGCTTTTGGCTATCGCACTCATGGCCATGATGGGCGCCTCGGTCTGGAACGTCATCATCGCGCTCTCCATCGTCTATACGCCCAGCATGGCGCGCATCGTGCGCTCGCGTGCGATGGTGGTCAAGGAGGAGCCCTTTGTGGAGGCCCTGCGCGTACAGGGCGCCTCCACGGCCCGTATCGTGTGGTTGCATATCGTGCCCAACGTTATGGCACCCTTCCTGGTGCAGGCGACCTTTGTCTTTGCCGAGGCCGTGCTCTCGGAGGCCG
Source organism: uncultured Collinsella sp. (assembly GCA_902494195.1). Taxonomy (GTDB): domain Bacteria; phylum Actinomycetota; class Coriobacteriia; order Coriobacteriales; family Coriobacteriaceae; genus Collinsella. The sequence goes on along the minus strand of CABUSH010000008.1, from coordinate 50,160 downwards.
CCCTCTCGTTTCTGGGCCTGGGTATCAAGGCTCCCGATGCCAGCTGGGGAAACATCCTGCAGGCGGGCAAGAACGTGATGCGCAAAGCCTGGTGGATGATCTTCTTCCCGGCAGCGGCCATCATCGCGAGCGTGCTTTCGCTGAACCTTGCCGGCGACGGCCTGCGCGACGCCCTCGACCCCAAGACCAAGGAGGACTAGCCCATGGCTCAGCATCTTTTAGACGTGCGCGACCTCTGCATCTCGTTTGTGGGCCGCGATGGCAACGCGCTGGAAGCCGTCAACAAACTCAACCTACATATCGATGCCGGCGAGATCGTTGGTGTTGTCGGCGAGTCCGGCTGCGGTAAGTCGGTGTTTGCCCAGAGTGTCATGCGCCTATTGGAGCATGAACAGAAGATGGCCTATACCGGTCAGATTCTCTTTGACGGGGAGGACCTGCTCGCGCGCCCGCTCAAGCGCATGCGCGAGGTGCGCGGCTGCGACATCGCCATGATCTTCCAGGACCCGTTGTCCTCGCTTAACCCCGTCATGACGGTGGGTGCGCAGGTTATCGAGGCGGTGCGGGCCCACCGTAAGGTGAGCCGACGCGAAGCCCGCAACGAGGCTCTATCGCTGTTGGAGCGTGTGGGAATTCGAGATGCCGCGGCACGCTTCGACATGTATCCGGGCGATTTTAGCGGCGGCATGCGCCAGCGCGTGATGATCGCCATGGCGCTCGCCGGGCACCCGCGCCTGCTTATCGCCGACGAGCCCACCACGGCACTCGACACCACCACCCAAAAGCAGATCCTCGACCTACTGCGCGACCTCAACCGCACCGAGAACATGGCGGTGCTTTTTATCAGTCATGATTTGGGTGTCGTCACGAGCATCTGCTCGCGCGTACACGTCATGTATCTGGGCCAAATCGTAGAAGAGATCGACGCCTGCGGCCTTATGGAGCGCCCGAGCCACCCGTATGCCCAGGGGCTCATCGCGAGCATTCCGCCGCTCGAAGGCGAGCGAGTTGACACGCTGGCGGATATTCCGGGCACGGTGCCGCCGCTTACGGCAATACCCTGTGGATGCCGCTTTGCGCCTCGTTGCGCCCGGGCGGACGAGCGTTGCCGCGCACAGGAGCCTCCGCTGTTTGCCGTGAATGCGCGCGACCGGTTTAAATGCTGGCTTGTCGAGAAAGGGGAGTGCCATGGCTGTTGATAGCGAAGCCCTGCTTAGGGTCTCACATCTGACCAAAGCGTATTCCATGCCGGGCTTAGGTTTTAAGCGTCAGGCCTTTACCGCCGTGGACGATCTGTCGTTTGAGATCGCGCCGGGCGAAGTCTATGGCCTGGTTGGCGAATCCGGATCGGGCAAGTCGACGACTGGACGCCTGATCTGTGGTCTCGAGCGTGCGGATTCCGGCTCGATTGTCTATCGCGGGCATGATCTCGCCACGATGTCGGAGCGCGAACGCAAGCCGTTCCGCCGTGAGATCCAGCTGGTATTCCAGGATAGCTCTACGGCTTTTGACCCGCGCAACCGTGTCGGCCGCATTTTGGAGGAGCCGCTGATTATCGCCGGCGTGCGCGATGCGGATGAGCGCCATGGGCGCGCGCTCTCGGCCCTGGCCTCGGTCGGTCTTCTGGCAGAGCATTATGACCGCTATCCGCACGACCTTTCGGGGGGACAGCGTCAGCGACTCAATCTGGCACGGGCGCTTATTTGCGAGCCGCGCCTTGTGGTATGCGACGAGCCGGTCTCGGCGCTTGACGTGTCCGTTCAGGCCCAAGTGCTCAACTTACTTCGCGACCTGCAGCGCACGACGGGCGTGGCGCTGCTGTTTATCACGCATGATATGCGTGTGGTTCGGCATATGTCCGACCGGATTGGCGTGCTCTACCACGGTCGTCTTGTCGAGGAAGGCGCGGCCGAGGACGTGATCGCGCACCCGAGCGATCCGTATACGCAGGAGCTTATCGATGCCATTCCCTAGAGGATGCTTCCTTTTGGGTATGGCGTGGGTTTGTTGTTTAATTTTCGGTATATCGGTGCAAGAGAGGGGAACTACTATGGTCGATATCGAGGAGCAGCCGTTGCCGTCCACGTTTGAGGAGTTCAACGAGCAACGCAAGGCGGCGTTTATTCGCGTCAAGGATTATAAGCAGGCGGGTAACCGCCTGGTCGGCTTTTTGTGCAGCTATACGCCGCTCGAGATCATCGATGCCGCGGGCGCTGCGAGCGTGGCGCTGTGCGGTACGTCCGACGAGGTGATTCCCGAGGCCGAGAAGGTGCTGCCGGCAAATCTGTGTCCGCTCATCAAGTCGACGTACGGTTTTGCCTATTCGCAAAAGTGCCCGTTTACGTACTTTAGCGACATGATCATCGGCGAGACCACCTGCGACGGCAAGAAGAAGATGTACGAGCTACTCAACGAGCTCAAGCGCACGCACATTCTGCATCTTCCGCAGGGTCGCGATCGCGCCTACGAGCGCGAAGGCTGGTACGAGGAGTGCCGTCTGCTCAAGGAGGAGCTTGAGGGCTTCTACGGTATTACGATTACCGATGACGACCTGCGCGCTGCCGTTCGTCGTCGCAACCGTTTGCGTGCGGCCCAGCTCGAGATGTTTGCGCTGCAGGCCAACCAGCCGGCGGCCATGAGCGGCGTCGACCTGATGAGCACCATGTTTGCCGGTACGTTTAGCTTTGATATCGAGGCCTATACGCAGCAGCTGGAGCAAAAGGTTGCCAAGCTGCGCGAGGCCTACGACGCGGGCGAGCGCCCGGTTGCGGCGGATGCCAAGCGCATTCTGATCACCGGCTGCCCGGTGGGCGGCGTGATCAATAAGATCGGTCGCACCATCGAGTCCAACGGCGGCGTGGTTGTGTGCATGGACGACTGCTCGGGCGAGCGTACGGCGGCCATGATGATCGACCCGGAGGCTCCCGATATCCTGCGCGCCATCGCCGACCGATATCTGGACATCAACTGCTCGGTCATGACGCCCAACGACGGTCGTATGGAAAATACACTGGCCATGTGCGAGAAGTATCACGTCGATGGCGTGGTCGAAAACGTGCTCCAGGCCTGCCACACCTTTAACGTGGAGAGTGCACGCATGCAGGAGGCTGTCGAGGGCGCGGGCATTCCGTATATGAAGATCGAGACCGATTACAGCAACGGCGACATGGGTCAGATCGAGACTCGCATCGCCGCCTTCATCGAAATCCTCTAGCTTCCTCAGGCACCGGATCTTGCCCCTCAAACCGTCGCTTGCGTACCAAAGTACGCTGCGCTCCTCTTTCGGGGCAATCTCCGGCACCTGAGAAACCTAGATCTAAGGCGCCTGAACGCGCCGCTACCTTTGACGTTTAGATTGGGAGAGAGCCATGATAGGGATCGGGATCGATATCGGGTCTACGGCGGCTAAGGCTGCTGTGGTCGATGGGGAGGGTTCGGTGGCGTGGACGTGCGTGCAGCCAACCGGGTTCTCCTCGGTCGATGCTTCCGAGCGTCTGCGCGGCGAGCTTGCCGCGGCTGGCTATGACGTGGCTGCCGACGACGTGCGCGTGATCGCGACCGGATATGGTCGCGTTGCCGTGCCCTATGCGCACAAGGTCGTGACCGAGATCACCTGCCACGGTACCGGTGCCGTGCGCCTGTTTGGCGACCACGGCACCGTGATCGACGTGGGCGGTCAAGACACCAAGGTCATTCAGCTTAAAGGCGGTCGCGTGGCCAAGTTTGCCATGAACGACAAGTGCGCCGCCGGCACGGGGCGCTTTTTGGAGATCATGGCCGACCGTCTGGGTATTTCCCAGCAGCAGATGGCCGACCTTGCACGTTCCGGTGAGCCCACCAAGATATCCAGCATGTGCACGGTGTTTGCCGAAAGCGAGGTCATCAGCCTCATCGGTCGCGGTGAGCCGCGCGAGAACATTGCGCGTGGCGTGATCGACAGCGTGGTCTCGCGCGTTGCGACCATGGCTGGGCAGGCGGCGGGCGCTCCGTACTATCTGACCGGTGGCCTGTGCGAGAACGCCTTCGTGGTGGAGCGGTTGGGCGAGCTACTGGGGTCGCCGGTGACCACCTCGCCCCAGGCTCGCTTTGCCGGAGCGATCGGCGCGGCTGTCCGCGCCGCCGCCTTGGCCTAGGGGTGTACCGCGACATGCGCATCCTCAATATCTCGGCACAAAAACCAGATAGCACCGGCAGCGGCACCTACCTTGCCGCGCTCGTGCGCGAGCAGATCGAGACGGGGCATCGCGCTGCCGTGCTTTGCGGCGCGGCACCGGGCGACACGCAAGGTGACATCCCGGCGGGCGTACCTGTCTATACCGTCGACTTCGACACCCCTGAGCTGCCCTTTCATATCTGCGGTATGTCCGATGTCATGCCCTATCCCTCCACACGCTATCGTGACCTGACGCCTTCGATGCTCAAGGCATTTGAGCGGGCATTTGCTGCTGCAATCGATCGGGCGGTGGCTGAGTTTCGGCCCGATCTGGTGCTCTGCCATCACCTGTATCTGGTGACCGCATTGGCGCGCGAGTGCGTCCGGGGCGTGCCGGTTGTTGCCGTGTGCCATTCGACCGACCTGCGCCAGCTGCGTTCGCATGCGCTCGAGCGCGATCGCATCGTAAGTGCGGTTCGTCGGCTCGATGCCGTCTTTGCGCTCCATGCTGAGCAGGCTGAGCAGATTGGCCTGGTGTGCGGCGTCGATGCCGATCGCATCCACGTGATTGGGACGGGCTACGACCATCGCGTCTTCTGCCGCGACGCAAGCGTGGCGAGGCAGCCGGGATCGCTTGTGTACGTGGGCAAGATTTGCTTTAAAAAGGGCGTCGAGTCGCTGGTTCGAGCTGTGTCATTGCCGATTGACGATGGCGTCCGCTCATCTGGCTTGGTACTTGTGGGCGGCCGCGGGGACGATGCCGAGTACGCGCGTATTGAGCGCTTGACCGCGGCCTCGGATGTGCCGGTGACGCTGGCGGGGCGCCTGGATAGCGATGAACTCGTGCGTGCCTACCGCAGTTCCGACGTCTTTGTGCTGCCTTCGTTTTACGAAGGTTTGCCGCTCGTGACGATCGAGGCCCTCGCGTGCGGCTGCAAAGTTGTGGCGACCGATTTGCCCGGCGTTCGTCCCTGGATGGAGGCGATGCTTCCCGGTGCTCCCGTGACGTGGGTGGCGTCGCCGCGTATGACGGATGTCGACACGCCCGTGGCGGCCGACCTTCCGTTGTTTGAGCGCGCACTGGCAGATGCTATCGCGCAGGCGCTTGCGGCTCCGCCTTCGACGTTCGAGCCGTCGGCGGTCTCTTGGGAAGCGTGCCTGGGGCGTATACTTAAAGTCGTTAATTTGTTGGAAGGGGGTTCGTATGGCTAAGGACACCATGAGGCTCACGTCCATGACGGCCGCGAGCGGTTGAGCCGCTAAGTTGGCTCCTGGAGCCCTCGCCCAGGTTCTGGGCGATTTACCCAATGTGCATAACGACAACTTGCTCGTGGGGTTCGATACCTCCGACGATGCGAGCGTCTTCCGCGTAGGGGAGAACCTGGGGCTTGTGCAGTCCATCGACTTCTTCCCGCCGATGGTCGACGACCCGTTCCTGTTTGGTCAGATTGCCGCGGCCAACTCGCTGTCGGACATCTACGCCATGGGCGGGCGACCGAGCCATGCCATGAACCTGCTCTGCATACCCAGTTGTCTGGGCATCGAGGTTGCCGGTCAGATTCTGGCGGGCGGCGCCGACAAGTGCGTCGAGGCGGGTTGCTCCATCGCGGGCGGCCATACCATCAACGACGACGAGCCCAAGTACGGCCTGTCTGTGAGCGGCTTTGTCGCGCTCGACCGCATGCTCGCCAACAGCGGCGCACGCGTGGGCGATGATCTGCTGCTGACCAAGGCGATCGGCTCGGGCATTATCACCACGGCCATTAAGGGCGAGCTCATCGAGCAGGACGAGGCTGCAGCCATGTTTGACTCGATGCGCACCCTCAACGAGGCCCCGATTCGTCTGGCCGAGGGGCTCGAGCTTCACGGCTGCACCGACATTACGGGCTTTGGTCTGATCGGGCACGCGTGCGAGATGGCCGAGGGCTCGGGCGTGCAGGTTGAGCTTGCGTCGGGGGCGGTGCCGCTCTTTGACCAGGTGCTTGACATGGCGCGTCTGGGCATTATCCCCGCGGGCTCCTACCGCAACCAGGACTTCTTTGGCCTGCGTGTGGCTGCCGACGAGGATCTGGAGCCGGGCATGCTGGATGCGCTGTACGATCCGCAGACCTCGGGTGGTTTGCTCATCGCGGCGCCTGCTGCCGATGTGGATGAGCTTGCGCGTCGCCTGGATGCCGAGGGGCGTATCGCCGCCGTCGTCGGTCACGTGTGCGAGCCGGTGCCAGGCGGTCCTGCCGTCCACGTTGTCCGTTAACGACACGTTTATTGAGCTATGTACCGTTCAAAAACGATTTATTCGAAAGGAAAAACTATGTCAACCAAGATTGAAATCAATGCCATGGGCGATGCCTGCCCGCTGCCCGTCGTCAAGACGCTTAAGGCACTCAAACAGCTTGATGGCGAGGGTGCCGTGGTGACCTCGGTCGATAACGAGACCGCCGTCAAGAACATCTCCAAGATGGCGCAGGAGAAGGGCTGCATGGCCTCGGTCGAGAAGATCTCGGACGCCGAGTGGCACGTGACTGTCGTGACCGCCGGTGCCGTGGCCGTTGCGGACCCCGAGCAGGACGGTGCCGCTTTCTGCGACGCCAGCGCCGGCAAGGGCAAACTCGTCATTTCCGTCTACACCGATTGCATGGGCCGCGGCGACGACGAGCTGGGCCACAAGCTCATGAAGGCGTTTATCTTTGCCGTGACGCAGCAGGAGGAACTGCCCGCGACCATGCTGTTCTACAACGGCGGCGCCAAGCTCACCGTCGAGGGGTCGCCGGTGCTCGACGACCTGAAGGGTCTGGCCGAGCAGGGCGTCGAGATCCTTACCTGCGGCACCTGCCTGGACCACTATGGCATTAAAGACCAGCTTGCGGTGGGCGAGGTCACCAACATGTACGTGATCGTGGAGAAGATGGAGCAGGCCGTGCGCGTCGTGCGCCCGTAGCGTATTGGTTGGAGTTGCCATGAGGGAGAAGCGCCCGGCGCTTGTCATCACGTTTCCCACCACGGCGGCCGCCATGGGCTGCGAGTCCCTGTGCATTGAGCGCGGCCTTCCCGGGCGAACGATTCCCGTGCCCGGGGAGGTCGCTGCCGGCTGCGGCTTGGCGTGGAAGGCGCTGCCTTCGGATGAGGAACTGCTGCGCGGCGCGCTTGCCGCAGCGGGCATTCCCACCGAGGGCTATACCGTGATTGATATGTGGGAGGTCGTGCGATGATCTACCTGGATAACGCGGCGACGACCATGCATAAGCCGCAGACGGTCATCGATGCCGTGACGCAGGCGATGTGCTCGCTCGGCAATGCCGGGCGCGGCGCCACGTCGGGTGCCCTCGATGCCGCTCGTACGATTCACGCTTGCCGTGCCAAGCTCGCACGCCTTTTGGGCTGCCCGAGGGCGGACCATGTGTGCTTTACGCTCAACTCCACCGCGGCGCTCAACACCGTTATCAATGGCGTGGTGCGCCCCGGCGACCGTGTGGTCACGACGGTGCTCGAGCACAACTCCGTGCTGCGTCCGCTCAACCGCCTGGCGGCAGAGCAGGGCGTGACCGTTGAGCATGCGGGCTGCGACGCGAACGGCGTGCTCGACTACGACGAGCTCGAGCGGTTGGTCACGCCGGGCACGCGTGCCGTGGTGGTGACGCACGCCTCCAATGTGACCGGCAACGCGGTCGACGTTTCGCGCGTGGCGGCCATCGCGCATGCGGCCGGCGCGCTGTTGATCGTCGATGCCTCTCAGTCTGCCGGCACGGCGCATATCGATATGCAGGCCATGGGGCTCGACGTCGTGTGCTTTACCGGCCACAAGGGGCTCATGGGTCCGCAGGGGACCGGCGGGCTGGTCGTGGCGGAGGGCATTGACGTGGCTCCGTGGGCCATGGGCGGCACGGGTGTGCACAGCTTCGATGCACTGCAGCCGCTTGAGTGGCCCACGCGCCTTGAGGCGGGCACGCTCAACGGTCACGGCATCGCGGGACTTTCTGCCGGCCTCGACTTTATCGAGGCCCAAGGCGGAGTCGAGGCGATCGCGGCACACGAGCGAGCGCTTGCAGAGCGCTTCCTCGCCGGTGTTCGCGAAATCCCCGGCATTGCGCTCTACGGTGCGTTTGATCAGCCCGTGCGCTCGGCGATCGTCTCACTCAACGTGGGCGATATCGATTCGGCCGAGATCTCGGACGCGCTCATGCAAGGGTGGGGGATTGCGACGCGCCCCGGCGCCCATTGCGCTCCGCTCATGCACCGCGCGCTGGGAACCGAGCGCCAGGGTGTCGTCCGATTCTCTTTTGGCTATTTCAATACGGCCGAGGAAGTCGACACCGCGATTGACGCTTTGCGCGATTTAGCCTGCTAGAGCGTATATACTTGCGGGACGGGTGTTTTTGCCCGTCCCGTTTTTGTTTCGACCCGAAAGGTGTGCCTATGGCTTCATCCGCCCCGCGCGGCCTGCGCTCCGACCATGTCGTTACCGTCGGCATTGCGCTGTTCTCGATGCTCTTTGGCGCCGGTAACCTCATCATTCCGCCGTTGCTGGCACTTCAGGCCGGTACCGCCACGCCACTTGCCATGATTGGCTTTTTGATTGCTGCCATCGGCCTGCCTGTTATGGGCTTTATCGCCGTGGCGCTCGCCGGAACGGCGCGTGAGCTTGCCGGCCGCGTGCACCCCAAGTTCGGTGAGTTCTTTGTCGCGGCTGTGTATCTGGCCATCGGCCCGTGCCTGGCTATTCCGCGCACGAGCTCCACGGCCTTCGAGATGCTGGTGCCGCTGCTGCCCGAGGGCGTCTCGCTCGGTACGGCTCGCCTGGTGTTTGCCGTTGGCTTCTTTGTCGTCGCGTTTGCGCTCACGCTGCGCCCGGGTGTCATCACACGCGTGCTCGGCCGCATTACGGGCCCCGCGCTCATTGCGCTCATTGTGCTGGTCGTGGGTGCTGCCGTGATCTCGCCGCTGGGACCGGCTGCCGCGCCTCAGGCTCCTTACGATGCAGGCGCCGCCGTGCAGGGCTTTCTGACTGGCTACCAGACCATGGACCTGCTCGCGTCGCTCGCCTTCGGCATCATCATCGCCGAGACCATCCACGAGTTGGGTGTTACCGATGACAGGCGCGTGGCCTTTGAGATTTCGCGTTCCGGTGTGATCGCCGGCGTGCTCATGGCCATCATCTACTGCGGCTTGGGCCTTGCCGGTATGCAGCTCGGCACCGTGATGCCCGATGCTACCAACGGCGCCGCCATCCTCGCCCGTTCGGCCTCCATGCATTTTGGGCTTGCCGGCACGGTCGTGGTCTTTGCGATCTTTTTCCTTGCCTGCATGAACGTGTGCATCGGTCTTATTAGCTGCTGCTCGCGTTACTTCTGCGAGACGTACGTGGTTGAAGGGGGAGCGGAGGCTTCCGAGGAGGCCATGCGCCGTCCCTTTGCGGTTCTCGCCTTTGTGTTCGCCGCATTTTCGTGCTTGCTCTCCAACGTGGGCCTTGACGTGATCCTTATGTTCTCGGTGCCTATGCTCAATGCTCTGTATCCCGTTGCCATTGTGCTGGTACTTATGGGCCTGGTGCACGGCTTTTGTGATGCGCATCCGCAGGTGTGGGTCTGGGTCGGCGGCGTTGTCGCGGTGCAGAGCGTAATCACTTCGGTCCGCGATGCGTTCTTTGCTGGCGCGTGGCTGCCGTTCGATGCGCTGCCGCTGACGGATATCGGTGCCGCGTGGGCGCCGGTTGCCCTGGTTGCTTTTGTGATCGGCCTGCTCCATAGTCGTTTTGTTGCACATTCGAGGAGCTAAGGCATCAATGCTTGCACAGGCGGGGAGTCTCCCCTATAATTTCCTTCGCTTTGGGACACGCAAGGTTTAGACCTTAGCTGCTCAACACCTTCGGGACGTGGCGCAGTTTGGTAGCGCGCCTGCTTTGGGAGCAGGATGTCGCAGGTTCAAATCCTGTCGTCCCGACCATATCTTGCGGGCGTAGTTCAATGGTAGAACCCCAGCCTTCCAAGCTGATGACGCGGGTTCGATTCCCGTCGCCCGCTCCATAGGATAGTTTTAACGGCTTTGGCTCTATTTGGTGCCAGAGCCGTTTTCATAAGCGTGCCGGGCGACGGGAATCGAACCCGGCAGGGTGCGAAGCTGAGAAAATGCGTGAGCATTTTCCAGCGCAGCACGCAAGGGCCAATGGCCCGCAGCGAAACAAGGGTTTGCGAAGCAAGCCCTTGGACTTCCCGTCGCCCGCTCCATAGGATAGATGAATGGCTCTGGTTCTTTTTGGGACCAGAGCCATTTTCGTAAGTGCACGGGGTGATGGGAATCGATGCCGCCCCGCGCCCCACCTAAGTTGCGGTGAAATACGGACTGTCTTTTGGCTTTTGCGAGCCCATTAAAGGCCGGGTAGCCAATTTGGAGCGGGCTTTCTGACTGCTCTAGCGATCGGCTGGCAAATGTGGTCAAAAGCCCGTCCCAAAATGACTGGTCTGGTGTTGAGCCACAAAAACGGCCCATCTACTACGTTTGGCCCGCAGGGGTCGACCATAGCAGCATTTTCGGAAAATCGGCAAGCCGTCTACCAGCGGTTTTGATTTTTCGGATTTCGGTATGGTCGAGGGTAATCGGTTAAACGTAGTAGATGGGCCCATTTCGTGGCGAACGGTGGCATTCGCGGTCCAAGGCTGACGGTTTCGGATGGCCAACCTGGAAGTTGCGGTGAATTAATTTCTGAAAAGCTCGAACAAGCCTAAATCCAGGAACTATTTCACCGCAACTTAGGAGGGGGTGGGGTTAGCTGCGGGGGCGGTGGCGGAGCTTGTCGATGGTGGAGTCGGTGCTGTGACTGCGGGCTTCGGCGGCGCGGTCGCGAGCGTCGGCGGCGGTTTGGCGCTGGCGGCGGTAGTCGATCATGCCTTGGATGATGGGCTTGCCAAAGCTCACGACATCATCGTTGTAGATGGCGGTTCGGGCTGCGAGGAGGCAATCGGTAAAGTCCATATGGGTCTTGCCAAAGAGTTTGACGGCAAGGGCGACAACGGTGGGCTCGTCGACCATGACGTCATCGAGCAGCTTGGTCATGGCCGACGCGATTTCAACTCGGGGAACCTTATAGACGTCGCGCAGCGTGACCACGACGCGCGTGATGATTTCGGGGTAGACGCGAGCGGTGCGCGTGGCGATGACCTTGGCGGCGCGCGGCGACAGGACCTCGTCGTCGTTAAGCAGGTAGCGCAGGATGACGGTCTCGTCGATGATGGTGCTACTCATGGATATCTACTTCCTCGGGACCCAAAACCGACTCGTCGCTTTCTGTGGCTAGGTATTCAATCCAGGCATTGCGCTCCTCGGAGCGGCGATTGGGGTCCCCATATGCTTTGAGCAATCCATAGGCGGCCGTGCCGTCCTTGGAGCGCACGGCGACCGGCTGAAAGGGGAGCTTGCGCATCAAAATACTCTGCGCGACAAATAGACGGACAGCCTCGGCGAGCGATGTGCCCATGGCGTCGTAGAGGCGCTCGGCATGCTGTTTGTCCTCTTCGCGAATGCGCACCTGCAGGATGGCTCGTTTTTGCGTTGATGACATCACTGCCCTCCCTTAGCTAGCGTGCAATATGAATAGTCAAATACAACATTGGATAATAGCCAATCTTATAACCACTGCTTTATTGCACTCAAGTTAATGAGCGCGAAATATATATCAAACGTATTACATCCTTTATAAACGAGCGTGAAATCTCTCCTGGATGTACGCATGTAATACACTCACCTTTATAGCAATCCGAGAATAGTTCCAACCTGCCAAAACCCCTGCAATACAGCCGTATTGCAGGGCCTATGCTCAAGTTTGCCACCTGCAACTGCGTATATTTAACCTGTATATCGTTGGAGGAATTCTATCGAAGTGCCTGTTTCGCCGCATGCGCTCGATACGTCGATGCCGGACCACGGGCGGTCCGGGGCAACGTCGACAGGGTCTCTCCGGCATGGGATTCAGGAGGGAGTGAACAACATGGGCAATAAACGAGTCGTAGCCGATTCCTCACGTTGCATTGGGTGCCAAACCTGTATGGCGGCGTGCATCGAGGCACACGATATTCCCGGCAACATCGCCGCGCCGCGCCTGCGCGTGACGCGTACGTACGAGATCTCCGCACCGGTGGCTTGCCATCACTGCGAGGATGCACCGTGTGCCAAGGCTTGTCCTACGGGCGCCTTGTTCTTTGATCCAAAGAACCATCGCATCGGCGTTAACGAGGACAACTGCATCGGCTGCAAGAGCTGCGTCATGGCCTGCCCCTTTGGCGCCGTGAGCGTGGCGACCACGCAGGTCCCCGTCTTGATGGGCGACGTTCGCGTGGGTTCGCAGACTAAGAGCTTCGTGCTCAAGTGCGACCTGTGCGTGGACCGTCCCGGCGGTCCGGCGTGTGCCGAGGCGTGCCCGACCAAGGGCCTCACCCTGGTGGACGAGGAGCGTCTGGCAGAACTGACTGCCGAGCGTGCCCGCGCCACCATCGAAAACGAGGCGTAAGCGTCGGGCGACAGGCCCAATGATTGTCAAATAAGTACCGAGTATTCGGTAGCAGAGAAAGGAAGGAGGGTGTCATGGAGAAGCATAAAGTGATCTGCCCGTATTGCGGCGCCGGTTGCCAGTTTAACCTCTTGGTCCAAAACGGCCAGGTCGTGGGTACCGAACCGCTCAACGGCATCACCAACCAGAGCGAGCTGTGCCTTAAGGGCATGAGCGGCTACGACTTCATCAACGACACCAAGATCTTGACTCCTCGCGTACTGCACCCGATGATCCGCCGCACCAAGGGCGCGGATCTTGAGCGCGTAAGCTGGGACGAGGCACTGGATTTCACCGCATCTAAGATGCAGGCCATAATTGACGAATATGGTCCTAACGCTGTCATGACCACCGGCTCTTCGCGAGGCGGCGGCAATGAGGCGAACTACGTCATGCAGAAGTTTACGCGTGCGTGCATCGGCACCCACAGCGTGGACAACTGCGCCCGTACTTGACACGGCCCTACTGTCCTCGGTCTGATGGACACGGTTGGTTCAGGTTGCATGTCATGCTCCATCCCCGGTATGGAGGATGCGGGCTGCATTTTCCTCTTCGGCTATAACCCTGCCGATTCGCACCCCATCGTCGCAAGGCGTATCGTGCGAGCCAAAGAAAAGGGTTGCAAGATCATCGTCGCCGATCCGCGCCATATCGAAACCGCGCGTATCGCCGATCTCTACCTTCCGATCAAGAACGGTTGCAACGTTGCGTTCCTCAACGCCTTTGCAAACTGCTTGGTCAACGATGGCCTCTACGACAAGGAATTCGTCGCCGAGCACACGAACGGCTTTGACGAGTGGTGGGAGACCATCAAGAACTACACTCCCGAATCCGTACAGGACATCACGGGTGTTGAGCCCGCGTTGATCCACCAAGCTGCCGAGATGTACGCCACGGCGAAGCCCTCTGCCATCATTGGCTGGGGCATGGGCGTATGCCAGCAGAAGCAGAACCTGAAGACGGTGCACACCATCGCCTCCATCGCCTGCGTTGCCGGCCAGATCGGCAAACCCAACTCCGGTCTCGCGCCCGTGCGTGGCCAGAATAACGTCCAGGGCTCCTGCGATATGGGCATGCTGCCCAACCTGTACCCTGGCTACCAGAAGGTCACCGACCCGGCAGTGCGTGCCAAGTTTGCCAAGGCTTGGGGCGTGCCCGAGGAAAAGCTCCCGCTCGAGGAGGGCTACAAGCTCACCGACCTGGGCCACCTGGTCGACGAGGGCAAGGTGCACTGCTTCTACAACTACGGCGAGGACCCGGTGCAGACCGAGCCCGATTCGGCCGGTATGCGCAAGACGCTCTCCGAGCTGGATCTGTTCATTTGCCAGGACATCTTTATGACGCAGACGACCATGCTCGCCGACGTCATCCTGCCCGCTACCTCTTGGGGCGAGCACGAGGGTGTCTTTACCGCATCCGACCGTAGCTTCCAGCACTTTGACGCGGCTGTTCCGCCCAAGGGCGAGTGCCGTCACGACTGGGAGATCTTCGCGGACCTGTCTACGCGCATGGGCTATCCCATGCACTACGACAACACCGAGCAGATCTGGAACGAGTGCATTAGCCTGTGCCCCAACTTTGTGGGCGCGACCTACGAGAAGATGGCTCCCGAGGGCGGCTACGCCCAGTGGCCGGTCAAGAGCACCGATGTGAACGACCACGGTACGCCCGACATGTTCGCTGGTGGCAAGTTCACCACCAAGGACGGCCGCGCCAACCTGATGGCGCACGACTGGGAGGCGCCCTCCGAGCTTCCCGACGATGAGTACCCGCTCATCCTGTGCACCGTCCGCGAGGTCGGCCACTACAGCTGCCGCTCGATGACCGGCAACTGCAAGACGCTGGCGCTGCTTGCCGACGAGCCCGGCTTTGTCCGCATGAATCCCGCGGACGCCGAGGCACGCGGCATCAAGAATGGCGACATCGTCTCGGTCCACAGCCGCCGTGGCCAGGTATATAGCCGCGCCGACATAAGCGATCGCATCAACAAGGGCACGGTCTACATGACCTACCAGTGGTGGATCGGCAAGTGCAACGAGCTGACCATGCACAAGGTCGACCCGGTCTCGCATACGCCCGAGGACAAGTTCTCCGCCTGCCAGGTCGACGCTATCGCCGACCAGGTCTGGGCCGAGGGCGAGGTCGAGCGTCAGTACACCGAGCTCAAGCAGGCTCTGGTGGACGCCGCCGCTCCCCAGGACGTTGAGCCCGGCGCCGCCAAGTTCGACGACGAGACGCACGTGAACCAAATCGTGTAGTCCCGTTCTCGTTGGCTATTTGGGCCGGGCGTCCCGTACGTTCGGGAGCCCGGCCCGTTATTTTGAAAGGAAGTGGGGATGAACCGCTTCATCGACATCAACCCGGAGAGGTGCATCGGCTGCGGAACATGCCAGTCCGCCTGTGCCGACGCCCACCGGATGCAGGGTCTTCAGGATACGCCGCGCCTGGCGCTCGTGAAGACCGGCGGTATTTCGGCCGCCCTTGCCTGCCACCATTGCGAGGGTGCCCCCTGCGCCGAGGTTTGCCCGGTGAATGCCATCGAGCACGATGGCGATCGCATCCACGTCAAGGAGCAGGAGTGCATCGGGTGCAGGCTGTGCGCCATCGCGTGCCCCTTCGGAGCCATCCATCCCGATGGCACGTCTATCGCCGGTGTCGCAGGCATGTGCGACCCGACGCCTTCGTATCCTAAGTCCCTGAGCAGCCTGCTTACGTGGGCTCCTGGCCAGTACACCTGCGCCGTCAAGTGCGACCTGTGCGCCTTCGATCCGGACGGCCCGCATTGTGTGGCGGCGTGCCCCACCAAGGCGCTGACCGTCATGGGCGGCGCGGCCGATCGCGAGCTCGACGAGGCCAAGCGCCTGCGCTCGATCGAAAACGGTCCGGTTGTCGACGTTACCGCTGTGGCCCAGGGCCTGTCCGAGAAAGCAGAAGGGAGCGTAAACAATGGATAGCATGACGCTGTTTATCGCATCGCTTGCCGTCTCGTGCATCGGTGCGCTCGCCTCGGTTCTGCTGATCAAGGCCGATAACGCCGCCAAGACCGCCGGCTGCCTTATCGGCGCCGTCGCCGCGGTGCTTTCGTTTGTGGCCGGTATCCAGGCCGTGCTGGGCGATGTCACGTCGGTCGACACCATCGTGTTCTTCCCGTTTGCCCATTTCCAGCTGCTGCTCAATCAGCTGTCCGGCCTGTTCGTGGCGCTCATCTCGGTGCTCGCGTTTGCCGGGTCGATCTACGGTCTCAACTACTTTGATGAGTACCCTGGCAAAAAGGGCCGCGCTGGCTTCTTCTTTAACACCTTCGTGGCGTCCATGATGCTCGTCATCACCGCCGACAACGTGTTTTGGTTCCTGGTCGCCTTTGAGCTCATGTCGCTTACCTCGTACTTCCTGGTCGTGATCGAGGAGAACGAGAACTCCATCCATGGCGGTTGGCTCTACTTTGTGATCGCGCACGTGGGCTTTGTGCTCATCATGGCGAGCTTCCTCACCATGACCAACTTCGCCGGCGGCTCGTTTGCCTTTGCGGATTTCCGCGCCACGCAGTTTAGCCCCGCGGTCGCATCCGTGTGCTTCGTGCTCGCCTTCTTTGGCTTTGGCGCCAAGGCCGGTATCATCCCGCTGCACGGCTGGCTGCCCAAGGCACATCCCGAGGCGCCGTCCAACGTGTCGGCCCTCATGTCCGGCGGCATGATCAAGATCGGTATCTTCGGCATCCTCAAGGTGGGTCTCGACCTGCTCTCCGCCTCGGGCGTTCAGGTCTGGTGGGGCCTTATGGTCATGGTCTTCGGTGCGATTTCGTCGGTCCTCGGCGTGGCCTTCGCCCTGCAGGAGCATGACATCAAGCGCCTGCTGGCCTATCACTCCGTCGAGAACATCGGCATCATTCTGCTCGGCGTCGGCGCCTCCATGGCCGCCATGGCGCTCAACTCGGTCGGCATCGCCGTCCTGGCTCTGATGGCCGCCCTCTACCACACGTTTAACCACGCGATGTTTAAGGGCGAGCTGTTCTTGGGCGCCGGTGCGCTGCTGTATTCCACGGGTACGCGCAATATGGAGAAGATGGGCGGCCTGTTCCGTCGTATGCCGGCAACGGCCATCTGCTTCCTCGTTGGCGCGCTTGCCATCTCGGCCATCCCGCCCTTCAACGGCTTTGTGTCCGAGTGGTTTACCTACCAGTCGCTGTTTAA
Organism: uncultured Collinsella sp.; assembly: GCA_902494195.1. GTDB lineage: Bacteria > Actinomycetota > Coriobacteriia > Coriobacteriales > Coriobacteriaceae > Collinsella. The sequence goes on along the minus strand of CABUSH010000008.1, from coordinate 33,281 downwards.
CGCCGCCATGCAGGGCGACAAGGCCGTCATGATCGTGGCCGTGTTCGCTGCCGTCGCGCTCGCCATTACCGGTGCTCTGGCCGTCACGTGCTTCGTCAAGGCCTATGGCGTCTCCTTTGCCTCCGCGCCCCGCTCCGAGGTCGCGGCCAATGCCAAGGAGGTTCCCGCCCCCATGGTGTTTGCGCAGGGCCTGCTCGCGGCCATCTGCGTCGTGCTGGGCATTGGCGCTCCCGTGATCGCGCCCGTTCTGGTCGATGTCGCCGCGTCCGTGCTGCATCCGTACGGTGGCGTGTTTGCCGCCGAGGGCATGGAGCTCATGAACCAGTACTCCGGCGCTGCCACCTCCACGCCCGCGATCGCCATTGCGCTCGTGGTGCTTGTCGGCCTTGCCTGCGGTTATCGCAAGCTTAAGACCGTCGGCAAAGTGCAGAAGTCCCAGCCGTGGGCATGCGGTTATGCTCCCAACGAGCATATGCCCGTCGTGGCCACGACCTTTGCCTCCGAGGTGTCCTGGTTTATGCAACCGCTCTACACGCTGCGTGACCGCTGCACGGCCGTCTGCTGGTCCATCGCGCACTTCTTCCAGAAGCTCACCGGTGTGGCCGAGGCTGTGGAGCCCGTACCCGACAAGGTTCTCGTCGATGCCCCGCATAAGGGTGTCGAGAAGCTCGCCGACCTCGCGACTAAGCTCGAGGGCGGCAACTACAGCATCTATATCTGCTACATCGTCGCGGCACTCGTGGTGTTCCTCGTGCTCGCCGTGCAAATGGGTTAAGGAGGGGAGAGCATGAACAACATCGTACTTGCCGTTCTGCAGGGCGTGGTCGTTATGGCCGTTGCGCCGTTCTTCTCCGGTCTCGGCCGCGTGATTCGCGCCAAGATGCACAACCGTCGCGGCCCCAGCATCATGCAGGACTACCGCGACCTGGCCAAGCTCTTTGCGCGCCCCGAGTCCCAGAGCGAGGATGCGAGCTTTGCGCTGCGCATCATGCCGCCGCTGTTCTTCGCTGTCGCCTTTATGCTCGCGATGGGTCTGCCGCTCTTTACGGCGCAAAGCCCCATCCCGGTCTTTGGTGACGCCATCACCATCATGTACAGCCTGGCGCTCGCCCGCTTCTTCTTCGCCCTCTGCGGTGTGGATTCGTCCAACGCCTACGCCGGTATCGGCGGCGTTCGCGAGCTGCTCATGAGCGTGCTCATCGAGCCGTCCATGCTGTTGGCGCTGTTTGCCGCCGCCCTGGTGTGCGGCTCCACCGACATCGCCACCATGGGTCAGCACATCATGACGGGCGCCATCGACGCGCCGGTCGCCGTGATCCTCGCCGGCATCGCCTTTGCGATTGCCTGCTACATGGAGCTCGGCAAGCTGCCGTTTGACCAGGCCGAGGCCGAGCAGGAGCTTCAGGAAGGCCCGCTCGCCGAGCTTTCCGGCCCGTCGCTCGCCATGGCCAAGCTTGCCATGTCCATGAAACAGGTCCTGGTCGTCGCCTGGTTCTGCGCGATCTTCGTCCCCTGGGGCGAGCCCGCGACCGTGGGCGCCGCCGCCGTTCTGGGCGCGGTCATCTTCCTGGTGAAGTGCCTGATCGACTTTGTCGTATGCGGCGTGATCGAGAACTCCTGCTCGCGCTCGCGTTTTAAGGTGCTCGGCAATCAGACCTGGGCCGTCGTGGGCATCGCCGTTCTGGCGTTTGTTTTCGTGGTCGTCGGCGTGTAGGAGAAGGGAGAAACAATGTCATTTGCAGTCAGTCTGTCCCTTCTCGGCTTGGTCGCTATCGCGGCCCCGATGGTGGCCTCGGTGCTCGTCGCCCTGTTCCCCCGTCCGTACGCCAAGTGGTTCAGCGTTTTGGGTGCCGCCGTCTCGACGGCCTGCACCATCGCCCTCGCCGCGAATTTCGCCGGCGCCGGCATGCCCGACACGCAGGTCCCCCTGATCTCGTTTGGGCAGACCCTCGTCATGGGATTCACCTTCGATCGCATGAGCACGCTGCTTGCGCCCGCCTTTGTGGGTATTGGCCTGCTTGTCGTGATCTATTCGATCCCCTATATGAGCGAGAATAACCGTGAGCATCCCGACGCGCCGCGTCGTCGCTTCTACGCGTACCTCGCGACCTTCATCGGCGCCATGGCCGGCCTTGTGTACAGCTCGACCCTTTTGGGCCAGCTCGTGTTCTTTGAGATCACGGGTGCGTGCTCTTGGGGCCTCATTAGCTACTACATGACGCCTACGGCCAAGAAGGCCGGCATGAAGGCCCTGATCATCACGCATATCGGTGCGCTCGGCCTGTATCTGGGCGCCGCCATCGTGTTTGCCCACACCGGCACCTTCGCCATTACCGCGATTGCCGGCCTCGACGCCAAGCTCAAGGCTATCGTCCTTTTGCTCGTGCTGTTTGCGGCCTGGGCCAAGTCCGCACAGGTCCCCATGTACATGTGGCTGCCTTCGGCCATGGAGGCGCCGACGCCTGTTTCGGCCTACCTGCATGGCGCCTCGATGGTCAAGGTCGGCGTGTGCGTGTTCGCGCGTGCGCTCGTCTCTGCCGGCGAGATTCCCGAGATCGTGGGCTGGGTCGCCATTATCGACGCCATGGTCACCATGCTCTTTGGCTTCCTTATGTACCTGCCGCAAAAGGACATGAAGCGTCTGCTGGCCTTCTCCACGATCGCCCAGCTCTCCTATGTGTTCTTTGGTCTGGGCCTTTCGGTCTTTGGTAGCCAGCTGGCCTTTGACGGTGCCGTGTGCCACATCTTTAACCACGCTTTCGCCAAGACGCTGTTCTTCCTGATCGCCGGTTCGTTCTCCTTTACGCTCGGCACGCGTATGCTGCCCAAGCTTCGCGGCATCGTAAAGAAGTACCCGATCTCGGGCGTGGGCTTTGGTGTCGCGGCGCTCGCCATTGCCGGCGTGCCGCCCATGAACACGTTCTTCTCGAAGTTCCAGATCATCGCCGGCGGCTTCTCTGTTGGTGCCGGTAACGTCGCGATCCTGGTGCTCGTGTGCATCATGGTCGCCGAGACCGTCGCCACCTTTGCCTGGTTCCTCAAGTGGATGGGCTATTGCCTGCCCGGTGAGCCGAGCGAAGAGGTCGCTGCGGGAGCCCCGCTTCCCCGCGCGATGGCGTTCGTGTTCATCGTGCTCATCATCATGGTCATCGTCAGCGGCCCGCTTTCGGCCAGCTGGATCGGTTAGGAGGTAGAACGACATGGGTTATTCGATCGTCAACATCCTTGGCGGCCTTCTGATCGTCACGTCCACCATGGTGGTTGTCTCCAAGAACATCAAACATGCCATCAACTGGTATGCGGTGCAGTCGCTGGTGCTCGTGGGGCTTCTCGCCACGCTCGGTGCCACCACCGGTGCGCAGGAGCTGCTTATGTGGGCTGGATCTGCCTTTATCACCAAGGTCGTCCTGGTCCCTTATATCCTCAACCGCGCATACAAGAAGATGGGCGAGCCGAGCGATGCATCGCTCAAGGCCGGCCTTAAGCCCGCGTGGGCCATTTGCATCATCGCCGTGGAGGTCGCGATCTGCTTTGCCGTCGTGACGCAGATCAGCCTGCCCACGGCCGAGGTCGCAACGCCCGCGCTCGCTATTAGCTTCGCTCACTTCTTTGTGGGCCTCACCTGCATCATCTCGCAGCGCAACATCATGAAGCAGATCTTTGGATACTGCCTTATGGAAAACGGCAGCCACGTGACGCTCGCGCTTTTGGCCCCCACCGCTCCCGAGATCATCGAGATCGGTATCGCCACCGACGCCATCTTTGCCGTCATCATCATGTCCATCGTCGTGCGTCGCATTTGGGACGACTCCCACTCGCTCGATGCGCGCGACCTGTCCGAGCTGAGGGGGTAGTCCATGGAAACGTTGATTCTCGCCCTGCTCGCGACTCCTTTGGTGTTCTCGCTGGTCATGGCGTTTTTGCCCAAGAATACGTCCTATAACGTATTTGCCGGTCTCAACCTGGTCTCCGTCGCAGCCGTACTGGTGCTGTCGATTATGACGGCCGGTGACGTCCTTATGAGCGGCGAAACCGCGAGCGCTCTTGGCCTGTGGTTCCACCTCGATTCGCTGGGCGCCATCTTTGTGCTGCTCATCGGCTTTATCGGTTTTCTTACGGGGCTGTTCTCGCTGCCCTATGTAAAGGCCGATATCGAGGAGGGCTCCATGCCCGCCGAGCGCGCCAAGCAGTATTTTGCGCTGTTTAGCCTGTTTGTGTTCACCATGCTGCTCGCGTGCCTGTCCAACAACATGATCCTCACGTGGGCCGCCGTGGAGGCAACCACGCTTTCCACCGTGTTCCTCGTGGGTATCTACAAGAACAAGACGGCCCTCGAGGCTTCTTGGAAGTATGCGATGGTCTGCACCGCCGGCGTGGCCTTTGGCCTGTTCGGTACGCTGCTGATCTACGCCAACGCCGCCGACGTGATTCCCAACGCCCACGAGGCCGCATTCCTGTCGTGCGTGCTGCCGTATGCCGACCAGTTCGACCCGACGCTCATGCGCCTCGCCTTTGCGTTTATCGTGATCGGCTTTGGCACCAAGGCCGGCCTGTTCCCCATGCACACTTGGCTGCCCGATGCCCACTCCCAGGCCCCGAGCCCTGTCTCGGCCCTGCTCTCGGGCGTGCTGCTTAAGTGCGCCATGCTTGTGATCATGCGCTTCTACGGCTTTACCATCCAGGCCGTGGGCGCCGAGTATCCGCAACTTTTGCTGCTGATCGTTGGCACGCTGTCCATTTTGGTGGCGGCACTTTCGATGTTTCGCCAGGACGACCTCAAGCGCCGCTTTGCGTACTCGTCTGTGGAGAACGTGGGCGTTATCGCCCTGTGCCTGGGTATCGGTGGCCCGCTGGGTATCGCCGCGGCCCTGCTGCACTGCGTGTTTCACGGCTTTACCAAGACGCTTGCCTTTTGCGTGTCCGGCAACATCCAGCACGCCTTTGGCACGCGTAGCCTGGCCAAGATCCAGGGCGTCGTCGAGGTTGCCCCCGCAACTGCCGCGCTCGCCATCCCGGCACTGCTCGGTCTTGGTGCCTTCCCGCCCTTTGGCATGTTTATCTCCGAGTTCCTGACTTTTGTCGCCGGTGTTACCGCCGGTCCCATGTGGCTGGTCGTCGTGGTCGCCCTCGGTCTTACCGTGGCCATCTCCGCGCTCACCCGCATCGCACTCAAGTCGGTATTCGGCCATGCGCCCCAGGGCATGGATAAGCATGAGGCCCCGGCGCTCATGCTTATCCCCGAAATCATCCTGGCTGTCATGATCTTGTGGTTTGGCATCGCCACCCCGCTGCCTCTTGTGCACGGTGTGGAGACCGCGACCGGCATCGTGCTCGAGCAGAGCACCGAGGAACTTCACGCGACGCCGATGTACCGCGCTGTGTTCGGTACCGAGACCGCTCAGAGCGAGGTGGAGTAACGAATGATTGAAACTGAGAACAAGGTGTATGCCCGCCGCTGCGAGAGCCATGTCGAGGCCCTGCGCGCCGCAGTGCCGGGCGCTATCGAGAAGGTCGAGTGGCAGTGCGAGGACCAGCTGACGATCACCGTCAAGCTGGACCGTCTGCCCGAGGCCGTCCACTACCTGTACTACGAGCGCTACGGCTGGATTCCCGTGATTGTCGGCAACGACGAGCGCAGCCTATGCGGCCGTTACGCCGTGTACTACGTCATCTCCATGGAGGGCGAGGACCCCGGCTGGGTGACCGTCCGTGCCGAGGTCGACCCCGCCAAGATGACGTTCCCGAGCGTGACCCCGTTTGTCCCCGCCTGCGTGTGGGGCGAGCGCGAGCTGCGCGATATGTTCGGCCTGATTCCCGAGGGTCTGCCCGACCGCCGTCGCCTGGTGCTTCCCGACGATTGGCCCAGCGGGCTGTACCCGTTGCGCAAGGATTCGATGGATTACCGTTTCCGCCCCGCCCCCGCGAGCGACATGGAAAACTACGAATTCTTGGCCGACACCAAGGGCAAGGAGACCACGCTCGTCCCCATGGGACCGCTGCACATCACCTCCGACGAGCCCGGCCACTTCCGCCTGTTCGTGGAGGGCGAGACGATCGTCGACGCCGACTACCGCCTGTTCTACGTGCATCGCGGTATGGAGAAGGTCGCCGAGACGCGCCTGAACTATGACGCCGTGACGTTCCTTGCCGACCGTATCTGCGGTATTTGCGGCTGCGCCCACTCGGTGGCCTACGCCGAGGCTGTCGAGCGCGCCCAGGGCATTCACGTCCCGCCGCGCGCGCAGTACATCCGCGCCATCATGCTCGAGGTCGAGCGCCTGCACTCGCACCTGCTCAACATTGGCCTCGCATCGCACTACACCGGCTTCGATTCCGGCTTCCAGCAGTTCTTCCGCGTTCGCGAGAAGTCCATGGACCTGGCCGAGAAACTCAGCGGTCACCGCAAGACCTATGGCCTCAATGTGATCGGTGGCGTGCGTCGCGACATCTTGGCCGAGCAGAAGCTCTCCACGCTCACGACCATCCACCAGCTGCGCTCCGAGGTCCAGGAGCTCGTCGACGTTTTGCTCTCCACGCCCAACTTTATTGAGCGCACGAGCGGCATCGGCATTCTCGATCGTAAGATCGCCCGCGACTTTTCGCCGGTCGGCCCGCTCATGCGTGGTTCGGGCTATGCCCGCGACGTGCGCTTCGACCATCCCTTCGACGGTTACCTCGATCCGGACGTCATGAAGATGCACGCCGCCACGGCCGACACCTGCGACGCCTTCGGCCGTACCGCCGTGCGTATCCAGGAGGTCTACGATTCGATCGACATGATCGAGACCATGCTCGAGAACTGCCCGTCGGGCCCCATCCTCACAACGGATTGGGAGTACACCCCGCACAAGTACGCCATCGGCGCCACCGAGGCGCCGCGCGGCGAGGACGTGCACTGGGCGATGCTCGGCAACAACCAGAAGTGCTACCGCTGGCGCGCCAAGGCCGCCACGTACAGCAACTGGCCGGTCCTGCGCTACATGTTCCGCGGCAACACCGTGGGCGACGCGGCGCTGATCGTCGGTTCGCTGGACCCGTGCTACTCCTGCACCGACCGCGTGACGGTGACCGACGTCGCCGCCAAGCGCGACCATGTGCTCGACAAGGAGCAGTTCGAAAACGTCTGGCGCGACAAGTCGCCGCTTGCGGGCGAGGGCACCGTGGCCGCTCCGCTCGATGAGGAGGCGCTCTAATATGCTGAAGCTTTGGAAGGTTAACGCCAAGGCCGGCGACGCGACGGTCAAGTACCCGTTTGCGCCGTTCCCCACCAACAAGGACATGCGCGGCAAGCCCGAGCACGACTCAGAGCTCTGCATTGCCTGCGGCGCCTGTGGCGTGGCGTGCCCGGCCGATGCCATTCGCATGGACACCGACCTTTCGGCCGATACCATCACCTGGTCGATCGACTACGGCCGCTGCATCTTTTGCGGCCGCTGCGAGGAAGCCTGCCCCATGGAGGCCATCAAGCTCACCGAGGAGTTTGAGCTGGCCGTCATGAGCAAGGACGACCTCACCAGCAAGAGCGTCTACACGCTCGAGCACTGCTCGCGCTGCGGCAATCCGTTTGCCCCGCACAAGGAGATCGACTACGCCAAGCGCCTGCTGCAAAAGGCCGGCGGCATGGAGGCCGAGCAGGCCGCCCGTACCGTCGGTATGTGCCAGGAGTGCAAGCGCGAGCTCGACGCCCTGCGCGCCGCCTCGGCCGTAAAGACCGGCAACGCGCGCGGCATGGCTGCCAACGAGACGCTTGCGTCCGGTGAGCCCCAGGGCCCCGGCATGGAGTATCTGGGCGGCCACGGCGTGAACCCGGAGTATGTCGACCGTGAGCTCAACCCCGATGCGCCCGAGATCCCCGCAGGTCCCGCGCCGGTCGAGGGCATTATCATGGATCTAGACAAGAAGGAGGAGTAACCATGGCCGAACCCACGCTTTTGCCCGAGCGGCTTCAGTACCGCCCGACCAAGATCGAGCTCGACGAGAGCATCGAGAAGGCCAAGGCGACCCTTCTTAAGAAGATCAAGCGCTCGGTGTACGTCTACCGCGTCGACTGCGGCGGCTGCAACGGCTGCGAGATCGAGATCTTCGGTTCCATCACGCCCGTCTTCGACGTCGAGCGCTTTGGCATCAAGGTCGTGCCCTCGCCCCGTCACGCCGACGTACTGCTGTACACCGGTGCCGTGACGCGTGCCATGCGCATGCCGGCCCTGCGCGCCTTTGAGGCCGCACCCGATCCCAAGATCGTGGTGTCCTATGGCGCGTGCGGCTGCACCGGCGGTATCTTCTACGACAACTACTGCGTCTGGGGCGGCACGGACAAGATCTTGCCGGTCGATGTCTACATCCCCGGCTGCCCGCCCAGCCCCGCGCAGACCATCTACGGCTTTGCCATGGCGCTCGGTCTGCTGGACCAAAAGCTCCATGCCGAGACCACGGTGGAGGCCGCCGGCGAGCAGGCCGATATCCTGCACCCCGGCGTGCCGTACAAGCTGCGCGTTGCCATCGAGCGCGAGGCTCGCGCCATGAGCGGCTACCGTTACGGCCGCGACCTGGCCAACGAGTTTATGGATACGCTCGAGGGCGCGCCCAAGGGCGATATCCGCGGTGCCATGGCGCTGCTTATCGACAAGCAGGACGATCCGCGCCGCGTTGAGGTCTACTCGGCGCTGCAGGATCTGGTGCTGGCCGGAGGTCGCTAGATGGAGCTCACGGACCGCTCTGGTTACTTTGCGGGCCCCGGCATGCTCGGCGGCTCTTTTGGCGATGCCTCGCGCGCAAGCGACGAGGCCGCCGAGGGCGTCGCCGACCCCTGCCTGGGCCACGCTCCCGACCAGGTGGTCTTCTATGAGCTCACGCGTAAGTTTGTGGAGACCGAGGAAGACGTTCCCCAGGAGGCCTGCGACGTGCTGTACTACACGCTCGCCGTGGGCCACCACACCGGCGTGCTCGACTGCTTTGAGCCGCGCCTGTCGGTGCCGGTGAACGTGTTCTATTCGCTCGTCGACGCGCTGCCGGAGGGGGAGGCCAAGACCAAGTTTGAGGCCATTCGCTCCTTTGGTGAGTGCCAGCTCGATAAGGCGGCGGTGCCGTCGCTGCTCGAGGCCTGCGATGCGCTGCTCGACGAGCGCGGTTTTCGCGGTTCTGCCAAGGCCGGCATCTCGGTGTTCGATGACGACTTTGGCCTGCATGCCCAGCAGGTCGCGTTCTTAATGAAGTTTCGCGATCTGGTTGAGCGCGTGCGCGATGTGTCGGGCGTGTATCTGACGGGGAGGTTGCAGTAATGGGTCGCGTTGTGGATGGACGTGTGAACGGCGCCCCGTTTGCGGGTATCGTGCTCACGGCGGGAAGCGTGCTGCGTGCCGACGATGCCGCCGGCCCCGTGCTCTCCAAAAAGATGGAGGACGCGCCCATCGCCGGTTGGTACACCATCGACGGAGGCCAAACGCCCGAGGATGACATCATCGAGGTCAAGCGCGAGCGTCCGCCGCGTTTGGTTTTGGTTGATGCCGCCGACATGGCGCTGCCCGTCGGCGCCATCCGCTTGCTCGACAAACGTGATGTGGCCCGCAAGTCGATGTTCACCACGCATTCGCTTCCCTTGTCGATTCTGATCGAAGAGATTGAGCAATCGTGCGATGATATCGTCTTCGTCGGAATTCAGCCGGGCGACACGGAGTTCTACAACCCCATGTCCCCGGAAGTCTTTGACGCCGTGGACGCCGTGTACGACGCCGTGGCCGCCAACGACTTTTCCCGCTTTGTCCGCTTGGGGCAAGAGCAGTAGGAGCACTTGTTCCATTTTGTTAGGAAAGAAGTGATTGACATGGCAGATTCCAAGGTGGAGTATCCCGCTCCCGATTGCCTGGCGCCCGCCGCGATCGAGGCCAAGACCGAGGTCGCCGGCGTGACCAAGGCTAACCTGCCGGTCGCTAAGGCCTTTCTGTTGGCAATGTTCGCCGGTGCGTTCATCGCCTTCGGCGGCCTGTTCTTTACCGTGTTCTTGAGCGATAGCACGCTGGGCTGGGGCGCCCAGCGCGTCGTGGGCGGCCTGTGCTTTTGCCTGGGCTTGGTTCTGGTACTGATTTGCGGCGCCGAGCTGTTCACCGGTAACTCGCTCATGGTCTGCGCGCTCAAGAGCAAAAAGATCACGCTGGTCCAGATGCTCAAGGCCTGGGTCGTCGTATGGGTCGGTAACTTTGTCGGTGCCCTGTTCATCGTCTTTTTGGTGTACATGGCCGGCATTTACAAGCTCAACGGCGAGGCGGTCGCCAATTCCATGGTGAGTGTCGCCGCCGGCAAGGTGACAATCGACTGGGTGACGATCTTCTTCCGTGGCATCCTGTGCAACATCTTTGTGTGCCTGGCCGTGTGGATCGGTACCGCCGGCAAGACCGTGGTCGATAAGGTTGTGGGCATTTTGCTGCCCATCGCCGCCTTTGTGGCCTGCGGTTTTGAGCACTGTGTCGCCAACATGTACTTTTTGCCCATGGGTGCCGTGATGCATGCGTGCGGCTACGGTGCCGACGTCGCCGGCGCCGATGCGCTCAATGTTGCGGGCATGGCGATGAACCTTTCGGTCGCCACGCTGGGCAACATCGTGGGCGGCGCGGTTCTGGTCGCGCTCGGCTACTGGTTTATCTATGCCAAGAAGTCCGAGGCGTAAAGGGCTGCTCGCTGGTTGTTGAGCCTCCCGCGGGGCGTTGCCGTGCGGGAGGCTTTTTTGGTCTGGGGTTTGTTGTTGGCCTGTTGGTCTGTTGTGTTTGGCTGGTGAAAGGGGTAATCGAGATGGCATCTGCTGTGGAGCGTGACGGTCGCGCTGTGGTGACCACATGCGGGGGATGCTATGCCGATTGCGCCTTTGCGGCACGCGTTGAGGACGGTCACGTGGTGGCCGAGTTGCCGGTGCCGGGGCATCCGTGCGCGGCGCGTGCCCTCTGCGCCCGCGGACGGCATCGCCTGGCAATGCCGTTTGACGAACGCGATCGCATTGTGCACCCCATGCGTCGCCGCCAGGATGGCTCGGGGTTCGATGCGATTACCTGGGACGAGGCGTTTGCCCAGATTGCCGAGCGCCTTTTGGGGATTGTTGACGAGCGCGGGCCTCGTGCGCTGGGCATGACGCTCGGCGTGCCCTCGTTCGACCGCTACTGGGCGTATCGCTTTATGCATGCGCTGGGCTCGCCTAATGTGTACGGTGCCGATGGCGCCTGCGAGGTAAGCCGACTTACCGGTTGGGAGCACAGCTTGGGCTACAGCCCCGCCTCCGACCTGGCGCATACCGACTGCATCATGTACCTGGGGCGTTCCATCGTCGATTCATCGACGATGGGGGCCGTCGATGCGCTCAACGATGCGCGCCGGCGCGGGGCGAAGATCATCGTGGTCGACCCCCGGCGCAGTGGTTCGGCTGCGCTTGCCGATCGCTGGCTCCGCGTGCGCCCGGGCTGCGACTTGGCGCTGCTGTTGGGTATTGCCCATGTCTTGATTGCCGAGGACCTGTATGACCACGAGTTCGTGACCCGCTTTACCACGGGCTTTGACGAGCTAGCGCAGGCGGCCCGTGCTTGGACGCCCGAGTGGGTCGAGTCGATGTGCGACGTGCCGGCGGACGATATCCGTGTGACTGCGCGAGATTTGGCTGCCGCGGCGCCTGCTGCGGTGGTGGACGCTGGCTTTCATGGTGGCATCGGTATCGCGTATGCCAATAGCACCCAGACCGCGCGTGCGATTTGTCTGGTCGATGTGCTGCTGGGCTGTATCGGGCATGCGGGCGGCGCGCTCAATCCTCCCACACCGCTTGTACTGGGCGACTTGGACCCTGTGCGTTTCGCGACGCCGCCGGTGCCGCGTGAGCCTAAGTTGGGGTCCGAACGCTATCCACTGGTCGATCCGGTGCGCGGCCTGTGCACGACCATCGGTCAGTCGATTCTTGCCGGCGATTTGCGCGGGCTGATCGTTTACGCCAGCAATCCCGGCGCGGGCTATGGCAACGCCGGGGCGTGGCTATCGATTCTGGAACAGCTCGACTTGCTCGTGACGATTGATATTCGCTGGTCCGAGACGGCGCGTGCTTCTGACTTCGTGCTGCCCGATGTGACGTATCTGGAGGCCGACCGCGGCGTGGGCACGGTCGTGGGCCGCAACGACGCGCGCGTGTTCTACCGCAACGCCGTGCTGACCGTGCAGCATGACGACACACGTCCCGGTCGGGAGATTTTTGCCGGTCTGGCGCAGGCGTGTGGCGTGGGCGAGTACTTCCGGTTTACGTCTGACGATCTGGCGGCTGCCCAGGTGGCGCCTTTTGGGATCGATCTGGACGAGCTCAAGGAGCGCGGCTGGGCCGACACGGGTGTTGCGTTGCCGTCGCGTACGGGCGAGCCGGCGATTCCCTTGGATGGCGGCAAAATTGCGCTGGCAAGTGACGTATGGGAACGAGCCGGCCTGGGTCGCGTACCCAACTGGATCGCTCCCATGGTGGAGCCCGGTCCGGGGATGTTTCGCCTCATTAGCGGCAACCGTCCCTTTGAGTCGCATACCTCGCGCAGGCTCGCGGCCCAAGGTGCCGCCGAGGCTGGATCGGACCTGGATGCCGTGCAGATGAATGCCGATGCTGCTGCGCACATGGGCATCGCCGACGGCGAGGTCGTCGAACTCGTGAGCGATATGGGCCGCGACCGCGTGCGCGTGGAGACGACGCCGTATCTGCATCCGGCGTGCATCTTTACGTCGGCCGCCCCCGGCGGGCGTTCGTTTGGCACCGATGCCGGTGGCGCTCAAGCCTTGGGCGTGGGCCCGCTCGACCATACGCCGTTGCGTTGGGACTCGTTGACGGGTGCCGCGCTCACCCAGGAAAACGCCGTTCGCGTGGAAAAAATCACGGCGCGCGAGGATAATAACGACTGATTGATTCAACAGATTGATTCGGCTGGTTTTTGATGAACGACCGACTGATCTGCCCTTGGTATTGAAAGGCCGCACATGAGCGATAGCCAGAACATGTCCGATGAGGTGCGCGCCCGCCTGCGCGCCATTCCTTCCGTCAACGAGCTGCTTGCCGAGTGGCCAGTGGTGAAGGCGGCGGGGGAGACCTGCGATGCGGTGGTGCATGCCGCCGTCACGGCCGAGCTCGACGAGGAGCGCGCCGCGATTCGTGCCGGTGCCGCTCCGCGTTCTAAGCGCGAGCTGGCCACGGCCATTGAGTGGCGTGCGCATCGCTCCGCGCTGCCGAGCCTGCGTCCCGCCGTCAACGCCACGGGTGTGGTCATCCATACCAATCTGGGTCGAGCCCCGCTCGCGGAGTCGGCCGCCAAGGCCGTGGCCGAGGTCGCGCGCGGCTACAGCACGCTCGAGTACAGCGTGGACACCTGCTCGCGCGGGTCGCGCAAGGAGCATGCCGCGCAACTGATTCGCTCGCTTACCGGTGCCGAGGACGCGCTCGTCGTCAACAACAACGCGGCGGCCGTGCTACTGGTGCTGGCTACCCATGCCGCAGGCAAGGAGGTCATCGTCAGCCGCGGCGAGCTTGTCGAGATCGGCGGCAGCTTCCGCATTCCCGATGTTATGGAGGCCTCGGGCGCCAAGCTCGTCGAGGTCGGTGCCACCAACCGCACGCACCTGGCCGACTACGAGCGCGCCATTACGCCCGATACGGCGATGATCCTTAAGGTCCATCCTTCCAACTATCGCATCGAGGGTTTCCACGAGGAAGTGAGCTCAAGGGAGCTCGCCGCGCTGGCGCATAAGCACGGCCTGCTGTTCTATGAAGACCAAGGCTCGGGCGCGCTGTTGCCCGACGACATCTTGGTGCGCGGCGGCGAAGAAACCACGCCGGCTTCGGTTTCGGCAGGGCTCGATCTGGTGTCGTGCTCGGGCGATAAGCTGCTCGGTGCCGCACAGGCGGGCATTATCATGGGCCGTCGTGACCTGGTCAAGGCCTGCGGTGCACATCCGCTCATGCGCGCTCTGCGTCCGGGCAAACTGACTCTGTCGGCGCTCGAGGCCACGCTGCGTATCTACATGGACGGCGCCGATGTTGCCCATCGCGATATTCCGGTGCTCAGCATGCTTACGCTGCCGCAGGCTCATTTGGAGCGACGTGCACGCAAACTGCGCGAGCTGATGGTGGCGGGCCTCGATAAGGCTGGCTGCCCGTGTGCCGTGCAGGTGGAAATCGTCGAGGAGTCGTCGACTCCCGGCGGCGGCTCGCTGCCTACCGTGGAGCTGCCCACGATGTGCGTGGCCGTCTGCCCGGCCGACGGGCGCCTGTCCGTCGACGCGCTCAAGCGCTCGCTTGTCCAGGACTTCGACACGCCGGTCGTCACGCGCACCTCGCACGACCGCATTCTGTTTGATGTGCGCACGCTTGTGGGCGACCGCGATATCGAGACGGCGGCATCGACGCTCGTCGCATGCGTTGAGAAGGCGATTGCTCGATGAGTGAGGTTCAGGCGCTGGTGGAGTGTCCCGTTATCGTTGGCACGGCGGGCCACGTCGACCACGGTAAGTCGGCACTGATTGAGGCGCTGACCGGCAAGAATCCCGACCGTCTGGATGTTGAGCGCCGTCGCGGTATGACCGTGGAGCTTGGCTTTGGCGAGCTGGCGCTGCCGAGTGGCAAGATCGTTGGCCTGGTCGACGTGCCGGGCCATGCGCATTACCTGCGCGCCATGGTGCAGGGTGCCACGGGCATCGACGTGGCCGTGCTGGTGGTTTCGGCCGTCGAGGGCGTGATGCCGCAGACCCGCGAGCACGTGCATGTGCTGGAGCTGCTGGGCGTCACGCATATGGTGGTCGCGCTGACGATGTGTGATCTGGCCGACGCCGAGATGACCGAGCTTGCCGAGCTCGATGTCGATGACTTTTTGTCAGGTACCGTGTTTGCAGGCGCGCCGATCGTGCCCGTGTCGTCCAAGACTGGCGCGGGGATCGATGGCCTGCTGGCTACGCTCGACGAGCAGGTTGCCGCTTGCTGGGATGCCTGCCGTGCTCGTGCTGAGCTCACCGATGCCGCACCGCGTCTGCCCATCGACCGCTGCTTTACGATCAGGGGCGTCGGCACTGTCGTGACGGGAACGCTGCACGATGCGCCGGTTGCGGTGGGCGACGAGTTGATGGCTTTGCCGTCGCGTACGGTTTGTCGCGTGCGCGGGATTCAGGTGCATGGCGATACGCCGCGAGCACTGCCTGGGCAACGCGTGGCGCTCAACCTGGTTGGTGACGGTGTCGCGGCACTTGACCGCGGCGAGATGCTGGGCGTGGCGGACCGCTTTGGTCAGACGTTGCGCTTTATGATGACGTTCACCTACCTGGGCCGCGAGGGCGCCAAGCCGCGCGTGCTCGAGTCGGGCGCGCGCGTGCATGTGATGGCCGGCACGGCCGAGGTCGTCGGCCGCATCATGCTTTTGGAGGGTGAGGCCCCCATGGCGGTGGGCGAGACCCGTACCGTGCAGGTGCGCCTGGAGGAGCCACTGCCGCTGCGCGCCGGAGACCATGCCGTGGTGCTGTCCTATTCGCCCGTGATGCTTATTGGCGGCGGGCGCGTGCTGCTTTCGCGCTGCCGTCGCTCGCGCGAGCTTGCTGAAGGGGAGCGTGCGCTGTATACGGCGCTCGAGTCCGGCGATATCGTGGGCGGTGTGGGCGCATGGCTGGCGCTGCAGACGCTGCCGGTTACGACGGTTGATGTTGCCGAGGCTTTGGATCTTGGCGTCGGCGAGGCCGATGCCGCGCTGCGTGGGTTGGTGGCGCAGGGCGCTGCTTGCGCGCTTGTTGGCTCGGATGGCTCGCTGTATGCAGATGCTTCCGCGCTCGATGCCGCGATGGGTATGCTGGCGGCGACCCTGTCAGCCATGCACGCGGCGGCCCCCAAGGAAACGGGCTTTACGCCTGGCGCCGTTGCCCATGCTGCGTGGCCTGCCGCTGATGAAGGCGTTGCCGCGGCTCTAATTGCCGAGGGCTGCTCGCGTAGCGTGTGCGCCGCCGAGGGCGCCGAGGTATTCGATCCGCATTCGGCCGCCGCGGCGGCACGCGTGGTGCGAGAGGCTTGCGAGCGCATCGTCGCGCTGCTTGACGAGGCTGGCCTGGATGCACCGGCGCTTCCCGAGGTGGGCGAGCAGCTGCAGCTTGATCGCGACACCATGACGCGCGCCCTGCGCGAGCTTTCGCTCAATCGCTCTATCGTTAAGGTCGAGCGCGACGTTGCCCTGTCCGCTGCCGCCGAGGCCCATGCACGCGAACTCGTCGCCACCGCCATTGAGGCAGCCGGCGGCGCTGCCACCACGAGCGTGCTGCGCGAGGCCCTGGGCGTGTCGCGCAAACGCGCCATCAGCATCTTGGAGCACCTGGATGCCGTGCGCTTTACGGCGCTCGACAAGGATGCCGGCGGCCTGCGCTCCCTGCGCTAGATTGGCTGCTCGGTTTGGTAAAATACCGCCGCACTTGGGAACGGATGGGCTCCGGTGGGCTCCGCGGTCCTCAAAACCGTTGCGAGGCGTGCAAAACGTCTTGGATGTGTTCGATTCACATACGTTCCCGCCATACGCTACCAGCGCTTTTGTGCTCGCGGTCTTGCTGCGTGCCGCAAAGGCGCTGTTTTGTTTTTGTACGGGTCCGCCGTGTCGCCTGTCATGCCGTCTACGGTAACTGATCCCGTGCGTTGGGTTTTGAACGTGCCGATGGAGGTGTTTTGCCGTATGACTACCGTAAGACGTGCCGATCTTTCTTGTGTCGTCCAAGCGGGTGGGCTGTCCTCGCGCATGGGCTGTGATAAGGCTCGCATGGCGTTTTGCGGCGAGCCGCTCATCGAGCGTGTGCTGGGCCGGCTGGCGCCAGTTGCCGGCGAGTTGGTCGTGACGACGTCGCGTCCCAGCGAGCTTGCCTATCTTGAGGAGCGCGCGTTTGGCGGCTTGGTGCCGCGTGTGGTGGCGGACCTTGAAGGCTCGGCGGGCGCCATGCGCGGCATCGCGAGCTCGTTGGCCGCGGCCCGATTGCCGCTCGTGGCCATCGTCGCCTGCGATATGCCGTTCGTCTCACCAGAACTGATCGGCGCGCTTGCCGATCGTGTTGAGGCCGAGGCGCTCGATGTGTGCGTGCCGCGCGAGGAGCGGGGGATTGAGCCGCTTTGCGCCGTCTGGCGCCGTGACGCTTGTGCGCCGGTTGCCCAAGAGCTGCTCTCCTGCGACCGACAGCGCATTCGCTGCCTGATCAATCGCGTTCAGGCCGGTTATATTGATGAGCCGCAGATTGTTAAGGCCGCGGGCTCGACGCTCTGCTTCGAAAACGTCAATACGCCCGAGGAGTTTACGGCGGCCGAGTTACTCGCCTAGACGATGGGAGTTGCCATGTCTCACGATATTTGTCCCGACACGGGAGAACCTTGCACTTGCGACGGGTCCGAACCCTGTACCTGCGGTTGCGGTGGCTGTGGACATACTGCGGAAGAGGAAGCGGCCGCCGCGGCGTATCGTGATGCACACCGCGAAGGCCCGTCCGGTGATGCCCTCGACCACGAGCGCAAGATTATCGTGTCGTTTGACAGCACTTTCGATGTGATGGAATGCGAACAGCTGTGTCTTGCCGCCGGCGTGCCCGGGCGCATCATGCCACTGCCCGGCTCCATCACCGCCGGCTGCGGGCTGTGCTGGGCCATGCCGTTCTCGGGCGATGCCCTCGCCGCCTTCCGCGCCGCCACCGAGGGCCACATAACCCCCGCCGACTACCATCAGCTCGTCCTCTAACCACCAACACCACCACAAAGGTGTCTGTCCCCAATGTGGTGGTTTGGAACATGTGGACGAAACAGCTTCGAAACACGCGATTTGTACGTCAGGCTCTCAAAAACGCATCTACCTGCATCGTAATCAAAACGAAACATCTGCTCGTCGGCTTATGCGAAACTTTGCTGCAACAGTGCGATATTATCCATACTCGATAAAGTTCGCGGCGCATGGGGTGCCGCGACCGACATTTTTCTTTTCCATCAATTGGAGGAAGCATGAGCTACACGCAGAAAGTTCTCGACGAGCTCAAGGCCCGCTATCCCGAGCAGCCTGAGTTCATCCAGGCCGCGACCGAGATCCTCGGCACCATCCAGCCGGCGCTCGACGCCCATCCCGAGTACGAGGAGGCCGCCCTGCTTGAGCGCCTCGTCGAGCCCGAGCGCATCGTTATGTTCCGCGTCCCCTGGGTCGACGACCAGGGCAAGGTCCAGGTCAACCGCGGTTACCGCGTCGAGTTCAACTCTGCCATTGGACCCTACAAGGGCGGCCTGCGCTTTAACCCGACGGTCACCCTGGGCATGCTCAAGTTCCTGGGCCTGGAGCAGATCCTCAAGAACAGCCTGACCACCCTTCCCATGGGCGGCGGCAAGGGCGGCTCCGACTTTGACCCCAAGGGCAAGTCCAACAACGAGATCATGCACTTCTGCCAGTCCTTCATGACCGAGCTCTATCGCCACATCGGCCCCAACACCGACGTTCCCGCCGGCGACCTGGGCGTTGGCGGCCGCGAGGTTGCCTACCTGTTCGGTCAGTACAAGCGCCTGACCAACGAGTGGACCGGCGTCCTTACCGGCAAGGGCCTCTCCTTTGGCGGCTCGCTCGCCCGTACCGAGGCCACCGGTTACGGTCTGGTCTACTTTGTGGACGAGTACCTCAAGAGCCGCGGTGACTCCTTCGAGGGCAAGAACGTCGTCGTTCACGGCTCCGGTAACGTTGCCATCTACGCGGTCCAGAAGGTCGCCCAGCTCGGCGGCAAGGTACTGGCCTGCTCCGACACCCATGGCTGGGTCGAGGATCCCGACGGCATCGACTACACCGTGCTCGAGCACGTCTACAACAAGAAGCGCTCCGGCCACGACAAGGGCGTTACGCTCGCTATGTACGTCGACGAGAAGCCCAACGCCGTGTGGCACGAGGGCGACGGCCGCGGCGTGTGGCAGCTGCCCTGCGACATCGCGCTGCCCTGCGCTCGCGAGAACACGCTGCTGCTCGAGGACGCCCAGGCGCTCGTCGCCAACGGCTGCAAGGTGGTCGGCGAGGGCGCGAACATGCCCACGACCATCGAGGCCACGACCTACTTCCAGAAGAACGGCGTCGCCTTTATGCCCGGTAAGGCTGCCAACGCCGGCGGCGTGCTCGTGTCCGGCCTGGAGATGAGCCAGAACGCCGAGCACCTGTCTTGGACCTTCGAGGAGGTCGACGGCAAGCTCGAGCAGCTCATGCGCGGCATGTTCCACAACGTGGACGACACCGCCAAGGAGTACGGCGAGGAGGGCAACTTCGTCATGGGTGCCAATATCGCCGGCTTCCTGAAGGTCGCCGACGCCATGCTCGCCCAGGGCGTCTGCTAAATCTTCGCTCGATATAGCATCGCAGAAGGCTCCCAGTCATCTTGGCTGGGAGCCTTTTTTGATCAGCATGCGACGGAGGAAAACGGTTCATTTTGTCCCGACACGAGCTATGCCCCCTCGTTTGGTACACTTAAAGGTACTGGACAAGTGAAGAGATGGGGGAGAACGTGCTCAAGTTCGGTACCTACGTCCGTGTTGGAAACGCGGCCGAAGCCTATGAGCTCTTACAGAAGAACCGCAACAACAAGATTGTGGGCGGTGGCATCTGGATGCGCCTGGGTTCGCGTCGCGTAGCGACGGCGATTGACCTTTCGGCCTGCGGACTCGATCAGATCGAGGAGACCGAGACCGAGTTTCGCATCGGTGCCATGTGTACCCTGCGCCAGCTCGAGCGCCATGCCGAGCTCAACGCGCTTGTCAACCATGTCTTTGAGTTCGCCGTCCACGATATCGTGGGCGTGCAGCTGCGCAATACCGCCACGGTGGGCGGCAGCATTTACGGCCGCTTTGGCTTCTCGGACGTGCTCTCCGCCTTCCTCGCGCTTGATTCTTACGTTGAGCTGACGGGCGCCGGCCGCGTGCCGCTCGCCGAGTTCGTGGACATGGGTTACGTGCGCGACGTGATCGAGCACATCGTGGTCGTTAAACACGACTACCGCGCGAGCTACGAGGCCGTGCGCAAGGCCGCGACCGACTTCCCCTCCTTAAACGTCACCGCCGCCTGGTGGGACAACAGCTGGCATGTCACCGTGGGCGCCCGTCCGCTGCGCGCGACCCTGCTGCAGGGCGAGGCATGCGGCCTTACCGCCGATCAGCCTTCCGAGGACGAGCTTCGCGCCCTGGCCGCATCCGTGCGCTCGCTGAGCTACGGCACCAACCTGTGGGGCTCGGCCGACTACCGCCGCCGCATCTCGGCCCCGCTTGCCGTCCAGGCTGTGCGTCGCGCTGCCGGCATTGAGCTTTCGGCCGCGCTTGCCCGCGAGCTCGAGACCGTGCAAGTTCCTAAGTTTGCCACGGACGAGTATTCCTGCCGCCGCGTGCCCGGCGTCGATTCTAGCGAGGTGCGCTAATGGCTGCCAAACTCATCGATCTTTCCTTTACGCTCAACGGCCGTAAGGTCAAGGTTCAGATTGCCTCCGACACCATGCTCTTTGCGCTGCTGCGCGAGCAGGGTTGCGCGTCGGTGCGCTGCGCCTGCGAAACCACCAACTGCGGCCTGTGCACGGTGTGGCTCGACGGCGATCCGGTGCTGAGCTGCTCGGTTCCCGCCGCCCGTGTTGAGGGCCGCTCCATCACCACGCTTGAGGGCCTTAAGGCCGAGTCCGAGGCGCTTGCCCGCGCTATGGCTGCCGAAGGCGCCGAGCAGTGCGGTTTTTGCGCCCCCGGCCTCATCATGAACGTGCTGGCGCTTGCCCGCGCCGCCAAGGAGGACCCGAGCCTCGTCGCCACGCGCGAGGAGCTCTCGCGCCAGCTCGCCGGCAACCTCTGCCGTTGCAGCGGCTACGAGAGCCAGCTGCGCGCCATTGTCCGCTTCCTCAACGAGTTCGGCGTTCAGGTGGGCTTTGAGATGCCCGAGCTGCCGGTCAACGACACCAGCTGCGATGGCGTCTCGTACAAGCAGATCACCCACAAGCAGCCCAAGAGGGACTCGAAGGCCCTGCTCGAGGGTCGTCCCGTCTACACCGGCGATATGGTGCCCGCCGGTGCGCTCATCGTCAAACTCAAGCGCAGCCCCTATGCCCGCGCCAAGATTCGCTCCATCGATACGTTGCGCGCCCTGAAGGTGCCCGGCGTCGTGGGCGTCTACACCTACGAGGACGTGCCCAAGCGGCGCTTTACCATTGCCGGCCAGAGCTATCCGCAGCCGAGTCCCTACGACCGCCTGATTCTCGAGAACCTCGTCCGTTACCAAAACGAGGAGGTGGCGATCGTCGCCGCCGAGACTGAGGAGGCCGCCGACAAGGCGCTCAAGCTCATCAAGGTCGACTATGAGGTGCTCGAGCCGCTGCTCGACTTTACTCAGGCACTCGATAACGACATTGTTGTCCACCCCGAGGGCGACGTGACCTTTATGTTCCCGCAGGGCGGCGACGTTGCTCGCAACCTGGTGTGCAGCGGTACCAGCGATTTTGGCGACTTGGACGAGGCCTTCGCCCAGAGCGACATCGTCTTTGAGCGCACCTACACCAGCCAGGCTACCCAGACCGCGCCCATGGAGACCTTCCGTGCCTTCGCGACGACCGACGCCTTCGGCCGCATTTCGGTGACCACCTCCACGCAGGTGCCCTTCCACGTGCGCCGCATGGTCGCGCAGTCGCTCGACATTCCGCAGTCGCAGGTGCAGGTCATCAAGCCGCGCATCGGCGGCGGCTTTGGCTCCAAGCAGACGGGCTGCTGCGAGATCTTCGTGGCATTCGTTACCCAGCAGACCGGCCGTCCGAGCTACTGCTGCTACACCCGCGAGGAGACCATCACCGCGGGCAACTCGCGCCATCAGATGCAGATGACCGTTAAGCTGGGCGCCATGAACGACGGCACCATCACGGCCATCTATCTTCACACGCTGTCTAACGCCGGCGCGTACGGCGAGCACGCTACCACGACGATCGGCCTTTCGGGTCACAAGAGCCTGCCCATCTACAACCACGTGAAGGCGAGCCGCTTTAGGTGGGACGCCGTCTACACCAATACCAACCGCGGCGGCGCGTATCGCGGCTACGGTGCCACCCAGGGCCAGTTTGCCGTGGAGAGCGCCGTCAACGAGCTCGCCGACATGCTGCACATGGACCCCGCCGACCTGCGCCTTAAGAACATCGTGCGCGAGGGCGAGATCATGCCGCAGTACTACAACGAGAAGCTCAACGCCTGTGCGCTCGACCGCTGCCTGCTGCGCGCGATGGACATGATCGGTTGGCGCGACAAGCCGCTGGCCGTGGACCTGGGCGACCGCGTGCGTGCTCTGGGCTGTGCGCTCACCATGCAGGGATCGGGCATTTCCAACGTGGATATCGCCGGCATCGACATGCGCCTGGAAGAGGATGGCTTCATTACCATCGGCACCGGCGCCACCGATAACGGCATGGGCGTCGACACGATCCTGGCGCAGATTGCCGCCGAGGAGCTGGGCGTGGAGAGCTCGCTCATTGTGGTACGCGGCGTGGACACCGACGTGTCGCCGTTCGACGCTGGCTCGTACGCGAGCTCGGGCACGTACGTGACGGGCCTGGCAGCCAAGAACGCCGCGACGGAGCTGCGCGAGAAGATCTGCGCCAAGGCCGCCCAGATGTGGGATGTGGACGCCGCCGATGTGGTCTTTGATGGTCAGTACGTGCGCCTGTCCGACGAACGTGCCGCGCGCGAGCAGAACCGCTACCTCACGCTGCGCGACTTTGCCAACCTGTGCGTAAAGAACATCGCGGGCGGCGACGCGCTCACCTCGCATGCCTCTGCCTGCCTGCCCGTTTCGCCTCCGCCGTTTATGGCCGGCATTGCCGAGGTCGAGGTCGACAAGGCCACCGGCAAGGTGACCGTGGTGGATTACGCCGCTGCCGTTGACTGCGGCACCGTGATCAACGAGGCGCTTGCGCGCGTCCAGGCCGAGGGCGGCATTGCCCAGGGTATCGGTCACGCGCTCTACGAGATCGTCGAGCACGATGATCGCGGCCGCCTGCGCACCGGTAACTTTATGAGCTACAAGCTGCCCACGCGCCTGGATATCGGCAGCATTCGCGTGGCCTTTGAGCCGAGCTACGAGCCGACGGGCCCGTTTGGCGCCAAGTCGATCGGCGAGGTCGTCATCAACACGCCGCTCGCCGCCGTGGCCTCGGCCGTGGCGCACGCCACCGGCCATCAGGTTCGCTCGCTGCCCATCACGCCCGAGAAGGCCCTGCTGGGGGAGTAGCGGGTCAGCGAACAAGTCGTAATTGGCGGGGCGGGGCAACTCGCCCCGCCTTCTGCACTCGTGGTGAGGTCGTGAGCCTGTAAAACGTGTGCGTGCGCTTGCCGTTCGTATCTGCTATCATTCCTAGTCTGTGCGCTCATGCGGGCGTGGCGGAATTGGTAGACGCGCCAGATTTAGGTTCTGGTGGGATTCCCGTGAAGGTTCGAGTCCTTTCGCCCGCACCAACGCACCCGCGTCGGCTTATGCCCTCGCGACACTTTGTTGCATAAAGGTACCAGCACCTCAGATAAGCTGGGCAGTATGAGGAGGAACGTGTTGAACATCACCGCTTCTGACGTCAAGGACGCCAAGCTCACCGCTACGGTCACCATCCCGGCCGCCGACGTCGACGCCGCGATCAAGAAGGCCTACAAGGACACCGCCAAGAAGTATCGCTTCCCGGGCTTCCGTGCCGGCAAGGCTCCCCGTCCGGTCATCGACTCCGCTCTTGGCGCCGAGGCTACCCTCGCTCAGGCCACCAACGACCTGATCGCCGCCAACGAGCCCGCCGTCCTCAACGAGCTGGACATCGTCCCCACCAAGAGCGGTGACTACAAGGAGCTCGACCTCGCCAAGGATCACGAGGACTACACCTACACCGTCGAGTTCTCCCTGCGTCCTGCTGCCGAGCTCTCCTCCTTCGACGCCGTCGAGATTGAGATGCCCCCTGCGGAGGTCACCGAGTCCGAGATCAACAACCAGGTTGAGATGCTCCTCAACTACCGTGCCACCTTCGAGGACGTCGAGGGTCGCGCCGTCGAGGCCGAGGACTACGTCACTGTTGACCTCAAGGCCGTCGAGAACGCCGACAACTTCGCCGCCGAGGGCCGCATGCTCATCGCTGGTAGCGACAGCAACCCCAAGGAGTTCAACGAGGCCCTGATCGGCGCTAACGTCGACGACGTCAAGACCGTCACCTGGACCGACGAGGTCGAGGAGGGCGAGGAGGCCGAGACCCACACCGTCGAGGTCACCGTCAAGGGCATCAAGGTCCGCAACACCCCCGAGCTCACCGACGAGCTCGTCAAGTCCGACTTTGGCTTCGACAGCATCGACGCTATGCGCGACGCCATCAAGATCGAGATCGAGCAGGACAAGGCTTCCCGCCTCCCGGCCGAGAAGGAGAACCGTTGCGTCTCCGCTCTCGCCGAGCGCCTGCAGCTCGACGAGATGGACGCCGACTACGAGCAGTCCGTCTTTGAGGAGCTTGGCCAGAACTTCCTGTCCAACCTCGCTGCCCGCGGCATGACGCTCGACACCTGGCTGCCCGCTTCCGGCCTGACCATGGAGCAGTTCATCGGCGACCTGCACAAGCAGGCCAACGACGTTGCCCGTGAGTCCCTGGCTCTGGACGCCCTCGCCCGTAAGCTCAAGATCGAGGTCACCGAGGACGACATCAACGCCGAGTTCGAGAAGGCGGGCGTCAAGGACGTCGAGGCTTCCAAGGCCGAGTTCATCGCCGATGGCCGCATGCCTGCCGTCCGCGAGTCCATCCGTCGCTCCAAGGCCGTCGACCACCTGGTCGAGAACGCCAAGGTGACCGAGGTCGACGAGACCGCCAAGGACGCCGAGTAATTCTCGCCACCTTGCCCGCGAGCGCATGCGTGCGCCCGTGATGGGGTAAAGTTATACACCGGTTATCCGGTTGCTTCGTACGGTGCCAGCCAATGCATAGCATGCGGGCACCGTACGTTTATCTAGAACCAATTTGGTCCGCAAGAGAGAAATGGAGATGCGTATGATCGCTAAGTTCGATTCCGCCCTCGTGCCATACGTTATCGAGCAGACGCCGCGCGGCGAGCGCAGCTACGATATCTATTCGCGCCTGCTCAACGACCGCATCATCTTTTTGGGCGAGGAGATCAACTCCGTCAGTGCCAACCTGGTCGTTGCCCAGCTACTGCATCTTGAGAGCCAGGATGCCGAGAAGGATATCTCGCTCTACATCAATTCGCCCGGTGGCGAGGTCTACTCCGGCCTGGCTATTCTGGACACCATGAACTTCATTAAGCCGCAGGTCTCCACCATCTGCGTCGGTATGGCCGCGTCCATGGCCGCCGTGCTGCTTTCGGCCGGCGCCAAGGGCAAGCGCTTCTGCCTGCCGCACTCCAAGGTCATGATTCACCAGCCCAGCGGCGGTGCCCAGGGTCAGCAGACCGAGATCGAGATCGTGGCCGAGGAGATTAAGAAGACCCGTCGCGAGCTCAATCAGATCCTGTCCGATGCCTCGGGCCAGCCCATCGAGAAGGTCCAGGCCGATACCGAGCGCGACAATTACCTGACCGCTGCCGAGGCCCTCGACTACGGCCTGATCGACCGCATCGTCACCTCGCGCGACCTCGCCGCTAAGGACGCCTAGGATGGCCGGTAACATGCAGGACAACTTCGACGAGAACGGCAACCCTATCCGCTGCTCCTTCTGCGGAAAAGAGCAGGGACAGGTTCGTCGCCTTGTTAAGGGCCCGACCAATATCTTTATCTGCGACGAGTGCGTCGCCGCCTGCTCCGAGATCCTTGAGGAGTCGCTGGCTTCGGACTTTATGGACGCCGCCCGCAACGGCAAGCTGCCGGGCTTCCTCAACGATCACGGCCAGGCTGCCGGGCAGCCTGCCGTGGATCCCGAGGCCGAGGGCTTTGAGCTCGAGGACGATGCCCGCCAGGTCATTACGCATGTGCCGACGCCGCACGAGATCTATGACGAGCTTTCGGCCTATGTTATGGGCCAGGAGGACGCCAAGCGTGCCATGTCGGTGGCCGTGTACAACCACTATCGCCGCGTGATCGAGGGCGGCGCTGCGGTGTCCGCTTTTGACGGCGGCATGGGCTCGCAGTTCGACAACGATATGGACGAGGTGGAGCTCGCCAAGTCCAACATCTTGCTGCTCGGTCCCACTGGTACCGGCAAGACCCTGTTGGCCCAGACGCTCGCGCGCATCCTCGAGGTGCCGTTTGCCATCGCCGATGCCACCGCACTCACCGAGGCCGGTTACGTGGGCGAGGATGTTGAGAACATCCTGCTCAAGCTCATCAATGCTGCCGATGGCGATATTGAGCGCGCGCAGGTTGGCATTATCTACGTGGACGAGATTGATAAGATCGCCCGCAAGGCCGAGAACCTTTCTATTACCCGCGACGTTTCGGGCGAGGGCGTTCAGCAGGCGCTGCTTAAGATTCTTGAGGGCACGGTGGCAAGCGTTCCGCCCACCGGCGGCCGCAAGCATCCCCAGCAGGAGCTGCTGCAGATCGATACGACCAACATCCTGTTTATCTGCGGCGGTGCCTTTGTGGGTCTGGACAAGATCATCGCCGATCGCGTGGGCAACAAGGGTGTGGGCTTTAACTCCGAGATCGCCGGCCCCACCTCGGTCGACGAGAACGACCTGCTGCGCCAGGTGCTCCCGCAGGACCTCAACGCCTTTGGCATGATTCCCGAGTTTGTGGGTCGTACGCCCGTCGTCACCCAGACGCAGGCGCTCGACGAGGACGACCTGGTGTCGATCCTGACCGAGCCCAAGAACGCCGTGGTGCGTCAGTACCGCAAGATGTTCCAGCTCGAGGACGTTGAGCTTGAGTTTGAGGACGCGGCGTTGCACGAGATCGCCCGCATGGCGCTTGCCCGCAAGACCGGCGCCCGCGGCCTGCGCTCCATCTGCGAGGACGTGCTGCAGCAGACGATGTTCGACCTCCCCAGCGAGGAGGGTGTTTCCAAGGTCGTCGTGACCGAAGCTTCCGTAAAGGGCGAAGAGCAGCCCCAGCGCATCTACGGCTAAACCAGCCTAAAGCGTGTTTGCAAATAGCCTCCGACCACCCGCGGTCGGAGGCTATTTTATATATACGCAATAACCCCAACTACCTGTGCTATTCTGTGTGTTTGTTTAGGCCTCGGCAAAGTCAATTCAGACTGAAGTAATCGATACCTAAGGGGAGGAATGTAGGCCCGATTTTCGTAGATTCCGCACGAGCCGAAGACCACTTAATGTGGTCTTCGAGCGAGCCCAGGACCTGACCGAGCGAAAATCGGGCCTACATTCCTCCCCGGCGGGACAGGGAGAGATATATGGAAGAGATGCCCAAGAACTACGATCCGTCGACCAACGAGCCGGCGATCCTGCAGAAGTGGCTCGACGGCGGCTACTACAAGCGCCGCGAGGGCGTGGGCGACTGCACCGTCACCATTCCGCCTCCCAACGTGACCGGCAAGCTCCACATGGGCCACGCCACCGACGACTCCATCCAGGACGCCATCATCCGCATGGCCCGCATGCGCGGCAAGTCCACGCGCTGGGTGCTGGGCACCGATCACGCCGGTATCGCTACGCAGACCAAGGTCGACAAGAAACTCAAGAGCGAGGGCATTAGCCGCCTGGAGATCGGTCGCGACAAGTTTGTCGACGCTTGCTGGGATTGGACCCACGAGTACGGCGGCATCATCGTCGAGCAGATCAAGCGTATGGGCTGCTCCGTTGACTTCGATAACGAGCGCTTTACCATGGACGAGGACTACGCGCAGGCCGTGCGCAAGGTCTTCTGCGACTGGTACCACGACGGTCTGATCTACCGCGGCAAGCGCATCGTCAACTGGTGCCCCAACTGCACCACCGCCATCTCGGACGACGAGGCCGAGTACAAGGACGAGAAGGGCCATCTGTGGCACCTGCGCTACCCGCTGACCGAGCCGGTCAACGGCCAGGACTACATCGTCGTCGCCACCACGCGCCCCGAGACCATGCTCGGCGACACGGGCGTCGCCGTTTCCCCGAAGGATCCCGAGAAGGCCGCCTTCGTGGGTAAGACCGTCAAGCTCCCCATCGTCGATCGCGAGATTCCCATCTTTGAGGATTGGCATGTCGACGCCAACTTCGGTTCCGGCTTCGTTAAGGTTACTCCGGCCCACGACCCCAACGATTACGCCATGGGTCAGGCCCACGACCTTCCGCAGATCAATATCTTCGACGAGCACGCGGTGGTCGTCGAGGGCTATGGCGAGTTCACCGGCATGACCCGCGAGGAGTGCCGCGAGGCGGTCATCAAGTGGTTCGACGAGCACGGCCTACTCGATCACGTCGAGGAGCACGACCACTCCGTCATGCACTGCTACCGTTGCGACGCCGCGCTTGAGCCGTGGCTGTCCGAGCAGTGGTTCGTGGCCGTCGACAAGCTCAAGGGGCCGGCGCTCGACGCCGTCAACTCCGGTAAGGTCACCTTCCACCCCGCGCGCTGGACGCAGACCTACACCACTTGGATGGAGAATCTCAAGGACTGGTGTATTAGCCGCCAGCTGTGGTGGGGCCACCGCATTCCCGTGTTCTACTGCGAGGACTGCGGCTGGGAGGACGCCCTTACCGAGGACACCGATGTGTGCCCCAAGTGCGGCGGTCATCACGTGCATCAGGACGAGAACGTGCTGGACACCTGGTTCAGCTCGCAGCTGTGGACCTTCGCCACGCAGGGCTGGCCGCAAAAGCCGGAGCTGCTCGAGGGCCATCATCCCACGACGGCGCTCGTCACCGCGCGCGACATCATCGCGCTGTGGGTCGCCCGCATGGTCATGAGCTCGCTGTACTTCCTGGACGAGGTGCCGTTTAAGGACGTCGTCATCTACCCGACGATCCTTGCCAAGGACGGCAGCCGCATGTCCAAGTCCAAGGGCAACGGCGTTGACCCCATGGACCTCATCGGTATGTACGGCGCCGACGCCATGCGCTACAACCTTCTTACGCTGTGCACCAACAACCAGGATGTTAAGTTCGACGCGAACATCGACAAGAAGACCAAGAAGCTCATCGACAGCCCGCGTACCGACCAGGCCAAGAGCTTTGTGACTAAGATCTGGAACGCCAGCCGCTTCCTGCTCATGAACATGGAGGGCTACACGCCCGGCGAGCCCGTCGTGGAGACGCCGGCCGACGCCTGGATGTTCAGCCGCCTGGCCAAGGCCGTTAAGATGGTCACCGAGGGTATTGAGAACTACACCTTTGGCGATATGGCCCGCGGCGTGCAGCAGTTCTTCTGGAACGAGGTCTGCGACTGGTACGTCGAGGTCACCAAGGCCCGCTTGAAGGGCGAGGGCCGTCTGCAGGCTCAGCGCAACCTGATCTTTGTGCTGGATACCTCCATTCGCCTGATGCACCCGCTCATGCCGTTTGTCACCGAGGAGATTTGGGACAACATGCCGGCCAGCGTGCTCGACCTGGATGCCGAGGGCAACGTCGACCGCGCCGAGGCGCTCATGATTGCCAAGTGGCCCGAGCCCGCCGATTACGCCAAGTATGTCGACGAGGACGCCGAGCGCGCGTTTGAGCTGTGCCGCGCCGTCGTTTCCGCCGCCCGCGCCACGCGTTCGCGTTATCGCTTGAGCCCCAAGGCCGAGCTCGACGTGGTCGTGCGCGCCGGTGTCGAGGACATCGAGAAGCTCGAGAGCCTGCGTTCGACCATTGAGCCGCTGGCCAACACCGCTTCGCTGGTCATGGGTACCGACGTTGAGAAGCCGGCCGCGAGCATCGCCGTGGTCGACAGCGGCGTCGAGGTCTTTGTGGTGCTCGAGGGCAAGGTCGATCTTTCGGCCGAGAAGGCGCGTCTTGAGAAGGAGATCGCCGCGGCGCAGAAGGAGCTCGCCGGCTGCGAGAAGACGCTCGCCAACGAGGGCTTTGTGGCCAAGGCCGCGCCTGCGGTGGTCCAGAAGAAGAGGGACCGTGCAGCTGAGCTCAAGGAGATCCTGGCGGCGCTGAACTCGCAGGTTGCTGACTTCTCGTAGGCGGTACTGGGGGACGCGGTTTGGGGCATTGCTCGCTACTGCGGACACCTATTCCGCCGTTCTGACGAACGGCGGCTGACTCGACGCTGCAAACGCCTCTGATGGCCAATCTGCCGTTCAACTTTGGGCGCATGGGCATAAGCCCTATGCGCCCTTGTTTCACGGCACCTTGGCTCATCGGAGGCGTTTTCGCTGACTATCCTCAACCTATACTGTTTTATTTTTTTATGAATGGCGGTTCTGAAAATGCCTAAGCGTTCTGGCTTGTATACCGTTCCTTTTGAGTTTGATTTGCTTTCGTTTGATGAGGCTGTGGGGCTTGCTGCTGATACGGGGCGGATTTCTGGGGATGCTGGTCCTCTGCTTGAGACGGTTGTCGATATGCTCGATGAGTTGGGGCGTCCGGACGAGTACTTTGATTGCATTCAGGTCGCCGGTACCAATGGCAAGACTTCGACTACGCGTTTTTCGGCTGCCATTCTTCGTGGTGAGGGGTTAAAAACCGCACTGTATACGTCTCCGCAGTTGGTGCGCTATCCCGAGCGCATGGAGGTTGATGGGTGCGTCGTGAGCGACGAGGCCTTTGCCCATGGCGTTTCGGCAGCTGTCGAGGCGGGGCATCGCGTGAATGCGCGCCGTGTGGCGGCAGGGGAGCGCGCCTATACCATCACACCGTTTGACCTGCTGACGGCTGCTGCACTTGTAGTGTTTGCCGAGGCTTGCGTGGACGTAGCCGTGCTTGAGGTTGGCATGGGCGGGCGTTGGGACGCCACGAGTGCGACCGATCCCGTCGCCGTTGCCATTACGGGCATTGGGCTCGATCATACACGTATTTTGGGCAACACGCTCGAGGCCATTGCGGGGGAGAAGGCTGCGGTTATTAAGCCTGGGCGCTTTGTTGTTTTGGGCGAGGGTACGCATGAGGCGAGTGTTCAGCGCGTGATGGATGCGCGTTGTCGCGAGTGCGGCATTGTGCCGCTCGTGGTGAACCATGCCACGACCAAGGTGCCGGAGCACGTGGGCGATACAGTGGAGTTTAGCTGCACTACTCCGCGTGCTATCTATACGTCGAGTATGGTTAAGCCGGCGTATCAGCCGCAGAATGCCGCGTGCGCGATTATGCTGTGCGAGGGGTATCTGGGTCGCGAGCTCAATCACGACGCGCTCGATGCGTCGCTTATGGGCTGCCCCACGCCGGGCCGATTTGATGTGCTGGGGACCGATCCGCTCAAGCTGATCGACGCCTGCCATAACCCCCAGAGCTGCGAGAACTTTGTGAGCGCGCTGGACGAGATTGATCCGTGCGTGGAGAACCGCCCCACGCTGCTGTGTGCCGCGCTGGCAGACAAGGACGTGGCGGGCATCGTCGACGTGCTGATTCCGGCCTTCCCGCGCGTGGTCGTGACCCAGACCGATTCCGATCGCGCCCTGCCGGCAGAGGAGCTCGCTGCCTTGGTGGACGCTGACAAGCTGGCGGGCGTGTACCCCAGCGTGTCCAAGGCCCTCGCTGCCTTCGATGCCGCAGACGAGTCTTTCGTAGCCGCCGGCACCATTACCTTAGCCGGCGAAGTAGCCGGCCTGCTGCGCTAAACCATCCCCTCATCAGTTGCGGTGAAATAGTTCCTGTTTCGGTTTTTAGCGGCCCATCCAGGAACTATTCCACCGCAACTCAAAAACAGTCAATTTGGGACGGGGCTTTTTGCCTTGAGCGGACTGCTCGCCACGAAATGGGGCTATCTACTACGTTTTGGCGACTACCCTCGACCACACGGAAAATCGCGAAATTAAAACCGCAGGTAGACGGCTTGCTGTTTTTCAAAAAAGACCCGCATGGTCGACCCATGCGGGTTAAACGTAGTAGATAGCTCGCTTTCGTGGCGAAGCGTTGGCAGGATGCGGCAAAGGGGCTGCCCCTTTGCCGCATTGCCTAGTCTAGGCGGATCGGATCGTGGGGGTAGGCGTTGAGAATCTCGACGCCGTTCTCGGTCACTAGGGCTAGGTCCTCGATGCGGACGCCGGTGCGGCCGGGGAGGTAGATACCCGGTTCGATGGAGAACGTCATGCCCGGTTCTATGATCTGTTCGCTGACGAGCGAAACATCGCCCGGCTCGTGGTCCTGCAGGCCGATTGAGTGGCCCAGGCGGTGCGTGAAGTACTTGCCGTAGCCCGCTTCCTCAATCACGTCGCGTGCGGCACGGTCCAGATCGCACATGCGAACGCCCGGTGCGATGAGTGCCTCGGCGGCTTCGTTGGCGCGGCGCACGATGTCGTAGACGTGCGCGGTCTCCTCGTCCGGCTCGCCCCAAAAGAACGTGCGCGTCATGTCCGAGCAGTAGTTGCGATGGCGTCCGCCAATGTCGAACAGCACCACGTCGCCGCGCTTGAGTACGGTGTCGTCGGGCTCGTGGTGCGGGTCGCCGGCGTTGGCGCCAAAGCTCACGATGGGCGGAAAGCTGAATCCCTCGCAGCCGTGCTTGCGATACAGGCCGAGCATCAGATCGGCAATTTCGCGCTCCGTCACGTCCTCGTGGACAAGCTTGATCGCGTCGGCCATCACGGCGTCGTTGGCTGCTGAGGACACGCGCATGAGCTCCTGCTCGGCGGCATCCTTGTGGGTACGTGCGGCGGTGACGGCAAAGTCACCCAGGAAAAACTCGCTGGCGGCGTGGCGCTCCATGAGCGGCATCAAAAAGCCGGAGCGCATGACGGTATCGATGCCGAGCGGTTTGGTCGGATCTACCTCGCGAGCGATGGCGTCGGTCACGACGTCGGTATCGGTGTGGTAGGCGACGCGGGCATTGTCGTATTCCGGCAGCTGGTGTAGAGCGTTGACCAAAATCACGGGCTCGTTACCGCGCGCGAGCAGCACGCCGCAAAAACGCTCGAACATATCGGCATAAAAGCCGGTCAGGTAATAGATCGACCACGGGTCGTTTACGAGCAGCTGTGCACCGGGGTGCTGAGCCTCGAGCGCATCGAGCACGCTTGCCACACGCTGGTCATCGACATGTGCCATACATCGTCCTTTCGCTAGGTTGCCACCATGGTATCCCCAATGCCAGGGTAGTCAATTTACGACGGGGCTATTTTAGCTGCGTAAAACTTGCGGAATGATTTTTCTGGGACGGGCTAATTCGGAGACCCCCATCCATACCGGCCATTTTCAATTTTTGACAAGCCATCTACCTGCGGTTTTAATTTCGCAATTTTCCCATGGTCAAGTAATACAGGTCCAGCCCCGTAAT
>CABUSH010000007.1 GCA_902494195.1 uncultured Collinsella sp. | reverse complement strand
GGCTGGGGGTGGGGGTGGGGGCTATGTTCTGGCTCCCCGCCGGCCGCCCGGGGCCTTTTGGCCCCGGGCGCTGCCAGCGTGCCTAGCGCTTACGGATACCCCAGACCAGGGCTCCGACGCCGGCCATGGCAATGACGAATGCCATGAGCAATGCGGCGGCCTGCTGGTCACCCGTGGTGGGCAGGAAACCCTTGACCGTCTTGACGATGTTCGTCACGGTCTTGGGCGTGCCGGGATCGGGTGTCGGCACGGGCGTCTCGGGCTTCTTGTACGTGTTGTTGAACACGATACCCTCGACGCTCTTGTCGCCCTTGGTAAAGGCGACGTTCGCCTTGAGGTTGCCCTCGCCGTCATCGACCACGTTGACGGTCACGGTAAAGACGGACTTGTCGTAGGTCATACCGACCTCGTCGCCCTTGACCTCGCTGATGGTGTAGGCGTGCGTACCGGGCTCGTCGTACTCAAACTTGTCAAAGTTGATCTTGCCGTCGGCATCGTTGGTAACCGTAGACTCGATGTCCTCGCCAACGAGCTTAAAGCTAAACTCGTCCTTCTTGAGCTCGCGTCCCTCGAGCACCTTGACCGCACCGATGGAAACCTGCGTAGGCATGGCGTGATACTTGTTGGTAAAGCCAGCCGACTCGGTGGTTCCCTCGAGCTTGTGCGTCGCGGTCAGCGTGCCGTCGCCGTTGTCGGAGACGGTGGTCACGACGGTGTAGGTCGTGCCGTCATAGGTGACGCCCTTGTACAGGCCGAGCGCGTTGGGGCAAGCCTCGCGCAGCGTGTACGTGTGCGTGCCGGGTGCCTCGTAGCGAATCGGGCTCAGCGTCACGGTGCCGTTAGCGTCGTTGGTGCCGTTAGCGACAACCACGTCGTCCTCGAGCAGCTCAAACGTGAACTCGCCTGCTGCAAGGTCGCGTCCAGTCAGGCGCTTGACTGTCTTGACCTGATCGGTCACGGACGAATCGGTAGGTGCCACGCCGTAGGTGTTGGTAAACGTGAAGGCAGCACCGTCGTCGCCTTCGCGCTTGACACTCAGATGCCCGGCACCGTCGTCAGACACGGTGTAGGAAACCTTGCGCGTGGCGTTGGTGTCATTGGTCACGCCAGGGGCACTACCGGACTCGGTCACCGTGTAGGTAAAGGTGTGCGAGCGCGGAGCGGTGGGGGCTGCGGGCTCGGGCTCGTCGTTGGACTCGTCGGTGTCGGCAGCGTCGGCGTCAACCTCGGCCTCGTCGGCCTCGGCTTCGTCAGCTTCGTCTGCCTCGGCCTTATCGGTCGCATCGTCCGTCACGCCCAGAGCGCGGTTGAGGTCCTCGAGCGTAAAGTGGATCTTGCCAAAGTCCACGTTGCCAGCCGCGTCGTTGGTTGCGGTCGTGCGCTCGGGCATCGGGGCACCAGCCTCGTCGGCGGTCACGGTAAAGGTGAACTTGCCCGTGATGTCAGCCGGGGTCAGGCCCTCGGCAGCTTGGAGCTTCTTAGTGCCGGTGAGCGCGGCATCGACGGCTTCGGCGCCGTAGACGTTCTCGAACAAGGGCTCGACGCCGCCGTAGTCGACCGTTGCCGTCAGGGTACCGTCACCGTTGTCGACGACGATAACCTTAAAGCCAAAGCTCCACGTTGTAGCGGAAACGCCATTCGGCAGCCCGAATAAATCTTCGTAGGCCGTGTAGTTAATGGTCCAGGCAAGCTTACCGTCCTTATCGGTACGATAAGCAAGCCCAGCAGCCTCAAGATTAGCAAGCATCTTAGTGTCGTAGTGCAGCGTATCAAAGCTCACGTGCCCGCCGATATTGGGCTTGAGGTTTTCGTATGCCACAAGCTCGCCCTGATAGGCGATGCCGAACCAGAACTCGCCGTCGGCCATCGGACGACCGGTCAGAGTCTTGGTGGCAACGACCTGAGCAGCGGTGCCACCAGGCGTGTTGGTCGTAGCGCTGTAACTGTTGTGGAACGGCACCAGGGCCTTCTCGACCTTGTTCTCGCCACTCTTGTGGACTGTCTCATGCGTGCCCTCGGGACCACCGGAAACGGTCGTCGTAGCAGTGAGCGTACCGGCGGTGTCGTCGGCGATGGCGATCGTCACCGTGCGTACGGCGTCATCGTAGGTGTAACCGGGCTGGCCGTCGTTCTTTTCGGCCACGGTGTACTTGAAGGTCTTGCCGGCGTCAGCCTGCGTAAATTTAACCTCATGACCAGCCAGAATGTCGATCAGTCCGACCGTTGCCTCTGCTGCTTCGGGGGAGTTGAAGCTGTTGGCCCCGGGCAGCAGACCGAGCGCGCGAGCCGAAGCGTCGTCAGCAGGTGTCACGGTAAAGGTGAACTGGCCCTCGGTCATGGGGCGGCCGTCCAGATACTTGCTGAGCCACAGACCGCCGGCCGCGGTGTAGTTAAGCTCAGTGCGGTACGTGTTGGCAAAGCGTCCGTTTTCCTTCTTGGTAACGTTGGCGGTCAGGTTGCCATCGCCGTCCTCGGTCACGGTTACTTCGGCGGTCGCGACGTGGGAGTCATACGTCATGCCGACCGTATTACCCGCGTTCTCGCGGATCTCGTACTTGTAGGTTCCGGCAGCCGTGTAGCGAATCTTGCCGAACTTGATGGCGGCAATGCCGTCCTTCGCATCGTACTTGCTCACGGTTACGGTTGCAGGATCGGGTAGCGGGGCGCCATCGGGGGCAGTAATGGTAAAGCTGAACTCGTCCCCATCCGTCCACTCGCGACCGTCGATGGCCTTGCTCAGGTCAAAGTCGAGGTCTGCATCGGTCGGGGTCACGCTGTAAGTGTTCTTGAAGGTTGCGGTCTTGGCGTCCTTCAGGACATGCTCGGCCTTGAGGGTGCCGTCGCCGTTGTCCGTGATGGTGGTCTCGATGGTGTACTCGGCGTCACTGTAGGTGATGCCCTTGCTGGTGGTTCCGCCGTTGGCCTCGCGCAGCGTGTAGGTGTGCTTGCCGGCCTTGTCGTACTTCACGGCGCCCATCGTGATCTTGCCCTCGGCGTCGTTCTTGCCGGTGGCGACGACCTTGTCGCCCTCGACGAGCTCGAAGGAGAACTCGCTGTCCATGAGATTGCGGCCAGTCAGGACCTTGTTCGCGGTGATCTGGTCGGTAACGCTCGTCTCGACAGGCGTCACGTTATAGGTATTGGTGAACGTAAATGCCACATCGCCGTCCGGCTTGCGGGATACGCTCAGATTGCCCTTGCCGTCATCAGTCACGGTGAAGGAAACCTTGCGCGACAGCTTGGCGTCGTTGGTCACGCCAGCCACTTCGCCGGACTCGGTCACGGTGTAGGTAAAGGTGTGCTCGCGCTTCTCGGGCTTCTCGCCCAGAGCCTTGTTAAGGTCGTCGAGCGTAAAGGCGATCTTGCCAAAGTCGACCTTGCCGTCAACGTCGTTGTGCACGCTCGTGCTCGCAGGCATAGGCGCGCCCTCTTCACCGGTCACGGTAAAGGTGAACTTGCCGGTGATATCAGCCGGGGTCAGAGCGTCGTCAACCTGCAGATTCTTGATACCCGCAAGCGATGCCTCGGTAGCATTCGTGGTGTAGGCGTTCTTGAACTCGATGCTCTTGACGTCCTTGGCGTCCTTCAGCTCGTGCGTGGCAACCAGCTGGCCCTTGCCGTTATCGGCGATGGTCGTCACGATGGTGTAGACCGCGTCATCGTAGTCAATACCGCCGGCGTTGCCCTTAACCTCATGCAGCTTGTAGGTGTGCTGGCCGATCTCGGTGTACTTGATGGCACTGAACGTCACCTTGCCGTCGGCGGCGTTCTTAACGGTCTCGACAGGCTTAACTTCCTTGTCAATGATTTCGAGCAGCTCAAAGCTGAACTCGTCGGCCGTAAGGTCACGCCCGGTCAGAGACTTGGTCACGGTAATCTGGTCGGTGACGCTGGACTCAACAGGATTCGTGGCGTAAACGTTCTTGAACTCGGTCTCGCCCGAGGTCACCTTCACGCCAGCGCTCAGCTCACCCTTCTTGTCGGGCGCTACCGTCACGGTGATCTCCGCGACGTTCTTGCTGTAGGCGATGCCGTCAATCGTGGTCCCGGCATGCTTTTCACTGACCTTGTAGACGTACGTGCCAGGTTCGGTGTATTCGATCGTGCCGAAGTCGATGGCAGCCTTGCCCTGGTCCAGGTCAGCCTTGCGCACGGTCGCAGTCCTAGCCGCAGGCATCGGGGCGCCGCTCTCGGATGTCAGGCCAAACTCAAACGCGTCAGCATTCGTCCAGTCGCGACCCTTGAGCACCTTGGTCAGGCCAAAGCTGGCCTTGGTGTTCACCATTGCCGGCGTCATGTCATACGCAAAGCTGATCTTGCCGTTGTTGCCCAGGTAGGAATTGACATGCGTCGCGGTCGCCTTGGCAGACACGTTGTTCCACTTGGGGTTGAGAACGTCGGTCGCGGTACCAGTGCTGTTGCCGCCCACGCTGCCCTTGGTAGTGTGGAGCTCATCGATAAAGGCCAAACGCGCGGTTCCCACGCTAAACGAAAGGTTGCCGTCCTCGTCGGCAACAAGAGCGCCGTCAAACTTCGCTGCGTCGCCGCCGACAAACTCGATGACAGCAGTGGCGGGCTTGGCCTCGCCGTTCGAGCCCCGCTCCTCAAACTCATCCTTGTAGTAATAGGTGCCAGTATCTGCCAGCGAATTCTTTGCAGGCTGCGTGCAGTCCTTATCCGCGTAAATGGGAGTCTGCTTCTGGAAGTAGTAGTAGCGGTTGGTGTCGGCCGACTCAAAGGTCGCAACCGTATCACCCAGCGCACCACCGCTCCACTTGTTCGCGTAGAAGCTCACGGTCTTGGTGCCGTCAACGACAGTCGTATTATGCTCGATGTAGTTCTTGAGCCCTGCTACCTTCTCGGGCGTAAACAGGTTGTCAAGTGCGGCGCTCTTCACGCTCGAGGCATACTTCACCTGAATGGGCTTAACGTTGTCGACCGAAAGCTTGCCGTCTACGGTCTTAAAGTGACTCAGCGGAATCAACGACGCAGGAATGTTAACCGTTACGATATCGCCCTTCCGGGGATTGTCATCGCCAGCACGCTGCACGGTGATGAGCAGGTCTTTTGCCTTGCCGGAAAACTCGTAGGTGTCGGTATTGGTTTCTTTGTTGACCGTCTTGCTCGCCTTGGTAAACGACATGCCGTTGATGACGACTTCGGTAAATCCGTCGACCTGCATAAAGTCGCCCAGCTCGTCGGTAAACGTGATGTAGCCGGACTTGGTCTCGTCGTAGCCCTTATGGATTTCGGTCGGATAAGGCGGCTCCGATGTGATGGCCTGTGAGATGTCGTCGAAGACCTTCTTGAGCTCTTCAGCATTGGTCGCCGACTTGTAGTAGTCGGAGTTTTCCGCGCGTGT
Source organism: uncultured Collinsella sp. (assembly GCA_902494195.1). Taxonomy (GTDB): domain Bacteria; phylum Actinomycetota; class Coriobacteriia; order Coriobacteriales; family Coriobacteriaceae; genus Collinsella. The sequence goes on along the minus strand of CABUSH010000007.1, from coordinate 90,003 downwards.
GCCAAGCTCGTCGCTCGCATACGACGTGGCATCGGGATAATTACTCGACACGGCGTGCATAAACTTGTTGACGTCGCTTGTCCCCTTTTTCGAGGGATCGGCAGCGGGGTCCGCTCCACTAAAGATGCCGATGGTATAAACGGTGGCCTTGCTGTCCTTCATGTTCTTGGCAGCCGTCACGGCAGCATCGGCGACGCCAGAATCAAACTCGCTGTAGCTCGTTGGCTTGCCGTCGGTAAAGAACACAACGATCTTCTTGGCATCTGCGCGACCAGAAGTGATATCCCCGGCCAGTTCCAGACCATAGTCGGCACGCGTAGCACCGCTTGGCTTGATTCCAGCAACTGTATCCTTAAGAGCTTTCACGTTGCCGCCGGAGCAATCGGTCAAACCCTTCATTACCTGCGAGTGGTTGTACTTGTATTGGCCTTGATAGTACGTGTCATTGCCGACCTTATCAGTCTTATCACCCGCAAACTTAACAATGGCAACCCTATGCTGCCTATCAACGCCCTCGATAGCCTCGTTTTGTTTGGCGATGGTATTGATAAAGCTGTTCGCAGCGCTCTTCAGTGCATCGATACGCTTGGTGCGATCTCCGCCACCCATAGGATCATCCATCGAGCCGGAGGCATCCAACACCATCACGATGTCAAGTGGCGTGGTGACTGTCACGGTTGAATTAGACGTCGAGGACATCGCCGAAAGCGTGGTCAAAAAGTCCGACTCTTCGTTTTCCCCGGTTGCCTTGACCGTCTTATCGGTCCAGATTCGGCCGACGTTTTGGGTCGTTACCTTATTGCCGCCGTGGCCTGCCGCCCAGATTTCCCAGCGTCCGCTGGTATCGGGGTCGACGACCTTTCCGGTCATTATCGGTCCGTCCATTCCCGTGCTGGACCTGGCGTTGGCCTCGGGCAGCATGGCGAATGCTGCGGCTGGCAACACCAGCACTACGGCCAGTATCACCGCCAAGAGACCCCTCGTGTACTTACTCATCGCGTCTCCCTTCTCACTGTCTCAAACCTTGCATCAGCCTAAAGTTACGAAATGAGACACAATTAGGGCAGGTGACACACGTTCCAGATTTGATTTTGGGCGTGAGACAAATGTCTCACCGAAGTTGAGACACGAAAGTTTTCGCAGGAAAACGGGTGCGACTCGGAGCCAACAGGTCAAAATGATCCGTTTTCCTCCGTCCCCGGGGGATCAGTTGGTAACGCTCGCCACGAAATCGGGCCATCTACTACGTTTGACTCGATACCCCGACCATAGCCGCTTTTCATGAAAAACCGCAAGCGTTCTACCTGCGGTTTTCATTTCGCATTACTTGACGTGGTCGAGGACTGCCGCCTAAACGTAGTAGATAGGCCCATTTCGTGGCAGACGGGTCACGCGGCAGCCCTCGTGAGGCAAAAATGATCCGTTTCCCTCTGTCCACGGGAGATCAAGGGCTGCTACGGATATGGTGCTATTTCAAAACTATGCCGGATTACGGGGCTAAAGTCGGAGTCCTCATCCATACAGCCTTTTTTTGAAAAACGGCAGGCTATCTACCTGCGGTTTTGTTTTTCGATTTTCTGTATGGTTGGGGATTCGCAATCCAGCCCCGTAATCCGGCATAGTTTTGTTCGTGGCAGCCCAACCGCGCGTTTAAGCGCGGGGCCGGTGGGGCATTTTTGCCCCACCGGCCCCTATTCCAGCGCTATACCAGCCCCATCCCAACGCTATTCCGGCTTGGTTTCTACTGTGGGAGTCTTGTCCGCCGCGACTGGAGTGCGCGCGGTGTCCATGCTCAGGCAGTGTTTGGGGCAGCTTTCGATGCACTCGCCGCACACCACGCAGGCATACGGATCGATCGACCACGTTCCGCCCTTTCGATCGACCGCGAGCGCGCCCGCCGGGCAGCGACGCGCGCACATGCCGCAGCAAATGCACACGTCCATGTCGTTAACGATGTGCCCGCGCAAGCGCTCGGGTGCCGCGAGCTTCTCCTGCGGATAGCACACCGTTACCGGCTGCTTGACCATAGAACCCAAGGCCGTCTTGGCAAATGTCAGCAAACTCATGCCGCGCCTACCTTTCCGTGCAGCTAATGCAGGGGTCGATGGTCAGGATAATCATGGGAACGTTGGCAAGGAGTACGCCCTGCAGCGCATGCGTCAGACCCGCCAAGTTCTGCGACGTCGGCGTGCGCACGCGGAAACGGTCCAGGTTCTTGGTGCCGTTGCCGCGCACATAGTAATACGCCTCGCCGCGCGGCTGCTCAATCACAACCTCGCCGCGCGCGCCGTCGGCCGGTGTGAGCTTGGTACGCCCGCCGATGCCGTCGTGCGGAATCTTGCCGACAAGCTCCTTGATAATGTCCATGGCCTGCGTGACCTCGGCGCAACGCACCTGGCAGCGGGCATAGCAGTCGCCATCGGTAGCAACGATGGGCTCAAATGCAGCCAAGTCCGCATAGGCACCGTCGCCGAACATGCGCACGTCGTAGTCCACGCCCGAGGCGCGGCCGAACGGGCCGACCATCGAAAGCTCCAGCGCGTCCTTCTTGCTGATCACGCCCACGCCGTGCAGGCGCTCGCCGCAGCTATTGTCGTCCAAAAACGTATGCACCAGGGCCTCGTAGTCGGGACGCATGGCGTCAAGCGTCTGGACAATGCCCGCCAGCTCGGAGTCCTCAATATCGTGCTTAAGGCCGCCGATCTCGTTAATCGAAAGGATCACGCGGCCGCCGCAGGTGCTCTCGAAGATCTTGAGTATCTGCTCGCGCAGGGTCCACGACCGATAGAACAGTGCCTCAAAACCAAAGGCATCGGCGAGCAGGCCCAGCCACAGCAGATGCGAGTGAATGCGCGAAAGCTCGTGCAAAATGGTACGGATATACTGCACGCGGCCGGGTACCTCGATGTCGAGCATGCGCTCGCAGGCGCTGGCATAGCCGCAGCTGTGGCCCACGGCGCAAATGCCGCAGATGCGCTCGGCGATGTAGCCAAACTGATGCATATCGCGCTTTTCGGTGAGTTTCTCGAGTCCGCGGTGCACAAAGCCGATCTGCGGAATTGCCTCGATAACGCGGTCGTCCTCGATCACCAGGTCCAGATGAAGCGGCTCGGGCAGCACCGGGTGCTGCGGGCCAAACGGAATTACGGAGCGATGAGCCATGGACCTTACGCCTCCTTTTTCTGCTTGTCGTGGGCGGCCTTGGCGGCAAGCGCCGCGCGGACCTTGGCCGCTTTCTCGGGATCCATGGCAGCGAGCTTTGCTTCCAGCTCGGCGGCTTTGAGCGCGGCCTTGGCAGCGGCCTCATCGTGCTGAGCATCGGAGCCCGCGGCATCGCCGGCGCTCGCAGCGCTCTCCCCTGCAGCAGCCGCAGCCGCAGCGGCCTTCTCGGCCGCGGCCTTGCGCGCCTTGGCCTCGGCAGCGGCGCGGACCCTCATGGCCTTCTCGCGCGCAGTCTTCACCTCGGGCGTGATGACGCTCATGGGCTCGGCAGTCGAGACCTGGTAGAAAAAGCCCTTAAAGTCGATCTGCATGTCGGTGATGGCAAGGCCAAACAGGTCGTGGGCCTCATTTTCAAACGGGAACACCGCGGGGTAATACGAGCTGATGGACGGAATCTCCTGGTACTGGTCGATGCCCTCAACCACCAGGTTCTCAATCGCATAGCTGCCGTCCTGCGCGATATGCCCCTGAGCAGCACGAACGTTGATAAACGTATAGACCAGGCGATACGATCCGTCGTCCACACAGCGCTCGGCGTGCATTTGCACAAAGCGCGCGCCGACGCCCTTGAGCGCCTGCACATGCGGCAGGAGCTCGTCGAGCCCGACGGTGGTATAGATAGCCTTTTGCATTACTCGGCCTCCTTTGCAGCGACGGGCGTCTCAGCAGGTGCGTCACCAGCGGCAGGCGCTGCGGGTTTCTCGGCAGGCGCGTCACCGGCACCGTCAGCCCCGGCCCCAGCTGCAGCCACGAACCCGTCCTCGCCCAACTCGACGCCGCCATCCCAGGTAGCAGCGCCGCCCACGGTAAGCGGGTCACCGCCGGCGCGCATCACGGCCTCCTTCTGATCAAGGATGCCGCACGCCTCCACGATGGCATCGATCACGGTCTCGGGACGAATGGCGCACCCGGGCGCATACACGTCCACGGGAATCGCGCGGTCCACGCCGCCGATCACGTTATAGGCATCGCGGAATACGCCGCCCGAACACGCGCAAATGCCGCACGCCACCACGCACTTGGGCTCGAGCATCTGGCTGTAGATCTGGCGCACGACGGGCAGGTTCTGGGCATTGACCGACCCCGTCACCAAAAAGATGTCCGCATGCTTGGGGTTGCCGGTGTTGACCACGCCAAAGCGCTCCGCATCGAACAGCGGCGTGAGCGAGGCCAGCACCTCGATATCGCATCCGTTGCAGCTCGAGCCGTCGTAATGAATGACCCACGGCGAGCGCGACATTTTATGATCCATGGATGCCGCCTCCTAAATAAACACGTCAACGAGGATGGGCATAAGGTTGAGCAGGCCAAACACCAGCGCCACGCCCCATCCGAGCCTAAAGCAGCTGCGCCAGGTGCTGCGTGCGAAGGTGTTGTCGATCAGGACCTCGACAAAATACGTCGCGGCCATCACGACCAGGGCTACAACCCAGCTCACGGGGTTGTCCCAAACAAAGAACATGCCCACCCACATCAAAAACAGCACGGTCTCGCACCAGTGCATAAGGGTCATCTTGGCCAGCGTGCCGCCGCTCATCTCGGTGGCGACGCCCTGGACGATCTCCTGATGCGCGTGATGCGAGTACGAAAGGTCAAACGGCGACTTGCGCAGCTTGATGGTAAGCACCGCGAGCAGCGCCAGGAAAATGGGCGCGCTGTACACGATGATGGGGGCCGACTGCCCCGTCACGGCGATGGAATCAAAGCTGTCGGTGGCAAGGTACAGGCCCACGCTCATCAGCAAAACGGCGGGCTCGTAACTCATAACCTGCAGTAACTCACGATCGGCGCCAACCTGGGCAAACGGGCTTTGCGTCGAGGCGGACGCCAACACCACAAAGATCGCGGCGAGCGTCACCATAAAAGCGCACAGTAGCGTGTTAGAGCCCGACACAAAGATGCCGCCGCCCACGACGGTAAAGATGAGCGCGCACGCCATATAGGTATCGTCCATGGTGTTTACGCTGGCAGGGGCTTTGCGCAGCAGCTTGGCAACGTCGTAGAAAGGCTGGAGCAGGCGCGGGCCCACGCGGCCCTGCATACGGGCCGAAAGTTTGCGGTCAACGCCGTCGATCAGGCCACCAACCAAAGGCGCCAGCAAGGCAAACGCCACGGTACCAATAAAGATGCCCACGACGCCCGAACCTTCAAAATACTTGCCGCGCAACACCGAGGGCGCGCTCATGGCAAGTCTCTCGGGCCCAATCCACGCGCAACACAGCAGCGCAAACAAGATAATGCTGCAGCACACGACGCTACCCGCGGGGCCAATACGCTTCTCGCCAAGGGCGTCCTCCGAGTACCAATTGCGCTTTTCGGCCTTCACCTCGTGTCCCATCGAGCCGCGGAAATGGCGATATTTGTCGGTTCCCACACCCGAAAGATATACGTTGACGTGCGGCTTGTTGCTCACGCGGAATGAAGTCAGCAGCACCACGGCGATAAACGCCACGATAACCACCATCAGATACATGGCGTCCTTGCCAATAACGTACGGCACGCGGCCAAACACCATGGCCAAGTAAGGCGACACCAGGCCGCTCGAGATAACCGGGAACGCCACGCAGCACAGAATCAGCAGCGCGGCGATGGTGTTGAGCGCCATCCATTCGGTCTTATGGACATTGACCTCAACGTTTTGAGCCGTGGGGTCGACGCCCGAAAGCTTGGCAAGCCACTTGCCCCAAAAATAGAACGTCGCGGCCGAGCCAAAGGCCAGCACCATGATCATGAGCACGTTGCCGGTCTGGGCAAACGCCACCAGGGCGCCCCACTTGGACACGAGCATGCCAAACGGCGCCACAAACATGCCCATGATGCCCAGCATCATCAGGCGCGTCAGGTGCGGCATGCGGCTGAACATACCGTCCATGTCCTCGATATCGCGGCTGCCGATATGATGCTCGGCCGTGCCCACGCACAGGAACAGCAGCGACTTGGCCACCGTGTGGAACAGGATCAGGAAGATGGCCGCCCAGACGGCCTCGGGCGCGCCGACACCCAAGCAGGCACTGATGAGGCCCAGGTTGGAAATGGTGGAGAACGCGAGCACGCGCTTGGCATTGCTCTGCGAGATGGCCATGAGGGCAGCGAGCAAAAACGTGATGGCACCCACACTCGTAACCATAAAGCCGGTCACGGGGTAGATGGCATAGAGCGGGCTCAGCTTGACCATTAAGAACACGCCAGCTTTGACCATGGTTGACGAGTGCAGCAGGGCGCTCGTGGGCGTGGGGGCAACCATGGCGCCCAACAGCCAAGTGTGGAACGGCATCTGTGCGGCCTTGGTGAGTGCGGCGAGCGACAGCAGGATGACCGGCATCACCAGTAGCGCGGATTGCACGGTTCCGGCGCCGGAAAGCTCGATCATGCCCGAGATGGTCAACGGCATACCGTTAACGTGCAGGAACATGAGTCCGGCCAAAAACGCGATGCCGCCCAGCATGTTAAGGATGATCTGGGTGAAGGCGTTCTTGATGGCCTCGGGCGTGCGCGTGTAGCCAATCATGAGGAACGAGCACACGGTGGTGATTTCCCAGCCGCAGAACAGCCACTCAAGGTTATCGCTCGTCACGATGACGAACATGGCCGAGAGGAACAGGAACATAAGCGCCAGGAACTGCGGGCGACGGTCGGGCGCGATCTGCCCGCGCAGCGCGGCCTCGTGCTCGTCATGAGCCTGGAAGTCCTTCATGTAGCCCAGGGCATACACGCAGATTAGGCTGCCGACAATGCCAACGGCGAGGACCATGATCACGCTCATGTAGTCCAGGTAGAGCGGCGTCGCCGTGACGGCTTCGGCCGCGGGCAGCGTCATGGCTGCAAAGGCGAGCGAGCCCACCAGCTGGACTATGCCGAGCACCGTGGTGAGCGCGTTCCTATATTTATACGCGTTGTACAGGATGACGGCGCACAGGATGACATCGATGGCGGAGCTGATGATCGAGAGCGTAGACGAGGTGCCGGGGGCAACCTCAAAGCTCTGCGGACCCGTGCCAAAAAACATGACGGCGACTACAACTGTCACCGCCATAATAATGCCGGAACCTATGAGCCCCACCGCATCGCGGGCGCGGTCACCGCGAGCGAGCAGCATGCCCAGCGCCGGTACCAGCGGAAACAGGGTAAGGAAATACAATAGCGTCATACCATCACTCCCCCATGCAAAAACGCTGCAATTGTTTAACGTTATAGCTCAGTTGAGGAGCAACGGCGGCAGGTTTTCGGTCAACTGGGGAGTTTTAGGCGTACAGGGTAAGGAGTCTGTCCGCACTGGAGTAGAGGGTGACGTTTCCTTACCGCAGCGACGGGCGCGCGGGCCACTGTGCGCGGTTTATTGGCCACGTTGAAGGATGCCCCGATAGGCTCGCGGCGGTTCGAAAAGTTGGCGCGGCAAGAAAAATGCGCCTCGTGGGCGCACCATCCCGTTCGCTATTCCGGCTTTTTAACGCGCGGCTTGCGACCCCGCGGCTTATCGACCAGCGCCGCCTCGCCGCCGTCGCGGTACTGGCGGCACCAGGCCTTGACCGAAGACTCGCTGGGAATCTTGTGTTTGATCATAGCCTCGCGAACCGTAAGGCCGTTTTCCATGCGGTCCTTAACCACGGCGAGTTTCACCTCGTACGAATATGTATGATGGCGAGTGCCCGCGTTGAGCACGGCGTCGGCACCGCCCACGGCATACGCGCGGGCCCACTGACGAGCCGTGGCCTGGGGAATGCCGAGCTCCGCGGCGAGGGCGCGATGACCGACCCCCTCTTGGAGGACCTCGACGGCGCGCTGCCTAACCTCAGGCGCATGCGTGCGAGTCCTAGTTGCTTCCGACATACCTGCCACTTCTTAGCCTTAAACGTTAAAATGCTTTCTTACGTGCAAGTTAGATAGTAGCATTTTACTATTTGGTCAAAGCAGTTAATTAAAATAGACGCGGCGTTATCTGGGCATTTGACACCAATTTACGACATTTCTTTATCGATTATTTACGCTGGTAGCTAGCTCGCGGCCAATCGTCATTCGCTTGCCAACAAAATTGGCATCTCTTTATGTCCTTTGGTATAGAGGATATAATTATTAACCCCTCCCCCAATAATTTTGAGCGGCCTGCAGGGTAGTAGATGTCCTCACTCCTCATGATTACCGCGCATTGCCATCCACCGGAGCAAAACAAAAAGGGCGGGACCTGCTGCGCTTGCAGACCCCGCCCCGGTTGACACCCGATGGGACGCAGCCGGGCGAGACAGATCCGTGCCACCGCCCGCCTGGCCGCGATGTTCAACTACAGCTCGTTAGCCGCGTGATATGCCGTGCGAATGGCGCTCGCGATGTCGGCGGTGCGCTCGCCCGAGCAGTCGCCCACACAGGCCACGGGCACCGTCACGCCGTCCAGGTCAAACGCGTTGGCCTTGGAGCCCACGGCCATCACCACGTAATCGCAGGCGATCTTCACCGGCTCCTCGGCGCCATCCTCGGTGGTACGAACAGCCTCCACGCCCTCATCGGTAACGGCGGTCAGGCGGGTCTTCACGTGCTGCTCCACGTTGTGCTCTGCAAAGTCGCTCATAATCAGCGGCAGAATAGTCTCGGACTCACCCGCGGCAATCTTGTCGAGCATCTCGACGATTGCCACCTCGCAGCCGTGCTGCAGCAGGTACTCGGCAGTCTCGGTGCCCACCAGGCCACCGCCAATGACGGCGACGCGGCCCGTAAGCTCCACCTTGCCGGCCAGCACGTCCCAGCTCGAGACGACCTTGTCCGAATCGGCACCCGGAACGGGAATGACCACGTCGTGTGCGCCCACGGCCACAATCGCGGCATCGGCGGCGTTGAGGTCCTCAGCGGTAGCAGCATGGTTGAGCTCAACCTTCACGCCCAAGCCAGGCAGAATCTTCTCGTAGTACTCAACGGAGCGCATAATCTCGTCCTTGCGCGGAGGCGCGGCTGCCAGCACAATCTGGCCGCCCAGATGATCGCTCGCCTCATAGACGGTCACATCGTAGCCGCGCTTGACCGCCACGCGCGCGGCCTCCAGACCGGCAATACCGCCGCCCACCACGGCGATCTTCTTGTCGCCCTCGCCCGGCTTGATGGATATGGTCGCCTCGTCGCCGTTCTCAGCGTTAAGCACGCACGAGATGTACTTGCGGTTTTGAATCGCATCGACGCAGCCCTTGTTGCAGTTGAGGCACTCGCGGATAGGCTCGCCCGTGGCTGCCTTCAGCGCAATGTCGGGGTCGCACATGAGCGAGCGGCCATAGGCGATGATGTCGGCCGAGCCATCCTCCAGGATCTTCTCGCCGGCCTCGACCGAAACCACGCGGCCGACGGTTGCCACCGGCACGGAGACCAAGGCCTTGACGCGCTCGGCCACGGGCAGCGTCCAGTTGTAGGGCATGGCACCCATGGGCGGAATGGTGTCGCCCATGTTGCCGGTGTGGTTTGCCTGTGCGACCTGGATCATGTCGATGCCGGCGCCCTCGAGCAGCTTGGCGAACTCGCAGGCCTCGTCGGGTTGCAGGCCGCCCTTGCCGCGCGGCGTACCGTCGGGGTTCTCCATGATCACGGGGAGCTTGTACTCCACCATCAGCTGCGGCGCGGCCTCCTTAATGGCGGCGACGACCTCCAGAGCATAGCGGACGCGGTTCTCGAACGAGCCGCCGTATTCGTCGGTGCGCTTGTTGAGAATGGCCGAGCACAGCGAACCCACCAGGCGGTCGCCGTGGACCTCGATGGCGTCGATCCCGGCCTGCTGTGCGCGAGCGGCCGAGGCGGCGATAGCCTCCTTGATCTGGGTGAGCTGCTCAACACTCGCCTCGTTCACAAAGTGTTGCATGTCGTGGTGCAGCTTGGCGTATGCCTGCTTGCGGATCTCGTTGGACTCGGCCATCTTGGCGGCAAAGGTCTCCTCGTCGCCGGCGGCCTTGGCCTCCTGCGCGACCTTGGCGGCGGCCATGGAGCCCATGACCATGCGACCGACGCCGGGCACGTCGTACTCGGGGTGGAACAGCTGCAGCGCGACCTTGGCGCCGTGCTTGTGGACGACGTCGGCCAGGGCCTTAAACGTGGGGATCTGGGCGTCGCTCGCCAGCTTGGGCGTGGGGCTTGCGGTCATGACGGGAGCGACGTCACCGATAACGATGTAGCTCACGCCGCCACGGGCCAGGCGCTCGTAAAAAGCCAGGCTGCGTTCGCCGATGGAACCGTCGCGCTCCTCGTAGCCGGTGGTCAGCGGCGGGAACATAATGCGGTTCTTGAGCTCAAGGGGGCCAACCGTAATGGGCTGGAGCAGCTTGGATGCAGGTGTGGTCATGGACATTCCTCTCTCATAGGCGCGGCGGCGATGATGCCGCGTAGTTGTCTAGAGGATATGGCATGGGGGCACAGTGGCACAACTGAAATCGGCGGACAGCGGGCAGCGGCAGGTGGATGGGGATGGGCGGGGCGGCCCGTCGGTTTATCTCAATCTGTAACAGTTACTCGGCAAAATCCGTCCCTCGTGTTACAGATTTAGACAAACACGACCCAACCCACCGGTATATCTCGATCTGTAACACCTAGCCGCCCAAATCGGGTCTAGATGTTACAGATCGAGATTTTGTTTGAGAGGCCGAGAATTGAACCGAAGAAACGATCCCGGAATAACAAAAAAGCTCGCCGGCTAGGCCGACGAGCTGCAAGTTCTTGGTCGCGGGGGCAGGATTTGAACCTACGACCTCCGGGTTATGAGCCCGGCGAGCTACCAGACTGCTCCACCCCGCAATGTCTGGGCGCCTCATGTGCGCAAAAAAGAATATTACGCGGGAGTTCGGTAAACGGCAAGGAAAATCTCGTGGAGCATAATTCCTTCATATTTAAACCCCTCAGCCCCTATCACCGTAAACGAATCGCAGCCGAGCGCCGTCGGCGGCGCGTATACAATGGTGCGCGTCCTTTTATGCCAACACTGGGAGTAGACATGCTGCTCGCTATCGATATGGGAAACACGCAGACGGCCATGGGCCTGTTTGACGGAGACGAGCTGGTGCAGTCGTGGCGCATGCCCACCGACCGCTCTTATACCGCCGACGAGATCCATGTGCGCCTGATGGGTTTCTTTAAGATGTACGGCCTTTCGCTCGACGCGGTCGACGCGATCGCCTTTGCGGGCGTGGTGCCGCAGCTCTCGCGCGAATGGCACGCCGTGGCCGACCGCATTGCCGCAGACGCCATCGTCATCGGACCGCAGACGGCCGCGGTGACCAAGCTGCGCGCGGCGCGTCCCCAGGCCGTAGGCGCCGATCGCGTCGCTAACGCCGTTGCGGCCGAAACTTTCTACGGCGCGCCAGCAATCGTGGTGGACTTTGGCACCGCGACCAATATCGACGTCATCGATGAGGACGGTTATTACATTGGTGGAGCGATTGCGCCGGGCATCCGCATTTCGATGGACGCGCTCGCCGCCCGAGCCGCCAAGCTCGCCAGCGTTCCGCTCGAGGCGCCCGAGCACGCCATCGGCCGCGATACCGAGGAGTGCATCAAGGTCGGCGCCGTAACGGGCGCCGCCGCCATGGCTGAGGGCCTGGTCGCGCGCATGAAGCGCGAGCTGGGCCGCGAGGATGCCACCGTTATCGCCACGGGCGGTCTCGCCAGCATCGTCGCCGATTCGACCGATGCCTTCGACGTGGTCGACGGACAGCTCACCATCAAGGGTATCTGCGAAATCTACCGCCGCATGCAGGAGCTAGCGTAGGCTCTGGCGAAGCCGAGACGCTACAGACCGCGAATCCGTACGGCCTCGGGCGGAAACTCCTGCTCGCCGGCGTCGGTCTTAATGGTCGCGCGGCCCCAGATGTCCAGGCCCGCAAACACGCCGACCGCGAGCGGCAGGCCGTTGGGCGACACCGCCGCGACCTGACGACCCAGCAGCGGCACCATATCGAAGTACTCACCCAGCACGGGAGCCAGCGGGCCGGCAGCGCCCTGTGGTGTGTTGGCGGCAACCGCCCAGGTGCCCACGCGGGTCAGCACGGCGGCGGCCAATGCCTCGACCAGTACCTCGTCGCCCATATCCACGCCGAGCTCGCCCAGTGCCGAACGCTCAATATCCACCGTCACCGCGGCAAACATGCCCGCGGCACCGGCACCGCCGTTGACGGCGACGCGCGCGAACGACGTCTCAAACGCAGGCGCGCCGCACACGATGTCACTCGGCCACTGGATGCCCACCTTGCCGGCAAGCCCCAGGCCCGGCGTTGCGGCCGTGCCCGCGAGCGCATCTATCATGCCCATTGCGGCCACAAACGGCAGGCCGTGGAAGGCATGCATGTTCACATCGGGGCGCACGACCAGCGAAAACGTCAGCGATGCATCGCCCACGCTCCACGCGCACCAGCCCGCGGACGCACCCTCGCGGCCCGCGTCACGCGCCGCGTCGAGCTCGGTACCGGCGGCTACAGCATTCATCTCGATCATCTACATACGCCCCAATTCGCCCACGATATGGCCCACGCGGTCCTCGGGCTCCTTGACCTCGACGCCGTTGTAGCGGAAGAACCGTGCCGGATCGTGCATCAGATCCTCGAGCGGCACCAGCACAAAGTCGCGCTCGCCGATCAGCGGATGCGGCAGGCGCAGCTTTTTGCCGCCGTGGGTCTCGCCGTCCATCCACAGCAGGTCCAGGTCGATGGTGCGCGGGCCGTTTGCCTTGGCCTTCTTGGAACGGTCGCGGCCCAGCTCGGCCTCGATCTTCATGAGCTCGTCAAGCAGCACCAGCGGAGCCAGCTCGGTCTTGATCTCGATGACGGCGTTGGCAAACGCGTCCTGGCGCGTCTCGTAGGCCGGCTCGCTCTCGTAGATGCGCGAGCAGTTGGACACACAGGTGAGCGGGATCTCGGCAATCATGTCGCGCGCAGCGCGGATGTTGTCGCAGCGATGCCCCAGGTTGGAACCCACGGCCACAAACGTGCGGCGCGGCTGCGGCTTGGCAACGGCCCAGTAACCGTTCAGGAACTGCGCAAAGCCAGTGACGTCGTGCACGCGCACGATGTTTGCACCGGCCTGGATAGCGCCCAGGCACACGCCAAACGTGGCGGCATCGCGCGCGGCGGCCTCGGTCACGCCCGAGACGGCGCCCACAAAGCGTTTGCGCGACACGGCACACATGAGCGGGTAGCCCAGCGACGCCATCTTGGCGGTCTCGCGCTGGATGACGATGTCCTCGTTGGCCGTCTTGCCAAAGCCCGGGCCGGGATCGATGCAGATGCGGTCGCGCGACACGCCGGCATGGATGAGCGTGCGGGCCTGGTCGGATAGAAAGCCCATGACGCGGCGCATGATGGGCGCAGAATCGGGCAGGGTAAAGCGGCGGAGCTGCGAGGTGGGCACATAGGCTTCCTCACGGCGGGCACTGCGGCGCATCATGGCGGCCAGGTGGTCGCTGGGCTCTGGCGCGGCTTCGGTAGCTGCGGGCACGGTCTCGGGCGCAGCTACGGCAGGGGCAGCCTGCTCGGCAGCCGGCGTCTCTGGCTCGTCAACAGGCTCGGACGCGGGCTCCGATTCGCCAAACGGTAGCGAAGGCTGTACCACACCGCCCGGAAGCTTGGTCTCAACCTTGGACTCGCCCAGCAACTTGCCGCGACGGCGACGGGCCGGCTTCTCGGCCTCGCGCGCGGCCTCGGCAGCCGCTTCGCGCGCCTTCTCGGCGACAAACGCCGCAGCCGAGGTATCGAGCTGCACCGTCGCGTGCGTGCGTGCGGGTACGGCGACCTCGCCGGCGTGCATTACGATGACGCCGCAGGTGCTCGTCTTAACGAACTCGACCATCTTGGGGTCGGTGAAGCCGGTCACGTCGTTGACGATCGAGGCGCCGCAGCGCACGGCCGCCTTGGCAACCGCCACATGACGCGTGTCGATCGAGACGATGGCGCCCTCCTTGGCCAGCGCGCGCACAACGGGCAGCACGCGGCGCGCCTCCTCGTCGGGGTTGACTGGGGTAAAGCCGGGGCGCGTAGACTCACCGCCCACGTCGATGACGTCGGCGCCGGCGTCGAGCATCGCCAGGCCATACTCGATGGCGGCATCCGGGTCGAAGTGCTCCCCGCCGTCGCTAAACGAATCGGGCGTCACGTTGAGGACGCCCATGATGCGCGGACGGTCAAAGCTGAGCTCGTACTTTCCGCACCGCCATGTCTTGCTGTCGTTCGCCATGAACATCCTCCTAAAATGCCCACGCCGCCGCGCTCGGGCGCTGGCGGCGGGGTCGCTTTGCAATCAGTCTTTCTATTGTATCCGCGCGCGCGGGCTAGAACGCAAACGCGGCCGCGATGTCGCAAGAAATCAGCAGGTCGGCATTTGCATCCTGATCGGTGGGAGCAAGGTTGCATATGGCCAGCGTATCGCCGGTAAAGTATCGCGTAAGGCCTGCCGCCGGATACACCACGAGCGAGGTTCCGCCCACAATGAGGGCATCGGCCGCGGCGATGGCAGCAACGGCACCGGTCAACACGTGCTCGTCGAGCGGCTCTTCGTAGAGCACCACATCGGGCTTGATGCGACCACCGCACGCGGGGCACACGGGCACGCCCGCGGCACCCTCGTGCTCGCGCGCGCAAATCCATTCGGTGCTGTAGACCGCGCCGCACGTCTGGCAGATATTGCGGTGGACCGAGCCGTGCAGCTCAAACACGCGCTGCGAGCCCGCCATCTGATGCAAGCCGTCGATGTTTTGCGTCACCACGGCGTCGAGCTTGCCGGCACGCTCCAGCTCGGCCAGCTTGGTGTGGCAGCGGTTGGGCTTAGCGTTAAGCGCGATCATCTTGGTGCGGTAAAAGTCGAAGAACTCCGCCGGATGTGTCTCGTAAAAGCTGTGCGAGAGCATGGTTTCGGGCGGATAGGCAAACTGCTGGTGATACAGGCCGTCCACGCTGCGGAAATCGGGGATGCCGCTCGCTGTGGAAACACCCGCGCCGCCAAAGAAGACCACGTGGCTATGGGTTTCGAACAGCTCCGCCAGCGCAGCGGAGGCCTGCTTGGGATCCGATATTGCCTGCGTCATATATGTCCTCCGTCCGTGTCTCCGGGACGGCGGCGTTCGCACTATCACTCGCGGACTCCGCCCCGCTCTAGTTGCGTTAATCTTAAGCCTGCCAACCCCGTCGAAAGGACACCATGCCTCAGACTTACACTTTCGCCTCGTGGAACGTCAACGGCCTGCGCGCCGTGCTCAAAAAAGACCCGAGCTTTATCCAGATCGCACAGGACCTCGATGTCGACATCCTGGCGCTGCAGGAGACCAAGCTGCAAGAGGGCCAGGTCGATATCGACCTGCCCGGCTATCACCAAACCTGGAGCTACGCCGAGCGCAAGGGCTACTCGGGCACCGCGGTCTTTAGCCGCCAGGAACCGCTGCGCGTGCTGCGCGCCGACGCGCTGCTGCCCCACGCCGGTGAAGGCGAGGCAGCCGAGCTCGTTGCCCAAGCCGCGACCGAGGGTCGTGTCTGCGCGCTGGAGTTCGACAAATTCTGGTTTGTGGATGTCTACACGCCCAACGCGCAAAACGAACTCGCCCGCATCGATGTGCGCATGGCCTGGGACGATGCCTATCGCGGCTTTTTGGGCGCGCTTGAGCGCGAGACCGGCAAGCCCGTCGTAACCTGCGGCGACTTTAACGTGGCGCACGAGGAAATCGACCTTAAGAACCCCAAGTCCAACCGCGGCAACGCCGGCTTTTCGGACGAGGAGCGCGGCAAGTTTACCGAGCTGCTCAACGCCGGGTTTACCGATACCTGGCGCGCGGCTAATCCGGACGTCGAGGGCGTCTACAGCTGGTGGAGCTACCGCTTTAATGCCCGCAAGAACAACGCAGGCTGGCGCATCGATTACTTCCTGGTGAGCGACGCAATCGCCGGCAACGTACGCGACACCGGCATCCGCGGCGACATCTTCGGCAGCGACCACTGCCCCGTCACCCTCACGCTAGAGCTCTAGCCCTAACTGATCCCCTGGGGACGGAGGAAAACGGACCATTTTCACCTCGCGGGGGCATCCACGCGACCCACCCGCCACGAAATCGACCCATCTACTACGTTTAAGCCACTACCCTCAACCACAGCGAACAACGCAAAAAGAAAACCGCAGGTAGAAAGCCTGCGGTTTTTCATAAAACGCGGTCATGGTCGGGGGTATCAAGCTAAACGTAGTAGATGGGCCAGTTTCGTGGCAAGCGCCGCCAACTGATTCCCCGGGAACGTCTGGAGACGGAGGAAAACGGATCGATTTGGCTCTCTGAGGGCCACGATGCCCGTCATATCAGCCGGCCATTCCAAAACTATGCCGGTTTACGGGGCTGAATCGCGAACCCCCAACCATACGCAATTCCGAAATAATAAAACCTCAGGTAAACGGCTTGCTCTATTTTGAAAAAAGCCGGTATGGTCGGCCTACGCTAATCTAGCCCCGTAAACCGGCATAGTTTTGAAATGGTACTTCGGAAGTATTGATTCACGCCCCGGCGCAACCAGCCCTACAGCCCGTATTTCACGACAACGCGGTTGATCCGTCGACACCAAGGCTTGTAGAGGGCGGCCAAGAACACGCAGGTCGCGAGGCCGTGTGTGATATCGAACGGCACTGCCGTGGCAAGACGCGCCACGACGCCCGCCCACGTGAGCGGTTGTACAAAACCGATAATGTCGTACGCGTTGATCACCACGCCGTACAGCAGACCCGAAGCAAAGCCGTACGCCATCAGCGCCGGCATGCGCACGGTTCCATCCGCACGGTCGAACGCACCGGCATGCGCCAGCGCACCGCCAACATAGCCAACCAGGCCCCAGGCATACATCTGCCATGGCGTCCACATGCCCTGCCCAAAAAAGAAATTGCTGGTCAGTGCTGCCAACGCGCCGACCATGAAGCCGTTGCGACGCCCGAGCGTCGCCCCGGCGATGATGGCGATGGCGCTCACGGGTTTAAAGTCGGGAATGGGGCCGAACAAGATGCGGCCCGCCGCCGCCAGCGCCGCCAGCACCAGCGTGGGCATAATCTGGCGCAGGCCCGGTCGCGACGCCTCGTAGCCTGCAAAGAACAGCGCAAGCACCAGCGCCACCACGACAAGCATGGCGAGCGCCGCCTGCTCAACGCCCGCCAGCAACGCCGTTGCCATCACCGCCGGCACCGCCAACAACAGCGGAATCTCCAGTTTTGTGAGTAAACGCGAGAAACGACAGTCCGTCATCCCATCACGCCCTATAGAACACGTTGTCGGCAAAGAAGTCGGCCGGGGGCTCCACGCAGGCAATCTCGCCGTCAAACATCATGGCGACGTCGTCGGCTACCTGCTCGGCAAAGTCCAAATCGTGCGTAGCCATGATGACGGTGCCGCCAGCCTTCGCATGGTCACGCAGGGCACGGGCGATGATGCGGCGGCTGGCCAGGTCCAAACCCTTGGTGGGCTCATCGAGCAATAGCAGCTCGGGGCCAATCAACAGCAGCTTTGCCAACGCAAGCAGCTGGCACTGACCGCCCGAAAGATCGTACGGGTGACGCGCCTCCAAGCCCGCCAGACCCAGGCGCGCTGTCTGCTCCCGTGCTGCGGCCTCGTCGTATCCGCAGGTCGAGGCCCATTCCATCAGCTCATCGCGAACCGTCTCGGCAACCAGCAATGCCTTGGGATTCTGTGGCAGCAGCGCCGCCGAGGCCGCTTCGCGCACCATGCGGCCGCGCTGCAGCTTGGCGGTCTTCGCCAGCACCGAGAGCATCGTCGACTTACCGCATCCGTTGCCGCCCACGATTGCATGCACCGCGCCAGCCGAAAACGAAGCATCGAGCCCGCGCAGCACCCAGCCGGACGCTCGATCGTAGCGAAACCAGCCTTCCGACAGGGTGGTAGCCGACCCGCCGTGCATTTTTTGGAGTATTCTGCTTCCATCCGTGCGCGAGAAGGCTTCCGAGCCGTTCTCGAGCGACGTTTGCGCCACAAATTCGGACGATTTGTCCAATTCCGAACTTTTTTTCGCGCTCGATACGTCCCCGGGCGGCTCCAGAGAGCCCAAATTGTCCTCACGCCTGCTGAATACTCCTTTATTTGCACATCGGATGGCACCCCACCCCAACATGTCATCGGAAAACAGCGATTCTCGGCGTCCCAAAGAAGCCATATCCGCCACCTCGCGCACGCGACCGTCCTCAATCCGGTACGCACACGTCGCGTATTCGAGCATTGGGCGCGGCTGATGCGTCGCCACAACAACCGTGCAGCCCAGCTCGCGATTCACACGAAACAGCGCGTGCAGGAAATTCTTCTCCGCAACCGGATCAAGCTGAGACGTGGGCTCGTCGAGCAGCAGCACGCGCGGGCGCAGCGTCAGAACGGCCGCCAACGACAGCAACTGTTTGCGACCGCCCGAAAGCGTGTCAGTATCGCGGTGAAGCCAATCTTCCAGCCCAAAGAAATAGCTGGTCTCAGCTACGCGACGGCGCATCTCATCACGCGCTAGCCCCAAGTTTTCCAGGCCAAACGCCATCTCGTGCCACACGGTTTCGCACACGATCTGGTTCTCGGGATCCTGGAACACATAGCCCACGCGCTCCGCCGATGCCCGCACGTCCATGTCGGCAACGTTCTCGCCCAGCACGCGCAGTTCGCCAGTGCGCTCGCCCGCCGGAGCGATCTCGGGCTTGAGCAGCGACAGCAGCGTCGACTTACCCGATCCGGTACCGCCAACAAGCAGCGCAAATGCACCTTGGGGAACAGACCAGTCGAGCCCCTCGAGCACCGCAGCACCAGCATCGGGGTAGGCAAAGCTCAGGCTCCGCACCTCAATCGCCGGCATATCCGGGCCGTATGCCGCGCCCGACACTGGGCCCCTATCCAACCGAGCCATCAGCCAAACCTCTTCTCATCAATCGCGCGCAACGCGCAAGGCAGCACCATCCAGGCAGCGTACACGACATAGCCCGGCCACGGCGCCGGCACCGAGAGCTGCGGATAAAACGAATACTGCGTCGTCGCGGTCCACGCCACTGCCACCTCGGCAGCACCAAACAGTGCGAGCCCGGCCAGCGCGGCAACGTCGCTGCGCCCCAGCCGATACCGCGCATACGTCGTACGACGCGTCGCGGCACCCCACCCGCGCGAGCGCATCGCGTCCGCGCGCTCCAGCGAATCTTCCATGCCCCAGCCCATCAACACACTCGATGCCCGCAAGCGCGAGCGCACGGGGTCGGCCGGCGCGCGGCCCGGCACATCAATCGCATCTTGCACCGCCAGCACCGTGCGGCCGCGGCGCAAAAACTGCGGGATAAGCCGCATGCACATCGAAATCATGAGCGCGATCACCGGCGCGGCGTTGCCCAAAAGCGCAAGCACCTTGTCGTATTCGAGCATCGACGACGCCGCCTCAAACCACAGCACGCTCGCCACAAACAGCCCGCCCATGCACAGGCCGTATACCATGCTCTCCAGATACACCGCGCGCATGCCAATACGGAACAGCTCCGTCGAGCCCGAGGCGCTAAACAGCGGATTGAGCACCGCGATGATCAAGATCACCGGCAGCTGCCAGCGAAGCGCCCCCAACGTACGCGCGGCGCCGCGCATCGCAAACCCGTACGCCAACCCGCCCGCAAGCGACAGTGCAATCAGCACCGGCTGCATCGAGAACATGGTGAGTCCCAGCGTCAGCACCATGTAGAGCGCCGGCACCGCCGGATGCGACATCGAAAATGCCGCGACGGGCTCGTGGCCCGATTCCTCTCGCATGATATCCACGGGCACCTCCCATCCCTCGCTCAAACGCCAACGCCGCAGCGCCGACGCCATGCACAACCAGCGCAAACACCACGCCGGCGGCACCGACATCAGCGGCAATGCGCCAATCGTTACGCGCTCATCATATGCCTGCGGTATCATATTGCGCCGTGTATCGTTTCCAAACACACGTCTCTATAACGTAACAGGAGATCACATGGACGCAACCGCAATTATCCTCGCCGCCGGCGAGGGCACCCGCATGAAGTCGAACCACTGCAAGGTTTCGCACAAGATCCTGGGCAAGCCCATGGTTCAGTGGATCGTCGACGCCACCATCAAGGCCGGCTGCAGCCGCGTCGTGGTCGTCATCGGCAGCCACGCCGACGAGATGCGCGCCCTGATCGACGGCGCCTACGCCAACAGCGCCACCAAGGTCGAGTGCGTTGAGCAGACCGAGCGCCTGGGCACCGGCCACGCCGTGAAGGTCGCACTCGAGGCCTGCGGCATCACGCAAGGCCCGGTCGTCGTGCTCAACGGCGACTTGCCGCTCATCACCGCCGACACCGTCGCCAAGTTCGCGCAGACCGTCGCCACCGGCGAGCTCGCCTGCACCGTCATGACCATGACCCCGCCCGATCCTTTCGGCTACGGCCGCATCAAGCTGGGCGCCGACGGCCAGATCGAGCGCATCATCGAGCAGAAGGACTGCACGCCCGAGCAGGCCGCCACGCTGCTCGAGTGCAACGCCGGCTGCTACGCCTTCGACGGCGCGCAGCTCGCCGCCCACATCAACGAGATCGGCAACGACAACGCGCAGTCCGAGTACTACCTGCCCGACATGCTCGAGATCCTCAAAGGCCACGGCCAGGCAGTCTCCATCTTCCACTGTGACGACTACCGCGACGGCTTGGGCGTCAACAGCCGTATCCAGCTCGCACAGCTCACCGCCATCGCACGCGACCGCATCAACGAGCACTGGATGGCCGAGGGCGTCACGTTCATCGACCCCACGCAGGCCTGGATCGGTCCCGACGCCACCATCGGCCGCGACACCGTCGTGTGGCCGCAAACGCACCTGATCGGCCACGTCACCGTGGGCGAGGAGTGCCAGCTCGGCCCCAACAGCCGCCTCACCGACACCACCGTCGGCAGCGGTTGCGTCATCGATGAGACCATCGCCATCGAGGCCGTCATCGAGAACGGCGTCGACTGCGGCCCGCGCGCCTACCTGCGCCCGGGCACTCACATGCTCGACGGTTCCAAGGCCGGCACGCACGTGGAGATCAAGAAGTCCACGATCGGCGAGGGCTCCAAGGTGCCGCACCTGTCCTACATCGGCGATACCACCATGGGCTCCGGCGTCAACGTGGGCGCGGGCTCCATCACCTGCAACTACGATGGTGTGCACAAGCACAAGACCGTCATCGGCAAGGATGCCTTCATCGGCTCCGACACCATGATGGTCGCGCCCGCCCAGATCGGCGACGGCGCGCTTGTGGCCGCCGGCTCTGTCATCACCGAGCCGGTCCCGGCCGACGCACTTGGCCTGGGTCGTGCCCGTCAGGTAAATATTGAGGGCTGGGCCGCCGATTATCGCCGCCGTCTGCACGAGGACGACGAGGCATAACGTTTTATCAAGCACAAAAGGAGCTGTTCCATGGGGACGGCTCCTTTTTCTATCGTGACCTGCGCGACCGGATGAGTGGTCGGTTCGTGTCCGTTGACGGTAAAGACGTTATCAAGACCCGATTAACCCCGTCGCGCGGTTACAATGCAACAAGGCATCTATATGGCATTCGATATAAAGGAGAAGGGTAATGCCGATTAATGATCCCGAGAAGTCGGAGAATATGCGCAAGTCCATCCGCGTGTATTCCGGTTCCTCCAACCGTCCCCTCGCTCAGAAGATCGCTGAGTACCTTGGGGTCGAGCTTTCGGGCCTTACGCTAAAGCAGTTCGCCAACGGTGAGATTTACGCCCGCTACGACGAGACCGTCCGCGGCGCCGACGTCTTCCTGATTCAGTCCGTGGCCGGCGGCAACGTCAACGACATGCTCATGGAGCTGCTCATCGCCACCGACGCTGCCAAGCGCGCATCCGCCCGCTCCATCACCGCCGTCATCACCCACTACGGCTATGCCCGCCAGGACCGCAAGGCCGGCCCGCGCGAGCCCATCACCGCCCGCCTCGTCGCCAACCTGCTCGAGCGCGCCGGCGTCGACCGCATCATCACCCTCGACCTGCACCAGGGTCAGATCCAGGGCTTCTTTGATATCCCGGTCAACCACCTGTCCGCACTGCCGCTGTTTGGCCAGTACTACAACGCCATGAACTTCGACACCGACAACCTGGTTGTCGTCTCCCCCGACGTGGGTCGTGCCAAGGCCGCCAAGAAGCTGTCCGACATGCTCGGCTGCGACCTGGCCATCGCCCACAAGGGCCGTCCGCGCCACAATGCCGCCGAGGTCATGGGCATCATCGGTGACATCAAGGGCAAGACCTGCGTCATCAACGACGACATGATCGACACCGCTGGTACCCTGTGCGCCAACGTCAAGGAGCTCAAGGCTATGGGCGCCGGCGACATCTACGTCTGCGCCACCCACGGCATCTTCTCCGGTCCGGCCATCGAGCGCCTGAACGATGCCCCCATCGTCGAGTGCGTCGTCACCGATGCCATCCCCGTCGAGGTCGGCGGCAAGATCAAGACCATCTCGGTCGCCGAAGAGTTCGCTCAGGCCATCTCCGCCGTTTACCACGAGGAGCCCGTCTCCACGCTCGTCGGCGGCGACTTCGCACTGTAGTCGCTCGACCCTCGCATCCCTCCGGAAGCCCCGGACACACCTGCGGGGTTATCACGCGAACGTCCTCGCCGCTTTGCGGCTGCGGGATGTTCGCTTTGATAACCCCTCCCGGCGTGTCCGGGGCTTCCTGCTGTCTCGGGGCAGCTGTTTTCTGAAATGACTTTGCTGCAACCTTTCCTCGCCTTCGGCGGGCGTGGTAGCCTTTGTCGTTGACTGAACTTTTATGTGTAACGAAAGGACGAACATGGCAGCTGCACAGCCGCTTAAGATTCGCATGGTTGCCGGACTTGGCAACCCTGGCGATGAGTATGCCGAGACCCGCCACAACGCCGGTTTTAAGGCGATCGACGAGCTGGCCCGTCAGGCCGGCGTCACGTACTGGAAAAACCAAGCAGGCGCCGAGGTCGCGCTCATCAACATCAACGATGCCGAGGAAGAGAACGGCAAGCGCCAGATTGTACTGGTCAAGCCGCAGTCGTACATGAACACCTCGGGCGGACCCATCTCCAAGCTCTGCCGCGAGTACAAGATCAAGGCCGAGGAGCTACTCGTGATTCACGACGAGCTCGATATTCCCGCCGGCGACGTGCGTGTTAAGGTGGGCGGAGGCCATGCCGGTCACAACGGCCTGCGCTCCATCATCGACAAAATGGGCAGCCGCGACTTTAGTCGCATCCGCACCGGTATCGGCAACCCTCCCGGCAAGATGGCCGTGGCAGATTACGTGCTCAAGCAGCTGCGCGCCCGCGAGGCCGAGGACTTCCAGAACACCTGCGCCCGCGCCGCAGATGCCGCCGGTCTGGCCATCGTCCACGGCGTAATCTACGCCCGCGATCACGTAAACGGCGCCGCTTCCGCCAACGGCAAGCACTAAAACCTACCATTTAGAGATGTTTATTTTGGCAGGTTTCATCTGCGGAAACGCCGCGGCGGCTGCGTCGCAATAAACCCTGTGCCGCTATACATATGCAACGCTCCAAAGGGGGCCGGCCTCACCGAAGCGCGAGGCCGGCCCCCTTTGCCGTTTTGCCTGATAAAACCTGCCAAAATAAACCTCTCCCCCTTTGGCAGGTCGAAGTGGATAAACCCTGCTCCCAACCGCCGAAGACACACGTAAGTGACATGTCCATGAGGGTATAATTTGCACCGTATGTCTGCACAACGCCTGTGCGCGTACGGTTTTATTCGGGCTACCGTCCATTTCCGTGGAGGCACGGTTCGGCGGCCCTAACAAGAGAGGGGTTCTATGTATAAGATCCTGGAGAAGACGCAGTTCTCGGAGAAGGTGTTCAAGTTCCGCATCGAGGCGCCCGCAATCGCCAAGCATGCGCACGCTGGACAGTTCCTCATGGTCCGCGCCAACGAGACGGGCGAGCGCGTCCCGTTTACCCTGGCCGGCTGGAACGGTGACGAGGGCTGGGTCGAGTTCATCTTCATGGTGATCGGCAAGACCACCGAGATGCTGTCCACTTACGAAGCCGGCGAGTCGCTGCGCGACGTCGTGGGCCCGCTGGGCGTTCCCACCGAGATGGCCGAGGGCCCCTGCGCCGTCATTGGCGGCGGCGTCGGCCTGGCAATTGCCTTCCCGGTCGCCAAGCACCTGGTCGAGACCGGTCACGAGGTGCACGCCATCATGGGCGCCCGCACCAAGGACCTCCTGCTCATGGAGGACCAGTTCCGCGAGCTCCTCGACGAGGACCACATCCATATCACCACCGACGACGGTTCCTACGGAGAGCAGGGCGTTGTCACCGCTCCGCTGGAGCGCCTGCTGCAGGACAAGGCCGTGAGCCAGGTCTTCTGCGTCGGCCCCGTTCCGATGATGAAGTTCTCGACCCTCACCGCCCAGAAGTACGACACCCCCATCACCGCGTCCCTCAACCCCATCATGGTTGACGGCACCGGCATGTGCGGCTGCTGCCGCGTCGAGGTGGGCGGCGTGACCAAGTTCGCTTGCGTCGACGGCCCCGACTTCGATGCCACCCTGGTCGACTGGGATGACCTTCGTGCCCGCCAGGCCGCTTACCGTTCCGAAGAGGGCGAGTCCCTCAAGGCCTATGAGGAAAAGAGCTGCGCATGCCACTAGTTAACGGTCGTTTCGTTGCCGATATGAAGTCGCCCCGCACCCCCGATAACGAGGAGCCGGCTGCCGAGCGCGCCTGCGACTTCCGCCCCGTCGACAAGGGCTTCACCGAGGAGATGGCGCTGGCCGAGGCCGAGCGCTGCCTCAACTGCAAGAAGCCGTTCTGTGTTGAGGGCTGCCCCGTCAACATCAACATTCCCCGCTTTATCGAGCAGATCCGCGCGAAGGACTTCGGCGGCGCTCTCGATACCATCCGCGAGGACTCCATGCTTCCCGCCATCTGCGGCCGCGTCTGCCCGCAGGAGAACCAGTGCGAGGGCAAGTGCATCCGTGGTAAGAAGTCCGAGCCCGTGGCCATCGGCCAGCTCGAGCGCTTCCTGGGTGATCGCCCCGAGCTCGCCTCCACGCCCAAGATGGCCCCCAAGAACGGCAAGAAGGTCGCCGTCGTCGGCTCCGGCCCGTCCGGCATCACCTGCGCCGGCGAGCTCGCCCGTAACGGCTTTGACGTTACCGTCTTCGAGGCCTTCTTCACCGGCGGCGGCGTGCTGGTCTACGGCATCCCCGAGTTCCGTCTGCCCAAGGCGGTCGTCAAGCGCGAGATTGACGGCCTGGAGGACATGGGCGTCAAGTTTGAGTACAACTCCGTCGTGGGCAACATGGCCACGGCCGAGGAGCTGTTCGAGCAGGGCTTCGACGCCATCTACGTGGCGACCGGCGCTGGCCTGCCCAAGTTCCTCAACGTCCCCGGCGAGAACCTGCCCAACGTCTTCTTCGCAAACGAGTACCTCACCCGCGTGAACCTGATGAAGGCCAACAAGTTCCCCGAGTACGACACCCCCACCAAGCACGGCAAGAACGTCGTTGTCTTTGGCGGCGGCAACGTGGCTATGGACGCCGTCCGTACCGCCAAGCGTCTGGGCGCCGAGCACGCCATCATCGCTTACCGCCGTACCGAGGACGAGATGCCCTGCCGTCGTGCCGAGCTGCACCACGCCAAGGCCGAGGGCGTCGAGGTTCTGCCGCTCGTTTCCCCGCTCGAGTTTGTCGCTGGCGAAGACGGCTCCGTGTGCGCCGTCAAGGTCCAGAAGATGGAGCTCGGCGAGCCCGACGAGTCCGGCCGTCGTCGCCCGGTGCCCATCGAGGGCGCCATCGAGGAGATCCCCTGCGACGTCGCGATCTCGGCTATCGGCACCAACGCCAACCCCTTCGCAAAGAAGATCGGCGGCAAGATGGAGCTCAACAAGTGGGGCTACATCGTCGCCGACGAGGAGACCGGCCAGACCACCGATCCCCGCATCTGGGCCGGCGGCGACATCGTCACCGGTGCCGCTACGGTCATTCTGGCGATGGGCGCTGGCAAGAAGGCCGCCGCTTCCATCACCAAGAGCCTGCTGGGCGAGTAATCACCCGCAGCGCTAGCCATTAAACGGCAAAGTCCCCGTCGAGCACACGCCCGGCGGGGACTTTTTCTATGCCGGCCGCCCGACCACCATAAAGGTACCTGTCCCCTTTGTGGTGGTTTTGGTCGGTTAGACTTCGAGCTGGGCGACTTTGTAGCGGTAGGCAGCGGCGATAACGTCTTTACAACCCTCGCGGCCCAGCTTGGCGCGGTTGACGACGATGTCTTTACCGCTCGTCATCTTCCATTTGCCGGCACTGTAGCGCTTATAGAACGCCTCGCGCGCCTTCTGCTGCTGTTTGACCAGCTTGGCGCCCTTCTTTTTGTTAAGGCCACGCTTCTTGCGCACGATCTCGACGCGGTCCTCAAAGGGTGCGGTCACCAACACGGCAATGTGGTTGGGGTTGTTACGCAGCAGGTAATCGGACAGACGGCCTTCGATAATGCAGCTCTCAGTCTCGCCCAGATCCAAAATCACCTGGCTCATCTTTTGGAACAACTTGTCCGAGTACGAACGTGCGTCGTAACGGTCGGGCAGAAACGCCATGTTCTCCACGGCCAAGCGCTCGTCGTAGGCAGCCATCTTGTCGAGCGACTCGCCCGCGCGCAGCGACGCACGCACCAGCAGCTCGTTATCGTACAGCGGAATCCCCAACTCGTCGGCAAGCATGCGACCAATCTCGTGGCCCTCGGCGCCAAAGTCGCGCGCGATGGTAATGACCACAGGATTCTTCTTATTCTCCAGATCGCTCATCGCGATTCCTTTCTCTATGTGACAAAGGGACAGTCCCTTTGCCACATTCTACGCTGCCACCATTCGCCTCTGATATGCGCGGACCAGCAGCGAGATACCAAAGTTGAGCACAAAGTACATCGCAAACACCAGGCCGTAGAGCATAAGCACCTGCGACAGGTCGATCGCGTGGGCCATCACGACGTTTGCCGTGTACATGAGCTCGGCCACGTTAATACCCGAAAGATACGAGCTGTCCTTAATGACGGTCGTGCACTGGCTAAACAGCGCCGGAATGATCGTCTTAAACGTCTGCGGCAGAATGATGTAGCGCATGGTGGCAAAGAAGCCGAAGCCCTGGCTCTGCGCTGCCTCAAACTGGCCGCGCGGAATCGAGTTGAGGCCGCCGCGCACAATCTCGGCCATAACGGCGCTGGTAAACAGCGTAAAGGCGATGGTCGAAATCACAATGTCCAAACCCTGCACCGTAAAGTAGATAAACAGGATCCACAGCAGGTTTGGCGTGCAGCGGAACAGCTCGATATAGGCGCTCACCAAAATACGGAACGGGCGGGGCGCATAGCTTTTAACGAGCGCCAGCACCGTGCCAAAGATGAGCGAGAAAAAGATCGACAGCGCCGAGATCTCGATCGTCTTAACAAAGCCGCCCCAAATGTAGAGCAGGTTGGTCGCGTTGAAGATTTCCATGCGCTAGGCCTCCTCTACGTTGTCGAGCCCCAGCTCGGCCAGGCTCACGCCGCGCGGACGCTCCTTGGAGCGACGCTCGAGCCACTGCACCAACATGGCGAGCGGAAAGCAGATGATGAAGTACATAAGGCAGCAGACAATGTATCCCTGCAGGTAACCGTACAGACTCACAAAGTTGTCGGAACGGTACATAAGGTCGCCGCCGGCCACAAGTGCCAGCACCGACGTGTTCTTGACCAAGTTGAGTGCCTGGTTACACAGCGGCGGCAAAATGATCTTGAACGTCTGGGGCAGTACGATGTACCAGTACGCCTGCGCACGGGTGAAGCCCTGGCTCTGGGCCGCCTCCATCTGACCGCGCGGAACCGCCTCGATACCAGTGCGGATGACCTCCGAGATGTAGGCCGCGTGATACAGGCCCACGCCCAAGAAGCCCAGCACGAACGGCGCGATGCGCACCGGCTGGTCGGCACCGGTTATGGCCTGCAAAAACTGCGGACCGGCCATGTACATAAAGAGCACCTGTACGGGCAATGGAGTGTTCTGGTAAAACTCCACGTACACGCGGCTTATGGCGCGCAGCACGCGCGAGCGAGTGGTAGAGAACACGCCCAGCAGCGTGCCCAGCACCAGCGACAGCAGCAGACCGGCAACGACCACCTGCAGCGTCACGCCAAAGCCCTCCCAGAAGGGCCCCATGTTTTGAAATGTCGTCGACCAACGGTCGGCGTCAAATAATCCTTCGAGCATTTGATTCCTTCCTTGGACGATGCGCCTATACAAGACCCCAGGTCTTGACCTCTTGGTCGAGCCAGCCGTCGGCCAGGCGATCGCAAATCACCTGATCGACCACGGCCGAAAGGTCGCAGCCCTTCTTGGTCGCCACGCCGTAGCCCTGCTCGCCAAACTTGACCTCGGGCTGCAGCAACTCAACGGTCTCGTTCATATAGCCGGCCAGCGTGGAGCGGTCCATGGCAAAGACGTCGATATTGCCGGCGTCGAGCGAACTCTTGATGATGGGGTAGCCGCTAAAGGCCCTAAACTCGGGCTTGCAGCTAAAGCCGTTGTCCTTGATCATCTGCTCGATCAGGCCCTGCGTGGTAGCACCCTGGCTCACGCCGATAACCTTACCGTCCAGGTCCTCAATCGAGGTAAAGCCCGAACGCTTCTTGACCATGAGTCCCACGTAGTCGGTGCGGTACGGCGTCGAGAAATCCCAGCTCTTCTTACGCTCGTCGGTGATGGTGTAGGTCGCCGCGACCACGTCGAGTTGGCCGTTATCGATCAGCGGGCCGCGCGTCTTGGGCGTTACGTCGGTAAACTCGACTAGCTCCTGGGCGCGGGCCTCCTTGTAGCTCACGCCAAAGACGGCAGCGGCGATCTGGTAGCACAAATCGACCTCCATGCCCTCAAAGCGGCCCTTGGCGGTGTCGTAATAGCCATAGCCGGGAACGTCCTTCTTAACGCCGGCATTCAGATGGCCACGCGACTTGATGGCCGCAAGCTTGGACCCCTTGTCGGAGCCCTCGCCGCTGGTGGAGTTGCCGCAACCGGCAAGCGCGGTCCCCGTCAGCGCAAGCATGCCGGCGCCAGCCAGCTGCAAAAAGTGACGGCGCGACACGGCCGCCCTCGTCATATCCGTCATGTCCACCACCGCGCCTAGTGCAGAATCTTGGACAGGAACTCGCGACAGCGCGGGTTCTCGGGGTTATCGAAGAAGTGCTCGGGCGTACCCTCCTCCAGGATGCGGCCGTCCTCCATAAAGATGACGCGGTCGGCCACCTGGCGCGCAAAGCCCATCTCGTGCGTCACGCAGATCATGGTGATGTCCTCCTGCGCGAGCTCAATCATAACGTCCAGAACCTCCTGGACCATCTCGGGGTCGAGCGCCGAGGTCGGCTCGTCAAACAGAATGATGGGCTGCTTGGTGCACAGGGCGCGGGCGATGGCGATGCGCTGCTGCTGACCGCCCGAGAGATTCTGCGGATACTCGCCGGCCTTATGCGCCATGCCGACGCGCTTGAGCGCGGCGATGGCGATCTCGGTCGCCTCCTCCTTGCTCTTCTTTTGCAGCTTGATGGGCGCGAGCGTCAGGTTGCCCAGCACCGTCATGTTGGGATACAGGTTGAACTGCTGAAACACCATGGAGCTGTACTTGCGAGCCATCTCCAGGTGGTTCTTTTTGGTGAGCGGCGTACCGTCGATGACGACCTCGCCCGACGTGGGCTCCTCCAGATAATCGACGCAACGGATGAGCGTCGACTTGCCCGAGCCGGAAGGCCCGATCATTACGAGCTTCTCGCCGCGCTTGACGGTGAGATTGATATCTTTGAGCACATGCAGGTCGCCAAAGTACTTGTTGAGATGCTTGATCTCGATCATGTCTGCCATGAATGTCCCTTCCCTGCGTTTACACGAGTTGAACTATTGTACGGAAAGAACCACGTTTCCGCAGCCCACACTACATTCCCGTAAAGAACCCGCAACCTTCCCCCTACTCATTGGGGACAGACTTAAATGAGTGCCGAAAATAATACAACCGCCCTTGTTGAGCATAAGTCAGCGAAAACCCGTACACGCGAGCAAGGTGACGTGAAATGAAAGGGCGCAGACCTTATGGTCGCGCCCTTGAAATTGAACGTCAGATTGCCGCGTGTACGGGTTTGCAGCGTCGAGCCGTTACGCGGTTTGGTAAAACCGCGTAACAAATTACGCGAGTTTGGCTCCGACGATCTTGGCCGCGGCAGGCTTGTCGAAGTTGCCGCCGGTGGCTTTGCCGAGCGCCCCCATGACCTGGCCCATCTGCTTCTTGGACGTGGCGCCCAGCTCGGCGATGACCTGCTCGATCAGAGCCTCGAGCTCCTCGCCCGAAACCTGCGCGGGCAGCAGGCTCTCCAGAATCTTGACCTGCTCGGTCAGGTTGTCGGTACGCTCCTGGTCGGTGCCGGCCTTGATGGACATCTCCAGCGTCTCGCTCGTCTGCTTAATCAGACGCTTAATCATGCTGTTGACGTCTTCCTCGGTCACATCGCGGCGCTCATTGACCTCGATGTTCTTCACCTCGGCCTTAACCTGGCGAATGATAGACAGGCGAACCTTGTCCTTGGCCTTCATGGCCGCGATCATTTCCTTCTGCAGTTCTTCGTTGGTCATCTGCAAATCCTCTCTAATAGCGTGGGCGGTACTCGCGCGAGCACCGCCCCATGATTACTCAGCCGTCGACGAATCGTCGGTCGAACTCTTGGTGACGCCCTTCAGACTGACGTTGTATGGCACGTCTTTGGGCATGGGGTTGACGGTGATGTCGGCATCCTTCTTGTACTGCTCCAGCCACTCGCTGTACGCGGTGCCGGCCGCTTGCGTCTTCACCACGTTGGAGACGTACTTTTTGATGGCCTTGGGCACCTGGTTGATGTCATCAACCTGATTATCGACATGGAAGTAGTCGGTGCACTTGATGACATGGTAGCCGTACGTCGACTCGACCACGTCGCTCACATCGCCCTTGTTGAGCCCCTCGAGCGCCGTCTGGTAGCTGTCGACAAAGGTGGTGAGCTTATCCCAGCCCACATCGCCCTTCTTCTCCTTGGAACCGGTGTCCTCGGAGTACTGTTCAACGGCGTCCTCAAAGCTCAGCTCACCGGAGTTGATCTTGTCCAGGCACTCCTGTGCCTTGGCCTTGGCGGCGGCCTTGTCCTCGTCGGAAGCGTCGGAATCAACCTTGATCAGGATGTTCGACGAGCGACGGGCGTCGTTATAACTGGACAGGTTTGCGTTGGTGTAATCGACAATCTCACTGTCCTTGGGCTTGCTCGTGGGCGCGACGGCATCCTTAAGCTTTTGCTGTGCCAGGCTCTCCTTGAGCGAGTCCTTGTAGGTGTCCTCGGTATAGCCGTAGGTCTTGAGGGTCTTCTTAAAGGCCTTGGCACCGCCCGCGCTCTTGCACGCGTCCTTCCAAGCCTTCTCGACCTCCTCGTCCGACACCGTCACGCCGTTCTCTTTCTGTGCCTGTTGAAGCAGAATCTGCTGCGTGTAGGAGTCGATGAGTTGCTTGCGATACTTCTTGGGCGTGAGGTCGTTGTCGACCAGATACTGCGCCCAGTCCTTGTCCTTGGTGTAGCCGTAGGACGTGCGCATGCTCATGATCTGCTTGGTCACGGTGTCCTCGGTGAGGTTGGTGCCGTTGATAGTAGCAGCAACACCGCCGGTCAGCTTGTAGCCCGAGGTGTCCTCGGCCTGCGACATAAGGCCAGAGCACGCCATGGCCGAGACAGAAAGCAGCATTGCTAGCACGCCAATAACCACCAGGACGATCTTGACGGTCTTGGACACGCGGGTCTTGCGCTGCTTCTTGCGAGAGCTGGAGGCGGCGCGAGCCTGCTGCTCGGGCGTCGGCTCGGGTGCGGGGTTCTTTTTCTTATTTGCCATAGTTGGCCTTTCGCATAACGAATCGAACAAACGCCATTGTGTCACAACGCAGCCCCCGCGGCACGCTTGGTGCATTGGGGACAGGTTAATCTGCACCATTTTGGTGCAAAGGGGACAGCTCTGGCAGCCGGCACCTTAGAAGTGACGGCGGATAGCGTCGACCATGCCCTGGGACGTGGTCTGGCCGAGCACGTCGGCCGCAGCGTCGGCATCCATAAAGATGTTCATGAGCGCCTGCAGGGCCTCGACCTGGCCGCCCGGCTCGGCAATGCCCAGATTGATGACGATCTGCGCCGGCACCGGAGCGCCCATGCCGGCCATAGCGTTAAATGTCACGGGCGCGGCGGGCTTCACCACCGCGATATAGGGCTTGGCCACAAACCCAGAATCGGTATGCGGAATGGCAATGTTTGCCGCCGGCATGGCAAGACCCGTGGGATAGGCATCCTCGCGCGTGCGAACGGCGTCGAGCCAACCGTCGGCAATGTAGCCGCGCGGAGCAAGCTCGCCCTCAAGCCGCGCGAACACCTCATCCGGCGTCGCACACTCCCAATCAAAAAACACCAGCTCGGGCGAGAATAGCATCTCGGCGTTATCCGCCATACCGTCCTCCAAAGTTGCATGAGGTTCACAATGCCCCATATGATAACGAAACGAGGCAGGCAAGGTTAGTCGAGGATTCCAATCACATCGAGTGCGCGGGCAGGCGTCAGGCAAACTTCGGGCATCGCCTCCAGCATGCGCCGGTCACTCGTGACCACGTAGTCAACATCTGCCGTCTCGCCCGAAGCGATGATGAGGTTGTCTTCAAGATCCGGCATACGCTTGCCAAGCATGCGCGCCATCTCGCACTCTGCCAACGAAAGCGGAGAGGCAGCTGCCACCTGCATCATGTGCTCGATGCAGGCCCATGACGCCGAGGCAAACGACACGTTAATCCCATTCACATTCCGCCGGGCTAGTCGCCGAGGCAAAATATAGAACACGTCTTTTGCCGTCGTTGGCGCATACAGAAGGTCGATCTTTCCCGCCTCGGCCAGTTCAACCAATCTTTTCGCTTCGTCGAACGCCCCCTCTTGCAGGTAATAATCGAGCCAAACGTTCGTATCTACCAAGAGATGCTTTGCCTCAATCATCGGCAATTCGCCTCAATGTCAGCAATCATCGCTTCATACACATCATCTCGTACGGCATCCCAGTCTTCCGCAGATGATCCACCTGGCGCAAAATCCGAAGCGCTTAGCCCCAACGAGGAAAAAGCTAGGCCACACCCCTGCTCGGCCAGGCTCTCCGCACGGGGCGCCTCGCGCTTATCCGCCACCATAAATCCCGGCAGCGCTTGATGCTCGACAAGATAGGCCCAAAGCGCGCGAATGGCATCACTCGGCCCCAATCCATTGCGAGTCAGGACCGCATCACCACCAGCCTTGAGCATAGGATCGATTCGTGTGTTGAGCTGCACCATTGCCGTTCCCATAGCGGCTCCTTCCTACTTGCTAGCAGTATAGCAGACATAAAAGGCCACGCAAAAGGGCCCCGTCCACACGCGGACGAGGCCCTGTCAGATTGGTAGTCTCGAGAAAGTTGGTGTAGCGCCCGATCCGAAGCGAGTCGGCCTGTCGTCCAAGAACCTGGAATACGGTTGATGCCCTATGCCGCCGACCGGCACATGAAAGACAGCGGGCCAAAAGCCCCATGGCTTCTAGCCCGCAGAAACATCGATGTTTCCAAATGATCGCAGCTTGTGTTTCAAGCGCTTTTCTACGCTACCGGCGGATGCAAATCCCAATCGGGAAAGCAGTTTGCAAAGCCTGAGAGATTTTGAGTCAAAACATTGTTCTCAGCTTGCTTCAGTCGCTCGTCCTCTTCAAACAGACTATCGAGCTCGCTCAATGCATCGAAGTCCTGCATCGCAGCATCGTTATGGTCGAAATCAGTCACTTCATCAGTCATCTATTTCACTCCATTCATGGTTATCGAGTCAATCCTATCGGCTAGGCAACCTTATCGAGCTTAAGCAGGTCGCTGCGCTCGGCCGCCGCTTCCTTCGCGCTCTTCCACTGATTAAGCGCCAGATCGATCTCGGAACAGCCTTCCTGGATGCGTTTGGAGTATTTGGCCTCAATCTCTTCTGCCTCCGCAGCGCGCTGCTTGCCCGAGAGGCTCGTCTTTACTAGACAATAGCCTGCCCCCGCAAGAAGCAGAATGCCAATAACCTGGTTTACAAATGCAAAGAGAGCCACTCCCAAAACAGCGAGGACAACGGCCGCTATCTTGTAGCTCTTGTTGCCCTTCGCGATCTTGACATCAAGCTCAGCGAGCTCCTTTTTCTTCTCTTCACCGACATAGCGAACATAATCGCCGCGCAGCGCATTACCCTCATCGCCGGTAACCGCCCTGCTTGTCCATCCGTCGAAGTCAAGGGTGATCGCCTGCGGAAATTCGGGGACATCGCTCTTGCGATACCGGTTGAAACCACCGTTGATATAGGAACCCAAAAACTGAATCGCGGTCTTCTTTTTATGCACATCCACGGACGCGCTCTGGTCGCGCATCGAGCGTGTCATCTGGTCGATGATGTTCATCGTCTGCTGACGCTTCTCATCGCGCCGACGATTGACGAGCTCTCGGGCGCGGTCCACGTCTCCGCCAAATGCTTTGACCGCAAGAAGATACTCCTCCTGACGACGCAAATTTCGCTCCTTGGAGTCATCGGAGTTAACGAGCTCCATCAAATGCCTGTCAACCTGCTCGGCAAGCGTCCTCTCGTCAACATCAGAAGCCTTGAGGTCGGCGAAGTCATTGGAGATGCTCTCGATTGCCTCGACTTTTCCGAGATACTTATTGATGTAGTCAAACTCCTTGACCACCACCTTGAGCGCCGGATATCTCGAGCTCATATCCTCCTCGTAGCCGGTAAAGTACTCCGCCCATGACTCTGACTGCTCATTCTCGAACTCAGGGCTCTGATTTCTGATCTGCTCGATCCAGCCCGCCATATAGTCATCGCACAGGTGCTTTTCGTCGGTGCCAAAGATACCGTTGATATAGGCATCAATGTAGACCATCGCATCGGCATCAATACGGGCGGCGTTTTGCGTCGAGAAGTAGCGTGCGAGCCATTCGTAGCACGTAGCCGTGCGGTTATTACGTCTGCAAATCAGAGCCATCGCAAGCGACGTGTGCTCGTTGTCACGTTTGACAGCCTCACGTATTGCGCGCTCCGCAAGATCTCGGTTGTTGTTGATCCATGCCGCAAGGGCAACCAGGACAGGCGCCAGCCAGTAGTCCGGGGTAGAAATCATTAACTCCTCGGAGACCGTCGAAATCGTCGCCTTGCGCACGAGCGCTGCATCGGTTGCCTGGAGAATACCGACCATGGTGTTTCGAACCACCGAATAGTTGCCGAACTTCTTGTCCATCTCCTGCCGGACGCTCACGAGCTCCGTAGTCGCCTGCTCAAGTGCGGCGGTACGACGCTGTTCGAGCATCATCTCGAGAAAGTCCTTTCGGAGCTTTTTAAGGTCCTTCCGCACTTCCTCCATTTGGGATTCGACCTTATCGACCTTCGTGGTCATCTGGTCAACTTTTGTTCCAATAGCGGCGATCCTGCGCTCGATAAGGGCAGTATCTAATCCCGAATCACTCATCTGTACCACCTTTCAGTTTGAACTGTTTAGATCATCCAATAGCTTTAAGCGAGTAAGCACCCGCCATCCGCTTTATTGAGAGGCCATGCTTCGGTATTGCTCGGACACCTGCTGATAGGCCACAAGAAACTTCTGTTTGTATTGGCTTGCCTTCATCGAATTGACGATGCGCCCGACGGGCTCCACATAGTGTTCGAGAAAGTACGAGGTCCTTCTTCGTAACGTAAACGAACCAGTTTTATAGGGGGACCCGGGGTTCTCTCTAATGCCCTTGAGTAGTGCGAGACACGTTTTGGGTATGTTGCAGTTGGCGGCGATATCTTGATAGAAGCTCTCCCGCTCTGCGGTCATAAAGTCTTCCGAAGCATACCGCGCTATGCAGAACGGGCACACAGCATCGATAAAGCTCTCAAGCCGAGACCGATCCTCCATGCTCTGCATATTGGCGACCACGAGCGATACCATCTGAACCTCAAAGTCACGCATGTTGTAGAGCGTCGACTCAAACAAGTCGATCAAGTCACGCACTTCGTCATATTCGAGAGGGATATCTTCGGCCCTTTTAAAGAAAACCGTCATCGAACCCGAAAGACCTTCGCAAAACTCATCGCAGTACGCAACCATAAACTGTGCTGCCGCGTTGTCTTGCATCATATTGAGCACGTCCGCGGCAAATTTGCGGGCCTCCGGGAAGTTGCCACCCTTAAAAAACTTGATGGCATTGTCCTTGGCAAACGCGATTTTGCCCGTGGCCCCCAGACGCGCCCGCGAATAGTACATCTCGCGACCGCACTGGTTGCAATGAACCTTTCGAGTTGCGGGGTCAAACTCGACATCGGTGCTGCCGCAGCCCTCACAAGTTATTCCGTTGATTTCCAATAGCTTCCCCCACTTCAACCATCAAAGTGCCCTGGCAAAAAGCAGCGCGAGCCCTTATTTGACAGCGGTCAGCGCCGCATTGCGCTTTTTCCAGATATTGCGCGCATCATGGACAAGGCCAACCGTAACATCTGCCGGCTCATCGGCACTCATGGAATTCGAGACCGCCTCAAGCGCTGCGGAGAACTGTCGCTCGACCTCTTGAACATGGGGTTGCGACATGTTGGAGCTGAAGGAGATGTCGTCCTTAAGCGCTTTGAGTTCGGCTTTGACCTGAGCGTCCTGCGCCACGGCGAGGAGCTGTCCCACATACGATCCGAACTGCGCCGTTTGAACCGTCTTTGCGGCCACGGCAGCAACCTTTTGGTCAACCTGGCGGCCATTGAAGCCAAGACCCATCTGCACAAGGACAAGCACAGCAAGAAGGACAACGTTTACGACGACTGGAATCGTGCTGCCGCCCCACCCATATGCCGCAAACACAAAGTACGTGTTGGCCAGAAGGGCAACGACAAAGTAGGCACAGCTGGATGCGACCGGCAAATAATGGATTTCGGTCGTGCTTTTGACCGTGGACTGCTTATCGGACATGGCAGCCGAAATCGAAGCCGCCGCAAAAGCCAAAACCCCAAAGCCAAGCGACATAGCAAAGACGATAGGGTTCATCAGCGCGTTTTTGCAGACAAACATGATTACAAGCCACGCCACCAAGACGATTGCCTCGCCCAAAATGACACGTTTAACAGAACCGTTCATCTTTGTTTCTCCTTATTGGATCTTAGTTCCACAATCGGGGCAGAATTTGGTCCCTTCGGGCAACTCGGCTCCGCAGCTCGGGCACCTTGGCGAGATCAACCGGTTCCCGCATTCCAGGCAGAACTTGGCACCGACCGGGTTAAGATGCCCACACGCCAAACACGCAACACCCTGCTCGAGCTTTTGTCCGCATTCCAGGCAGAACTTAGCGCCCATCGGATTAACGTTTCCGCAACTGGGACACACGGGACCGTTTTGCATACCTGCGGACGCGGAAGCCGTTCCAACCATGGGAGCAACAGCGCCCATGGTCTGGTTGGCCAAGTTGGAGAAGCCAGCTCCAAATGCACCGCCCATGCCAACTCCCATACCGAGTCCCATGCCGGCTCCCATGAGGCCCGATGCGGCACTCCCCTCATTGCCCGCAGCACTCTCCATTACGTCCATGCCGCGTTCCTGCTGATAGTTGTAGCCTTCGCGCGCACGCTTCCTGGCAAGTGCCTCGGACTCGATGTCCATCTGGGCAGCGTTACCCTGCGCCTCGAGAATGCTCCGCTTACGCTGGATCTTCATCTCGTTGATGGCGGCAAGATCCTCTTCGAAGGGCTTGATGCTGTTGAACGAGAAGTTATCGAGCGTGAGACCAAACTCATCGAAATAGTTAACGAGCTTGCCCTGCATTTGAGACGAGAAGTCGCTCAGATGCGTCGCAATTTTAAGAACGGAAACCTCCTGGTCAACAATCGCCTT
This sequence comes from uncultured Collinsella sp., assembly GCA_902494195.1. GTDB lineage: Bacteria > Actinomycetota > Coriobacteriia > Coriobacteriales > Coriobacteriaceae > Collinsella. The sequence goes on along the minus strand of CABUSH010000007.1, from coordinate 51,865 downwards.
GGCAAGCAGGTCAGGAACATACTCAAGGATTTTTGCCCGCATAAAGGAAGTAAGTTCTTCTCGCGTATAGCGATCTCGCGTGCCCACGACCTTAACGAGGAACTTCCTCACCTGAATGGGAACCAGGCTCGAGTCATTCTGCTCGATATGCGCGCCAAACAAACCAAAGGCGCGAACATGAACGTTGACGTCTTCCTCAGGGTCTTGGACGATGATGGGCTCGGTCGTGCCCCAGCGCAGCTCGTTCATGTAGTTAGTATTGATAAAGTACACAACGGAATGAAACGCCGAGCTACCGCCGGTAAGCGAATGGGCGGCATTGCGGAACGGGGCGAATCGGCTGTCTCCCGTGTCGAGCTTGATCTTGCACGGACCGACAAACACGCTTACCTGAGAATCGCCGGCACCCGTAGCGTCAGTAGAACTGCCCGCCCCCATATTGTTGGTAAAAACGGCAATCTGCGATTGCGCAACCTGAAGATAGGACCCGTTGGGAAAATCCTCGTAGGGATAGCGGAATGAGACAAGCGAGGCATCTTCGTCGTTGCCAGGCTCCCATTTGATATTGTCGACAGAAAAGGCACCGAGAATTCCGCTGTGCTTTTCTTCCTTTTCGTTATCGCTATGGAACAGTGACATGCTGATTCCTTTCGTTAATCCCAAACCACGCGTTCCGCGTGTCTAATAAATTGTGAACTGCCGAGTCGATAGGCGCATCGAAAGCCTGTGCGCCTCAATCTGTCCCCAACTTAGCTTGGCTAATTATAGCCCTCAAGTCATCTCATTTAGCCACCCCCGATGAGCGGTAATAATGTCGCACCTTTGGTCAACTGACGAAGAACCGGGAGGGTTCGGACCCCAGATACCCTTTTGTGGCATACCCGCTTAGTGGGCGAGTGCCTTCGGCCTCTCGGCCAGCTCTTCGTAACGGCCGTTTTAGCCGTAACTAAACTCGTCGGATGGAACAAGGGGAAAGGTATAAGAGCTGCGCGCGCTGTAATGTCAAAACGGCTCGGTTAAAGTTACCAGCTCTCGTGATAGGCCATAATCGACCGACATGGGTACCCTTCGGAGCCGCATTCCGCAGACGCTACGACCTTTCCGTCTTTATAAAACTCGACGTACCAAACGTACGTTGCCGCCCCCTCCCAATAGTTTGGCTTATCAGCGACCTTGAACGTAATAGAGGCGTCATCTGGCACAATCAACTCGCGCCTGGCGTTTGCAATGAACGCATCCATGTCGGCGATCACGCCATCGCCGCGCGCAGCGGCCTCCCCATCGTCGCTGCTATCGGATGCCGCTTCAGATGGTGCTTGAGATGCGCCAGATCGATCGTCCGCAGCGCCAGAGCCGTCCTTCAAAGAGCCCTCCGAAGGCTCCACCCCTTTGAATGCCTTCCACATATCGCTGCTTGCGGACGGCATTTCAATGTCGGCCTCCGGATACTTCCCGGCGAGCTCGTCAAGAATTCTGCACGCTTCCTCACGCCCCTGGACCATCGCCTCCTGCGGTTTGCCACCATCCTCAACGGTCCTCACCAAGTAGGCGCCATTCTGCCTATCGAATTCCTTATTTTGTATTTGCACCGCGTCTACGACCTCAGGACCCTTTGCAGTAAGCGAAATATAGAAATCTGCCTGGTTACAATCCTGACTACAAGTAAATTTAACGATGCCGTCCTTACAGACAGTAATGACTTGGCTCTCACCCTGAGCAATAAAACCGTCATACTGATTCGTCATATTGCTGGAGCCTTCTACCATCTCTGACGAAGGCATAACCGAAACAGCCGCTCCATCAACAAAGCAGTAGGCACCCACAATCGCCGAAATATCGTTCTGCGCATCGACAGACCCAACAAGCAGCTCGTCAATTCCGTCGCCGTTCAAATCATCGAAAGCATAGTAGTAGCTTAAAAAGCCGGGGGCAGTCTGGTTGTTATAAACGAATATCTGCCCCAGTCCAGAATCACCACCGCGTCCCTGGGCCCAGTCGTCGTAGCTGGCAGCACCAGCCCCCTTCTGCTCGCAATAGCTCGCAAAGTCCTCGTAACGCGCAACCACGCCCTCGTAAGCCTTGCGTGCTTTCTTGTTTGTTACCGCGACCTTCTTTTTAGACGACTTCTTCTCGACTGCAGCCGGCTGCTCCTGCTGCTGCGCTTGAGGCAGCACAAAGGCTTCGTAAGCTTTGACCAGGGCGTAAGCGACACCAGCGGTAAAGATGATTGCTGCAAGAATGGTGACAAACGTAGGCACAGCAAAACGGCCGATCTGCCGACGCTGCATCATAAAGGCCGCAAAGGACATATGATCAGAGGGCGCCGGAGAAGCGCTCTCTGCGCGAGATGCAGCAGGATCGCTTGTCGCTTTTATATCAGCAGATGCCTTTGGTGTACCTGAAGGAAGCGGCTGCTGAGCATTCGCCGGCGCATCATCCACATCCAACGGTTTTCCGCATGCGGAACAGAATCGCGCCCCGTCTTTGATCTTTGCCCCGCAGCTTGCGCAGTACATAAATCCCCCCCTAGAACTTCAGCATATCGAAACGATAGCCCACAGCCTGCAAACAGGAAAGGCCCAGGAACAATTTGCTCGACTGTAAGCCTTTTCTTTCACCTTTCAAATTCGCCTGACCCCATGCGGAAGGCATGCGACGGGCTACTTGCTAGGCGCGAACCATGTGCAGCTTGATTGCCTTGAAGATGATGTTGGCAACCGAGGCGATAGGCCAGAGCGCCACGATCGTCATCGGTGCTAATTCGGGAACAACCGGAACCGCCCCGTGAATCACGCTGCCCAACCAGTAAAAAAGCATCAGAACCACGACAGGAAGGCCCACGAGAACCACAAGCTCGATTAGCATAATCGTGATACCGATAATGCCGCTACCATAGACAAAGGGAAGCCTTACACCGCTGCGGTACAGCGAGATAATCACCTTCCAGGGACCAATCAGAAGCAGCGCCAGCGGAATCATATTGTTAAGTCCCAGCGAGCCACCTCCCAGCACGTAATTGAAAAAGAGCACATAGAGCAATGAAATCACCGCTGCTCGCCCAAGCGACCCGATGGACTCGTGAAGCGAATCCTGCAGGCAAGCAGCGGCCTCTGCATCCTCCGCCGCTTGAAACTGAGCCTCGACAGACTGGCTCTCAATCGGCTGGGCCTCGACGTAAATCGCATCCCCCACCGCGCTGGCCGCAGCCGCGACCGTAGGCGTTCCGCACACGCCGCAGAACTTGGCGCCGTCGTTAATCTCTGCTCCACACTGTTTGCAATGCATAATCGGGTCCTTTCTCGTTACCCCGTTTCTTGACGATCACAAGATACGATTTGTCGTTTATCCTATATAGAGATTTTGACCGGGTAATTTTCTTAAACGTGCTACGCTATTAAACCTGCAGCTAGAGACAGGGGTAACAATGTTTGAGTTCTCCCAAACACGCACCGTTGAAGGTTCGATTCCGTTTAAGAAAGTCAACCTCATAGAGAACGAACCCAATAGGCCCGTTGGCGAGGCCCAGCTTGTCTTTGAACTCTACATGCCCACCGAGCTGGCCGGCAACAAAAGCAACGAAGGGCCCGCACACAGCAAGCGCCATGCCGATCTGATCAGGCTGGCATCATGCATCGAACCCACCGCCGTTAAAGAGCAGCCCTTCCGCTCAAGCCTCTTTAACGTACTTGATTACGCCGAACAGACCGGGCCGCTTTTTGGCAAGCACGCAATAGAATCCGTACGCGATTGGGCCAATGCCGCGATGGCAGCACTTATTGCCATGCGCATCCAGGAATACCTCAACGGGAGCTGCACCATCGCAAAGGTCTCCGCATTGGAAAGAATCGAGAAATCAGTTGTGACCTGCGCGGCAAACGGGTCATCCTTCAAGATCTACACCACTATCCTGAGGGCGGGCGGTGATTATACCGACTCATTCAAAAGCCTGCCCATCGTGCGCAAAATCGAATCCGATGCGGGATATTTCTACGCCTTTATGTTTATGATCGACGAGGAAGAATCCCTCGTTGCACTCAACGTGCTCTCTTTTGAACACGAGCTCACCGCCAATGACTTCAGTGTTTTGCAGGCGATGTTCTACATGGACGAAGACTCCAGCTCGGAGATTTCAGCGCGACTCAAGGTCAGCAATAGCGAGGAGAGCTTCTATGTAATCGACCCTCAAGCAGATATCCAGGAGCGCCGCGAAGAACTTGAAAACGATGACCGCGATGCGCTCACCGCTTTGGTGCAGGCGCTTGTGATCTCGCATCTCTCGGGCGCGCACGTGGATGTGTTCCAGGGCAACGAGTACACAGGGTTCCTCTCCTTTGACAGCTATCTCTCGTGGCTCTGGTTTGATTTTTCGCGCAAGCTGAGCACCGTCAAAATTGGCTATTGCGAGCAGTGCGGACGCGCCTACTCACTTGCCGGGCATCGTGGCGTCAAACGGCACTACTGCAGCGATCGATGCAAGACCGATGCCAAAAACGAGCGCACGCGCAAGGAGACGGCAAAGATACGCGAGTTGTTTGGAGCGGGCGCCAGCGTACGCGATATCGCCAACGAGATAGAACGTCCCGCGGCCTACGTGCGCTCGCAGCTCAATAAATGGACCAAGCTCAAGCACGATCTGGATGAAGACATTGAGTCAAACGGCTTTGACAGCTCCGAGCTACTCAAACGCTGCACCGCCGAGAGGCTCGATCTCAACAACCTCCTCAACGCCAAGCGCAAAAAGCAGATTCAGGACTATGCCAAACTCAAGCGCCTCGTTAAGTAGAAACGCTGTCATTTCCTTGCCGTCCGATTGACGGATGGAAAGTTACTCATATACGTGTTAGTAATATATATGTTAATAATACGTATATGAGCGAGGCACATCATGTTTGTTGGACGTCGGAAAGAGCTTGAATCCCTGGAAACCGCCTATCAAAAGGGCTCCTTTCAGTTTGCCGTAGTCTATGGAAGGCGTCGCGTGGGTAAAACCAGCCTGCTTCGCGTCTTTACACAGGGCAAACCTCATGTGATCTTCTTTACCGGGCAGCAAACCGTTGCAAGCGAAAACCTCGCGCTGCTCAGCCGCGAGATACTTGGCGATAGCGCCGCAGGAGCAGCGTTCCCCTCTATCCAGGTTGCACTCGAATCCGTCTTCGAACACGCCAAGACAGAGCAAATCGTTCTGATTATTGACGAGTATCCCTACCTCGCCGAGAGCGATCCGGGCGTCTCATCGTGCCTGCAAACGCTTATCGATCGACATAAAGACACGAGCAAGCTGTTCCTCGTACTCTGCGGATCGTCCATGAGCTTTATGGAACACCAGGTACTAGGACACCAAAGCCCTCTTTATGGACGCCGCACCATGCAGCTGCGCATTGACCCGTTCACCATCTTCGACGTGGCGCTCATGCTTCCTGATGCGCCCATCGAAAGAGTCATCGAGCTGTATTCCGTTGTTGGCGGGATGCCGCTCTATCTATCACAGCTCGATGGCGCGCGTTCCACCCAATGGAACCTTGAGCATGCGCTGCTGCGTCAAGATGCGTTTTTGTATGCCGAACCCCAGAACTATCTGCTGCAAGAGGTCCGCAGCCCGGCTATCTACAATGCCGTCATAACCGCCATTGCCAACGGCTATGTACGCTCCAAAGAGATTGCCGATGTTACCCACCTCGCAACACCACAGGTCGCGCGACTGCTCGACGCATTGATCGAGCTGCGAATCGTTGAGCGCGTCACGCCTGTTGTAAAGGCAACAAAACGTCAAGTAATCTATCGGATCTGCGACAACTTGTTTAGGTTTTGGTATCGTTTTGTTCCACAGTACGCGGGAACAATTGAGGAGGGGCTCGGGGCCGCTGTGGCCGCGCGTATCGCCAAGCATGATTTGTCCACCTTTGTGGGTCCTGCATTTGAAGAAGTGTGCCGCCAGTGGTTGATGCGGCAGGTTGTTGAGAGCGAGCTGGATGTGCTGCCCAAGGCAATCGGCTCTTGGTGGGGCACGAACCCGAACACGCGCCGGCAAGAAGAGATTGACGTTGTGCTTGAGGACGCCGATGGGGAGCTCATCGTTGGCGAGTGCAAATGGAGAAACGAGCCCGCTGACGTCGATGTGCTTGAGACGCTCATGCGTCGCGGAACATTGTTGGGCAGGCCGATCCAACGATATTACCTGTTTAGCAAGGGTGGATTTACGGAGGCATGTCGAGAGAAAGCCGCCCAAGTGAACGACACAAGGCTTATTGACCTTGAGCAGCTGCTCTAAGAAAAGGGGCCTGGACGCAATTTCCAGGCCCCTTTTTCAACTTTTATTCAATCCCCAACTTTTTTAGTGTGCTATTGGTGCGGTCGGACATTTGGCTGCAACCAACAACGGGCACATCTGAAAATGATCCCTGACTTGAGCTTGAGAAGTCAACAAAATAATACGTGCAGTATTGATGATTGAAATCTGTGTAGGAATTTAACGCGTTGAAATCCTTCTCGGATATCTCCTTGCCGTTAGATGCGTAATAGTCTCCAAGATTACCGCCAGAAACAGAGACGGACCAAGCTTCGCGATTTAACACCAACGAAAGCGAATCATCCTTTTTGCCGAATAAAGACCAGTTATCGCCATAGGTTATCTGTTTACCTGAGAGCTTTGCTTTGAGCGCATCGCACATTTCGTACGTACGCTTGCCAAGTAAGACGTTTTGCTCATCATCCTTAACAAGAGGCAGGTACATCGATCCTCCGTTAGAGTTGTCGAGCCATTTTTGGCTATATATCCTTTTGATACCGCCGTCTTCCGCCGACCAAACCTCTACGGTGTAGGACTTCTGAAGCTCTTCAATATTTCCGTCCCAGGCGCTTTTCATATCGTCCGCGCTCATATCGTTAACAACCGTCACGAGCTCAGAAACGCCGTCGTTGTCGAAATCAACCAAATCAGCCAAGCAAAAACCTCTAAGGGCTGACATATAGTCCTCAATCTCAACCATTTGAGGTTCACCATAACGCGCAAGATATTCCTGGCATTTTTGCTTATAGGCAGCGGATGCAGCAGCATTGTCCGCAGCGGCGTTTCCGTCCTTTTTGTCGCCCTCGTCCGCCTTTGCGTCTGCGCTGTCAGCCTTAGGCACCTCGAGCGAAACATTCTTCACGGCCTCATCGGACTTGGAATTGTCGACCACCTCGACAGGAACGCTCCACTCAACCTTGGTCTTGGAGTCCTTAACGGTAAGAGCATATTTTCCCGGTTTGATATCGGGAAGCTGGCTTACCGTGAAGCCCTCGTCACCCTTAACCTCAGCATTGGTGCTGTAGCCGTTGTCGCCGTTCAGGGTCACCGAGTACTTCTTGATCTTCTCGCCCTTTGCGTCGGTCGGGGTAATCTTGGATTCTTGGGCTACCACGATGGCCTTGTCCTGGCCGTAATGGGCAACGTCGTCGCTGGACTTGCTAAAGAACAGCAGGTAGCTAAAGATGGCAATGGCTGCCAGGCCAACGATGATACCGACGATATAGAGCGCCTTGGGGTCCTTTTTCTGTGCGGATACATTCGCCGCAGGCGCAGGGGCTGGCGCCGCGACGGGCTTGGCGACCGGATTGCTCGGCTTTGGCCGGTCGGCGCGCACGGCTGGAATCGAAGGCGTTGCATCGGACGACACGTCGTCCTTGGGCCGGTCGTCTTCTTCGTCCGCTACGGGCTCGCTCTCCACGGGCGACTTTTCCTCCCCCGCCTCGGCACCGGCGGAAGGCTCCTTCTCCGTTTCGTCACTAGCGAAAATCTCTTCCGCAGCCTCATTGATAACGGAAGGCTCTTCTGCCACTTCGTTGCTGGCAGAGTTCAGCACCGCCTTTGCATCTTCGAGTGCATAGCCACACTCGGTGCAGTATCGCAAATCGCCATCAAGCTCAAATCCACAGTTGGGACAGAACATGTTAGTCCTCCTTATCGACTTTCACCGTTGTACCGTCCTTGACCTCATCAGGGGTTACTTCGGACCCAACTTGAGACTCATCATCCCAGGAGGCAACCAAAATCTCGCAATTGCCGTCCGCAAAAGTACCGAGCTCATAGTCTTCGGTGCGATACACCAGCCCCTTGGATGTCACATACAAGCATGTTGAACCCTTGATTGAATAGTCTGAAGAATTGCTCCGCATGAGCATAGAGTTGTAGTCAGACGGATACTCTCTGTCTCTGCCTATTTCCGTAAGATACGGCCAAACTGCCGAACTCATAGAACTGGCAAGATCCTCGGTATCAATGCCAAACATATCCTGAGGACTAACAGTATCACCCGTATGCAAATCAAAAATAACACCAGTCACAACCGTGCCGCCATGCGGGCCCCATCCCGTCGAATAGCGCTCGTCACGGATACAGAAATAGTTCTCATCCATGTACGTAACCGTCACGTTTCTCGATATGCAGGGAAATTCGCCGTCGGGGTACAACTCAGCATCTGATTGCTCATTATCTGATGCTCGATTCGTTCGCTCCGCATCAATTTGAAGGGGCTCGAGAATCGCCTTGTTAATTTTGTCTGCAACGTCGTCTTTGGTGGAGCTCTTAAGTTGCGGATAGGACCATTCCATGTCCCTCCGCTCGCCCTGTTCGAGCATAGGGTCGACCGGAGCAGACGCCGTCAATGACTTTGCCTCCAACGTATAGACAACTTCTTCGACCGCTCTCTCGTCCTTCTTGGGCCTTTCGGTCGCTTGCTCCTGTTGCACGGATTGCTGCTGGAGATTGGGCTCGATGACGTTCTTGTAGAGCATGAAAGCAGCGTAAGCGATGCCTGCAGCGGCGATAAGTGCGGCGATCATGATAGCAAACTGCGGCACTAGGCGGTTGCCGACCTGACAGCGTTGCATAAAGAAGTTGTACATCTGGGAGTGACCGCTATTCGCGGTCTTCGAGACCGGCTCGGGGCTCGGTTCTGCTGTGGACTCGGCATTCGCGGATCCTATCGCAGAGTCCGTTTCGGTATCTGTGGGTTCCATTATGACTTCAGCGGACGATGATTCTCGCTCCGACGGCTCGGCCTTGGGCCCCTCCTCGGCCGCAGTCTTGCCCGAGAGCCCGCCCAAGGGCAGACCGCATTCGGTACAGAACCGCGCATCATCACCAATCTTGCTGCCACATTTGGGGCAAAACATGAACCTTCTTCTCCTATTCCTTTTACTCTCGCTGAGTCGTGAGTTACCCACGTGCCGTTTGTTTCGTAGTTTAACTATTTCTTAAACAAATCGATGGGTCACTTGAACAGACACATACCCGCTCAAGCGACTCTATACCGGCTAGTTATCCTTGCTCATGACATGGGTGTCAGTGCAAGAAAAACGTTGAACAGGGTTGCTACCTCGAAGTTCGAACCGATACTGAACTTGAAACCATCTTTATTTACCGAGATGGAGAAATCGCCGCTGATATCCATATCATGCGCGCAGCCAACCACCCCCCCCATTTTTCGGTCCCACCTGTCACGTTATCAGGAGCCCGAAATCGAAGAGATGGTAAAAGCCGCTTGGGGCACATGTGGTTCCATATGCCCCAAGCGGCTATTTCGATTGCTTATGTCACAAAGAAACCTAGGTGACCTGTTTACACGCGCTAGCGCGCCGGGTCGATAGCCACCTTGCCGCTCTCCAGCACGTGGACGCGACCGTCGGCGAGCATTTGTACGACCTCGGGATACAGCACATGCTCGATCGCATGGATGTGCTCCTCGAGCGTGTCGACATCCCAGCCCTCCTCAACAGCCAGCGCACGCTGGGCGATGATGGGACCGTTGTCGTAGATCTCGTTGGCAAAATGCACGGTCACGCCAGTTACCTTGACGCCGCGCGCAAAGGCATCGTCAATCGCATGCGCACCGGTAAAGCTCGGCAGCAGCGCCGGATGCAAGTTGACCACGCGGTTGGGAAACGCCGCCAGCAGCGGCGTGTGCACCATGCGCATGTAGCCGGCCATGACCACATACTCGCAGCCGCGTTCGAGCAGTTCGTGCGCGATGATCTCGTCGGCGGCGATGGGGTCGGCGTAGACATCCTTAGACAGCGTGAGCGTCTGGATGCCCGCGCGCTCAGCGCGCTGCAAACCCTTAGCCGAAGGACGGCTCGACACCACAAGCCCAATCGAAGCGTTGAGCTTGCCGGCGGCGATCAGATCGATCAGCGCTTGCAGGTTGGTACCCGAACCGCTGATGAGCACACCGATCTTGAGCGGCTCAGCCGTATCGGTGCCAGTCGGACGGGTATAGGGCACAAAGTCCAGGCCCTCGGCAGCAGCCATCTGCTCGTTAGCGCTCATCGGAGTACACGACCTTACCGGAACCCTCGACGCACTCGCCCACGCGGAACGGCTTCTCGCCCAGCGCGACCAGTGCCTCGGTCACGGCGGCCTCGTCCTCGGGGGCGACGATCAGACACAGGCCGACGCCCATGTTGAAGGTCTTGCATGCCTCGTTGGGCGCAAGCTCGGCCTGGCGCGACACGTAGGTGATGACGGGCGGAACGTCCCAACCCATCTCGGCACCGTTGCGGGTGACCACGGCGTCGACGTCATCGGCGAGCGCACGGTTGAGGTTCTCGGTAATACCGCCGCCAGTGATGTGGGCGATGGCGTGCACGTTGGCGCCGCCGCGCAGCAGCTCCAGGATCGGCTTGACGTAGATGCGCGTGGGGGCCAACAGAGCGTCTGCCAGCGATGCACCGCCGAGCTCCTCGAGCGGACGGCTCAGCTCCTCGGCCTTAGCGGCGGCCTCGGGCGTGCCCGGCTTAATGCCGTCGACGCCAATGACCTTACGCACGAGCGAGTAGCCGTTGGAGTGCACGCCGGTGGAAGGCAGGCCCAGGATCACATCGCCCGGGCGGACGTTTGCGGGGTCGAGCATCTTGGGACGGTCGACGACGCCCACGGTAAATCCGGCAAGGTCGTAGTCGGCAGGAGCCATGACGCCCGGGTGCTCGGCCATCTCACCGCCCACGAGCGCGCAGCCCGCGAGCTTGCAGCCGTCGGCCACACCCTTGATGATCTTTGCCATGTGCTCGGCCTCGATGTGACCGATGGCGACGTAGTCCAGGAAGAACAGCGGCTCGGCGCCCGAAGCCAGAATGTCGTTGACGCACATAGCGACCAGGTCCTGGCCCACCGTCTCGTGACGGTCCATGATCTGGGCGAGCACGAGCTTGGTGCCCACGCCGTCGGTACCGCTAATCAGGATCGGGTCTTCCATATCCTTAAGCGCGGCAGCCGAGAACAGGCCACCGAAGCCGCCGATGCCGCCGATAACCTCGGGGCGATTGGTGTCCTTGACCATCTGCTTAATCGCGTCGACGGCGCGGCCGCCCTCAGCGGTATCGACGCCGGCATCCTCATACGTCACATGCTTGCTGTCGCTCATCTGAGCCTTCCTCTCCCACTACCGTGGCGCCGCGCGGGCGCCAAACGGTGCTCATAGTTGTCCTCGATTCGGTGCATGCCATAACAGCACGCGCCGTCATATCAACAAAACAGCAGGTAAAACCTACCAAAATAAACCTGTCCCCATATGGCAGGTTTTATGCCTCGCCGTGCTCCTCTTCCCAGCTGCGGTCGTCGTATTTCTCGATCACGGCGTCGTCGTCAAAGTGCAGCGGCTTGTCCAGGTTGCGGGGCTTAAAGCCCTCCATAAACTTGTCGCGGCCAAAGCTCTCGGGAATCGCCACGGGGTAGCGGCCGGTAAAGCACGCATCGCAGTAACCGCCCTTGGGCATGACCTTAAGCAGGCCCTCGACCGAAAGGAAGGCCAGCGAATCGGCGCCGATATACTCGCAAATCTCGTCGACCGTCTTGTTGGCGCTGATAAGCTGCGACTGCACGTCGGTATCGATACCGTAGAAGCACGGCCAGATGACCTCGGGCGAGTTGATGCGGATATGAATCTCCTTGGCGCCGGCGTTGCGCAGCATCTTGACGAGCTGCACCATGGTGGTGCCGCGCACGATGGAGTCGTCGATGACGACCAGGCGCTTGCCCTCGATGTTGTCGCGCAGCGGGTTGAGTTTCATACGCACGCCCATGGCGCGCAACTCCTGCGTAGGCTCGATAAACGTACGGCCCACGTAGCGGTTCTTGATAAGGCCCTCGCCAAAGGGAATACCGCTCTCGTGCGAATACCCCTCCGCAGGCGGCAGGCCGGAGTCGGGCACGCCGATGACCAGGTCGGCCTCGACAGGCTCCTCATGTGCCAGCTGACGACCCATGTCGTAACGGCAGGCATAGACGCTCTTGCCGTTCATGATGGAGTCGGGGCGGGCAAAGTAGACCTGCTCAAAGATGCAGTTGGCGGGCTCTTCGGCTGCAGGCACGCCCTGCTCGGATACCAGGCCCTCGGCGCTGATGCGCAAGATCTCGCCGGGACGGACGTCACGGACGTACTCGGCACCCACGATGTCGAGTGCGCAGGTCTCGGAAGCAACGACCCAGCCGCCGGCGCGCGTGACACGGACGGCGGAGTCGACCGTCGCGGCGCCGTCCTGCGACGGCAGCTGCGAAACGGCTGCGGCATCGGCCTGGTCCAGACCCTCGTCCACCAGCTTGCCCAGCACGAGCGGGCGAATGCCGTGTGGATCGCGGAATGCGTAGAGCGCCTGCTCGTTGATGAGCGTCATGGCGTAGCCGCCGCGCACGAGCTCCATGGTCTTGCGAATACCCTCGCGCAGGTGGCCCGTACGCTGGGTAAAGTAGCCGATAAGCTTGGTCGCGACCTCGGAATCCGAATTGGAGAGGAACGGCACGCCCAGCTCGATCAGCTGACGGCGCAGCTCGTCGGTGTTGACGAGGGTGCCGTTGTGCGCGAGCGCGATAATGACGCTGTTGATGGTAGAGAGGTGCGGCTGAGAGGCTTCCCAGCTCTTGGCACCGGCGGTGCCATAGCGCACGTGGCCCACGGCCAGCTGGCCGGAGAGCGTCGACAGGTCGGCGTTGGAGAACACGCGGTCGAGCAGGCCCAGATCTTTGCGGACCATAACCGTGCCGCCGTCACCCACGGCGATTCCAGCCGATTCCTGGCCACGGTGCTGCAGCGCACGCAGGCCAAAGTACGTCAGTCGAGCCACGTCGCGATCGGGCGCCCATACGCCGAAAATGCCACATTCCTCATGCAGCTGGTCGGAGTCCGGATCATACGTCGACATGGTGTTCACCTGTCCCGCGGCACGCTCGGCCGCGCGGATGGTTTCTTGAGACATGGTATCCCCTCAGAGCCTCGTATTTTTGGCGTTACCCGCCTTATTATACGCACGGCGCGACGTGCTCCCCAGCGCATGAGCAGCGCTTTTTAAAAGCCCACCGAGCTAATAATCAGTTTTGTTGCCAAACATTTTATCGGTCTGTCCAGTGCAAGCGCCCGCGCCCCCCAGATGGCCGCCGCGTCCACCGTTGGGGATTACAAAGTTGCAATTGGGACGTTCGTCCTGTCTTTTGGCAGGTCGGCGGCGTATCCTTATAACCTACAACAAAGCGAGAAAGGTTCTGTATGGATCGAAACGAACTCGACCCCAGCGTCCCCAGCGCCACAGAGGTCAAGAAGATTCCCCTCATCATTAAGGTGTACGCCGTCCTGTGCATCCTTTCCGGCGTGGGCACGCTCCCGTCGGTCGCTGCCTTTATGTGGCAGGTCATCACGGCACTTGTTAACGGCAACGCCACCGAAAAGCTCGGCGACAACACGCTCGTCGCAGTCGGCCTTATCGTCGCCGGCATCATGCTCTCTGCGGCAAGTGCCGTCATCCTAATCATCTTTGGCCTGGACCTTATCAAAAACCAGCGCCGCAACGCCGCCCGCCTGTCCTACATCCTTATTGCATTCACCGTCGTCGAGCTTTTGGTCGACGTGATGCTCCAGGGCATCGGGCCCTTCCTGCTGCGTCCCGCGATCCAGCTCGGCATCCTTGTTGCACTTTCGGCAACCGTCGACCCCACGCTGCGTCAGGAGCGCGAACTGCAGCGCCGCCTGCAGGAGATGCTCGACCGCGACGCTGCCGCCGAGGGCATGCTCGGCCGCGATGAAACCGGCGAGGGCTACATCAAGCTCAACTACTTCAACCTGTTCTGGGTGTTCTTTGTCTGCTGCATACTCGGCCTGATCGCCGAGGACATCTGGCACATGACGGTCAACGACCCGGGCGTCTACCAGGACCGCGCCGGCATGCTGTTTGGCCCTTTCAGCCCCATCTACGGATTTGGCGCCGTGCTCATGACCATGGTGCTTAACCGCTTCTACAAAAAGAACCCCATCATCATTTTCCTGGTGAGCGCTGTGCTCGGCGCGAGCTTTGAGGTGTTCGTGGGCTGGTTTATGCAGACCGCGTTTGGCGTGGTCTCGTGGAGCTACTCGCACATAACGCTGTTTGGTTTGCCCGATCCGCTCGTGGTCCTCACGGGCGGACGCACCTGCACGGGCTTTGCCTGCCTGTGGGGCCTAGGTGGCCTCATCTGGATCAAGCTGCTGCTACCGAGGCTGCTTAAGCTCATCAACAAGATCCCCTGGAAGAGCCGCTACTCGGCCACCGTCATCTTTACCGTCATTATGCTGGTCGACGGCGTCATGACGCTGCAGTCGCTCGACTACTGGTACCAGCGCGTTAACGGCACGGAGCCGGACATTCCCGTCGCACAGTTCTACGGCAAGTATTTCGATAACGACTACATGGAGAACCGCTTCCAGAGCATGACCATGAGCCCCAAGGACGCCACGCGCGTTTAGCGCCCGCCGCGCCCAAAACGCAAAATGCCCGCCGGTATCACACGTACCGGTGGGCATTTTTATAAACGATCCTTCTATCGACGCAATCCTCTATGCCTCGCGCTCGACCTCACTCACGCATTCGTTCTTGATGGTGCCAACGAGCGCCTGCAGTGCATCGACCACGTGTGGGCGAATGTCCCCGCCGATAAGCACGAGCATGATGTCGTCACCTACGGTAAGCTCGCCGCTTGCCAGCCACACGCGCACATAGCCGATACCCGGCATCGCGCGCGTAGTCTCGATAGCAGACCGTACCTTTTCGGCGTCGTAGTCAAAGACCATGCCGCCCACCCTGTGGCCTGGCGCCACGCCATCGGTCTCGACTCCGCGCACCTCAGCCTTGGGCGTCGCGCGCACCACACCGTTATGCGTCAGATACATCCCACAGCCTGCCGCCGAAGCATCGGCCTTGGCCTCGCGCAGCCAAGCATCAATCGAAGGCATCAATTTGCCACTCTCGAGCATCATTTCTCCCTTACCGTCGTCGAGTAGCCAATTTGGGACGGGGCCTTTTTAGCTACTCTCGAACAACTTATTCCTCGACCGGCGTGAGCACCATGACGGCGCGTGTGTTGCTCAGCGACAGCGAACGACAGGTCACAAGCGTTACAACCTTAGTTGCCGAAGCGGCACGATCGGTGGCATCACTCGCCACGGCAGAAGCGCCGTCGAGCATCTCGGACAGGTAGTTCTTGAGTCCGTCGTCGCCCTCAAAATTGGTCGTGCGCGCCTTGGCATACGTGTCCTCGACCACCTTGGTCGCCAGCGGACGCAACTTATACGTCGCATCGCGCGTGATGTAGTACACATATTCAATGCTATCGAACGTTGCCTGGTCAGTCGTATCCGAAATCACGTTGAACATCGACCCATCGTTCATATGGTGGCCGTAGATCGTGGTCTGCTGGTCGACCATTCCCGGCGCGGTGTCATCGCTATCCAAGAAGATGGCACCCGAGGCGTTAGACGTGCCATCGAACAGCGTGTTGAGGTATTTGGAGTTGTTGTTGGTCTGCACCACGGGATAGTTGATGTTGGTTCCCGGCACGTAAATCCAACCCACAATCTCGGGGTTCGTCTGAGCAAGCGCATCAAAGTCGATAATCGGCACGCCGCTGGCGTCCTTATCGCTTACATATTGCTTCTCGATTTTCTGATACGAATCGCTCGCCTGCTTATAGCCAATCTGGGCATTAATAAAAATAGCGGCGGCGGCGACAATCAGACCGATACCGATGATGATGAGCAGAATGGGAATAATGGAGTGGCGCTTTTTGCGCGGCGGCTCGGTGCGATCCGACGGCGCGGCATGCGATGAAGACCGGGGCGGCTTCTTAGCGGAGCTATAAGACGAAGGACGATATGCGGCCGGCGCGTCCTGTCGACGATGCGTCGCCGGTGTCACGGGGCGCGGCGCGCGCGGCTGCTGAGGAGAGGATGTCCGACCCTGCTGTGCCGCACGGGCAGCACCCGGCTTCGACGGATCGGGAATCTGAGAAGCCTTGAATCGTTTTCCCTGATAATCGGACATGGCTCTCCTTATACTGCGGTGAAACGGCGGAACGCTTAGGCGTCAGCCATCTCCTGCTTCATCTTCTCGATAACCTTGCGGTACTCGGGGTCGCAAGCACCCAGAATCTGTGTGGCATAGATGGCGGCGTTCTTGGCACCGTTGATGGCAACGCAGGCCACGGGCACGCCCGAAGGCATCTGCACCATCGACAGCAGCGAATCCATACCGCCCAGGTCACTCGTCTTCATAGGCACGCCGATAACCGGCAGCGGCGTAAAGGCAGCCACGACACCACCCAAGTGAGCGGCCTTGCCGGCGGCGGCGATAATCACTTTGATACCGCGATCGGCGGCAGTCGAAGCCCACTCGTGGACCTTCGCCGGCGTGCGGTGCGCGCTCGCAATGACGAGCTCATAGGGCACACCCAGTGCCTCGAGCTCGGCGGTGCAGCCTTCCATAACGCCCAGATCGGACTTGGAACCCATGATGATCCCGACAACCGGCTTCTGATCTGCCATAAACATAGACCTCCTGTTGAGAGCGGTGACGCAGCGAATCCGCGACCCTTAACTGCAAATAATTCAAGTATAGCCACCGATGCCGATGTGTTCGGTGAGAGACGGAATGCTTTGCGAGATTAAGGCCGAAGGGTCGGAGCTTTCCGCCTACATTCAAAAAGCATGCCCACCGTCCTTGGGTGGGACGGCGGGCACGCTTGCTTAGCTGTTGCTGGGGCTACTTGGCCTTGCTGCGACGATGGAAGAAAGCGCCGATCGCGGCGATGATGGCGCCGAGACCACCGACGGTCACGACGGTCGCCGCCGTCTGGTCGCCGGTATTGGGGATCGCCGAACCGTTCTTCTTGCTGCCCTGGGCCTTGTCGCCTGCGGGCTTGCCCGCCTGGTTGCCGCCGTTCGAGCCATTGCCGGAACCCTGGTTGCCCGAGCCGCCCTGGTTGCCGGAGTCGGCATCCCTGAGGCTCTCAATGGCCAGCTTGAGCTGGTCATAGGCCGCCTGGAGCTGGGTGTCGGAAGCATTCTCATCACCCAAGACGTCCTCGGCGTAGGTAATGGCATCCGTCAGGGCCTTGACAGACTCGTCCGTCTTGCCCCTGGTGTCAGTCTCCTTCGCCTGCTTGACCAGGGCCTTGAGCTGCTTCTTAGTCGGATTCTCGACCGGGACCACCGGGGTCTTCTCGAGCGCGCCGCGGGCGCTCTCGAGCGCCCTGAGCGCCTGGTCGACCTCGTCCTGCGTGGCGTCCTCATCGCTCAAGATGGCGCGGGCGCTCGCCAGGGCGTTCTCGAGCGCCGTCCAGGAGGCCTCGGTGTAGTCACCGGCCTTGAGGTCGCCGGCAGCAACCTCGGCATCAACCTTTTCGATCGCGGTAGCGAGATCATCCTTCGCCACCGGATCGGGGACGGCCGTACCGTAGAACTTGAGCTCCGCCATGCTGCAGTAGGCATCAACGTCGCCACCGCCGGCGTGAATCACCTTGACGGTCACGTAGCGACCGCGCGCGGCGCCAAAGCTCATCTGCTTCCAGTCGCCACGGTCGGTGAGCACGCGGCCGTCGTTGTCGAAGGCGAACGTACCCATCGACGCGGCGGTGCCCATCTCATAACCGTCGGCAGTGTCGGAGACCAGTATCTCGGCCTCGAAGATATCGCCGTTAGTGCCGCCGTCCTGGCGCGGCAGGAATGTAACGTCGGTGAGATCGTAGTCGCGGCCCAGGTCGACACTCAGATACTGGGGCATACCGGTCCCATGGGCCCAGTCGCTGTGCCAAAGCGTCCGCTCGTCGCCGTCGAGAGCGTTGACGGCGTTGCTGCCCTCGTAGTCGGCCTCACTCGAGAAGTCGGCCACCTTGACGTTCTTGCGGTTCTCGGGCGTGTTGATGAGGATCTTCTCATCGACAGGGCGCATCTTGAGGCCGTCGATTGCCTTCTCGATCTTGGCAGTGGCGTCTGCGACATCCTTCTTGCTATAGCTGCCCTGGCCGCTGTCGAGGAGCTTCCGAGCCGCCTCGACCGCAGTGGTGAGAGCTGCATAGGAATCCTTGGTGTAGACGGACTCGCTGTAGCCCGCGGCCTTGGAAAGCGCTGCCACGAGCGCAGAGGTATCGACACCAGCCTTGACCTCGACCTCATAGGATGCGGTCTTGGAGGGGTCGAGTACCGACGCCACCGTGATCTTTGCCTTGCCGACCTTGTTGGCACGCAGGTAGTAGCTCACGCTATCGCCAGCCTGAACAGCGGAGACGCTTACCACAGAGGGGTCGGAGCTCTCGACCGTCACATAGGGGTAGCCAGCGCTCTCAGGCGTAGCCTTGGCGTCGACGGGCGTAATGTCGCCTTCAAAGAACTCGGTCTGGTTCTTGCCTAGCTCGACACCCTCGATGGCCTCGACACCCTGCGTGTAGTTGAAGTTGACCTCACGCAGTGTGAGCATCTGGTCACCCGATGCCTCAAGCGGCGTGACCTCGACCTTGGTCGCCTTCTTGCCCTTGTTCTCGGCAGAGAGGTCAAAGGCGTAGCGAGCCAGGAAGGAATCGTACTCCCCGCCCGCGAACTCTTGGATCGAGCCATCCTCGAACGTCACGACGGCCTTGATCTTCTGTACGGTTCCGTTGCCGCCGTTGCGGTTAACGACCTCGACGCTATCGAGTTTCGACGGCGTCTTAAATGCGAATGTCATCGTGGTGGGAAGCTTCACGTAACTCGGTAGCTTACCCTCGCTGTCCCAGTTGCCACTCCAGTTCCACAGGAACTCAAAGCCGTTGTCGCCCTCGTTATTATCGAACAGCGCGTTATAGCTCTTCTGCTGGATAAGTTTCTCGACGTTGGTCCCGTCGTCGGTCGTGAGCTCATCGTTGGTCATCGTGATGTTGAAGGCATCCTGGGCGTACTCGGCGACCGTTGGCTGAGGAACGTCCGGCATCGTCACCGTGCCGTCGCTCGCAAACTCAAGTGCGTCGCATGCCGGGCCGATAAGCCAAGATGTCGAGGGCAGTTCGACCTTTCCGGCGGTCTTGGCCTTGAGCTTGAAACTCGCCACCGCGCCAGTACCGTTGTAGAGCTTGCCATCGCCGCGGTTGGCAAAGGCGAGATTGATAGTCTGCGTTCCGTCCACGAACTGGACCTTCTCGCGAGACAGGTTCTCCATGCCGGCAGTCGAGCCGTCCTGCGCGATGCTCTCGGACACAAACTCGAACTGGTCGCTCTTGAAGTTGACGAGGGCGCCCAGGGCGTTGACGTTCTTGGCGTCGGCCGCATAGACATCAACGGTGATCTCATCACCGGCCTCGACCTCGGTCTTGCTCGGAATCACCGCGAGCGAACCTGCGACCTTGCCCTTTTGTTTAGTGCCGCCGTCAAGACCCGCCATGGTGAACGAGTAATCGTAGACGTCGTAAACGCCGTTATCGTTGAGGTCGGCGAAGTGGTCGCGGATCTGCGAACCGAACGTCGGGGTATCGGGCTCGCGATTCTCGAGGCCCAGATAGTTCTTCATGTTGGAGTAGTCTCCGTCGGAGATCGTGGCCTTGTTGAGGTTGGAGCCCACGGCGAAGCCATCCGTGCCGTCGGTCTTGTAGATGGCAATCTCGGACGCGGAGAAGAAATTGCCGACCGAGGCGAGCGGTGTCATGCGCACGTAACGGGCGGCCACGGTGCCGTCAAACGCTACCGTCTTACAATCAGCGGAACGTGCCCAATCGACCTCCTGGCTCGTCCAGTGGACGCCATCGAGACTCGTCTCAACACGCATCTTGGTCACGGTGCCGTTGCCGGCGTCATCGCGCGGATAGTACTCGAGCTTATCGAGCTTGTAAGCGCGTCCATAGTCAACGGTAAGCGCCTTGCCCAGATCGTTGCCACCGGAGTGGAAACCGCCGTCGCCCGACTGGAACTCATGGTCGAAGGCGAGCTCGGCCTTATGGCTGCCGTAAAGTGAGCCCTCCCAGGTGATTTCCTCGGCGTCGGGGACGTTCCGCCACGGATCGAGTGCGGAGTTCGCCTCGAGCACATCGCTCCAGGCGGAGTAACCTTCGGCGTTGCGCGAACGAATCTGGTAGGTGTGCTTGCTATTGTAGGCGAGGTCGGTGTGCGTGAACTCGGCCGCATCACCCACGGCAAACACAGTGCCGTCGACCTTAAGGTCGTAGGAGGTAGCACCATCGACCTTTCCCCAGGTGAGCTTGATGCTCGTTGGGGTCGTGGCGTCCTCGGGGGCAGCAAGGTTCGTGGGTGCGGAGAGGTTCTCGTTGAGGCGATCGGCTGTGAGCGTGGCGTCGGCGTTCACGAAACCGCCCAGCTCAAGCGTCTGCGCCGCTGCAGCAACATCGGTCTTCGCGAACTTGACGTAGACCTTGGGGTTCGTGGTGATCTTGGTGTTGTTGAAGCTCTCGCCCTGCTCGGCCTCGGTGCCGTCCGCATCGCTGCCGTAGTGGTTGAGGTTGGGGGTCTCGCTGTAGAAGTAGACCGCCTGGCCGGCCTCGGGGGTCGCGGCGTCAAAGGTCTCCTGCGAGTCGACCTCAACCACGTTGAGTGCGGATCCGCCGTTCTTGGCGACAACGCTCGTGGGCTTGGCGGACACATTGGCCACGAAGGTCGTGGTGCGGTTGGAGTCGTAGCCGTTGTAGCCGCCCTGCGAGGCCTCGGCGGTAAAGGTCGCGGTGCCGCCTGCGGCCTTGGAGCTGTAGACGGTGCTCACATGCTCACCGTAGGAGATATTGTCGATCGTGCCGTAGGAATCGTCCTCAGTCGTGTTGTTCTCGATGGAGGAGCCGTCGTCCTCGTACTGCGTAAAGGTGCCGTCGCCCTCGGTGGCGAAGAACTCGACGATACGCTGGCTGCGGTCGGTACCCTTGGTGTTGGTGTCGCTCACGGCCTCGGGGTTGTTGTTCTCGGCGTACATCGGCACGATAGCGTTGGCCTTCACAAACAGCGGCAGCTTCCAAAGCGGAGCCTCGTAGTTGTTGAGAACCTGGCCGCCGCGATACTGCTTACCCGAGAAGTAATCGATCCAGATGGTGGGATTCTCGTCGGTGCCGTAGTTGGGGAGGTAAATCCCATTGCGAATGTCGTTGCCGTTCTCGTCTGCCTGGGTATCCTGATACACCGGTGCCACTAGGAAGTTCTCACCGAACATATACTGGTACTGCGTCGAAGTGCTTGCGGCGTACTCGGAGTTGTCGGAAAGCAGCATGGCGCGGATCATGGGCAGGCCGGCATCGCCGTTACCCGTGTCGATGTTGGCCGCCGAGGCCGCGCTCGTGTAGATATAGGGCATGAGCTGCGCCTTGAGCTTGAGGTAGAAGCGCGAGATGCCTGTGTAGGGATCGCCGTGCGTCATGGGCGATTTACGGTAGGTGCCCCAACCGTCCATGTCAAGCATAGAGGGCGTGAACGTCTTCCACTGGTAGTCACGCGCAGAGATGATGGGGTCGCCGCCAAAGATGCCATCCATGTCGGAGCCGATGTTGGGGTTGCCCGAAAGACTCTGACCGATATACGTGGGGATATGGAAGCGAATGTACTCCCAGTTACCGCCATACTGGTCGCCGGTCCAAATGCCACCAAAGCGCTGCGTGCCGGCCCAACCATCGAGCGTGATGATGTTGGGGCGCTTGTTAGCGCCGGTCGTCACCGTGTCATAAGCTGTCTTGATGCCATTAAGACCAAAGGAGTAGCCAGATCCAACCCAGGCAACGTCGGTCTTAAGGGTAGTGATGCCTCCCGTCTTGACCTCGGCGTCGAAGTCGCGAAGCAGATGCCACGGGGTCTCAGGGTTGCTGTCGGGCTCAAGGTTGGACTGGGTCCACAAGCCCGTGCTCACACCCTTGGAGTTGGCATACTCGGTGAACTTCTTAAGGTTGTCGACATTGGCACGCACAGCGTTAAGACGGTCGGCCGAGCTCGCTCCGTCGGAGTTGACGCCGCCGGTCTTGTAGTAACCGTTCTGGCCATAGCCGGCGCCGTAACCGTCGTTCGGCAGGAACCAGCCGAGCGGCATGTCGTTGTCCTCGTAGTCATCGATAACCTGACGAGCAGAGAACTGGCGGTCGAAATCGGTCGCTTTCATGTTCTCGGTATCAACCGTAGGGCCCTCACCGTTGAGCGTCTCGGCCGCAAGTGTGCCGTCGAGCTTGTAGCCCGTCGACATGCCAGACTCGTACTTAACGTCGCCCTTCTCGCTCGAGGACTTGCTGCCCTTGGTCTCCCACTTCTTTTGACCCGAGGTCGTTGACCAGCCATCACGGTTATAGGCATTAAGATGACCAAGGTAGAACCCGTACTCGGGCAGCAGTACCGGGTTACCGGTCACCTTGTAGTAGTCCTGCAGCATCTCGGTTGCCACGTTCGAAGCGCCCTCGTTGGTCGCCACGAAGTAGTAGGCATCAAACTCATTCTCGCTGTGCAAAGTCGTGACCGTCGATGAGTCCGTGGAACCGAAGTCGTAGGAACCCTCTGCAAACGTGTTTCGGAGTACGCCGTAGCCGTCACTCGTCCAATAAAACGGGTTGGGCGAGGCAACGCCGCCATCGGTCCAGTTGTTCGTGTTGGAGATGGCGATGGTCTGGTTGGTGTGCAGGAAGCGTCCGTTCTGGGTGCCGCCGCCAAAGAAGTTCTCGGACTTCTCCTTGGCGAGCGTCTGGACGGTACCCTTCTTATCAAGGTCGAGGGACGCGGACTCGGAAACCACGACACGGTCGCCTGACTTGATACTCATCTTGCCAGTCGCCTTGTCCAGGATCACGGTCGCCTTTCCGCCGGTGATCTCGATAGTGTCGCCCTTGTCGGCAACCGTCGCACTCGGCTTGCTGTAGGTGTCCGAGGTATCGGGCTGAGCCTGGATCTTAGCCGTGTGGGACTTACTACGCGGCGTGGCGTACTCGGAAAACTCACCCTTGGGGTCGACGTTATAACGGAAAATACCGTCCTCGAGGAACGTAATACGGCCCTTGATGCCGTCAGCGAAATCGATGTCGACGACATTCGAGGCAGACTGGGACACGGTCGCCGAGTCGACGCCCTTGAGTGGCGTGGCAATCGCCTGCTGGGGATTGGCAAACACGAGCGTCGCTGCAGTGGCAACGAGGACCGCGCTTCCCTTCACCCACCGTTTCGTAAAAATGGAATTCCTGCGCATCTGGTCTCCTTTCTTCCGACATGCTGAGGTGCCGAGGACGCCCCCCCCCGGCAGCATGGGAAAACGTATCAAACGGAGATGTTCGGTACATTCCGCACAATGGGGGCCACCCGTTACCAAGGGGCCAACTGGTAGTAACCAGATAGCCACCTACTAGGTCATATCAACATATGGGAGCACTTGCGCACCCAAGTTCGGAATTCTCCCAGCGGCAGCAAAATAAGCGTCAACGGCAAGGTGGGCTTAATAAGCCATACCAATTGGTTCTTCAGTCAAATACCAATCTAGCAAAAATGTACTGTTTGTCTGGTATTACACAGACCATACCTTTCCCTCGGGAACTGGGCTTCGCGAAGTTTCCCGAGGGAAAGGCTCAGCCGCCATCCTGCAACCTACCGGGGATTGCCATGACGTACGTTGGCTGATTTGGTTTGGAATGAAATGTTGACGGTGGCTGATGGGCACAACTGTCCCGGGTGCATTTCAAGATGCACCTAAATGTCTGTCTTTATCCTTATAGATTGTCCAGGTAGTCGTCGGCATCATAGGTAAGGCTGTAAGCTTTATTCAGGATGCGCACGAGCTCCTGGGCATCGTGCTCGCCGAGCGCTGAGAGTTGTTTCGAGAGCGATGCCACACTCTCGGCATTTTTTTTCGCCGCGAAATCACGGCCTTCCTCGGTAATGCTCACCAGCACACGCCGACGATCGTTTGGATCAGTCCTGCGCTGAACGTAACCCTTACTCTCGAGTGAATCCAAGATATGCGACATGCGCGCACGGGAGAATTTCAGCTTCTTGGCAATCTCGGAGGGAATGACATCACCGTCAATACCCGATAGATACTGTAAAACCGGTGCCTCGCCCACACTGGCGCCGCCGGCAGCACTCAAGGATCCCTTGGCAAGGGAACGTGAGTACACAATCAGTTTTCGAGCGACGTCATCGTAATCCACTGGGGATATTGTCCTTTGCAACTCTAGAAGGGCCATAAAACCGTCATTTGCCGTACATTAGTTAACATTCGCAACAATTATTTATGATACCCCAACGCGGAAGTCTATTGCTCGTCCTTCTTGCGTCGCATAAGCTCCTCAACGTCGACACCAGCGGCCTCGAGCATGCGCTCGACATTCTTTTTGGCGTTGGTCGTGCCGACCTTAAGCACGATCGAAAGCGGAGTGCCCACCACCAGGCACACGATGCCCACGGGGACACCCCAGCCGGGGCCGCCCTGCATACCCCACATCCCCATCAAAAAGCCAATCGCCACGAGCGAATAGCCCAGGCGCAGCCAAACATTGAGCCGCTGAATAGCATCGGTCTGCATCTTTGCCTCGCGAATCAAGTCGTCGCGCGAAAGGTCGTGTCCATGTTTCTCGTGCATATGGTCCTCCTCGTGCAAAGTGTGCATCATGCGCAAGTGCATCGTTTGTCGAATACGTCATCTTTCAAGAGCAATATAGCGGGTGTCGTGTAGGCGATGGAGGTCGCTGGCCATATTGCCCTTGAAGGGCGGCGCAAAATCAGAAGGCCGTGCGGTTGAGGCCGCACGGCCTTACAGGGGGCCAGGGGATGATGACTAGTAGCTCAGTGCCGGGTCGAAGAAGCCAATGAGAACGCCCACAAATGCGATCACAACGAGGATCAGCATCATAACGATGGGGTTGACCTTCTTCTTGGTCATCATGTACCAGCAGAAGATGATGAAGATCATCGGCAGCAGGTGCGGATAGATGCCATCGAGCGTGTCCTGGAACTTACCGCCACCGGGCAGCACCAGGTTGGGGCTGCAGGTGATGGAGACCCAGGTAGCACCGACTGCACCGATGACCATGGTACCGACCATCACGATGGAATCACGCAGAGCCTTGGCCTTGGGGCCGACGAGGGCCTCGACCGCCTTGCCGCCGAGCTCATAGCCCTGGTTGTAGGCAAAGCGCATGCCAAGGAACATGAGCAGGTTCCACACGACAATATAGAAGATGGCGCCGAGCGGGGAGCCGCCGGTCGAGAGACCGAGGGCAATACCGAGCAGGATCGGGATCAGGGTACCGACGATCAGCGAGTCGCCAAGGCCGGCGAGCGGGCCCATGAGGCCGGCGCGGATGCCGTTGATGGCGTCGTCGTCGATGGCCTCGCCGTTTGCGCGAGCCTCCTCGAGGCCGGCGGTGACGCCGACAATCATGGTGCCGATCTGCGGCTCGGTGTTGAAGAACGCGGAGTAGGTCTGGAGGGCCTGCTTCTGCTCCTCGGGCGTGTCGTAGAGCTCCTCGACAATCGGAAGCATGGCGCACAGGTAACCGAAGGTCTGCATGTGCTCCTGCGAGAAGCAGGTCAGGTTGCCATAGGACCAGTTACGGAACGACTTGGCAAGCGTTTTCTTAGAGAGCTTTTTCTTCTCTGCCATTAGATGTCCTCCTCTTCCTCATCATCTGAGCCCGAGGCGATAGCTGCCTTGGGAGCGTTTGCGAGGTCGATCTTGAGCGAAGCGATCTCATAGTTGATCAGGGCGAAGAAGCAGCCGATGCCGGCAGCGGCGATCAGGTTGCAGCCCATAACAGCGGACAGGGTGAAGCCGAAGAAGAACGTCAGGAAGTCCGTGGGCTTAGAGATGACCTGCTTGAGCAGGATGGCGATACCGACGGTAGGCAGCAGCGAGCCGACGGTAAACAGCGTCTTCATCGCGATGCCGTCCATGGGCATGTAGGTCTTCATGAGGTCGACCATGGCGGTGCCGCCCATGGTGATGATGAACGTCGGGAGGAACGAGCAGACGATGTGACCGATCCAAGGCAGAACGTTGTTGACCAGGTAGAGCTTGTGGAGATCGCCCTTCTCGAGCCACTTCCAGCCCATGCCCTGCCACACCAGGTTGATGGTGGCGGTGCCATAGAAGAGCACAGTGCCGAGCGTGCCGACGGCGGCACCGAGGGATGCGGCCATGCCGGCAGCCTCAGCGGAGGCGGGATCGATGCCCGAGTTCTTGATGGCGAGGATCGCCAGCGGGATGCCGATATAGGACACGGCGCGGACGTCGGCGGAGACGGTTCCGCCGGGGGTCACGAGAGCGATGTAGACAACCTGGATGGCAGCGCCGACGAGGATACCCGTCTGCATATCGCCCATGATGATGCCGACGATGAGGCCGGCGACCAGAGGACGACCCAGAGTGTAGTTGCCGATCGTCGTGCCGCCCATGCCAGGCAGTGATGCCAGGCAGGCGAACAGGCCGAACAGCGCGGCTTGGAATGCATTGATTGCCATGCTTTCCCCTTTCTTTATTCCTCAGCCCCTTTCACCAAGGGCTGTAGATACCAAAATGCGGCTGGCACCTAACTAGAAGCCAAACTGACCGCGGAACTTGGGCCACTCACCGATGGACTTCTCCTTGATAAGGGCGAACTCGACCGTGTAACCGGCGTTGGTGAGATCCTCGAGCGCCTGGGCCTCTTCCTGCGTGATCGACTGGTTGTTGCCAAGCTTGGTGGTGCCGGGACGATCGTTGCAGGGACCGACGATGATGCGGTCCATGCCGGGCTTAAAGCCAAAATCGACGAGAAGTTCCTTCATGTCGAGCGGGTTCTTGGTGATCAGGAAGTACTTGGTGTCGGACTTGAGAACCTTCTCGGAGACCTCCTTGAAGTGCTCCTTGGTCCACACGAACGTCTTCTTGCCCGAGGCACTCTTGTAGGCCTCCTTGAGCACGGGGTTGGACGCTGCAGCGTCGTTGACGGCGATAAGACCGTCGCAGGGATACTCGAGGGCCCAACGGGTAACGGTCTGTCCATGGATCATACGGTCATCAATACGGATGAACGAAATCATGCGTTCTCCCTTTCTTTATCACCGGGGGTCTTTCCTCTTAACCCCCGCTCCATCACGAAAATTTGGGCGGATGCGCTGCCTAGATGTCGTCGTCCTCGTCGTCGGCGTCATCGGTCGGGACAACGAGCTCGGACATACCGTTCTTGCCCTCCTGCAGCATCATCTGCTTGAGGGAATCCAGGTCCATGGTGGCAAGCCCCATCATGGCGGTCATAGCCATGGGCAGATTCATACCGCCGAAGGCAATGGTGTGGGCGAGCAAACCCTTCTCGGCCAGCGTGTTCATGGCATTGGTGAGCGGCGATCCGCCCAGGATGTCACCAAGCAGGACAACCTCGTCATCGGCGGTAACGGGAGCGAGCATCGCCTTGACGTTCTCGACATACTCGTCAGCGCCCATGCCGTCCACGAGACTCGTCGACAAGATGTTCGGGGCGTCATTGCCGAGCATCTTGAGGACACTGTGCAGTCCGGGAGCGAGCGTTCCGTGACTGACCATTACCAGATACCGCATGCGGTCTCCTCTCGACCTGCCGTGTGTCGCACGGCTTTGCTTTTTGCTGATATTATTGTTGCGCCGGGGCATGTTCGGTACAAGAAAATAGTTGCGAACGGCAACTATTCATCGGTTAACGGTAGCAACTATTTTTGTGCCTAAATTATTTTTCCTTCTAATTATTTTTAAAATAGCAGGTAGATTGCCTGATAAATGTTTTATGTTCCTTATGCACCATACATACCAGCAAGAATCGGGCCTGGCATCTCCGGTTTGCCCCGCAGTGTCAGACCATGTCACGTACGCCCACGACATGGAGGTACCCCATGGATATGATCTCGTTTCTCGCCTCCGAACCCTTCGACCGCAGCGGTGATACGCCGCTCTATGTCCAGCTTAAACATCGAATCGCTCTGCTTATCGCCAGCCAGGCGTTCGACACCAAGACGCCGCTGCCACGCGAGCTCGAAATCTGTGAGCGGCTGGAGTTATCGCGCGCGACCGTGCGCCGTTGCTTCCAAGATCTCGTCATCGAGGGGCGCGTGGTGCGCAAGCGCGGCCAGGGCACGTTCATCAAGCCCCAAACTTCAGCACCCGGCATCGACCTGGCCCTGAATTTCAGCGCGCGGATGCGCGAAGCGGGACGGGTTCCGAGCTCGCAGATTCTCGCCTTTTCAAGCATACCGGCCGTCCGCGGCATCGCCTCCGGGCTCAAAGTGCCCGAAGGGACACCCGTCTGGGAGATTCGCCGCCTGCGTCTCGCCAACGACAAACCCATGGAGCTCAACTACGTCTATATCCCCGTGTCACTTTGCCCCGAGCTCACGCGCAAAGACGTGGATGGCTCGCTCTACGCCTACATCGCGGAAAAGACCGGCATCCTGCCCGCAAGCGTCGATGCCGTCTACGAGACGGTCAACCTCGACAAGCATGAGGCGCGTCTTTTGGGACAGAACACCGGTAAGGCGGCGATGCGCATCGTGCGTTCGACCTACGACAAGACGGGAACCCCGTTCGAGGTAGGCGTGCTCATCAGCTGCGACGGTCAGGCAAAGCTGCACGTGCACATCGCCGCCGACAAAACAACCTTCACCGCCACAGCCCAATAAATCCAAAACGTGGGCGCCGTCGTTCAAACGAACGACGGCGCCCACACTCATTTTCTATTCAGCCCTAGTCATCGCACAAAGCCCCTTCGGCAGCACACGGTGCAACCGAGTCACCGTAGGCCGGGGCGGGAGGCGGTCCTTTCTCTCGGAAAACTTCGCGAAGCCCAGTTTCCGAGAGAAAGTGTCCGGCTGCCGCCCCGGCCGACCAGGTCACATTACACCGTGTGCTGCGGCAGGTCCTGCAGGGCGATGACGTCCATGCCCATGTCGTTGGCGCTGCCGTGACCCTGCTGGTCCTCACGCACCGCCTCGATGGCACTCACGTACGTGTTGGCGGCAGACATCGCGGTCACGCAGGTCACACCGCGTCGCACTGCCTCGGTGCGCAGCAGATAGCCGTCGCCGCGCGAGCCCGGACCGTACGGCGTGTTGATGATCACCGCGATCTTGCCATCGGCGATGAGGTCGCCGATGTTGGGGCGCTCGCCGTCGTGCGGGCCGCTAATCTTCTCCACGATCTCGCACGTCACGTTGCCTCCACGCAGCACGCGCGCCGTACCCTCGGTAGAGCAGATGTCAAAGCCCAGATAGCGCAGGATACGGGCGACCGAAAGGATATGGCGCTTGTCGCGGTCGCACACGCTAATGAACACCTTGCCGCAACTCGGGCCGGGCAGCTTGTAGTCGATCGCCAGCTGCGTCTTGGCGTATGCCTCGGGATAGCTCTTGGCGATACCCATGACCTCGCCCGTCGACTTCATCTCGGGCCCCAGGATAACGTCGGCGCCCGGGAAACGGCCCCAGGGCATAACGGCTTCCTTCATGCAGAACCAGTCCAGCTGACGCTCATCGCTCGGCAGGCCCAAGCTCGCGATGGAATCGCCCGCCATGATACGCGCCGCGCACTTGGCCAGCGGCACGCCGGTGGCCTTGGAGATAAACGGCACGGTACGGCTGGCACGCGGGTTGGCCTCGATCACGTAGACGGTCTCACCCTTGATGGCATACTGCACGTTGACCAGGCCGCGTACGCCCAGCGCCATCGCGATGCGGCGCGTGGTCTCGCGGAGCTTCGCCTGCAGGCTCTCGCTAAAGCTAAACGGCGGAATGCAGGTCGCAGAGTCGCCGGAGTGAATACCGGCCTCCTCAATATGCTCCAGGATGCCGCCGATGTAGACCTCTTCGCCGTCGCACAGGGCATCGACATCGGACTCAATCGCACCCTCCAGGAAGCGGTCGAGGTACACCGGGTAGTCGGGGCTGATGCGCGCAGCCTCGGCCATGTAATCGCGTAGATGCCCGGCATCGTAGGCGATCATCATGCCGCGGCCACCCAGCACGTAGCTCGGACGCACCAGCAGCGGGTAGCCGATGTGCGCGGCCACGGTCTCGGCCTCCTCAAACGAGGTTGCCTGACCCGCCGGCGGATACATAATGCCCAGCTTGTCGAGTAGGGCGGCAAAGCGCTCGCGGTCCTCGGCAAAGTCGATGGCGTCGGGCTTGGTACCCATGATGTTGACGCCGCTCTCCTCGAGCATGCGCGCCAGTTTAAGCGGGGTCTGGCCGCCGAGCGTCACCACGACGCCGTCGGGGCGCTCGACATCGATAACGTCCATGACGTCCTCGTAGGTGAGCGGCTCAAAGTACAGACGGTCGGACGTGTCATAGTCGGTCGAGACGGTCTCGGGATTGCAGTTGACCATGATGGTCTCGAAGCCGCGGGCCGCCAGCGCGTAGCTCGCGTGCACACAGCAGTAATCGAACTCGATACCCTGGCCAATGCGGTTGGGGCCGGCGCCCAGGATCATCGCCTTGGGCTTGTCCGCCGGCGTGGTCTCGTCGGGAGCCACGCACTTCTTGGCGTCCGGGCTCGTGCGGTAGATGTTCTCGTACGTCTTGTAGTGATATTCCGTGGCGCTCGAGAACTCGGCGGCGCAGGTATCGACCGTCTTCATGCTGGGAACCACGCCCAGGCCCTTGCGGTAAGCGCGCACAAAGCGCTCGTCCGAGCCGGTCAGCGCGGCAATCTCGGCGTCACTCGTGCCGTACTGCTTGAGCAGGCGCATCGCATCGGCGTCGATATCCTCCACACGCAGGCCGCGGATGCTCTCCTGGACCTGCACCATGTCGTTGATGCGGTTGAGATACCACGGGTCGATGCCGCAAATGGCATGGATACGCGCAACGTCCCAGCTGCGGCGCAGGGCCTCGACCACAAAGAAGATGCGATGCTCGGTCGGGGTTGCCACGGCCTGAGCGAGCTCATCGTCGCTCAGCTTGTCGGCACCTTCCTTGCCACCGACACAAATGCCCTGATGCCCGTCCTCCAGCGAACGCATGGCCTTGCCGAAGGCCTCCTCAAAGGTGCGGCCGATCGCCATGATCTCGCCCACGGCCTTCATGCGCGTGGTGAGCGTGGGGTCGGTACCCTTGAACTTCTCGAAGGCAAAGCGCGGCACCTTGACCACGCAGTAGTCAATCGTGGGCTCAAAGCAGGCAGGCGTTGCCTTGGTAATGTCGTTGACGATCTCGTCGAGCGTGTAGCCCACGGCCAGGCGCGCGGCGGCCTTAGCGATGGGGAAGCCCGTGGCCTTGGAGGCCAGCGCGGACGAACGGCTCACGCGCGGGTTCATCTCGATGACGATCAGGCGGCCGGTCTGAGGGTTCACGGCAAACTGCACGTTGGAGCCGCCGGTCTCGACGCCAATCTTCTCCAGAATGGCGAGCGACGCGACACGCATGCGCTGGTACTCAAGGTCACTTAGCGTCTGCGCCGGCGCCACGGTGATGGAGTCGCCGGTATGCACGCCCATGGGGTCGAGATTCTCGATGGAGCACACGATGATGCCGTTGCCGGCGTGATCACGCATGACCTCCATCTCATACTCTTTCCAGCCCTCGATGGACTCCTCGACCAGCACCTCATGGGCAGGCGAGAGCTCAAGGCCCTGGCTCACGATGGAGACGAGCTCCTCGTGGGTATGCGCGATGCCGCCGCCGGCGCCACCGAGGGTAAAGCTCGGGCGCAGTACGCAGGGATATCCCACGCGCTCGGCGATGGCCTCGGCGTCGGCCACGCTGTAGGCATAGCCCGAGCGCGCGACCTCCAGGCCGATCTCGGCCATGGCCTCGTTAAAGAGTTTGCGGTCCTCGCCGCGCTCGATAGCGGCCAGGTCGCAGCCGATCATTTCGACGCCGTACTTGTCGAGCGTGCCGTCCTTTGCCAGCTCGACGGCGGCGTTCAGACCGGTCTGGCCGCCCAGCGTGGGCAGCAGCGCGTCCGGGCGCTCCTTCTTGATCACGCGCTCGATAAACTCGGCGGTGATAGGCTCAACATAGGTGCGGTCGGCCAAGCCCGGGTCGGTCATGATGGTCGCCGGATTGGAGTTGACCAGGATGACCTCAAAGCCATCCTCCTTGAGCACCTTGCAGGCCTGGGCGCCGGAGTAGTCGAACTCGCAGGCCTGGCCAATAACGATGGGGCCCGAACCAATAACGAGGATGCGCTTGATGTCAGTACGTTTCGGCATTGTTAGTTCTCCTCGGTCGCAGCGTTCTCGGACTCGGCGAAATTCCAGCCGGCGAGGCGGTCCTTCGCGGTGTCGATGTCCAGGTAGTTCTCCTCGCCGTCCATGAGTCGCGTAAAGGCGGTAAAGAGATAGTGGGCATCGGTGGGGCCAGGCGAAGCCTCGGGGTGGTACTGGACCGAGAAACACGGGGCGTCGAGCAGCTGGATGCCCTCGGCGGTGCCGTCGTTGAGGTTCACATGTGTCAGGCGAATGCGACCAAGGCGCTCGTTCATCACGACCGGCGCGATGCCGCGACGCACCCAGGCGCGCAGGTCACCGTCGGCCGCATGCTCGGTTTCGCCGCCGGAAAGCTCCGGAATCAGTTTGCCCAGACTGGGGAACAGCAGGCCAAAGCCGTGATTTTGCGCGGTGATCTCCACGCGACGGCTCACCAGATTCATAACCGGCTGGTTACCGCCACGGTGACCGAATTTAAGCTTTTCCATTTGGGCGCCGCAGGCCAGGCTGATCATCTGGTGACCGAGGCAAATGCCAAAGACCGGCACCTTGCCGATCAGCTGCTGTACCTGCTCATAGGTCTCCACCACGGCATCGGGGTCGCCGGGGCCGTTGGACAAAAAGACGCCATCGGGATTCATGTCGAGCACCTGCTGGGCGGGCGTATCCCACGGCACGACGGTGAGATCGCAGCCGGCACGGACCAGGCCCTCCAGAATACCGCGCTTCACACCGCAGTCGTAGGCGACCACTTTGTGACGGGCAGGAGCGGCAGCCGCAAGCGCAAAGTCATGCGTGGCAGGCAGGTCGGCGGCCACAAACTCGTGAGGCGCGGGGCAACTTACGGTCTTGACCAGGTTCTCGCCTACCAGCGTGGGCGCAGCGGACAAGCGCTCGGCAAGCTCGTCGACGTCGAAGATCTCGGTCGAGATAATGCCCATCTTGGAACCATTGTCGCGCAGATGGCGCACCAGAGCGCGGGTGTCGATACCCTCGATAGCGACGATGCCGTGAGCGCGCAGGTACTCCGGCACGCTGACGGCCGAGCGCCAGTTAGAAGGCGTGGCGCACATATCGCGAACGATCATGCCGCGCATAGCCGGAGCGCTCGCAGGGCGCACGGCGTCGCCGGGGAAGGCCGACTGGACATCGGTCTCGTCGATACCGTAATTGCCGATCTGCGGATAGGTCATGGTTACAATTTGGCCGGCATAACTCGGGTCGGTCATGACCTCAAAGTAGCCCTCGAGCGAGGTGTTGAAGCAGACTTCGCCGGTCGCGGTGCCCTCGGCGCCGCATGCACGTCCATAAAAAATGGTCCCATCCTCAAGATACAGGATACAGGGACCGCAGGTGCCCTTGCTGGTTTTGGCCAGCATACGCTGGCAAAGCTCGCTGGGCGCGAAGGTGCGGGCGGCAGCGCCCGCGGTATGGTTGTTCGCCATAATTCTCCTTCCCGGTCTCACAGGACCGGCTTAAAGGTGTGTAGTTAGGCCTCGCGGTATTGTAACCGCAAGCATGCCTCATGGCGTTAATTTCATCGAAATGTTTACGAAATGATAATTATGACTTTCTATGCATAATGATTATTTAATCCCCGTCCCAGAAAAATTATCCCGCGTGGGCTTGTGGCTCACGCGGGATAATGGCCTCTTACTTTTGCTTGTCCTGTTCCAGCAGATCGGACGGTGAGCGATCGGGCTTGCCGCCGCGGAAAATCTCGCGGCCATGCAGACGATGCTCCAGGTCACGTTCGGCCTTTTCCTCGTCAATCTTGGTCTGGCTCACCACCGGGTCCTCGATCAGCGACGAAACCGAGTTCACCTGTTTTTGAATGCGCTCGGCAATGGTGTCGTCCATGCTTACGATGCGCATCTTCCAGTCGATACTCGTGGCGTTGGATGAGCTCTTGGTCCACACAAACGTCAAAATGGCGCTCTGATGACCCCGCGCGGGAAACATGCCAAAGAAGGAATCGTGTTGAATGTTGCTATCCTCGTCGATATAGGCGTGAACGTTATACACCACGCGGTCAATCTTGTCGTTGAGCAGGGCGTTGGTCGCAAGCGCCGCGGCCTGGATCTGCCCGTTGGACAGCAGCTCGAGCTCATTGGCAGACGACGTGTCCAACACCGTCACCTCAACCGTGCCCGTGCGCTCATCGGCCTCGTCGACAGAAAAATCAAGCGGGAACTGCGTAAAGCCGTTGCCCCATTCGAGTCCACCCTTGAGCGCGGTCGAGACGGTATCCACCGAAACGCTCTCGGACAGGTTGGCGGTATTCAGACGGCGCATCACGCCGTAGCCGATCTGCATGCCCACAATCAGCACCAAGATGCCAATGACCACGGCCATGGCAGTCTTCGTAATGGTATGGCTCACCTGCGAGCCCGAAGGGTCGTCCTCGGACAGCGGGTCGATATGTTTTGCCTGGCTCGCGCGGTCCTCGCTGCGCAGCTGCGCTAGCGCCGCTTTGTCACCGCGCTTGGCCGCAGCCTCCTTCTCACGCATGCGCTCGGTGCGCTTTTTGGCAAGCGTGGGATCCAAGACACCGGATGCATCGATTTCGGAGAATAACTCCGTCACTTCTTCCGGAGTCAAAGGGTTCTTGTCAGCCATAAACTTCCTGTCATATCAATCAGTCGAGCTCGTGCGCACGCGCACCTTCGAACTGCATTCGATAGTAACGGGCATAAGTGCCGCCACGGGCGAGAAGCTCCTCGTGCGTGCCACGCTCCACAACGCGACCATGCTCGACAGTCGCAATCTCATCGGCGTGCTTAATGGTCGAAAGACGGTGGGCGATGATGATTGTGGTACGGCCGCGTGCCAGCTCTTCGAGCGACTCCTGCACCGCCTCCTCGCTCTCGTTATCCAAAGCACTCGTCGCCTCGTCCAAGATCAAGATTTTGGGATTCTTGAGAAACACGCGCGCGATGGCAACGCGCTGCTTCTGTCCGCCCGAAAGACGGCTGCCGCGCTCGCCCACGACCGTGTCATAGCCCTGTGGAAGCGACTCGATAAAGGCATCGATGTTGGCGCGACGGGCGGCCTCGGCGATCTCTTCTGCCGTGGCGCCCGGCTTGCCGTAGGCGATGTTCTCGCCAATCGTACCGTCAAATAGATAGACATCCTGCTGCACCAGGCCGATGGCGCGGCGCAGGCTCTGCTGCGTCACATCGCGCACGTCCTGGCCGTCGATGCTAATGGATCCGGTAGCCACGTCATAAAAGCGCGGCAGCAGCGAACAGGTCGTGGACTTGCCGCCGCCCGAAGGGCCAACCAAAGCGATGGTCTGCCCGGGCTTGATGGACAGGTCCATATGGTCGATAACGGGACGCTCGTCGG
The DNA here is from genome assembly GCA_902494195.1 of uncultured Collinsella sp. GTDB lineage: Bacteria > Actinomycetota > Coriobacteriia > Coriobacteriales > Coriobacteriaceae > Collinsella. The sequence goes on along the minus strand of CABUSH010000007.1, from coordinate 16,110 downwards.
CATCGCCCTCGCCCAGCTCGGCATCCTCGTAGTTAAAGCACACGTCGTGATAATCCACGGCGCCGGCGGTCACTTGCAGATCCGTGGCGCCCGGCTTGTCCTGGATATCCGGCGCGGTCGAGAGCACCTCGTCCATGCGCTTAAAGCCGGCGATGGCCTTCTGATACGTTTCGGCCGAGTTCACAAGCGTCTCGAGCGGCGTGCAGAACAGCGAAATATAGAGTGCGAAGGTCGCCATATCGACCGCCTGCAGCTGACCCTGGGCAACGAGCCAACCACCCAGCAGCACCACGATTACGTAGAGCACGCCCGAGAGCAGGCCATACGTCGCAGTATAGACGCCCATGGCGTGATACATGTTTTCCTTGGACGAAAGGTAGCGATTGTTGGAGGCGCGAAACTTGGTGCGCTCGGTCTCCTCGTTGGCAAAGCTCTTGACCACGCGCATGCCCGCCAGCGAATCCTGCAGCTGCGCATTGATGCCGCTGATTTTTTTGCGGTTGTCGCTAAAGACCTCGCGCATACGCATGTTCTGCCAAAACATGATGACCGCAAACGCTGCCGTCACCACAGCCATGGCAAGCGCCAGCACCGGGGCGATGGTAAAGAGGATCACAAACGAGCCGATAATCTCGATACCGCAGATGATGATCCACTCGGGCACGTGATGCGCCGCCTCGCAGATATCGAACAGGTCGTTGACCACGCGGCTCATCATATCGCCCGAGCTGTTGCGGTCGAAGTACGCAAAGCTAAAGCGCTCATACTGGTCGAACAGGTCCTCGCGCATCTTGGACTCCATGCGCGCGCCCATCACGTGACCCCAATAGCTCACAAAATAGCGGCAGGCACAGCGGACGGCATACATCAGCACCAAGCCCACCGCGATCATACCGAGCGCCTGCATAATGGCAGCCTGACCCTGGGTAAACAGCCCACCGGTCAGATTGCGCAGAATAATAGGAAACGCAAGGTCAATGGCGGCAAGCACCAGAGCGCAAACAGTATCGGCAACAAAAAGCCCCATCTGGGGCTTGTAATACGAAAGAAACCTCTTCAGCATAATCACCTTACGCGGTTTTACCAAACCGAGTTTCGTCTCGACGCTGCAAGTACTCCATTTGGACAATCTGGCCTTCAATCGTCGGTCGCGTATATCCATACGCTTCCCTCCTCTTTTAGGCCACCTTGTCTCAAATGGAGCACTTTCGCTGACTTACACAAACCTGCGGGACCATCCCCGCTCGTTAAAGCTCCGCTCCGCCTAGCCGGTGAGCGATGCTGTCGCAGGCCAAGGCGCCCACGACGGTCTTGGCGTCTTCGATCTTGCCGTCGAGCACGGCGTCGATCAGCTCGTGCAGCGGCACCAGGTCAACGTTGACAAACTCGTCATCGTCGGGGTTGGGCGCATCAAACTCCAGCTTGGTAGCCAAGTAGATGTGAATGATCTCGTCGCAAAAACCGCAGGACGTGACAATCGACGTCAAAAAGCGAATGCGATCGGCCCTAAAGCCCGTCTCCTCGTGTAGCTCGCGCTTAGCGCAATCGAGTGGGTCCTCGCCCGGGTCGAGCTTGCCGGCGGGAATCTCGACCGTCACGCGGTCGATGGCGGTGCGGTACTGACGCACCAGTACGATCTTGCCGCTCTCGGTCAGCGCCACAACGGCCGCCGCACCCGGATGGCGAACGATATCGCGGGCGCTGCGGCGACCGTTGGGCAGCTCAACCTCAAGACGGTGGACGTCGAGAATCTTGCCCTTCCAGGCGCACTCCTCCGAAAGAATCTTCTCGTGCAGCTCGGCATCGTGCGGGTCGTCGTCGCCCAGCACCAGCGCCGGCTCGTCAGCGACCTCGCCACCAGGTTCGCCCTCGGCGTGCCCATACATGCGGCTGTCCTCCTCGACGATCTGTGCGTCCACGAGCTCTTCGTTCTTCTCGTCCATCCGTCTCATTCCTCTCGGATTTTAGGCATCCCAGGCGTCGCGGCCGCGCAGCGCACGCAGGCCGATGTCGTGACGCAGGGTCTTGCCCTCAAAATCAATCTTCTCGCAGGCCTCGTAGGCAAGGTTGCGAGCGTTCTCGAACGTGTCGCCCAGCGCGGTCACGGCAAGCACGCGGCCGCCGTTGGTCACGAGCTGGCCATCCACCACGGCGGTGCCCGCGTGGTACACGGTCACGTTCTCCATGGCCTCGGCGTCGGCGATACCGGTGATGACCTTGCCCTTCTCGTAGCTGCCGGGATAGCCCGCGCTCGTCAGGACAACGGCCACAGCCCACTCGTCACGCCAGTCGAGCTCAATCTGATCGAGCTCGCAGTTGGCGCAGGCCAGCATGACCTCGACCAGGTCGTTCTTAAGGCGCGGCAGCACGACCTGTGTCTCGGGGTCGCCAAAGCGGGCATTGAACTCCAGCACCTTGGGGCCGGCGGGCGTGAGCATAAAGCCGCCGTACAGGCAGCCGCGGTAGTCGATGCCCTCGGCAGCAAGCTCGGCAACGGTCTGCTCCATGACCGCCACCATGGTGGCGTGCTCCTCGTCGGTCACGATGGGCACCGGGCTGTAGACACCCATGCCGCCGGTGTTGGGGCCCTTGTCGCCCTCGAGCGCTCGCTTGTGGTCCTGTGAGGTGGCCATGGGGCGCACGGTCTTGCCGTCGGTAAAGGCCAGCAGCGAGCACTCGGGGCCAACCAGCATCTCCTCAATGACAACGGTGTTGCCGGCATCGCCAAAGGCTCCGCCAAAGCACTCACGCACGGCTTCCTCGGCCTGCTCGAGCTCAGTCGCCACGATAACGCCCTTGCCTGCGGCCAGGCCGTCAGCCTTCACAACCAGCGGGGCACCCTGCTCGCGTACATAGGCAAGAGCCGAAGCCTCGTCAGTAAACGAGCCGTAGGCTGCCGTCGGAATACCGGCGCGCTCCATGAGCTGCTTGGAGAACAGCTTGGAACCCTCCATCTGGGCGCCCTCGGCACCCGGGCCAAAGCAGGGAATACCCGCCGCGCGCACGGCGTCGGCCACGCCCGCCACGAGCGGAGCCTCGGGGCCAATTACCACGAGTCCGCATCCGTGGCTCTGCGCAAACGCCGCCACGGCCGCAGGATCGCAGTCGTCGAGAACAACGTTCTCGCCGCAGCTCGCGGTGCCGCCGTTGCCCGGCGCGATGTAGAGCTTGCCGGCGCGCGGTGATGCTGCGAGCTTAGCTGCCAAAGCATGCTCACGGCCGCCGCTGCCCAACAACAGGATGTCGATGGTTTGAGTGTCCGCCTTCAAGGGTGCCTCCTCTATGGATGAATGGCCCGCTCCGCGCGAGCCCTTTGCAAGCAAATATACCCCTCGGCCGCCCGCTTGGGCTGCAAAGGGGTATATCGCAATAACCAAATAGTCCCGATTACTTCCAGAATCGGTTGATGATCTGCTCGCGACCGGCGCCGACGCCAATGAACGTCACGCGGGTGTGTGCCAGATCCTCGATAAACGCCACGTAGTCCTGAGCCTCCTGCGGCAGCTCATCAAAGCTGCGGCAACCGGTGATGTCGCACTTCCAGCCGGGGAGCTCCTCGTAGATGGGCTTGGCATGCTCAAAGCGCACCTGATGCTCGGGCACGCTGGTGTAGCGCTCGCCATCGACGTCGTAGGCCACGCACACCTTGATGGTGTCAAAGGCCGAAAGCACGTCGAGCTTAGTCAGGGCGATATCGGTGAGGCCGTTGACGCGTGAGGCGTAGTTGGCGATGGGGCCGTCGAACCAGCCGCAGCGACGACGGCGACCGGTGGTCACACCGTACTCATAGCCCTCCTCGGTCAGCGTGTGACCGGCCTCGGACTCATAGGAAAGCTCGGTGGGCATGGGGCCCGAACCGACGCGGGTGATATAGGCCTTCATGACGCCCAGCACGCGGTCGACGTTCTTCATGCCCACGCCGGAGCCGGTGATGGCGCCGCCGGCGGTGCAGTTGGAAGACGTCACGTACGGATAGGTGCCGTGGTCGATGTCGAGCAACGTCGCCTGGGCGCCCTCAAACAGCAGGTCCTTGCCCTCATCGATCATGTTGTTGAGCAGCAGGCTCGTCTCGGTGATGTAGGGACGCAGGCGCTCGGCCATGGGCAGGTACTCGTCGCAAATCTGGTCCACGGTGTAGGTGGGCAGGTTGTAGATGAGCTCAAGCTCGGGGTTCACGCGGGCGAGAGCGGTCTCCAGCTTGTCGCGGAACAGCGCCTCGTCCAGCATATCCTGCATGCGCAGGCCAATGCGGGCCATCTTGTCCTGATAGCACGGACCGATACCGCGCTTGGTGGTACCGATGTTCTTCTTGCCGAGCTTCTGCTCAAAGGCGCCATCCAGGTCGATGTGGTACGGCATGATGACATGCGCGTTGCCGCTAATCTTGAGGTTCTTGGTGGTGATGCCGTCGGCCTCGAACATGTCGATCTCCTCAAGGACAACCTTGGGGTTGACGACGCAGCCGTTACCGATCACCGACACATGGTCGGAATACATGATGCCGGAGGGCACCTGGTGCAGGCCGTACTTCTTGCCGTTGACGACGATGGTGTGGCCGGCGTTGTTGCCGCCCGAGTAGCGCACGACGGCATCGAAGTCGCCGGCGACCAGGTCGCAGATCTTACCCTTGCCCTCATCGCCCCACTGGGCACCGACCAAAACGGTTGACGGCATGTTTACTCCTTACATTCATGGACTGTCTACGCGCCACGCCGGCACGCAGAAGCACAAAACATTCCCAGTATACCCGTGCAACGGGCGCCTGTCCTACTCCTCGGCATGTGCCCCATCAAGCTCATAGAACTTGGTGGATGCCGGCAGGAACATCAGGTCGACGTCGCCGATCGGGCCCGAACGGTTCTTGGCCACGACGATACGCGTAACGCCCTCGTCGGGTCGATCGTCGCGCGAGGCTTCGGCCTCGTCGGCGGAGCGGTCCAAGAACATAACGATATCGGCGTCCTGCTCGATGGAGCCCGATTCACGAAGGTCGGAAAGCTGCGGGCGCTTGCCGGTACGGGATTCGACCTGACGCGAGAGCTGCGACAGCGCGATGAGCGGGATCTTGAGCTCCTTGGCCATGATTTTCAGACCACGCGACATCTCGGAGACCTCGACGGTACGGCTCTCGGAGCGACGTCCCGGCGGAGGACTCACCAGCTGCAGGTAGTCCAGGATGATGATTGCCTTCTCCTTGTTGTGGAGCATGCGGCGGCTCTTGGCGCGAATCTCGGTCACCGTGGTGCCGGGCGTATCGTCAATCAGAATATCGAGCTTGGACAAGGTCTGCGTGGCCTCGTTGATATTGGCCCACTGCTCGGGGCTAATGCGGCCCATGCGGAAGTCACTGATCGAGATCATGGCGTAGGCGCAAATCAGACGCTGGGCAATTTCCTTGCCCGACATCTCCAGCGAGAAGAAGCCGACGGTATAACCGGCAGCGGCGGCGTTGAGCGCCAGATTCAGGGCGAACGACGTCTTACCCACAGCAGGGCGGGCGCCGATGATGATGAGCTGACCCTCGCGAAAACCCATGAGCATACGGTCGAGTGACGGAAAGCCGGTGGGCACGCCCGCCGCCTGACCACCGGCCTGGCACACTTCCTCGGCTTCGTTATAGGCTTCGACCATAAACTCGGTCAGCGTCTTGTAGCTCGACTTGACCTCGCGCGCCGTGACCTTGAGCAGCTTGCTCTCGGCTAGCTCCACGACCTCTTTGGTGTCGGTGGGGGCGTTATATGCCAGCGCGTTGATCTCGTTGGTGGCGCCAATCAGCTCGCGCAGCATCGAATCGCGGCGAACGATGGCGGCATGGTGCTGCCAGTTGACGAGCGACAGGGTCTGACCCATCAACTCCAAAATGTACGCTTCGCCGCCCACGGCATCGAGCTTGTTGATGCTTCGCAGGTAATCGATCAGCGAGATGGAGTCGATGGGAATGCGGCTGTTGTACATATCGACCATCGCGGTATAGATGGTCTTATGAATGGGCCGGTAGAAATCATCGGGCTGCAGCTCGACCTGGGCTTCTTCGACCACCTCGGGCGATAGCAGCATAGCGGCCAGTACATTGGCCTCTGCATCTTGGTTTTGGGGAAGACCCAACTTTGAGCCGCGGTCCTCAACCGTCAGCCCGGTCTCCCTATCGTCATATGCCATGAGCATCCTCATTCATATCGCTTGCGAGCATCCATAGTATCAGCCACGGTCCCAAAACGCGCCGCGCGCCGCCAATCATCACCGAACCAAACGGATGAACGGTCCTGTATATAGGACTTCGACGCAACGTTCACCATGACACTCGCTCAGCGCAAAAAACAAAAGGGCGCCCTGGTTTCCCAGAGCGCCCTTCTTAGAACAAGATTGTTGCGTTGCAGCAAATGCTACTCGGCAGCAGCCTCAGTCTCGACCTCGGCGGTCTCGGCCTCGGCGACCTCAGCGGCCTCCTCGACCTCAGCCTCGGCAGCGAGCTCCTCGGCGGTAACGCCGACGAGAACGACAACCTCGGCCTTGATCTCGCGGTACAGCGAGATGGCAACGGTGTGGGCACCGGCAACCTTGATGGGCTTACCGAGCTCGACGCGCTTGCGGTCGATGTCCATACCGAGCTGAGCCTTGATGGCGTCAGCGATCATAGCGGCGGTAACGGAGCCAAAGAGGATGCCCTCGTCGCCGACCTTGACGTCAACGGTGACCGTCTTGCCCTCGAAGGCAGCCTTGGTCTCGTTGGCGGTAGCCAGACGGACGGCCTCGCGCTTGGCGATGTTGTTGCGACGCTCGTCAAGCTGCTTGAGGTTGCCCTTGGTGGCGGCAACAGCGAGCTTCTTGGGGAACAGGAAGTTCTCAGCGTAACCCTGAGCGACCTCTACGACGTCACCCTCGCCGCCCTTGCCCTTGATCTCATCGAGAAGAATAACCTTCATGATGCGTCTCCCTTCTTAGCCGCGGTCGCGGTTGCCACGAGAGGAAACCACGGGGACGGTGTACGGCAGGAGAGCCATCTCGCGGGCGCGCTTGATGGCGTTGGCGATGTCATGCTGATGCTGCGTGCAAGCGCCAGTGACGCGACGGGGCTTGATCTTGCCACGGTCGGTCATGTACTTACGGAGAAGCTGAGTGTCCTTATAGTCGATGAACTCAGTGTTCTCCTTGCAGAACTGGCAGTACTTACGACGCGGCTGACGTGCAGAAAAATCATTAGCCATGTCAAAATACCTTTCGTTTGGCAACTTCGGCGAACCGAAGCCGCCTCTCACTCAAAAATAGGTGAACAGCCCTTAAAACGGGATGTCCTCATCGTAGACGTCGACCGCGGGCGGCGTAGCCACCGGTGCGGCAGGACGCGGTGCGGGCGCTGCAGGGGCTGCGGGGGCGTAACCGCCCTGATCGTAGCCACCCTGGCCACCGCGGGAGCTCATAAACTCGATCTCATCGACGATGACCTCAAGCTTGCTCCGGCGCTGGCCGTCGCGCTCCCAAGAGCTGTAGCGCAGCTTGCCCTCGATCGCGACCTTGTTTCCCTTTGCCAGGAAACGGCTCACGGCCTCGGCGCGCGTGCCGAACATAGTGCAGTCGACAAAGTTGGGATAGTCCTCCCACTCGCCAGTCTGCGGGTTGCGGCGACGATCGTTCACGGCGACGCCAAAGGACAGAACCTGGGTTCCGCCGGCGGTGGCGCGCAGCTCGGGATCACGCGTGAGGTTACCGGTGATGTTCACTCGATTGATGCTCATAACTCACTACTTCCTCTTGGGGCACAAGCCCAGTCCAAAACGACAGTCTTACTCCTGGTCGTCGCGACGGACGATCATGTGGCGGACCACAGCGTCGGTGATGCGCAGGACGCGATCAAGCTCGGCGATCTGGGTAGGATCTGCGTGGAAGTTGATGAGGGTGTAGTCACCATCGGTGAGGTCGTTGATCTCGTAGGCGAGCTTGCGCTTGCCCCACTCGTCAACGGAGTCGACCTTGCCAGCGCCCTCAGCGATCGTGGTATCGATACGCTTCATAACAGCGAGACGAGTCTCGGGGTCGAGCGACGGGTCAACAAAGAACAGCAGTTCATAAGCCTTCATATTGTCACCTCCTCTGGGCAAATGTGGCTTCAGGTCGTGAAGGTGCGCCTGAAGCAGGAAAAGACTTGGTAATAATATCTTTCAACCTCCTAGGCTGCAAGAATATGCAGCTACAACCTCATGACCTCCACATATGCCCATACTCGCACGACGTTTCATGCGTCTTCCAACCAAATGCTGACCAAGTGCTTGACGGATTTGTGGACAAGATACGACGCCGCGGGGACAAGCTGAGCCAAGCCACAGGTCAACGGGCACAAGGCTGTGGTCGCAAAATGCATACCAGTGGTCCACAGCGCCACCCAAAGATTTTTAAATTCATTGCCAAGTCGCTTATGAATACCCCTTTTGAACAATTGAGTTAATCAACCCCGCTGGTCGGAAGCCGTTTTTTGGCACCTCAAACCCCACTGCAACGACAAGCGCGGCCAAGCGTTTTAAAAAATGCCAACTTTTCTGTTTGCACTTTGCGGTTCCTCGTGTATACTGACTTTCGCATTTAACGGAGAGTTGTCCGAGTGGCCGAAGGAGCACGATTGGAAATCGTGTAGGCGTCAAAAGCGTCTCCAGGGTTCAAATCCCTGACTCTCCGCCAGTTAATTCCAAAGCAGGCCTTCGAGCCTGCTTTGTTTTTACCCCACGCGGAGGGGTGGCAGAGTGGTTGAATGCGGCGGTCTCGAAAACCGTTTGGCCTGTATAAGGTCACGAGGGTTCGAATCCCTCCTCCTCCGCCATTTTGGTTGAGAAAGCTCCCGAAAACGGGGGCTTTTTTGTTTAGAGTCCCTTACAAGCAAATACGGCGGAGGAGGAGGGATTCGAACCCGCCAGGGCGCAAAGCGTAAAGAAAACGCGCCAGTGGCGCGTTTTTAGCGCAGCGCGGTCGGCGCCAGCCGACCGGATAAATTTTGAGCGAAGCTCAAAATTTGGACATCCCTCCTCTTCAGCCACGCCCCCATCGCTTTCGATCTCAACTTGAATCCCAAACGTGTACATCACCCTCCAAAAACGACATTTTTAGACATCTTTGGAGTGTGATGTACACGTTCGCATATGACGCGCACCGAGCATGAGTCGATTTGCTCACATCCGGTATATTTCCCCACCTCAACGGACATAAGAGGTTGGTGTCAGCTCGAAGCGAGAGGTCCCTAATGGATACTCCTGTTCTCATTACGCATAAAGCCGCATGGCTCGTCCACCATGCGCCACAAGACCTGGTTCGAGCCGTCGCACAACGCGACTACCAGATAGGTGTGCGGGGCCTCTCTACCCAGCAACGCATCGCGCGCATTCGGCAGGCACTTACCGACTGCGGCATTCCGTCCACCATGCTCAAGACTATCGACATCTCCGTAGTATTTGCTTTCGAGCGAATTCGCACCAACGGTGTCACTTGCCACGTTCTCGGCCAAAACCTACCCTACGACCATATTGGCGAGCTTACGCCCGGCATCTTTATCACCGACGAAGCCTTCACCTTCGTGCTCACTGCCGAGTGGATGGATAGGATCGAATACCTCGAGTATGGTTACGAAGCTTGCGGCGACTATCGCATGGGGCTCAATCCCTCCGACCCTTATACCGAGCAACCAGCCACCACCTCCAAGGACGAAATTGTCGAGTTACTCGATCGGCACCCTGGCAAACCCGGCGCCACACGCGCCAGACTCGCGCTCAGACACATCTACGACCACTCAGCCTCGCCCATGGAGACCGCATCGTCCATCGCCCTTTCACTTCCAACAAGCGAAGGCGGCGTTGGTATCCGAGGTATCGAACTCAATAAACCGCTCGAAATCCCTCAACGTCTTTGGCATTGCACAAAAGCCCGAACGCTCAAAATCGACACTCTTGTTACTTATCAGCGCAGAGAACTCGGCATCGAATATAAGGGCGGCTTTCACGATGAGGTCGAACGCAAGGGAGCGGACGCGGAACGAGAGGCCGTGCTCGCCCAAATGGGATATCGAATCGTTACGCTCACCTCGGCACAGTTCGCAAGTCAGCTTGCCTTTCACCGCGCCATGAACAATATTCGCGAAGCACTCGGTATGCCCCGCTGCACGGACGCCGAGCACCAGCGAAAGCAAAACGAACTGCGCAAGGCACTTATCCGCAACTGGAAGGGCGCGCAGGGCGAAGACATGCCTTCCGAGTAGCGGCATCTCAGCGCCCCACACCAAACGTGTACATCACCCTCCAAAAACGACATTTTTTGACATCTTTGGAGGCTGATGTACACGTTTGGTGCCTACGCCCGCATCCAGTCCCGACCGTTTACCGAGCTATAGGGTCGCCAGACCCGCCAACCATGTACTATGTACGGGCATTGTCTAAACCCGCAACACAAAGGACCCCACCTTGCCCGTCGTCGCCGCTATGACCGTTACCTCACACGCCTCGGATGCCATGGTCGCCATCCCGTTTTGGCTCGAGATGTTCGCTGTTGTCGCGGCATCGATCTCGGGCGTTCTGGTCGCGCGCGAGCACAAGCTCGACCTGGTGGGCGCCGTCGCGCTCGCCGTGGTTTGCGGCCTGGGCGGCGGTCTTTTGCGCGATATGACGCTGCAAGTGGGCAACGTCTACATCCTCAACCAGCCGATGGCGCTCCCGCTTTCCATTGCCACGGCAGCCATCATCTACATTTTCCCGGCAATCGTCGACAAGCCCGAAAAACTCATTCCCCTGCTCGACATCATCTCGGTGGGCATCTATGCGGCAACCGGCGCGGACAAGGCGCTGGTCTACGGATTCGCACCGGCCGTATGCATCATGATGGGCTTTTTCACCGCCGTGGGCGGCGGCATGTTGCGCGACGGCTTTATGGGCGTGGTTCCGGGTATTTTCCAGCGCACCAACTTCTATGCCATCGCGGCTATCGCCGGATCGGCAAGCTATGTCTGCCTCGTCATGAGCGGCTTGGTCAGCAATGTCGTCGCGCTGGTCGTTTGCGTCGTAGTGACCATGGGCCTGCGTTGGCTGTCGCTGCGCTTTGACATCAAAAGCCCCACCGAAGAGGACATCGCGCGCTTTTTGCACCACAAAAAGTAGATTGCGCGGGCTCATCCTTCGAAATGCAACCGAGAGGTTCTTTTAGAGCGCCCACGCGTTGGGTACCCTGTTAGGTGCATATCGAGCATCTGACGAAGGATTCACTATGCCCCACAATCAATTCCCGTCGACCCAACGCCGTAAAGCGTGGGGCCGCATCACCATCCTATTCGCGCTCATCGCTCTGGCGCTCACCGCACTTCCTGCTACGGCTTTTGCCGGCACGGACACCGCAGGCAACGTACTTGCGACCGACAACGACGCCACTCCGTCCGGCGTCGAAGGTGACCTGTACTGGGCAGGTCAGAGCCTCAACCTGGACGACACCTCCATCGACCGCGATATCATCGCTGCGGGCGATACCCTCTCGATCCGCGACTGCACGGTGGGCGGCGCCGTTCGTCTTGCGGCGCGCACCATCGACATTGCCAAGACTACGGTTGATGGCAGCGTCACGGTCGTCGGTCAGCACGTCGTGCTCAATTCCGACAGCACCGCCAACTGCTTCTATGCGATAGGCGAGACGGTTGCCCTGCGCGGCTCTACCAAGTCGGCAGCGCTCGCGGGCGATACGGTGACCATCGATGGCACCGTCGAGGGCGATGTCGAGGTTTGGGCCGACAAGCTCATCCTGGGCAAGAACGCCCACATCACCGGCACCGTGAACGCGCACGTCTCCGAGGACCCCGAGCGCGCCGCGGGAGCCGAGGTCGGTGCCCTCAAGATCGACCGCACCGAAAACGAGGGTACTTCCACCGTTAACGATGTCATCGGCGGCATCGTCGCCGCGGCACTCTCGACCTGCTTTGTCGCTCTGCTGCTCGAGCTCGTCTTTCCGCGTGCGACTGCCAGCGCCGCCGGTATGCTCCACCAGCATCCCGCGCCCCTGTGGGTGAGCGGTCTTCTGGGTACGATTGCTGTCGCCCCCGCCGTCCTACTGCTGATTATCTCTATCGCTGGCCTGTCGCTTGCCGGAGCCCTCTTGTGCGGCGTTATCGGCATCGCATTGGTGTCGAGTGCCTTTGCGGGGTGCGCAATCGCCCGCATGGTCGGACACAACCAGAACCGCTACGCCATGGCAGCCGTGGGCGGTATCGCCGCGGGCGTGCTTACGGCAATCCCCCTCGTAGGCGATTTCATCAGCGGCGTGGCCTTTGTCTTCACGCTCGGCTACGTTATCCAGATCATCTGGCGCAACGCCCACCTCAAGTCGCAACAGCCGGCTAATACGCCGGAACTCCCCACCGCTTAGCCGCCAACCACCACAAGGGGGACAGGCACCTTTGTGGTGGTGCAAACGAACCTGTTCCCCTTGGACCAAAAAGGGCGCCGACCATTGCGGTCGACGCCCTTTCTTGTTAGTCGCTATAAAGCCCAGCGCTTATTTGTTGACCTGACCGGCGCGAACGGCGGCCTTCTTGCGGTCGGTGGCGTTGATCAGACGCTTGCGCAGGCGGATGTTCTTGGGAGTGATCTCGACCAGCTCGTCATCAGCGATGTACTCCAGCGCCTCCTCCAGCGAGAAGGTGCGAGGCGGCACCAGCTGGACGGAGATATCGGAGGTCGAGGAACGCTGGTTGCCCAGGTTCTTGGTACGGGCGATGTTGACGACCATGTCGCCAGCCTTGCTGCGCTCGCCCACGATCATGCCCTCGTAGCACTCGGTGCCCGGCTCAACAAACAGCTGGCCGCGCTCCTGCAGCGTGCCCAGGGCGTAGGCAACCGCCTTCTCGGTGGTCATGGAGATCATGGCGCCGTTCTGACGGTTGCCGATCTCGCCGGCGTAGGGACCGTACTCCAGGAAGGTGTGGTAGAACACACCCTCGCCGTGGGTGACGTTCATGATGCGGTTCTTAAGACCCATGATGCCGCGCGTTGGGATCTTGAACTCGAGGTGCGTCACGATGCCCGAGGTATCCATGCTCGTCATGATACCGCCGGAGGTACCGAAGACCTCAACGACCTTGCCCGAGTACTCGTCCGGGCACTCGACGACGGCCTGCTCGACGGGCTCCATCTTGTTGCCGTTCTCGTCCTTCTTAAACAGAACGCGGGGACGGCCGACCTGGAACTCAAAGCCCTCGCGGCGCATGGACTCCATCAGGACGGACAGGTGCAGGATGCCGCGGCCCGAGACCTCGACGCCGCTCTTGTCCTCGAGCTCCTCGATCTTCATGGTCACGTTGTTCTCGGCCTCGTTGAACAGGCGCTCCTTGAGCTGACGGGCGCCCACGATGTCGCCGTCGCGACCGACGAGCGGGGAGGTCGAAGCCTCAAAGACGATGGACAGAGTCGGCGGGTCGATCTCGATGGGCTCGAGCTCAACGGGGTTCTCGGGGTCGGTGTAGACATCGCCGATATCGGTGCGGTCAATACCGACAACGGCGGCAATGTCGCCGGCGCCGACTTCCTGGCACTCGGTGCGGCCCAGGTAGTCGAAGGTAAAGAGCTGCTTGACGGTAGCAGTTGCGCTGGAGCCGTCGTTCTTGACAACCAGGATCTGATCGCCCTGGTGAATGGCGCCGGAATACACGCGACCGATGCCGATGCGGCCGACAAAGTTGGAGTGGTCGATGGTCACGCACTGCATGGCCAGCGGGGCGTTCTCGTCAACCTCGGGGGCGGGCATGTCGTCGATGATCATATCAAGCAGCGGATACATGTCCATGTTGCCGTCGTTGGGGTCAAGACGGGCAAAGCCGTTCATGGCGCTGGCGTAGACCACGTGCTCCATGGCGAACTCGAGCTGGTCGTCGGTGGCACCCAGGTCGGCCATAAGGTCCAGGCAGTCGTTGTAGGCCTTCTCGGGGTTGGCGCCCGGACGATCGATCTTGTTGATAACGATCATGATCTTGAGGCCGGTGTCGATAGCGTGACGCAGCACGAAGCGGGTCTGGGGCATGGGGCCCTCAAAAGCGTCAACCAGCAGCAGGGCGCCGTCGGCCATACGCAGCACGCGCTCGACCTCGCCGCCAAAGTCGGCGTGGCCCGGGGTGTCGATGACGTTGATCTTGACGTCCTTGTACTCGATAGAGATGTTCTTGGCGAGAATCGTAATGCCGCGCTCGCGCTCCTGGTCGTTGGAGTCCAGGACGCGGTCCTCGACCTGCTGGTTGGCACGGAAGGCGTCCGTGGCACGCAGGAGCTTGTCGACCATCGTCGTCTTGCCGTGGTCGACGTGGGCGATGATGGCGATGTTCCTCAGATTGTCTACGCGCATGTAGTTCCCCTATCTTCTATCCATATACAAACGGCACGCGTATGCGACCCGCCCAGCAGCACAACGCTCGGCGGGAATATTGAGCCTTTTACCGAAAACTCGTTTATTTTAGCGATTTTAGATAAGAGGGGTTTCCTCACCTGCAGGTTCAGGGTCGCTCCACATAAAACCATCGCCGGCGCCCATGCCCTCATACAGCACGTATGCCGAAAAGCCGCTCTCGAGCGTCGCCTCAAAGAAGCTCACGAGCAGGGCATCATGGTAGCCGCCGTCAATTTCGACACAACCGGTGTAGCCGATGGCGTAACGGGCGATGCGGCCCAGGCCCTCGTCCTTAAGGCCCATCTTGTGCTCAGAGATAAAGTTGGTGGCAGCCTCGAGGCATGCCTCCTCGCCGTCTTCGTCGAGTGCCGCCAGATAGCGGTTGGACGCGGCATCCTCGATCGCAACGACGACACCCGGATTCTCGCCAGCGGCAAGATCGTCCAAAAATGCCCCGATGAGGTCGCACACCATGGCGTCGAGCTCGGCGGAGACGTTTCCGGCGTCCTGCATATCCTGTGCCATTTTTAGACCTTCCCATCGAGTCCGGCGTCGTTACAGTTTTTGTGCCTCGGCAGCGATCTTGGCGGCGGCATCGCGAGCGCGCATCATGTCGGCCGCACGCTTATCGAGCACCTTGATCTGATTGGTCAGCATCACGGCATCGACCACGCCCCAGATTACCAGGCCCGTCGAAATCGAAAACCCAAGCGCACCAACTGTACCACGAAGGCGCGATGAGATTGCCGCGACAAGCGCGGAGACGGCAACCATCTTGATAAAGGAGGCACGGCGCTCGCGAAGCGTACGTGCCTGCATCACATAGGCGATGCGCGCGGCTTCGGAGGCCTCCGAGCGCATCTGAGCCTCGCGGGCAATGGCGGCAGCCTCGGCCGAAACGCCACATCCCATCAGCGCATACTCCGTCTCATGGCTACCCATCATTTAAAAATCGTCGGGCGAGAGCGTGTGAACGAACTCGTCGAACTTCTCGAACTCCTGCTCGTCGTCGACCTGCTCGGCAACCGGAGAGACGGTGCCCAGGCGGTTCATGATGTCGTCCTCCACAAACATGGGGGCATTACTGCGCACGGCAAGGGCGATGGCGTCGCTTGGGCGGGCATCGATGCCGCGTTCGCTGCCGCCGGCCAAAACGACGACCGTCGCGTAGAACACGGGCGGCTCGGCGCGCACAATCTCGATGCGCTCGAGTTTCGCATCCAGGGCATCGAGAGTGTCGAGCAACAGGTCGTGGGCGATCGGTCGCTCGGTGCGGCCGGTGTCGATACCGCGGCTGATGGCAGCAGCCTCAAAAGAGCCGGTTTGGATAGAGAGGGAGCGCAGCGGCGCGGGGGAGTCCGATTTGCTGCAGCGCTCGCGAAGCACGATAAGCGATGGCACGGGACCGGCGGCCATGACGATGGTCTCTATGTCGACGCGAACCATGGAACACCTCCGGTACGTAACGGTTCACACACGGCGCCTTCGCCGCATTGAATAGCTATACTACCCAATCTTTCTCACAGCACACAAAATCAAGGTAGTCTTTTTGGGACGGGGCTCTTTTAGCTGCTTTAAGACTGGTCTAGCTGGTAAGAAAAAAGCCCCAAGGCAATTGCCCCGAGGCTCTTCACAGTTTTGATGGTGGACCTGACAAGATTCGAACTTGTGACCTCCCGGTTATCAGCCGGACGCTCTAACCAACTGAGCTACAGGTCCATC
>CABUSH010000006.1 GCA_902494195.1 uncultured Collinsella sp. | reverse complement strand
GGGGTCGGTATATCCGGGGTTGGGAACAACGCGGGTCGCATCGGCGCTATCGCCAGCCTGCGCGGAACCGTAGCCGCCCATCACGGTTGTCTTGTCCTGATCCATGCAACGATTCCTTTCCGTCGCGCGTGAGCATCAAGTTATCCATGCATTCTACCCGCGCAAAAGCCTATGATGGGCAGAGCCCGTCGGTATCTACAAGACATGCGCGGCCGACGGTCACAAGCGAACCGACCCCGCCGCGACGCAGCCTTCTGCCGAGCCCACCCGGGTTATGGGCTATGGCGACACGGCGCAGGATTCTTGCGCTGCATCTTCGCAAGGCCCCTATGGCAACGCAGCTCCGGACCCGTTTGATTATGCGTCGCAGGATTCTTATGCCGCTTCGACACCGAATCCCTATGATGACCTGCCGCAGAATCCCATTCCGCAGCCTCAGCAGACGACGTATATGCCTCGCACGGCGCAGCCTCGCTACGAGTCGCGCGAGCCGTATCGCGAGTACCCCAAGTCGATTCCGCAATATGGCGAGGACGAGGAGAAGAAGCCGTCGCGTTCGTCGAGCGTGATCAAGAAGATCCTCATCGTGCTGGCGATCTTCTTTGCGCTGTCGGTTGTGTTTGCCATCGTGTCGGGCATGCTCAACAAGCGAGGGAGTTCAACGGCCGATACCGCTGCCGAGCAAACCGAGTCCGCCTCGTCTAGCACCGTCGATCTGAGCGATATCCCGGGGCAGTACTGGTCCAACGCCAAGAAGCTCCTTAAGTCGCGCGGCGCCGATCTTTCGAATGCCGTGGTCCTGACTGATGATGGCTCAACGCCTGTCGTCGATGCCAACTGGGTCGTTACTTCTGCCTACTATAACGACAGCGGCAACCTCGAAATTCAGCTCACGCACAAGAACAGCTCGGGCAACTCGTCCGACGGACAAAGCGGTACCGACAGCTCGAGCTCCAATACGCTGGAGGACTTGAGCAACAAGGCACAGGAGTTGGGAGACAAGGCGCAAGAGCTGGGCGATACGGCACAAAACCTGGGCGATGCCGCGCAGAACTTGGGCGGCTTGGCGACGGATGCCTGGAACGCCCTACAAAACGGCATCTCGGGCGCGCAGGGAAACTAGCTGTTAAGCGGGCTACAGCTGTTCAGCCGGACGGTCGGGCGAGCTAAAGCCCGAATCAAACGTGACGACGCACGAGACGTCGGGTCGGCGCTCGTGCACGATGCGCGTGACGAGCTCCAGCAGCTCCTCGTCGGATATGTCAAAGCCGTCGGGACGCACCAGGTCAAACGAAACGAACCCGTCGTGCTCGTGTAGGTCGTGGATGGAGAGCGCGGGGTCGATCTGCATGACGCCGCGCTTGACCCAGCCGCGCAGATCATCGCCGGTTGTCGCGATGGGGTCGCAGTGCAGCGTGATGCCAATGCCCATCTGGCGCTTGATGTCGTGCTCGATGGTGTCCAGGATCTCGTGGTGCTCAAATGCGTCGCCCTCGCCGGGCATTTCCACGTGTGCGCTGGCAAACTGACGGCCGGGGCCGTAGTCGTGCACCATGAGGTCGTGTGTGCCTAGGACCTGCGGATACGACATAATCCTATCGCGGATTTCCTGGACGAGCTTGGGGTCGGGCGCTTGTCCCAGCAGCGGGCTGATGGCGTCGCGCACCAGGCCCATGCCGCTGATGCAGATGAAGATGCCCACGCCCAGGCCCGCCCAGCCGTCGAGGTCAAAGCCGGTCGTTTGCGAAATAAGTGCCGCCACTAAGACCGAGCCCGAGGTGATGACGTCGTTTTTGGAGTCCTGCGCCGTGGCGATGAGCGTCTCCGAGTCGATGCGGTCGCCCAGCGTGCGGTTGAACGCGGCCATCCAGAGCTTAACGAGCATGGACAAGACGAGGGCGGCTAAGGAGAGCGCCGAATATGCAGTGGGGGAAGGTTTGATGATCTTGGTGACCGACTCGAGGATTAGGTTGATGCCGACGGCACAAACCAAGACGGCGACAAACAGACCGGCCAGGTACTCGTAGCGGCCGTGGCCGTAAGGGTGGCCCTCGTCTGCCGGGCGGCTGGCAAGGCGGAACCCGAGCAGACTCACGATGTTGCTCGAGGCATCGGAGAGGTTGTTGAAAGCGTCGGCGATGAGGGAGACGGAGCCGGCGAGCAGGCCCGCGATGCCCTTGGCCAGGCACAGGGTGATGTTGAGGCCAATGCAGATGAGGCTTGCGGCAAAGCCCGCGTTGGTGCGGCAGGAGGTATCGACCGGCTCGCCCTCGCCGCCGGGAACAAGCGTATGTACCAGCCGATTTACAAATAGCATAGCGGTCGTCCTCACAATCATGTTTAAGGGGATAGTGTAGCTCGCGCGGAGGCGCTGTGCACCGATGCTCAGAAAATGCAGTAATGGTCTGCCGGTGCTAACGAGCGAGCCTTCTCGTCTGCCTGAGTGGTCCATTTTGGGCCACATGGGTATGGGCATGTGCCTGTTTGCTCGACATACTTAATGTCGACAGCCCCTGTGCAAAGGAGGACGTTTCCATGGACGAGATGTTTGCCATTAAATGTCAAAACTGCGGCGGCCCTATGTACTCGCGCCAGGCTAAGCGCAGCTTTGAGTGCGCCTATTGCGGCACGGTGGTTCCGTGGCAGGCTGATGCGGGGGAGCCCAAGAGCGCCCTGGGCATTCGCCATACGCCGTTGACGGTGGTGGATGGACTGCTCAAGCTCACGCATGTGTCGCAACTCGAGCGCCCGGAGGACCCGGACTGGTATTTCTTCAATTCGCACTGGCGCAATCAGTCGGTCCTGGAACATCTGCTGTGGGAGGATCGCGGCACGGCGCAGGAGTTCCAAGAGGCCACGCATGTGAGCATTCCTTGCCCCTTCTGTGGTGCGTCCTTTGAGGGCGAGTCGACCCAGCGCGTGTTTGAGTGCCCGTCCTGCGGCAACAAGATCGGCATTGCCGACCTGCTCAAGCCGGGGACGTTTAGCAAACGTCTGACCATGGGCGTAGGTGCGGAGTATGTGCCTGAGCAGGGTATTCCTTGCGAAATCTCGCCGCAGCAGGCACGTGCCAACGCGCTGCAGCTGGTGCGTCAGTATCCGGATGCCTTTGCCGGGCACGATGTAGAAGATGCGATCCAAAACGACATGATGCTCTTCTACTTCCCCATGGCGCTGGCGGACCTGCGCATGATGGCGAGCTTCCCGGGCAAGGGCCTGAGCAAGGAGACCCTGGTGTACTACGAGGTGCTCGACTGGGCATATCCCAGGGCAAACTACCTGGACGTTCGCCTCATGGGCATTTTGGAGCCGTGGGACTTTGCCAAGGTCGGCCCGTTCGATCCCGCCATGCAGGAAGGCGACTTCCGCGTTGTCTCCGTCGATGCGTCTACCAAGGACCAGGTGGTCATTGATAAGTTGGCACTCGACGTTGCGGGCAACGACGCCGAGGCGATACTGGGGCTCAATAAAAAGAGCATCCGCACCTGGGCGCGCAAGGCCCGCAAGCATAAGGACGGCCTGGTGATGGTGCCGGTCTACTTTGTCGATCGTCCGGCGACGGATGGCCGCGATGGCGAGCAGGTGCGCATTGCCGTAAACGGCCAGACGGGTCGTGCGGCCGCGGTGGTGTTTAGCGACAAGCGCGAAACGCATATCGTGGCGCCGCTCAGTCCGAGCCTGCATCTGTCCGGCGAAAGCACCGTTCACGCCACGCCCGTCGAGGTCAAATACATCAAATCGCCATTCCTGTACCAAATTGTGCGCCGTGGAGGCGACGAGCAGCCACGTCAGGTGGCAGCGGCTGCCGAGGGTTCCTACCGAGAAGAAAAACCCAAGCGCAAGGGATTGTTCGCTGCGATCTTTGGGAAGTAGGGAAGCGGAGCCGGGGCGTCGGGCTGCATCGCAAGGTCATGAGACGAATTTAAGACTGCTGGGAACGTGCTACCATTGCCGATAGCCTTAATCTTGTAAGAAGCGGAGGCCAGATTATGGGTTTTGCGGATCAGCAGCTTCAGCTTCAGGTACCGTATTCTCCTGACGACACGTTTAATGCCTTGAAGGCCGCTATGGAAAAGCTGCCTAAAGTAAAAGTTGATAGTGCATCGCCCACAACAAGAACAGTTGCAGCCGAGATTGGTATGAGCCTTTGGTCTTGGGGCGAAAATATCAGTATTTCGGTTGTTCCAGTTGAAGGCGGATCTGGCGTTACTGTCAAGTCGTCATCTAAGGTCAGGGCAAACGTATTAAACGGGGGCAAAAATGCAAAGAATATTGCCGAGATAGTCGATGCCCTATCGAAGGAGCTTGAGCGGTATCCGCAGGTTTCACAGACTATTGAGACGCTGGCGGATAGTGATTGATGTAGTTGCAAGGCTTGAGAGGCTTGCAACGCTGCGTGATAGTGGAGTGCTTACCGAGGAAGAGTTTGCTGCAGAAAAGGCAAAAATCTTTTTGTAATCAGACACGGTGGTTGGATTTGCATTCTATTATTGAACTTGGTTATACCAGGCTGAAAATATCGTGTGTAATAAAGGTGCGTAGTAGTCTCGTCTTGATTGGCAGATGTAAATAAACGGTGGAACGGCTGTAAAAGAGCCTTGCCACTGGGTAAAATCAGGATGTGCCGCGGAACCCGCTCCTCAGTCGGTCAACTTTGGAAGCGCGGGCAACGCAGGTATTATCGTCTAAAGGGCCGGGTGCAACCGGCCCTTTGCATGACTCCCTTCGCTATCCGTTACTGCTTATATTCCCGCCAGATCGAGTAGAGGTTCCGGACGATGCCGGTTACATACATCGAGAGGCGCAGGATTTCAAGAAACAAGTTCATAGGCTTCACCCCAATCAGAGATTAGAGCGTTGCCCGCAGGCGGATTCCGCGGCAGGCATAATTCTACCTCACGGGCCGCGGTGGAGGATAGCCTGCCCCCTGGTTTTGAGCAGTGTCGATCTAACGGGCGATCAAACCTCTAGTACTCTTTGAATTGAGCAAGCATCTGTCCGAAGAAGCTTAGTTCGGATGGCTCATAAATGATCGAACCGCCGTCCGCGGTCCTGTAGACCCCGCAGGGGAGGTAACGCCCGTCGGGGAGGATATAGAGGCTGGCTTCTTCCTTCAGTCCTACTGGAAATAGCGGAATCCCGTTTTCGTCCACTTGGAACTCGTCTATATTTGCGACCTTCCTCTCCATGATGCCTCCTGCCTTATTTCTTGAATGGCGCCCTAAAACAGGCAGCTCTCAATCAACTCTTTACCGCGCAGGGTGTCGACCCACTCCTGCGGGATGGCCTCGATACCGTATACCGTGCCGGCGAGGGCGCCGGCGACGGCTGCGGTGGTGTCGGCGTCGTCGCCTAGGTTGACGGCGGCAAGCACGCATTCATCGTAGCTGTTGGTGTTCACAAAGCACCAGGTAGCGGCTTTAAGCGTGTCACGCACGAAGCCGCCGGAACTGATTTCGTGCTCGGGCGCGCTTTTTAGCTGCAGCGCCCACGAGGGGAGCGCGCCGTTCATCACGTCCCTCATCAGCTCAACAAATATGATGCATGCGTCGGTCGACGTTCTGTGGGCGTGCGTAATCGCCGAGACTTTGCTGACCTCTTCGTCTGTCGCATCGGTGAACGCCAGGGGAGCGATGCGCATGAGCGATCCGTTGCCGTTGTCGCGTTCGCCGGAGCCTCCTTTGCCGGTGTGCAAGGCGCGGGCGGTTGTGCCGCCGTAGTCGAAAACGCCGTCGATCGTATACTCGCCACGGGCAATCCAGCTCACGAATTTGTCGCGCATGTCCTCGGTGTCAATGCGGCCGAGCTCTCTGATGGAGTCGCGGGTGGCGAGCGTCATAGATGTGTCGTCGCTCCAGGTGCCGGCGGGCTGCTCGTGCGTGCCGTAGCCGATCATTTCGGTGCATTCGAACGTGCCACGAGGTCTGAACTCGTAGGGAACGCCCAGCGCGTCACCGACGGCAAGCCCATAGATGCAGTCGCGCAGTGTTGTTTTCGGTCTGTGTGTCATGGAAAGCTCCTCTTTTCCCGGGTGATGTGGAGCGCCGTCGGGGGTATCGGTCGCAACGTGCTGCTATCCTTGCACTTCGCCATTAGTCGCTTCGTTGATGGCGCGGTACTCGGCACTCAGCTCGCGCGCCAGCTCTTCCTTGCTTGGAAGATACGGCAGGTATTTGGTGGCAAACACTTGGTCGTTGTCTTCGGGCAGCGTGTACTCGACGATCGAATCGCTTTTGTCCGCGCAGAGCACGATGCCTATGGGCGGATTGTCGCCTTCGTTCATGAGCTCACGCGTGTAGTAGTTCACATACATTTGCATCTGGCCCAGGTCCTGATGCGTAAGGTCATCGGTCTTAAGGTCGATGAGCACGAAGCAGCGCATCAGATAGTTGTAAAAAACAAGGTCAATATAGAAATGGCGCCCATCAAAGGTGATGCGCTTTTGGCGCGCCTCGAAAGCGAAGCCACGGCCAAGCTCCAGCAGGAACTTCTGAAGATGTGTGATGAGCGCCTGCTCTAGATCGCTCTCGCGAAACGCAGTATCGTCCGAGAAACCTAAAAACTCCAGTACATATGGATCGCGGATGATATCCTCGGGGCGACGAGCTGGGGCGCTCTTTTGGATTTCTTGGGTGACAGCCTCCTTGTCTTTGCTGGCAAGTAGGTGCTCGCGGAACATGGTGTTGATCTGGCGTTCGAGCTGGCGCGTGCTCCAGCGAGAGTCGGCGCATTCGTTCATGTACCAGGTGCGAGCTTCGGGGTCAGGAATGCGTATTAACCTGCGGTAATGTGTCCAGCTCAATTCGGGACGCAGTGAGTCCCGAATTGGAAATGCAAGATAGAACTGACGCATTTTGCGCAGCTCTCTTGCTTCAAAACCTTTACCAAAATCCTTGGTAAGTCTGATTGCGAGGGCCTTGAGCAGCGCCTCTCCATACTTGGCGCGCTCCTCTCCGCCCTGCTCATCAACTATGCTCTTGCCGATCTCCCAATACGCCTCAACCATCGCAAAGTTAACGGCGGTATAGGCCTTGTCGCGAGCGGCGTTGAGAATCGAGGAAACCTGCTTGTAAAAACCTTCGGGCACGATTGCCGATTCTCCACGGTTTACCAGTTCGCCCATCACTGTCGCCCCACTTTCCTCTTGTGGAATGCATCTTTATCTCATCTAGTTTAAAGCCTCGCGCGGACACGAATTGCTGTGCTGTCTGGCACCTTCGCATGGGAGCCTTGCGGTGACTAAAATGTGGCAATAGAGACAGTTTTAGCGAACCCCACGGGAGTGACGCGTATGGACAACAACACGCTGCTATTCCAGGACAAAGGTTCGGGTAGGTTTAAAGACGTTAAGATCTACCCCAATCGTATCGAGGTGCTCAAGAAGGGCACTTTTGGCGGCAGGCACACCGAGATTGTCTACCTTAAGGACATCACGGGGGTCAACAGGATCAAGGGTCGCGACGTTTTCCTGCGTAACAGGCTGTTGACCGCTTGCGTCTTTAGCCTGAGTAGCCGTGCGAAGGCCCAGGAATTTGTGAAAGCGCTGAACATGGTGATGTAGCCGATAGCGGCGTTCGGGCCAAGGTAAAAATCAGGGGCACAGAACGGTGTTCTGCGCCCCTCATCGAGTTGATGCGCCCAAAAGGCCGGTTGGCCTATTCGCTAGCGCCTTCGTCACTTTCATGGTCACTGGCAAGCATTGCCGCGCCGGCGACCGTTGTCGCCACGGCGGCAGCGGCGAGCCCGGCGGCGATACCAGAGCCGTCGCCCGTGTCGGCGAGTTTTCCGGTCGAGCCCTTGCTCTTGTTGCCGCCGCCGTTCTTGTCGGCGCCGTCTGCGTTGGCGCCGGTACCGGTGCCGGTGCCGCCCGCGTTGCCCGAGGCTGCAACGGTAAAGCTTGCGGCTCCGTCGCTGGCGAGCGTGTAGTTCTGCGCCGCGTCGCCCAAGAGACCGTTCACGCGCACCCAGTACGTTCCTGCGGCAAATGTTTCGCCCTCGGCCATTGCCGTGCCCGGAGCGCCGTCTGCGTCGTGCACAAACTCGAGCTGGGCCGTGCAGGCATCGGTTTCGAGCTTGCCCTCGAGTGATGCCGCAATCTTGGCGCGCACGTCTTCGCCGGCCTTAAGTCCTTCGAGTCCCTCAAAATGGGGCGTCAGCGCGCGTGGATCGATATCGATGGGCACAGAGCCCTGCAGCCCCGTAACGGTCTCGTTGCCCAGGGCGTCGACATCCACGTATTCAATGGCAAACGCATGGCCCGAAGCTGTCGCGTTGAGCGCGTTGCTGCTGTCAGCAAGGCGGAAATGACCCTCGCCAACGGTCTTGCCATCCTGGAATGAGGCATCGCTCAGCGAGTCGCCGTACGTCATGCGCATGCGGGTCGGGAGATAGTACGGGAGATAGTACGAAGCCGTCTGCTTGTGCTCCGTATCGTAATTGCGCTGGTAGATGCTCCGGGCCAGCGCCGCATCAACAAAGTCGGATGCGATGATGCCAATGTGCTTGAGGTAATCTGACTTTGTATCCTCGGTGCCGCTGGGGTTGATGTACGGGCTCTTATACAGATGCTCGTTGACTACTCGTGCCGAGGTAAAAGGATTGCCTCCGTGCGACAAGCCCGTGCAGCTGGTGTAGTTGATAGACCAGCAGCGCTCCAGGACTTGCTCCTTGGCCCCGTTATCGTCCTCGACATCTACCTCGTTGCGCGTGCGCCCGGTCGTTTCCTTCAGCGCATTATCGACCCAGCTGAGCTTGTCGGTTCCCGTGAGTTTGTACTTGTCCTGGGCGTATACCTTGGTGCAATAGGGCTCTTTGTCGCCTGTTTCCCCCGCGGCTTCAAAGCCCCGCGCGTCTTGGACGAGACACATAGTGGCGCTGTCGGAGTGAGCCTTGATCTTGTCATCCCATTCGGTAAGGTCGAGGCCCCACGTGTGGCCGCTTACACTGTTGCCGGCGAGCCTAAATCGACGCAGCAGAACGATCTTTCCGCGCACCTCGTGTAGCGCGGGGATTCGGCTCGACGTATAGAACAGTTTGGGGTTGTCGTCCAAAACCTTGGCGAAAGCCGTCGTAACACTTTCATCGGTAGCCTCGTCGTTGCCTCGTGATACAAGCATGATGAGCGCTTCTGTCGGGTTTTCGTTCAAAAACGTTTTGAAGTAGCCTATGACATCGGAAAGATGCATAAAGTACGCGTCTTTTTTGAGCAGGTAGTAATCCCCGTGGTCGATACCGGGGTCGTCGCCCTTTCCGAGCCGGATATCAAAATAGCGAATGCCTTCGAGCAACTGCGTGGGAATGTAATCCTGCTGGCATTTTACTTGCGAGGATTGGGGCTCAGTGTCGTTGTCCACGCTGCAGGTGCCCGAATCGTGCGTACCCGGGATGCTCAGCTCGTCGAGGAACTTGTTGTCGTCGACGTATTTCATCCAACATGGCCCATCGACGTAGCTGCTGTACGTGATCCAGTCGAGGCTGCTAACCGTGGCATCGTTCTTTTTCATGTCGTAACCGATAAGTTCGAGCTCCCACGGAATGCTCTTACTCTTATGGCAGATCTTATTGTTGTCCTGGTCTTCGCCGTTCGATTCTATTGCCAGGTACTTAATGTCTTTTTTCTCGGTTTCTTTCTCGACCGTGCGGTCTCGGATGATATAGGTTCCGTTTGATTGACGCTCGAACGCAAAAGCGCGGCTGGGCTTGTTGTCATACTCGCCGCCCCATACGTGGATGACCTTTCCATCTTTGTCCGAGTCGTCGTCGACCGACCAAATGCTGTAGCCCGTCTTTTTATGCTCTTCGAAATTGAGCAAGGTGCGGATAGCATACCAGTTTGTATCGTCATTCTTGGTCGTTACGTTCTCAAGGATGAGCTTGCTGGACGTGCCGTCGTTAAACAGGTGGCAGACGTTGCCGCGAACGTTGCCGTCTTGGTTGACGCTCGCGGTGCGAAAATAGCCCGCGGGGCGAAGGCGAATGACGAACTTGTCGAGGGTGGCCGCCGGTGTGGGTGCGTCTTCTGCAAATGCCGCGCGCAGGGGAATGCCCGGCGCTGCGGTTTCGGGCAGGCTTGCAAGTGGTGACAACGCCGCAAGCCCTAGGCCCAGCGTAAACGCTCGGCGGCTGATGGCATGGTGTTCGGTCATAACTCCTCCGTTCGCAGGGTGCGGTTATGCACTCATTTTGTTCACTATACTGCCCGGATGTCTAAACGTGTTGGCTTAATTGTCTGCGTGGCGCCATAAATCGGCGGGCGGACGCGTTGGGGCGCTTGTCTATTTGTGCTGCTACCGCGCTGGGGGTGGTTTTGCCGCCCGGCACCCTCGCGTTCGCCGGCTATCGGCATAAGAAAAGGAGGGTCGGTTTACCGGCCCTCCCTGGGTACGAAGCGCTGGGGTACCGTCGCTTGTTTGCTCTGCGACCGTGTTTCCCGTTGCGCTCGCCAGTCGCTTAGCGCTTGATCTCGATATCGTCGAGCTTGACGTCCATGGCCTCGGTCTTGGCCTTGGCAATGTCATCGGCAAACTCCAGAGACTTCATCATGGTCTCGACGGCGTCCTTGTGCTCCTCGACATTGTCGATGCTCACGTAAACGCTGCCGCCGCCTGCTTCGGTGAAGTACTCAGTCGTTACGCCGCCCGAGTGTGTATAGGAAGCGTTGCGCCAAGTCTTGCCGTTGTACTTGACGGGATCATTCTCGGTCCACTCAAAGTTGGCCTTCCATTTGGCCTCGTAGTCGAACAGCTCGTCAGCGTTCTTGTCAGAGTCGAAGACAGGGATGAAGCGATCGCTGGCGTGCTCGCTCTCGGTGAACTTAAACTGGGCCCTGTCGGCGGTGTCGCCGGCAACGTCGGTGATCTCGACGCCCTCGGGCACCTCGACCTTAAACCAAATGAAGTCGGTCCTCATATCCACGGCTGGCTTTTCTGCGCCGCCGCCACCGCCACTGCCGGTAGCGCCGCCGCTTCCGCCGCAACCCACCAGGGCAACCGCGGCAAGGAGACTGATGCAGAGTGTGAGAATCGCAAAGGCCTTCTTTTTCATGGTCGTGTCCTCCTCGATCTGTAACCGCCCATGGATTACCTGCCTTTACTGTACGCGTGGACGGCTCGCTAGGGTGGGCCATGTGTCCCATTCTGAGGGCCGGATTTGCGCCGACAAGTGGCAATATGCGCGGGTCCAAAAGAGGGGAGGGCCGATGCCTGTCGGCCCTCCCCGGGGTTGGGTGCCCGTTGCTTTAATGGGGCGCATGTGCGCAGGTGCGCGTAGGCGCGTGCGGGTGTCCCGTTACTTGAGCTCGATGCTCGAAATCTCGACTTCGCGCGCCTCGGAAACTGCCTCTGCCATGTCATCGGGGAACTCGATGGAGTTGAGGAGCGTCTCGGCTTCTTTCTTGTGCTGGTCGAAGTTCGAGATGAGGACGTAGACGCTTCCCGGCTCAACGTCGGTAAAAAGCATGGCTGAGATGCCGCTGTTGTCCTCGTATGTTCCGACGAGCCACGTCCTGCCGTTATACTCGACGGACCCGCCATCCTTCCACTGGAACGTATCCCCCTTCTTTTCTGCCTGGTCGGCGTGGGATTCCTCGGCTGTCATCGCTTTTTTCCAAACGGGGATAAAGCGATCGGCCGAGGCGTTCTCGTTTTCGGGGAAGGTGAGCTGGACCCTGTCGGCATTCTTGCCGGCGGAGTCGCTTACGCCGACGCCCTCGGGCATCTCGACCTTAAACCAGATAAAGTCGGTCTTCTTGGCGACGGGGGCCTTTTCCTTGCCCTCGCTCTTGGATGCGCTGCTGCCCCCGCCCGATGCGTTCCCGCCGCAGCCGACAAGGGCAAATGCGGCAAAGAGGGCAATGCAAAGGGAAAGGATTGATAGGGTCTTTTTCTTCATGGTGGCGTCCTCCTTGTCTGCCAGGGACATCGTGTGCCGCGGATCGCTGGGGCGGCGGTTGCGCGTGCACATGATGACTTTGTTTGCTGTGCGGTGATTCCTCCATTCGTCGTCCGGTGCCGTGATGAGCGTTGCCCCAACATGGGGCTCCTTACCTATATGTATGCCCCAGTTGCCGCTGCCCGGGAGTCTCGAAACGTGGGCCATGTGTCCCATGTTTGCGTTGGCATGGCCTATCGTTCGTCATAGAAATCCGCGATGGCCAGGTGCGCTGACGCCCATGTGCTTATGGGCTAGACTTAGCACCATTACGTGTTCGATGCGGTTGGTCGGCGGTTGCCGCCTGACCGATGTATATGACTTGAAGGTGCGTGCGTATGAGCCAAGAGATGATGGATAAAACCTGTCGAGAGTTTGCCGAGGCACTTGCCGCACGCGAGCCGGTTCCCGGCGGTGGCAGCGCGAGCGCCTTTGTGGGCGCGCTGGGCGCCTCGCTTTGTGGAATGGTCGCTCGTTATGGTGCGACCAATCCTGCGCTTGCCGATCGCGCGGATGACCTGACGCGCGCATTTGCCCAGGCAGATGAGTTGGCCCAGGAGCTTGTCGAGTTGGTTGCCGAGGACGTTCGTGCATATGGGCAGGTGTCCGCGGCGTACGGTATTCCGCGTGGCGATCCGGCTCGAGCGACCGCGATTCAGGATGCGCTGCATGTGGCCGCTATGCCGCCGTATCGCATTATGGATGCCTGCGGGCGTGCACTGGCGCTGCTCGAGGACATGGCCGACAAGGGTTCGCGTCAGCTGCTGTCCGATGTGGCGTGCGGCGCCGTGTTCTGCCGTTCCGCTATGCAGGGCGCGAGCTTGACGCTCTTTGCGAACACCACGTCTATGAAGGATCGCGCTCGTGCTGAGGAGCTCGAGACGGCGTGTGATGAGTTGCTCGACATGTGGTTGCCGCGCGCCGATGCGCTGGCGCGCCGCGCCGCCGACGCCGCAAGGAAGAGGGGATAGCCATGGCTGAACTGCTGAAGGGTGCCCCCGTTGCTCGCGCTTTGACTGAGGAACTTGCTGCTCGCTGCGTGGCTTTGCGCGAGCGCGGCGTTGTGCCGACGCTGGCTATCGTGCGCGTGGGTGAACGCGAGGACGACCTATCCTACGAGCGCGGTGCGCTCAAGCGCTGCGAAAAGGTTGGCATTGAGGCTCGCCGCGTTTTGCTTCCCGCCGATGTTTCGCAGGACGAGCTGTTGGCGGCCATCGAGGACATCAATTCCGACCCCGCTGTTCATGGCTGCCTGATGTTCCGCCCGCTGCCCGCCGGCCTTGACGAGGACGCGGTTGCCTCGGCACTCGATCCCGCCAAGGACGTTGACTCCATGACGCCGGCTTCGCTGCTCACCACGCTTTCGGGGCGCGGCGAGGGTTTTGCCCCCTGCACAGCCGAAGCCGTGCTTGCTTTGCTGGATCATTACGGCGTTGAGCTGGATGGAGCTAAGGTTGCTGTGGTCGGTCGGTCTCTGGTGATTGGCCGTCCCGTTGCCGCCATGCTTACGGCGAGCAATGCGACCGTGACGACGTGCCATACGCATACGCACGACCTTGCTGCCGAGTGCCGTGCTGCCGACATTGTGGTTGCCGCCGTTGGACGCGCACGTACGATTGGCGTGGATGCGGTTCGCGAGGGCCAGACGATCATCGATGTTGGCATTAATTGGGACGAGGCCGCTGGCAAGCTGGTGGGTGACGTCGATTCTGATGCTGCGGAGCCGGTCGTTAACGCCATCACGCCCGTGCCGGGCGGCGTGGGCGCTGTGACGACGGCGATCCTCGCCAAACACGTGATCGAAGCGGCCGAGCGCGCATCGAAATAGGCGTTTTGGGCTGCTTGAGGGGTTAGTTCTATACCCCGTGGACAAAAAATGCCAAATATGAGTACTGTTGCCAAGATAGTCACATATATTTTAGGTCAAATAGGCTCTCTAACGATATTTATTATCGATAGAGAGCTTATTTTATTGGACCTATGAGGAATTACATCATCTAATTTTTGAACAAATGTAGACTTTCGACACCCATACGTAGCAAAATTGCTGTTACTAAATTGGCAACAGTACTCATATTTGGCATTTTTTGTCCACAGGGGTTGCCAGCGCCGTGGTTTCGTCCTTTCTGCGCCGAAGCGATACACTGTTATCGTTTGATTTCTTCGCTCAAGGAGGATGCGCATGCCGTGCACAACGATTTTGGTTGGTAAGAACGCGAGCTACGACGGGTCGACGTTGGTTGCCCGCAACGAGGACTCGTCCAACGGGGTGTTTGAGCCCAAGCGTATGCGCGTGGTGCATCCCGACGAGCAGCCGCGCGTCTACACGAGCGTCCTGAGTCACCTGACCGTTGAACTGCCCGATAACCCCATGCGCTACACGAGCGTCCCCGATGTTGTCCCGGGCCACGGCATCTGGGCCGAGGCCGGTTTCAACGAGCTCAATGTGGGCATGTCCGCAACCGAGACGCTCACCACCAACGAGCGCGTTCGCGGCGCCGACCCGCTCGTCGACTACGTGCCCGCCAAGGGCAACGAGGACGAGGACGGCTATGTTCCGGCGCAGCCCGGCGGTCTGGGCGAGGAGGACATGGTGACCCTGGTGCTGCCATATGCCAAATCCGCCCGCGACGGCGTACGCATTCTGGGTGACCTGCTTGAGCGCTATGGCACCTACGAGAACAACGGCATCGCCTTTAGCGACGTGGACGAGATCTGGTGGCTCGAGACCATCGGCGGTCACCACTGGATCGCCAAGCGCGTGCCCGATGACGCCTATGTGACCATGCCCAACCAGCTGGGTATCGACAGCTTTGACCTGGATGACGCCGAGGGCGCCCAGGCCGACCACATGTGCTCCGCCGACCTGCGTGCCTGGATGGCCGAGTGGCATCTGGACCTGACGCTGGGCGTCGATGGCGACGGCCCGGCTGCGATCTTTAACCCGCGCGAAGCCTTTGGCTCTCACAGAGACAGCGATCATGTCTACAACACGCCGCGCGCCTGGTACATGCAGCGCTGCCTCAACCCCAGCGACGTGTGGGACGGCCCCGACGCCGACTACACGCCCGAGAGCGACGATATCCCCTGGAGCCGCGTGCCCGAGCGCAAGGTGACCATCGAGGACATCAAGTACGTACTCTCGAGCCACTACCAGGGCACGGAGTACGACTGCTACGGCAGCAAGGGCACGCCCGCCACGC
Organism: uncultured Collinsella sp.; assembly: GCA_902494195.1. Taxonomy (GTDB): domain Bacteria; phylum Actinomycetota; class Coriobacteriia; order Coriobacteriales; family Coriobacteriaceae; genus Collinsella. Next base: position 83,224 of record CABUSH010000006.1, on the reverse strand, counting down.
GCGGCGCTTATCGCCCCATCGGCATCAACCGCAACAGCCAACTCGCCGTACTGCAGCTGCGTCCCTATGCGCAGCCGGCCTACCGCGCCGTGCAGTGGATGGCCTTTGGTTCCAACTCGTTTAACGCGCTAGTTCCGCTGTACGCCAACGTCGAGACCATGCCCGAGTACTATGCCGACACGCAGGCTCGCGTAACGTCCGAAAACTTCTACTGGGCCAACCGCCTGATCGGCGCCCTGGCCGATGTTCGCTTCCATGAGTGCGGTCGCGCGGTCGAGGATTATCAGGAGAAGGTCGGCGGCATGGGCCACAAGCAGATTCATGACGTCGACGCTGCCGTAGCCGTTCTGCCCGAGGCCGAGGTGCCTGCCGAGCTTGCACGCGCCAACGAGGAGTTTGCCGAGCGTGTTCGCGTAGAGACTGATGCTCTACTGGGCAAGGTGCTCTACACCACGAGCTGCGCCATGAAGAACTCTTTCGCGATGAACGACAACGTGAGATAGGGATTTCCCGTCGATCGAATAGCGCTAAAACGCTTTGTCGCTTTCACTCAATCTTGGGTACAAGAACGCCAATGCAGTTGTTTGTGATTGGAGACAACCATGGTTATGAAACTCGATCAGCTCGTTAACGGCGCCATCAACGTGGGCTTCGGCGCCGCCGCCGTTGCCGTCGAGGGCAGCAAGAAGGTTCTCGACGACCTTAATACCAAGGGCGAGCAGGTGCGCAAGGACACCGCCACCCCCGATATCGCCCGCAGTGTGTCCGACATGTTCGAGCAGGCCGGTGGCACCATCTCCGACCTGACCGAGCGCCTGGGCATGCAGGGTGAGACTGCGGCACAGCGCGTGCTCGACGAGCTCATCCTGGCCCGCGTCCGCGTTATGACCGCCCCCGAGCGCACGGCCTTCCTGGCCCATGTGCGCGATATCGTCGATTCGGTCGAGGACAACGTGACCTCGGTGCCCGTCGAGTCTGTTGAGCCCGACGATGCGAAGGATACCGAAGAGGCCGAGTAGCAGCGCAGATGGCAGATTCCACCACCGATTACAACAATCTAGATCCCTTAGGTGACGAGGCGGCGGTTGTCGATGAGGTCGACGCCGCCGTCTCGGGCGCTCGCAAGAAGCCGCGCGCTGTCGATATGGTCCCCGAGGAGCCCGACGCGATGGCGCCGGATGAAGAATACCAGCTCACGCCGGCGGGTCGTCGCGAACGCATCGGGCAGATTGTTCGCCTGGTCAAAAAGTACCGCGTGTGGGACAACCTCACGCCGGTTCGTTTGCGCCGTCTGCTCGAGGAACTCGGCCCCATGTTCGTCAAGATGGGGCAGATTCTGGCTAACCGGTCCGAGATTCTGCCGCAACGCTTTTGCGACGAGCTGCGTCGTCTGCGCTCCGACGTGGAGCCGGTGCCGTACGAGGTCGTACTCAGTTGTCTGGAAGAAGAATACGGCCTGCGCCTGGGGGAGATGTTCGATGCGATCGACCCCAATCCGCTTGGTAGCGCATCGCTCGCGCAGGTGCACCGCGCTCGTCTGGTGACGGGCGAGGACGTGGCCGTCAAGGTGCAGCGCCCCGGTGCGCAGCAGGTTATGGCACAGGACATCGATATCATCCGCTCGGTGGTGCGTATCGTTTCCAAGTTCGTCAACACCGATCAATTCGTTGACCTGCACGGCGTAGTCGAGGAGTTGTGGACCTCGTTTCGCGAGGAGACCAACTTTTTGGCCGAGGCCAAAAACCTCAACGACTTCTACGAGTTCCATAAGAGCGTTCATGGCGTGACGTGCCCTAAATCCTATCTGGACCTGTGCACCGAGCACGTGGTGGTTATGGACTACGTCGACGGCATTTCGATCGCCGATCCTGAACGCTTGGTGGCCGAGGGCTATGACTTGGAAAAGATCGGTGCCGCGATTGTCGAGGACTACTCGACGCAGGTGCTCGACGACGGCTTTTTCCATGCCGACCCGCATGCGGGAAACATTATTCTCAAGGACGGCATCGTTTACTTTATCGACTTGGGCATGGTCGGACGCATGTCGAGTCACGATCGCGGTATCGTCAAGGACATGATTTTCGCCGTGGCCGAGGGTGACGTGCCCAAGCTCAAGGATTCGCTCATGCGCTTTGCCGTGACGCGTGGCGATTCGGCTGAGCTCGATCATTCGGCCTTTTTGTCCGATCTTGACTTCATCGTGGCTGACTTTGCGGGCCTTGACCTGAAGGATCTGGATATCGGCGAGTTTTTGACCTCGCTGTTAAATCTGGCGCGCAAAAACGACGTTGAGCTGCCGAGCGTGGTAACGATGTTCGCCCGCGGCATGGTGACGCTCGAGGGCCTGTTGACCGAGTACATGCCCAACGTCAACATGATCCAGATCATTCAGACGCATATCAAAAACGAAAAAAGCACTTATGCGCGCGTGCGCGACATGGGACGCGATCTTGCCGCGAGCAGCTATCGCGCGGCAAAAGGCTCGCTCGAGGCGGCCGAGTATCTGGGCTTGGCTTCGCGTATGCTCACGCGCGGCCAGCTTAAGGTGAACACGCAGATCATGAGCAGCGATAAGGCGCTGCGACAGCTGGGCGGAATTATCGACCGCATGTCGATGGCAATTGTGATCGCCGGCCTGTTTATCGGTTCGTCGGTGGTGTACTACGCACGCATCGAGCCGGTTGTGTTTGGTATCCCGGTCATTGGCTTTATGGGCTACGTGAGCGCGCTGGTGCTGGCGCTTATGCTGGGTCGCAATATCTGGCTCAACAGCCACGGCGGCAAGCACTAGAGGCTGCGGCCGTCACCGCATTCTCCTATCGCAAACAATAGCTTTTACCTTGGGCTTCGCCTGCGTGCGAGGCCCTTTTGCGTGATACCATACTGACGGTAATAATCGATGGCCTAGATGGTGGTGCGGAGACGCACGAATGCGCGGTTTTCCTGCGCGTTTGGGAGAATCGGGGTGCAAGTCCCCGGCTGTACCAGTAACCGTAATTCCTCTTGGCTCGGGATGTTCGCGTCGCAGATCGGACGGCGCGCCTGAGCCGTTAAGGTTAAGTCGGATCGCCTCCCATCTTGCATGCGGCTGCGGCGTATGCTGCCGGTGTGCATAGGGCTCTGGAGGGAAGGGGGACCCCGATGGGGGAACTCGAGCGCAACATGCGCGATGACGCGGGGCAGCCTCAAGGCAACGCTCCAAGTACAGACAATGGGGGACAAATGGATATGTTTGAGGACGAGCGCGAGCGCGTCTCGTTGCATCGCCGTGGCGCGATTGCACGCGGTGTAGCCAAGCGCGGCCTGGTGGCATTCCTGGCCTTCGCGATGGCCTTTGGCACCACGCCGGCTCAGTTGTGGGCCGAGGGCGCCGAGGGCATTGCCGAGGCTGTGGCTCAGGCGGCACCGCCTGCCGAGAACGGCTCTGGCGAGTCCGCGACAAGCCCTGCTGCCGACCTCAATGCGAGCGGCGTGGTGGCGAATGGGGGCACTGCCGAGCAAGATGCCGCCGCGACAGCTTCGGGCCCTACCGACAAGACTGAGGACGATAGCGCTGCCGGCAATGAGGCACCGGCTGCATCGACGTCCGATGCCTCGAAGCAGGACGCCGCCGTTGTCTCTGCCGCTGGAGAGGCCAAGGACCAGCCTACCAAGGCCGAGAGCCAGGATGTCTCCGCCACGTGCTCCGTCGTCGGCACCGACGCCAAGGGCGCCCAGCAGACCTGGGCCGCCGCGCAGCAGATCACGCTGAAGGAGGGCTCGACCGCGGCCGACCTCTCCGAGCGGCTCTTCAAGCAGGCCGGCCTCGAGGCCGACTACGACCCCAACGGCACCTGGGGCTGGGCGCTCAACACGATCACGTCGCCCTTCGATAAGGACCGCAAGCTCGGCTACGACCCGGCGACCGGCGCGTACTGGCAGCTGTTCGTCAACGGCAGCGCCTCCGAGGCCGGCGCGGGCGGCTACACGCTCAAGGACGGCGACTCCGTCGTCTGGTGCTACTCGAAGCACGGCGACCCCGCGCCCGAGCAGGTTTCCGTCACGATGGAGATTATTGGCAAAAAGGCCGAGATAGCTCAGCGTTGGACGAGCCCTTCGACCCAGGTGTTTGCTAAGGGCACGTCGATTAAGGATGCCTCTGCTGCTTACTTCGATGCCCTTGGCATAAAGTCAAAAATGTACGACCAATTTGGCTATTGGGGCGTCTATAGTCTCGTATCTCCGCTTGATGGCATCGAGCTGTCGGGTGCATGGTCGTTCTTTGTCAACGGCGTTCCTGGGTCTCAGCTCGATAGCGATTATGTGCTCAAGTCTGGCGACAAAATCGTCTGGGCTTTTGCTCCCGGCGATACTGTGCCCGGCGTCGACAGTGTTGTTGTTGACCCGGGTGCCGCACGTCCTAACTGGGATAGCGATTGGCCTGGTTATACGAGCGCCGACAAAGTAACCGACGCTCCTGTGCCCACGAAAGACGCTGAGACAAAATGGGTGAGCGAGCTCAAGGGCTCGAACGAATGGAGCAAGGGTATTTCCGACCCGTTGCTGGTCGGTGACTACCTCTACGTGGCCGTTGGTTCCAAGCTGCTCAAGAAAGATGTCGACACGGGTGAGACCGTTGCCGAATCGCCTTTGGCGGCAAAGATCGATTCGACCTCGCGTATGGTATACACCGGCGGCGTGATGCTCGTGCCGCTTTCGAGCGGTCGCCTGCAGGCGCTGACGGTTGATGCTCTGGCGACGGTTTGGGTAACCGATGAGTTGCCTGCTGGCCCCGATGGTGCTCAGCAGTCTCTTGCGTCCATTGCGGTTCGTGACGGCTTTGCCTACTTTGGGACGGCATCGGCCAGCTGGTCCGACTCGAGCGACGGCTACCTGCTCTGCGTGCGCATCTCCGATGGCAAGGCTATGTGGCAGCATAAGAACGAGAACAGCAAGGGCTATTACTGGGCCGGCTTGGCGTTCTCGGGCAATTATGGCGTCATCGCAGATGATTCCGGTACGGTGAGCACGGTCGACCCCGAAACTGGAAAGACTGTTGCGTCGCTCAAGATTGCCGAGCGCGTGCGCACGACGGTGCTGGTTGATGGATCGATCGCCTATGTCGTGAGCGCCGATGGCGTTTTGCATAAGCTTTCGGTTGGAACGGACGGAACCCTTTCCGAGCTTGGCAAGGTGACGTTTGGTGGCAGCTCGACCTCGACGCCGGTGCTGGCCAACGGCAAGATTGTGGTCGGAGGCTCATCGACCGAATCCTTTATGGGCGGTTATCAGAACAAGTACACGTATCACTACGGTCAGCTTGCAGTGATTGATGCCGAGACGCTTTCCGTGGACTATTCCATTTGCAAGGCGGACGGTAACTATATTCGTCAGGGGGCTTTGGGCGGCGGTGATGTAAAGTCGCAGCCGGTCGTTTCTGTCCAGAACGGCGAGACGTACGTCTACTTTACGTCCAACAACAACCCGGGCGGCATCTATCGCTACCGTATTGGCGATGACGAGGCCGAACTGCTTTATACGCCCGTGGCGGGCGACCAGCAGTACTGCATGGCTTCTATTTCGGTCGGATCCGATGGTTCACTCTACTATGTCAATGACTCGGGCAAGCTGTTTGCTGTCAAGGGTAATGGCCAAAGGGTCAAACGCTATACCGTGACGTTCGACGCCAACGGTAAGGATGCGGCGATGCCCGATTCTCAACGCGTGAAGGAAGGCAAGGCGGCGACGGAGCCCTCGACTCAGCCACAGTGCAAGGGCTACACTTTCGGCGGTTGGTTCACCGATGAGGCTTGCACGCAGGCGTATGACTTCAGTACGCCAGTGACGGCCGATCTGACACTGTATGCCAAGTGGACCAAGAATGCCGTTAACCCTGGCGGCAATGGCGGTTCCGGCACTAATGGTGGCAACGGTGGCGCTGGCAACGGTTCCGGTGCTGGCACGGGCACGGGTTCCGGCTCCGGCACGAAGGGCCAGCAGGCCGGCGGCGCTATCGCCCCGGGTCATAAGCCGACGACCAAGACGACGGTGTCGACCAAGACCGAGACCAAGGACAACAAGTCCGACAAGAAGGACACCGATAAGTCCGATAGGAAGGACGAGAAGAAGTCTGACAAGAAGTCTGACAAGAAGGACAACAAGTCCGACAAGAAGTCCGATTCCAAGTCCGATACGGGTGCTGCTTCCACGACCACTGCTAAGAAGTCCTCTAGTGCTTCCGAGCAGGAGACTGGCACCAACCCGCTCGCCATTGTTGGCGTTGCCGCCGGCGTCATCGGTCTCGCCATCGTCGGCGTGTTCGTGTTCACCAAACGTCGGTAGGTGAGGGCTGTGTCCAATAAATCCAAGGACGCTGACCCCAAGCAACCAGATTCCTCGTTCATTCAGTTCGACGAAGCAAAGCAACAGGGCGCCGCTTCGGCGGCGTCCGCCCCTCGTCGCAAGACGCTCCTCGGCGTCCTGACTGCCGCGTGCACCATTCTGATCGTCGTCTCGCTGGGTTTCGTCCATCCTTCCGAGAGCGGTGCCTGGTCCATCGACTGGATCATTCAGACCGTGACGGGGGAGAGCGTCGTAACCAAGGACACCAAGGTGTCTGGCTTGACTACGACTTCGGGCGAGGCCAGTTCCAAGGATTCCAAGTCATCGAATGACGCAAAAGATGAGTCCAAGCATTCTGATGAGTCCAAGTCCAAGGACGATTCCGAGTCTTCAAACAAGGAATCGGACAAGAACTCGGATAACAAGAAGTCCGAGGACCAGGACGGCAAGAAGTCTGGCGATAAATCCGCTGCCCAAAATACGGGAGTCGGCGATACTTCCAATGCGTCTGGCGGTGGCCAGTCGTCTGATGGAGCCTCATCCTCTAATGGTGGAAACGCCTCCTCGGGCGGCCAGAGCGGCTCGCAGGAGTCCAGCTACATAACAGTGACGGTTTCGGTCACATCGAGCGCTGTGGGCAATCCTGTGTCCTCTGGTGGCACCTTTACCTTTAACGAAGGCGCTACCGTCTACGATGCCCTGTGCGCGCTGGGCCTTTCCGTCAACGCACACGGCTCATCGTACGGCACGTATGTTTCTGCGATTGGTGGTTTGGCCGAGAAACAGTACGGCGGCACGAGTGGCTGGATGTACTCCGTCAACGGCTCAACGCCCATGACGGCCTGCAGCAACTACGTTCTCTCCAACGGCGACAACGTGGTCTGGTATTACGTTACAGGCTAGAGGCTTCGACATAGCGCGCCAGACGGGCGGTTCGGACAGACATCCGGGCCGCCCATTTTTCATGCGAATGGGATTGGGTCGCCGGGTCTCTCGGCAAACAAAAAACCGGTTGGAATGGGAATTCCAACCGGTTATACATTCAAGCAAATAGCGAATCGACTACGACCGTGCGCCCTCGAGGAAGAAGCGGCGGCTGAAGTAGTTGTACCAGGTGACGAGGAACGTGGCGATGGCCTTCATGGCTTGGTAGCCGATGCTCAAAAACGTGACGCCCACAAACATGTATAGGTCGTTGAGGCCCAGGCCGATCACCGACAGGATGGTGAAGATCGTGAACTCACGCTTGCGGCTCATGCCCTCGCGGTGGTCGAACACGTACTTCATGCTGAGCCAGTAGTTGACCACAACGGAGGTGGTAAACGAGACCGTGGTGCTCATCAAAAAGTCGAGGTGAAACAGCTCGACGAGCGCAATGAGCATACCCCAGTCGATGCCAAAGGAGATAAGGCCCACGACAGCGAACTTGAGGAACTGCTTGGTATGAGGTTGTGCCAGTGCCTTGCGCACGTAATCACATCCAATGCGTTGATAAATCGAGCAGAGGATACTTTAGAGCTTTTGCAAGGGAAACGTAAGGTCTTTGCCAAGAACTATACGAACTCGTCAAATTTTCAAGAGCTAATCCGTAAACGTTGAAAATTTGCCCGTAAACGAGCGGCGCCCACGGACGATACTGCGCTGAGTGCGTGTCGTCCGTGGGCACCGTAATGCTGCGGGGGTGTCGAGCTACTTGGTCTCGTCGCCCTCCAGGAAGATCTTTCGGGTCACAAAGTTGTAGACCATGACAAGCGCGGTGGCGCAGATCTTGGCGATATTGGCCTCGAGCCCCAGACCGGCGTTGAGCGCCAGCACGATGCCGTCGTTGAGCACCAAACCGATCACGGACAGCACGACAAAGATGATGAACTCGCGGTGGCGGCTCATGCCCTCCTTGTGCGCAAACACGTACTTCATGCTCGCGACGTAGTTAAAGATGAGCGAGACGATAAAGCCGCTGGTATTGGCGATCAGGATGTTAAGGCCCAGGCCGTAGTGGAGCAGATTCATAATGCCAAAGTCGATAACCGTGGCAATGACACCGACGACGCCAAATTTCATGATCTGCGCAAGGAGCTTTTGCATGGTACCTGCCTTAGGGTGGCGCGGGGACGCCGTGGGGATGATAAACTCAGCAAGTTTAGCCAATCCCCGCGGGTGGTGCTAGGCGCGCTCCTCGATAGCACCGTTTCTATATGCATCGAGCAGCTGACGCAGGTCTTGGATTTGGCTGCGGATCTTGGCGCCAGTATCGGTGTCGCTCACCATGCGGCGACGGTCCGCTTGGTCAAAACGGTTGGTCTCGCTTTCGATGTCCACGTTGCGCGTAAGTGCCTCGGCAACCGTCGTAAAGGCCCGGTGCGACTTGAGGCGGCAGCCGCGCGAGCTCGAGATGAGCGTATAGCCGGCGATACCCGTCTTGGGATGGTAAGCGCGGCAGAAGCCGCCATCGATGACCAGCAGCTTGCCCTCGGCGCGGATGGGCTGCTCACCCTTGGTGGTTTTAACGGGCGTGTGGCCGTTGATGATGTGTCCGGTCGGCGAACATGCCATGGGCGCGACGCCAAACTCGCGCATGATGTCATCGCAGACCGAGGGCGACTTGGTAAGCGTAAAGTACGGGTCCATCGGCTCGACCCAGGTGCTCCTATCGGCGATATAGGCGCGCTCAAAGGTACGCACTAAGCGTCCGCTGGCGGGTGAATTGAAGCCAATCCACAGGTACCACATCCAGTCGAGGGCGTCGCAGTCGCCCACGCGCCAGGCGCGGCGGGCGATGTGGTCGCAAAAATCGAGATAATCGCGGCCAGCGTGCCAGGTGCCCAGACAGTTCATGCTGCTAAAGGTGCCGTCTTCGTTGAGCGGAACGCAGCCATGGAACAGCAGGTTGCCGTTGGCGACCTTGTACATCGAGCCGTGGGAATAGAGGAAATCGATATGGCGATGCAGGTGATCGGCGGTGACAAACTCTGACACGAGCTTGTCGATGATGTGCTGCTCCTGAGACGTGAGCGTGTAGGGGTCCGCCGGGTCGACGGTGGGGAAGTCGTTGGTCGTGAGCGGCCACACGCTGCCGTCGGCGAGCGTGACTGTGCCGGTGTCGTGGTCGATCTTGTCGAGCAGCAGGCGGTCGGTCATATCGAACTCGGGGTGGCGCTGGATAATCTGGCCCTCGAGCTTAAAGAGCAGCACGTTTATGGCCTTGATCAGCGGGGTGATGGACTCACCGGCGGTGTAGGTGGCATCGGCAAAGGCGACAAGCTCACGCAGCGAGATGCCGTAGTCGTTCTCCAGGATCTCGTAGTTGTCGTAGCGCAGGTTGTTGCGCAGCACCGTGGCGATGCAGGCGGGCTCACCGGCTGCAGCGCCCATCCACAGCAGGTCGTGGTTGCCCCACTGGATGTCGAGTGAATGGTAGGTGAGCAGTCGGTCCATAATCTTGGCCGCGCCGCCGCCGCGGTCGAAGATGTCGCCCACCAGGTGCAGGTGGTCGACGGCCAGGCGCTTGATGAGCGAGGCGAGCGACTCGATAAAGTCGTCGGCGCTGGCGGTCTCCAGGATGGACTCCACGATGCGCTCGTGATAGCGCACGCGATAGTTGTTCTCGTCCGGGTGCGTGTGCAACAACTCGTCGATGATGTAGGCGTAGTCGCGCGGGATGGCCTTACGCACCTTGGAGCGCGTGTAGCGGCTTGAAAGTGAGCGAGCGACCATGATGAGCTGGTCAAGCATCGTCTTGTACCAGGCTGGCGAGTCCTCGCGCCGGCTGCGGACCAGGTCGATCTTCTCGCGCGGGTAGTAGATGAGCGTGCACAGCTCGCCCTTTTCGTCAAAGGAGAGCGTGTCGCCAAAGATCTCGTCGACATGCTCGCGCACGACGCCCGAGCAGTTGTTGAGGATGTGCATAAAGGCTTCGTATTCGCCGTGCACGTCACTCATAAAATGCTCAGTGCCTTTGGGCAGGTTGAGAATGGCCGAGAGATTGATGATCTCGGTAAACGCGGATTGCTCGGTGGGAAATTGTCTCGACAGCAGACGCAGATACTTGAAGTCTTGCGGGTTGCGATCGAATGCGACCATGAAACACCTTCCGATATGGTTGGTAAAACTGATAAACAACGTCAAACGTTTATCAGTATGCGCCGCTTTTGTTTCGATTTTGCGCCAGCGGCTGAATTGTCGGCTGAACGGTTTGGTAAATCGATTTAGTTGAGGTAGATATGGCGGTTGGGTGGAGACGACAGAGGGTGTTTTCTCAGATATTTATGCGTGGGGCCGGTGGAGACGATGGTGGTAAAGATGTTCACTATTTTTGGTTCGATTTGGTAAATAGTGGACATATGTACCGCATGTAGGCTCACTGTGCGATAATTTGCGCAGCAATGAGTAAGGAGCCTCATATGAGTGATTTTGTCCTGACCTGTGAATCCGCCGCCGATCGAACCCGTGAGTTCTTTGCGTCGCGCAATATCCCTGTCGTGTGTTTTCATTACGAGATCGACGATGTTGTCTATACGGACGATCTGTATCAGTCGATTACGCCGGACGAGTTTTTTGCCCAGATTGCCGCGGGCGCCATGCCCAAGACGTCTCAGGTGAGCGTGGGTGAGTACGAGGAGTTTTGGGAGCCGTTTGTTGCCGAGGGTAAAGACGTGCTGCACCTGACGTTGTCGTCGGGTATTTCGGGCACGTATGGATCGGCCTGCGTCGCGGCGCAGATGCTTGCGGATCGTTATCCCGAGGGCGGCAAGGTGCGCGTCATCGATTCGCTGGCGGCGTCTTCGGGCTTTGGCCTGTTGTTGGAATATGCCGCCGATGTGCGCGATAGCGGGGCTTCACTCGACGAGACGGCTGCCTGGATCGAGGAGCACAAGCTCAACCTGCACCACTGGTTCTTCTCGACCGATCTGTCGAGCTACCTGCGCGGCGGTCGCATTTCGGCCGCGAGCGCGATCATCGGCACGGCGCTTAAGATTTGCCCGCTTATGACGGTCGATTGCGAAGGTAAGCTGTCGCCACGTGAGAAGATTCGCACTAAGAAGCGCGCGATTTCCGAGATGGCTAAGACCATGATGGCACACGTACAGGACGGTGCAGATTATTCGGGTAAGTGCATCATGTCGCAGTCGGCGTGCCGCGAGGATGCTGAGGCGGTCGCGGCACTGATTGAGGAACAGGTTCCGCAGCTTAAAGGCAAGATTGAGATCAATGACATCGGTACTCTGATTGGCTCGCATACCGGACCTGGTACGGTGGCGCTCTTCTTTATGGGCGACAAGCGCGTGGATTAATTTGCCCCATCACGTCGCTGCATGATTGCTCAAACGAAAACGGCCCGCCTCACGTTTGTGGGGCGGGCCTTGCTGTTGCGGCTAGCGTTTCTTTCCGCGGAAGAAAAAGCCGTGCAGTGACGGCTTGAGGCCGCGGTTGGCGCGATGCTCCTCGACGCGCTCGTGGATCGAAGCGACGCGCTCGATGACTTCGTCGGGAATCGGCACATCGGGATTCATGTTCTCGACTTGGCTGACCTCGGCGGCGGCGACCTGGTCGATAATGGGCACGTTGTCGCGCGAGATGACAGGTGTGGCGTCTTCCTTCATCTTGCGATAACGCTGCATCATGTCGGTCTGTAGCTGCTGGGCCGAAGGCGGTGTCCAGATGATGGCGTTGGCGCCGGCGGCGATGGTCTCGCGAATGCTCTCGGGCGTCTTGCCGCCCGGCGCGATAAGCGGCAGGTTGGGATAGTGCTCGCGCAGCTCGCGTAGGACCTGGGGCGTGTTCTTGCCGGCGGCGATGTTGAGAATCTTGGCTCCGGCGCGCACCTTGGCGTGAGCATCGTCGTCGCAGCGAACGACCGTGGCGATGACGGGGATGTCGGCGATGTTGGTGATGTGCTCGACCATTTCGGCAGTAGCGGGGGAGTTGACCACGCAGCCCGCCGCGCCTTGCATCTCGGAAACGGCCGCCATCTGCACGGAGCGCTTACCGGTGGTGGTGCCGCCGCCAACGCCCACAAAGACCGGGCACTCGGCAACGGTCAGCAGCGCCTGCGTAATGGCGGGCTGCGGCGTGAAGGGGTAGACGGCAAACACGGCGTCGGCATTGGAGTTGCGGATGACCGCCACGTCGGTGGTGTAGATGAGCGATTTGATGCGGCGGCCAAAGAGCGTAAAGCCGCTGGCCTCCTCGATCTCATCGGGCATACGGAGGGCCGCCTTGCGCAGGCGTCCGTCGATGGGCAGCGGCTCCATGGGCAAAAGGCCGTTGGGGGTTACGGCCACCTGGGGCTCGGTAAATTCGTCTGCAAGCTCAACCTCGGAGAAGTCGACCGAGGCGACGACGTCTTCGTGAACCTCGGCGGGCACATCGATGGGGGCTTGATCGTCGGTCGCGGCGGGCGTATCGAAGGAGCTGGTGCCGACAAAGGCGTCGACGCGCTCGTTCAAATCGTTGAGAGAATCCATGGCGGTCCGTTTCTATGTTGTGCGCCCGTCAGCGTGCGACCGGCGCTACGATTGCTAAATCGTTTGACGAGTTGATTTTTCCCCGCCGCGCCATCCGTTAGACTGAAGGGCTGGCGAACGTGAAGGAGCTGTGGTGGCGGGAATCGAGGTGCTATCTTGAATGTCCCGTATACAAAAGAGAGGTGACGCGGTATGGAATTCTCGGCAATGTTAGGCTCGATTGGCCTATGCGTGGGCGCAATCGTTGCCGCCGCGGTCATCTACTTTGCGGTCACGGCCATTAAGGGCAAAAAGGCCGAGTGCAAGGAGCGCGAGGCACTTAAGCAGTGCCGTGACCAGCAGGACAAGCGCGCACGGAGATAGTTTGTTGAGTTTTGAATCCGTGCGCTAGCTGCGTTTTCGGACCAGGGCGATATAGAAGCCCTCAAAGTCGCGACTGGGCGGAATGGTCAGCGTGCCGGGCATGCCGTTGGCAATGGCCGAGACGTGGCCCGCGGCAATGGCCTCGGTAAGGGCGTTGCACTCGATGCGCGGTTCCTCACCGGCTTCGCGGGCGCGGCGTGCTTCGCTTTCACTCGGCGTGCTGTCGAGGGGGATGAGCTCGCAGTCCATGTGCTTGTCGAGGGCCTCTTGCAGGGCATCCTCGTTTTCCTGCGGCAAGATCGAACATGTCGAATAGACGAGCGTGCCGCTCGGTTTGAGGGCCCCCATGGCGCGATCCAGAAGTGCTCGCTGCGATCGGGCGCACTTGCTCAGCAACTGCTCGGTGAGGCCGCGCAGGCTTTTCTCGTTGCCGCTGATGACGGTGCCCGTGCCGGTGCAGGGAGCGTCGAGCAGGATGCGGTCGAAGCGGAAGAACTCGTCGAGCTCGCGTGCGTCGATGCGCATGACGGGCACGTTTTTGGCACCCTGGCGATGGAGGTTTGACTCGAGCTTTTCGGCGCGGGGAATGCTCATCTCGCAGGCCGTGAGGTGTGCCTGGCCCTGGGTGAGGGCGGCGATCTGCGTTGTCTTGCCGCCAGGGGCTGCGCACATGTCGAGGATGTCCTCGCCGGCCTGAGCGCCCAGGACCAACGGCGGCATCATGGACGACAGACTTTGCAAGTAGATCTTGCCGTCGCGGTAGATGTCGAGGTCCCACAGATCAGAAACCTGGGCCTCGGGCAGGATAAAGGCGTCTGGGTACCAGGCGACGGGGTTGTGGGCGATTCCGGCGGCATCGAGCGCCGCAGCGATGTCCTCGGCGGTCGCCTTGAGCGTATTGGCGCGCAGCGTGACCGGGCGTGTGGCCGCGGCGCCGAAGCCCTCGATCATGAGCTCGGCATCGGCGGGCGCATAGGCGCCGGCGACCGTGTCGACCATAAAGCGCGGCAGGTCGGCGGCGCAGGGAAGGGCGGCAAGCTGGTCGGAAAGCTCGGTGGAGGCAAACTGCCTAAGCTTGAGCTCGGGCTTAACCTGCTTTTTCTGCTTACGACGACGCGGCTTGGACATCCGTTTTTCCTTCCCGTCCCAAATTGACTACTTTCCGGGTACGCCGTTGCTGGCGTGCTTTAGTACTGGCTCTCGTGCTTGCTGAAGAAGTCAAAGCGCGGGGGCAGCGGCTTTACGCGGTGCTTGCCGGGCTTCTCACCCAGGCTCTCCACAAACTCGTCCGTGGAGGCGAAGATGTTGTCCCAGCTAAAGAAGGCGACCGGATCGACGTCGAAGTACTCGCAGATGAGCTCGCAGCCGGCCGGGACGATGCCGTGCATGAGCACGGTTGCCACGCGCAGCTCGGTAAAGGCGTCGACGAGGGCCTGTGTCATTGCGGTGTTTGCCGGCTCACCTTCGAGCTTGTTGGCGGCCTTGGAGGCGTCGCTCCAGCGCTTGTTGGCGGCACGCAGGTAGTCGTCGCACACGGCGAGCGCGCGGTGCGTCTCGAACTTGTACATGGCCTGCTCAAAGGCAAGGGCGGCCTGCTCGGCTGCTTCGACCACGGTGGCGGAGGCGGCGCCGGCCGGAATGCAACCGTTGCGATAGGGGCTCTCGTCGCCCTCCTTGATGGCGACGCCGTAGAAGCAGCTGCGGGCCAGGCGGTTGAACACGCCGGTCAAAAGGGCGCTCTCCTTGAGGGCCGGGTCTATAACGCGCTTGTCGTCGCAGGCGCGTACCTCGTTGCCGTCCTTGTCCTTGCCGGTCACGCGGGTGTCGTATGCCTTGGGGCTAAAGCTCACCGGCTTCTCGGACAGGCCGAGCGACAGCCAATGCGCGCGCATCTGCTCGCAGGTGTAGTGGTTGAGCAGGTCGTCTGCCGGCGGGGGAGGCGTCTGCGAGGACGAGCTTGCCTTTTTGCCCATGTAGAGCAGGTGGTAGCAGGCGCTGACGGTGCTCTGCGTAAGGTCCCAACCCAGGGCCTCCCACATGGCGGTCTGCGCGATGCAGTAGAAGTAGATGTTGTCCTGGCCGATGAACTGGTAGATCTGCGCGTCGTCAGAGCACCACCAGTCGCGCCAGTCGAGCGAGCTGTGCTGGTAGGTGGGCGCGGGGACCTGCGTGGAATCGGCGGCGGGCTCGCCCATGAGGGCGGCATCCTGGGCTGCGACGCCCTCGGTCACGCCGGCGGCCTTGGCATCGCGTGCGAGCACGGTGCGGGTGTAGCTGATGGGCGCCCACAGGCTCTCGGGCCAGCACCAACAGGTGACGTCGTTCACGCCGTCGACCTCGGGCACCGGAACGCCCCAGTCGATGTTGCCGGTGATGCGGAAGGGCACGAGCGCCTTGCCGCTGCGGAAGCGCACGCCGCCGTTGGCGAGCACCGCGTGGGCGTCGTCGCGCTCCTTCCAGCTGGGGAAGGTGACGGTAAAGCTGCTCTTGTTGCCCTCGGGCTCCAGCACGGTGTGCTCGGGCAGCTGGTCCTCGACGGCGTCGAAGGCCTCGCGGAACTTGTTCTGGATGTAGAGCTGTGCCGGCAGCAGCCACTCTTCCATGGTCTTGGAGACCACGGAGCGAACCTGCGGGTTCTGGGCGAGCTTGGCGGTGTAGGTCTTCATAAAGTCGAGGTAGGCCGGCAGGTCAAAGTAGAGGTTGTCGACCGGGCGCAGCTCGGGCACCTCGCCGGTGAGCTGGCTCTTGGGCGCGATGAGCTCCTCGGGCTCAAACTGGTGACCTAGGTCGCACTCGTCGGCATAGGCCTTCTCGGACTTGCAGCCCTGGATGGGGCAGCGGCCGATCACCTGGCGGCCGTTGAGGAACGTGCCGGCCTTGGCGTCGTAAAACTGCAGCGTGGAGCGCTTGGAGATGGTGCCCTGCTCGTGCAGGCGCTCGATAATCTCGGCGGTAACCTCGTTGTGGATCTGCGCCGCCGGCTCAAGGCCCGAGCCGCCGTAGATATCGCAGCTGATGTTGTAGTTGTTGAGGGTCACGGCCTGGCGGGAGTGGTTGGACTCGACGTACTCGCTAATAGACTTGTCGTAGCCCTCGTTCTCCCTGAGCTTGCGGTAGCTCTCCATGATGGGCGAGCCGTAGCAGTCGGTGCCCGAGGTGAAGATGACGTTCTCGCGGCCCAGACGGTCGCGCAGGAAACGGGCGAAGAAGTCGGCCGGGACAAAGACGCCGCCAACGTGGCCAAAGTGAAGGCCCTTGTTGCCGTAGGGCTCGCCGGCGGTAACGATGGCGCGGCGCGGCCAGCTGGGACGGTCGTTCATGGAGTATTTGGATGCCATGGGACTCCTTCGCATATGGTGAGGGCGCGGCCGGGTGTGGGGCTCGGCGGCGCGGTGGTCAATTCGTGCATATCGTTCGACATTATCGCACATGCGGGCGGGTACGTGGCAGGGGCGCTATCCTAAGATGCTATGAATGAGATTTCCAACATACATGCGTTTGAAGACGAGGATTTCCTGCACGCCTGCTTTGTGTGGGGGATGGTCGTGCTTGGCGCATTTGCCGTGTGCCTGGTGCCGGTGTTTATGCTGTTGGGTGGGCCTGCGGACTTGGATGCGGCTGATGCGGGCGGTTGGACGGCCGTTTTGGGCTGGATAGTCGGCTTGGCTGCGGTTTCGGCGGCGTCATTTGCCGTGCACGAGCTGGTGCACGCGGTGTTCTTTAAGCTGTTCGCGCCCGCCGGTGCTCGGGTGACCTTTGGGGCAAATCTCGAAACCTGCATGATTTATGCCTGCGCCGAGGGCGTTGTGTATTCGCGCCGGCGGTACGTGGCGGTTTGCCTGGCGCCGACGGGTATTGTGACGGCGGCGTTTGCCCTGGGGTTTGCATGTTCGGGTTATCCGCTGCTGTGCTACCTGGCGGCTGGTCTGCACTTGTCGGGCTGTGTGGGCGATTGGTATTACGTGCGGACCATTCTGCGCGACCGTCGCATTGTCGCCTGTGAGGACACGTCCTTTGGCGTTCGCTTTTTCGCAAGGTAGTCTTTTTGGGATGATTTTTCTGGGACGGGGATGTTGATGAGGCTGTTGTTGTTGCACGCCTGCTGTGCGCCGTGCTCGCTTGAGCCGGTTCGTCTGCTGCGCGAGGAGGGGTTTGAGCCCACGATTTGCTGGACTAACCCCAATATTCAGCCGCGCGATGAATGGCAGCGCCGCCTGGACGAGCTGCGCCGGTGGTGTGCCGACGGCGGCATCGAGCTCATTGAGGCAGGTGAGGACCGCGAGCGCTGGGAGGCCGGTGTGGCCCCGTTGGGCGCCGATCGACCCCGCCGCTGTCGTGCATGCTATGCCCTGCGTCTGGCCGAGGCATGCCGTGTGGCCCAGGATCACGGGTTTGAATATGTGGGTACGACGCTCGCCGTCTCGCCGTATCAGCTGTTCGAGACCTGCAATGATGTGCTGGAGCGTCTGGCTGCCGCCCGCGGCCTCACTCCGGTGATTCGCGATTTTCGCCCGTATTACCCCGAGGCCACGCGTCGTTCGCGCGAGCTTGGCATGTATCGGCAGAACTACTGTGGTTGCCGCTTCTCTGCCGTCGAGGCGGCCATGGACCGCGCCCGCATCCGCGACGAGCGCAAAGCCGCCAAAAAGTAGTTCTTTTGGGCTGGCGGCCTGCTAGGATGTAGAGCGGACTTTAGCTATATAAGGAGTATCCGACGTGTCTATGCGTACCGATGATTTTGACTACAACCTTCCTGAGGAACTGATTGCCCAGGCTCCTGCCGAGCCGCGCGACTCCTGCCGCCTGCTGGTGGTTGATCGCAAGGGCTCCCAGGCTGGAACGCCGCTGGAGCACGGCGGCACCGTCGAGCACCGCATCTTCCGCGACATCATCGACTATATCGAGCCGGGCGACGTGCTCGTCATCAACCAGACGCGCGTGATGCCGGCCCGCCTGATCGGCCGCAAGGCGGGCTCGGGCGGCGTGGTCGAGACGCTGCTGCTCAAGCGCCGCGAGGATGTTGACCCGCTGGGTTACGTTTGGGAGTGCTTGGTCAAGCCGGGCAAGCGTCTGAAGCCCGGTGCTCAGATTGAGTATCGCGCCGGTGGCGCCCATGCGCCCGAGGGCGCGCCCGTGGTGCTGACGGCCGAGGTCATCGACTTTGTCACCGATAGCCGCGGTGGCCGTCTGGTACGCTTTGAGCCGGCCGGTTGCAATGCCGCCGGCGAGCCGCGCACGCTCGACGAGGCCATTCACGCCGCCGGTCACGTGCCGCTGCCGCCCTACATTACCGATTACGAGGGCGACCCCGAGAAGTACCAGACCGTCTACGCCATGAAGGAGGAGCACTCGGCTGCTGCTCCCACGGCGGGCCTGCACTTCACGCCCGAGCTCATGGCCGCTATTGAGGCCAAGGGCGCGAAGTTTGCCGCCGTCGAGCTCGAGGTGGGCATCGACACCTTCCGTCTGGTGGAGGAGGACGACCCCACGCAGCACGTGATGCACACCGAGCGCTACCACGTATCGCAGGAGGTGGTTGACGCCGTGCATAAGGCTAAGGCCGAGGGGCATCGCGTGATCGCCGTTGGTACCACCGCGGTGCGCTCGCTCGAGAGCGCGTTTGACGCGGACGCGCCGGTGTCCGATCCGGCTGTGACGGCGCGCTATTTTGAGGGCCGTGAGGACGGCGCCGACACGCTCGGCCGCGGTGACATCGTGGTGCGCGAGAACGCGACGACGCAGCTCTACCTCATGCCTGGCTCGACCTATCACGTGGTCGACGCGCTGATCACGAACTTCCATGTGCCGCGCTCCACGCTCATGATGCTCGTGAGCGCGCTTGCCACCCGCGACCAGATCATGGATGCCTACGCCGCTGCCATCGAGGAGCACTATCGCTTCTTCAGCTTTGGCGATGCGATGCTCATTTTGTAGGTTACGGCGTTTTACAAACGCCGTAACCGGCCGACGCTGCGCGGGCCGCATTTGGACAATCTGACGTTCAACTTCAAGGGCGCGACCAGAAGGTCAGCGCCCTTTCGTTTCACGTCACCTTGCCTCAAATGCGACCCGCTCGCTGACTCTGCCATAACATCGGCATTTCTTTGGTTGTCAAGAGATTGGTGCAAAGGGGTCAGGTTACTTTGCACCAGGTTGGTGCATGTTAACCTGACCCCTTTGTAGTCATTGGGGACGTTCTTAAACGACTACTTGCTTGCGAACAGCCAGACTAGGATGATCACCAGGATTGCGGCGAGGATGCAGACGATGGCGCCGGTGAATTTGATGCGTGAGTCGCGGGTACGCTCGCGCACCGCGTCCTCGGTGGCCTCGAGCTGGGCGACTTCTCGCTCGGTCTCGGCGTGTTCGGCTTTGTCTCGGGCCAAGGATCCTGCAAGCGACTCAGTGATCTCTGGGTGGTCGTGTACTTCGGTCGCCTGTTCGATGATCGACTGCGCATGTGCGGCATCTGCTTGGGCGTTGGCGATGCTCTGCTCTTGGTCGCGGCGTGCCTTGTCCTCGGCGGCGATCTTCTCGCGCAGTTCGCGCTGGCGCGTCGCGGCGGCCGTCTTTGCCGTCTGCAACTCGTCGCGCGCGGCATCGGCCTCGGTCGTCACGGCTTGGTGCGCGCGTTTTGCTTCGGCGATGGGGGCCTGCGCTTGCTCGACGGCCTGCTCGGCTGCGGCAAGCGAGTGCTCAAGGTCGGCGGTGATGCGCGGGACATCTTCTTCGGCTTTACGCAGGGCATCTGCCGTGTCGGAGATCTGCATCGAGAGCTCGCTGGTGCGCACCGTATAGTTGGCGGGATTTGCCGAGGGATTGCGTTGCAGCTCGGCATACTCATGACGCAGCGTCTCGAGCTGGGCGCGCGTGGCGTCGACGGTTTGTTGTGCGGCGGCAATGCCGGCGTCTCGCTCGGCCTTCACCTTGTCGCGGATGCGCTTGGAATCCTCAAGACGTCGAACGAGGCGGTTGCCGGTCTCGCGAGAGCTCGCCTCGCGGGCCTCCACGGCGTCGAGCGCGGCCTTCAGGCGGAGCTCAGTCGCGTCATCCTCTGTCTTCATTTGTTCGAACTGACCCTTGAGCTCTGTCGCTTTGGCGGCGTGGGTATCACGGTCAATCTCGGCGGCCGCTGCAGTCTTTTGGGCCGTGGCGATTGCCTGACGCTGGTCGGCGACGATCTGATCGTAGCGGCCTGCGATATCCTGGCGCGTCTCGAGTTCCTCGCCTTGATCGGCGATGCGCTGCTCAAGTTCGGCCAGGTGAGCGCGGGCGTCCGCGAGTGCCTTCTTTGCGGCATTCATCTCGCGCATGGCCGAGGCACCCTGGGCGATAAAGGTGCCCACGGCGTTCGCAGTGTTCGAGACAGCGGTCCCCAGATCGCGACTCGCGGCGGGGGAGTGCGGGGCGGTCGGGCGAGCGGTGCCGGCAGCGTCCGCATCGGCAGCCTGCGGCGCGGCGATATTGCCGGTACCGCCCTCGACCACAGAAAAGCCTGCTGCGTGCGGATCGACCGCATCGGCGCCAATCGTGGGGTGCTCGAGCTGTAGAAACGAGGGCATGGTGCTGCCCTGGTCGGCAACCGGAGTCTCGCCGGGCACAAAGGTCGAGGCCGCCTCGGCGGCCTCTTCTTCCTCGGCGTCAACATCGGCATCGGCGACAGCATCCTTCATCGCTTTGACAGCATCCATCATGGAGTCCATGACGGCATCGAGCTCTTCTTCCGAAGACACCTCGATGGGGCCCGCTGTCTGCGGGGCGGGTTCCGTATCGGGCTCGGCGTCGTTCGACTCCGACTGCTCGCTTTCGTCATGCTCGACAGTATCGTCTGCGTCTGTTGCCTTATCTGCGCCGGCGTGCGCATTTGCGGTGGCGGTCGCATCGGTGGAGGCGTCGACGCAGGTAGGAGTATCGCAGTCGTCGACGGCGTCTGCGGAATGATCAATATGCTGTTGAGTCTGGGGGTCCAGCTCGTCTGTCATAGGCATGTGCTCCTCATCGTTGTTTGTCACCCTATGATAAAGTCTCGCGCCGACATCCCACGCGCTGCAGCAAAGTTTCAAAACGTGTTCGATGGCTCGATCTGATAACAATAACTCGGCCGCTTTATCCAGTTTGTACTTGACAATCCCTTCGCCGAACGACGTGGTGCCGTTCGCCTGCCGCGGTCTTTTATTTTCGCTTGAACACGCTAAAGTTGCATCTCAGCTTTTGGCGCGTGAAGTTGGATACGCGCAGTCGGCGGGCGTGCCCGTCGCGATTTGAAAGGACTTTGTATGGGACTTTTCACTGGTAAGACCGTGATCGTCACCGGCGGCGGCAAGGCCACGCTTAAGGACGGTTCCGCTGGCTCCATCGGCTACGGCATCGATATCGCATTTGCCAAGGAGGGCGCGAACCTCGTCATCACCGGCCGCAACGTCGCCAAGCTCGAGGCCGCCAAGGAGTCTCTCGAGGCCGAGTACGGTGTCAAGGTTCTGCCTGTTCAGGCCGATGTCTCGGCTGGTCAGGACAACGAGGCCGTCGTCCAGAACGTTATCGACAAGGCCATTGAGGAGTTCGGCCGCATCGACGCCGTCGTCAACAATGCTCAGGCTAGCGCCTCGGGCGTGACCATCGCCGATCACACCATGGACCAGTTTAACCTGGCCATTTACTCCGGTCTGTATGCTACCTATCTGTACATGCAGAAGGCCTATCCGCACCTGAAGGAGACCAAGGGCTCCGTGGTCAACTTTGCCTCGGGCGCCGGCCTGTTTGGCAACTATGGCCAGTGCAGCTATGCTGCCGCCAAGGAGGGCATCCGCGGCCTGACTCGCGTTGCCGCCAACGAGTGGGGCAAGGACGGCATCAACGTCAACATCGTGTGCCCGCTTGCTTGGACTGCTGCGCTCGAGAACTTCCAGGATGCCTATCCCGAGGCGTTCAAGGCCAACGTCCACATGCCACCGGCGGGTCACTACGGCGACGTCGAGAAGGAAATCGGCCGCGTGGTCGTTCAGCTCTGCGGTCCCGACTTTAAGTACATGAACGGCGAGACCGTCACCCTCGAGGGTGGCATGGGCCAGCGGCCTTAGGGGTTACGTCTCAGGTTCCGCCGTTCTAACGAACGGCGGACCAGCCGACGCTGCGCGGGCCGCATTTGGACAATCTGACGTTCAACTTCAAGGGCGCGACCAGAAGGTCAGCGCCCTTTCGTTTCACATCACCTTGTCTCAAATGCGGCCCGCTCGCTGACTTATGCTCAACCTGCGGCGCCATTTTGCTTGAAGGCACCTTGCTCGCTCTGGCGGGTTTTCGCTCATAT
Organism: uncultured Collinsella sp.; assembly: GCA_902494195.1. Classification (GTDB taxonomy): domain Bacteria; phylum Actinomycetota; class Coriobacteriia; order Coriobacteriales; family Coriobacteriaceae; genus Collinsella. The sequence continues at coordinate 60,769 of CABUSH010000006.1, read as the reverse complement.
GACCCAATCCGCTGTCAAGAGCCACAATGGCCCCGCCGACCGCTTGCAATCGGTCGGCGGGGCCTGCCGTTAACCCGTCCCGGTCCGCCCCCGGCATGTCATCGACGCCTTCGGCTCAGTCTCATATCCGCGGATACCGTTCTGTCGGCCCGCACTCCATTCCTTCGGCGGGGTTCCCCAAGTCTGTCGAGGCGCATGCGGAGGGCTCCGCGCGCACAGCGAAATAGGGGGTATCCCCGAAGGCCGCCCGGCTCGCCGGGACGGGGGCTATGTCTATTCCGCGCCCTCCCGGCACATCGCGCCGAGGGCCCAGAGCCACCTCACGAGCTCGGCCGCGGTGGCCGCGTTGGCCTTCGCCGCGGGCATACCGCGGGCGAGCATCTCCTCGCGCCGCCGCAGGAGCCGCTCGGACCCCTTCCTCCCGTGCATCCTTATCTCGAGGGGCACGCCCGTGTCCCTCGGCATGAGCTTCGGCTGGTGCCGTGCCGCGGCGTAGCACCATGAACCCTCAACGGCCAGCTTCCTCACGAGCGCGTTGCCCGCACCGCTGACGCCTCCGAGCCGCACGGAGTCGCCACTCGACCTCTGGCTCGGCGCGAGGCCGAAATAGGCCGTGACCTGCCTTCCGGAACGGAACCTCGTGAAGTCGCCGACCTCGGCCGAGAAGGCTGCGGCCAGCGCGAAGGCGCAGCCCTTGATCGACTGGAGGGCGGCCACCTCCGCGGCGATCGGGCTGGCATCCGCGGCGGCCCTGTACTCGGAGAGCAGGTCCGCCCGGGCCTCCGCCGCGGCCTCGACCTCGTTCCTCAGGGCGGCGAGCGCCCGAACCCCGCCATCGTCCTCAGGCCTGACCTTGTCGAGCCACCTCAGGAAGTCGTAGGTCCAGTACTTCCTCGGGTTGCCGGCGGGCGTGGTGCCGCCGTAGACGAACCCCCGCCTTGCGAGGAAGGCGAGCAGCCGCTGCTTGGCGGTCGCCAGGCGCGCGGTCGCCCCGCCGTAGGCGCCGGCGAGGTCCCTGATGCCCTCGACCTCGGGGGAGGGGACCCATACGGGGGAGATGTCGTGGGCGAGTATCGCCTTGGCCATCCTGGCGGCGTCGTTCCTGTCGTTCTTGGAGGCCGAGTCGGCGGCCGACCTGGGGATCTTCGAGACCGCGGCGACGACGCACTCGACGCCGAGCCCGGCGAGCTCCCTTTGCGGGGCGAAGCCGAGGTAGCCGCTCTCGTAGGCCGCGAGCGACGGCCCGGGGAACCCATCCATCCACCCGGCGATCTCGCCCCAGGGGTTGCCGGGGAACCTCCTCGTCACGGCCTCGCCGGTGTCCGCGTCGAGGGCGCAGACGGTGGTCGACCTCAGGTGGACGTCCATCCCGAACGCGGTAGAATACTTTGGCATGGGAGCCTCCCAACCTCGTTGCGGCGCGGCTGCGCCTATGGCACTTCAACATCATTGTCGCAGCCCCGACCCGCGGTCACGAGCGGGGGCTCCTGTCTTTTTAGTGCCCTCGGATTGGGTCATAGTGTCTGTCGGTGCCATAACATCGGCGCTACCTTGGCTGTTGGAAATGATCCCAGATGTAGTCTTTGGGGACGTTCTTAAACGACTATGACCCCTTTGCATCAGTTTCTGTCGAGTCGGTGCTTCTTGCGGGTTGCCCGTATAATGGTTTGCGTATGAACCGCTACCAAGGAGTTCCAGTTTATGGACCAGAGCCTTTTTAAATTCGACCTGATCGCCGAGGACCCGACGACGCATGCGCGTGCCGGCGTGCTGCACACCCCGCACGGCGACATCGAGACGCCGATCTTTATGCCCGTGGGCACCAAGGCAAACGTCAAGGGTATTCCTACCGAGACCGTCAAACAGCTCGGCGCCCAGATCGTGCTCGCCAATACCTATCACCTGTCCATGCGTCCCGGCGAGGACACCATCGCCGAGCTGGGCGGACTGCACAAGTTTATGAACTGGCATGGCCCCATTCTTACCGACTCGGGCGGCTTTCAGGTGTTCAGCCACAACGACGCCGTTAAGCTCACCGACGAGGGTGTGCGCTTTATCGTCAACGATTACGACGGTCGCCACGTGTTCTGGACGCCCGAGGACAACATGGAAATCGCCATGAAGCTCGGCTCCGACATCTGCATGCAGCTCGACCAGTGCCCGGGCTATCCCGCCACGCGCGCCTACGTTGAGCGCGCCGTTGAGCTGTCGAGTATGTGGGCCGAGCGCTGCTATAAGGCTCACACCCGCGATGACCAGGCACTCTTTGGCATCGTTCAGGGCGGCATGCATCTGGACCTGCGCCTGCGCTCGCTGCGCCATCTGGAGGAGTGCGGCGACTTCCCCGGTTACGGCATTGGCGGCTACTCGGTGGGCGAGGACCACGAGACCATGTTCGAGACCCTGGCACCGCTCGTAAGCGAGTACATGCCCAAGCACAAGCCGCGCTACCTGATGGGCGTCGGCAACCCCACCACCCTCGTGCGCGGTGTGGGCGTGGGTATCGACATGTTCGACTGCGTGCTGCCGACGCGCACGGGCCGCATGGGTACGGCGTTCTCCAGCGAGGGTCGCCTCAACTTCCGCAACGCGCGCTTTGCGCACGACGATGGCCCCATCGATCCCACCTGCACCTGCCCGGTGTGCACGGGCGGCTACAGCCGCGCGCTCATCCGCCACATGGTCACGCAGAAGGAGATGCTCGGCGGCATTCTGCTGTCGATGCACAACATCTACTACCTGCTCAACCTTATGCAGCGTGCCCGCCAGGCCATTATCGAGGGCCGCTACGGCGCATTCGTGAGCGATTGGATGAATAGTCCTGCCGCGGTGGATTACTAAGGGCGACAGGCACGCTTACAGAGCGTGGGCAACGGCAAAGGCTGAGCGGCAGCCGCTCGTCACATTCGCTGACGCCGGCTGCACGACCGCTGACCGATAGCTTGCAAGTGCTTGATGCATCGTGGGTACCATACCGAATAGTTGATGCTCGGGCGGGTGTTTGACGCATGGCGTCGACCCCGCCCATTTTTCTTTTTCTCGATAGGAGCACCCATGATTAAGAATGAGAACGTCGAGGGCGAGCCCGCCTACGACGAGACGTACCGCCGCGGCCCCGTGGTCATGCGCGGCCCCATGATTCCCAAGGACAACACCTATGCCAACCTGCTGGCGCCCGAAGATTCGACCGACTGGCTGCATGCCGATCCCTGGCGCGTGCTGCGCATTCAGGCCGAGTTTGTCGATGGCTTCGGCGCGCTTGCCGAGCTTGGCCCCGCAGTGACCATCTTCGGCAGTGCCCGCACGCCTAAGACCGATCCGCTCTACAAGGCGGCGCGTACCGTCGGGCGCAAGATCGCGCAACGTGGCGTGGCGGTCATCACCGGTGGCGGCCCCGGCATCATGGAAGCGGCCAACAGGGGAGCGGCGAGTGTCAACGGCAAGTCAGTTGGCCTAGGCATTGAATTGCCGCACGAGCAGGGGCTCAACAAATACGTGAACCTCGGCATGGACTTCCGCTACTTCTTTGTGCGCAAAACCATGTTCGTTAAGTACAGCTCGGGCGCCATCGTATTTCCCGGCGGCTTTGGCACGCTCGACGAGATGTTCGAGGTTCTCACGCTGGTGCAGACGCACAAGGTCAAGCGCATGCCGCTCGTGCTGGTGGGCAGCGAGTACTGGCAGGGCCTGTTCGACTGGCTCAACGGCCCGGTGATGAGCGCCGGTATGATCAGCCCGCTCGATCCGGATCTGGTACACATTACTGACGACCTCAACGAGGCCGTCGACATTGCGCTCAGCGGGTTGATGTAGAGCAATCGTGCCCACCGCGACATGAATATGTATGGCAATCTGATGCTATCTAACGTCAGTTTGCCGTTTATATTGGGTATACTGATGCAAAAGACGAGAGCGAGGAGGTCGCAAATGTCTACAGCAACAGTTAAGCCTACGACGGTTCGCATCGAAGAGGGGCTCAAGGAGCAGGCGACTGAGTTCTTGGATTCGGTCGGCCTCAGCCTCAATTCTTATCTCAATCTTGCCGTTCGGCAGCTGGTAAATCAGCGAAAGATTCCTTTTGAGATTGTAGGAAGGGCGGAGGTGCCCAACGAGGCGACGAGGCGTGCCATGGTGATCGCCGAGGCTCATGAGTTGGGGGTTTTGCCGGACGATAGCCCGTCATTCAACAACGCTGATGAGCTTATATCATTCCTCGATGAGGACTAGCGATGTTTGAGATTAAAGTCGAGGCTCAGTTTAAGGCGGATTATAAACGGACGATGCGCATCCATCCGCAGCTAAAATCCGAGTTTAAGGCGGCGGTCGCAGAGCTTGCAGCTCACGGCTCGCTTCCCGCGGAATATGGCGCCCATGAGCTTTCAAACCCGGGCGGAAACTACAACGGCCACATCGATTTCCATCTATCCGATGGCTTGGTCGATGTGGTCGTTCTTTATCTTCCCCATAAGACTAACCCAGTGATTAGGCTGGTAAGAATGGGCGCTCATCAGGAGTTGTTTCAGGGTCCGCTGGGCTGATCGCTGATTTCTAAGTTGCGGTGGAATGGGGATTGATTGGCGGCTAATAAGCCAAAAACAGTCCCCATTTCACCGCAACTGCTGGGGGTACCCCGTTCGTCGCCGCGGCCTCCGGTTCCACTTTTCGCTGAATTTCGCTCAAAAGCTCGGCTGCGACTTCGCTGCTTTTGAAACGAATGCTGCAGTCTTCTTTCTTTGGGAAAGCAAGCAACGGAATAGCTCCGTACCAGACAGTTTCCTCGTCAATCACTGATGCGCACAGGCGTCCTTCGGCTTTGATGAGATAGTTGACGTTCATCTCGGCAAAAATCGCTTTCACGTCATCGCGTGGAGTTGAAGCAATAGAAATCTCAAGGGCAATTCCACGGGTAGCGGCATCCGCGAGTGCAGCGGCGAGCTTTTCAAGGCATGCGGCGGACGCGTAGGGTGCGGCAATAAAAATGCTTTTCGATGCGTTCTCGATGTCATTCACTAAAGCCTCCACGGCTCTTGCCGACCTAACGAGGATGTTTCGATCGTCCTGTCTGTTGTCGTTTGCCGCAAAGACTTCATACCCCAGCTTGGCGTAGGTCTTGAGCCTCTTTTGGTACATGCGCGCGAACATGGGTATCGACAGGTCAACATAGTCGAATATCTCAACCCGCTGTTTGCCCTCGTGGCTTCTGTGTAGCCTACCTGCCTGCTGCGTTATGCTGCCGTCCCAAGATATTGGAGTGGCAATGAGCAAAGTGTCAAGGTAAGACAGGTCGAAGCCCTCGCCCAGAAGACTTTCAGTTGCGACGATGATTCGATGATCATGCTCAAAGCTGGGAAGACTCTTCAGTATTGCTTTTCTTTCTTTGGCGTCGATTTCTCCGGTTAAGAGTATGGGTTCGTGTCCACGGCTTTGAAGTAGCCTGCATAGCTCTTCGGCATGCTTTTTTCTTTTAGATAGCACAAGCGGATGCCGGCCGTTTGATGCGGCCTCGAGGGCGTCCTCGATAATTGCTTCGTTTCTCGCGGCGTGTACACACAGGAGATCGAGAATTTGGTTAAAGGATGCTCCTGGTCCGTAGGTGGGTAATCGAATTCCGGTGAAACGCGGTCTAACAATGCGCTGAATCCCCTGTTGGATTGCTTGCGTTTTTGGATCGACGACATAGCGAACCGGGCCGCAGAGCATCGAGAGTGCCCGCGTGAGTCCGTCCGAACGCTCGGGCGTTGCGGAAAGGCCATATACATATTTGGCAGGAGCGGACTTGAGGACAAGCTCAAGCTGTGGCGCGGCCGCATGGTGGCATTCGTCACAGATGATGAGACTGTAATCGCGAACGAACTCCTTGGCTAATGACTCGCCGGTTTGGGGATCCTTGCCGGATAGCGACTGGAATGAAGCAATGTCGATGAGACGGCTTATGGCGGTCTTGCCTCCTCCGATTTGCCCAATGAGCGGAGGCTGTCTTTTGCTGATTCGTCCCTTTGGGGTTCGGACGGGCTCTCTGTTGTCCGTGATGTCGAGAAATCGTTCGAGTTGGGATTTCCATTGGGCAATGAGCGCAGTTTTAGGAACGATGACGAGCGTTGGAAGACCAATGGCAGCAATAAGATAAGCTCCGATGACGGTTTTGCCGAACCCCGTCGGTGCGGACATGATCCCGTCTTCATAGCTGAGCATCTGTTCAGCGACAATTTGCTGTTCAGGGCGAAGAGTCCCTTTAAATGCCATCGCAATTGGATGGCTCGACTTGCGTTTGTCTGAATAGTGGGCAGAAACGCCGGCTTCTTGAAGCAGCCGCTCAAGTTGAACCTTGCAGCCTCTGGGAATCGCGACGTAGCCATCTCTAAGTTCGCTGAGGTCTATGAACCGCGGTTTGCCGAATACCGATTGATGCATAGATTGTGCGCGGAAGAATTCTGGGTTGGCAAATGTTGCAAGCCTGCGGACTTCCATTTGAGCTGCGGGACTCAGAGATTTTTCGGGGATATAGAGCATATCGGTCTGCGTGACGGACAGCGATGACGGGAAGTCCCGCGGTGTGAGCGGAAGCCGCTTTCGCAGTCTCTGGGAATGTGGCACACCGGTGTTTGCCGCCGCAACAGCTGCTATTCCATGTGACCTATTTTCGATGCTCTCGATCAGATTTTGCACCGTCACGCGCGGGATTAACTGGATTTGCGAAAGGTAAAGCCATTGATCGGGAAAGGGCTCAAATTGCTCGTCAACAAATACGCTGTTCCCTTTTCGCTGCGCTTTTCCTTGAAAAGGCAGCGCTATGAGATTTCCAAAGCCGCCCTCAGGAATGGTGGACTGCGCGGGCAGCATTCGGTCAAATGCTTTGAAGGTGATTGTCTTGTTCAGTATCGCCGCTTCGGTGATAAGGCTGCTTCCAAAATCTCGTGCGGTCTTTGCGCTGACGAGCTCTAGGAAGAAAAACCAGACATGTGCGCCGTCGCCCGATCTCGATCGCTCAACTGCGACATCGATTCCGTGGCTTTTTGCGACATGTCGAATGGCTTTCGTCGCTTCTTTCCAATCGGCTCCGTCAAAATCGATGACCAGGACTTTCGTGTTACTGTCTTTATCGAGCACATATTGGCCTATAACGTCTCGAAGCCTATCGTCATTGCCTCTGAAATGGGCGATGATCGCGGCATCGCTCAACTCGGGGAAGACGCGGCTGCTGCATTCCGTGCATTTGACTCTCTGGTGGCTTGCTTTGGGGCAAATGCCTGACTTCCACTCATTTGCGCAGGCGGGCGTATAGCCAATTCCTCCGTCTTTTCTGCGGTACCCATGAGCGTAGACATCTTTGCGACCAGTAAAGAGATTGCGGAAGAGCTCGAGTTTGTCGCGCGCTGGGCTTGCGCTGGTGACGATATCTTCGATCTGCGCCCGTCTATCGAAAGAATCGCCAGCTTTCTCCCATTCTTCCAGCGTTGTATAACGGATGTCTGGACCGCTGCTGCAGATAACGATTTGCTTGCGCGGATCCGAAGCGTGGACGACCGTTTTATTGAATTTGAATAGGGCGCTCCCGAAAAGGGCGTATTGATGCGTGCCGTTGCTCATTTGAAAGCCATTCTTATCAGCGTTCATTGGGATGAGGGTACGTCATTTCAGCTTTATGAGATACGCGACTTCGATTTTGGTTCGGTAATAGTGGGGTACCGATCCGTGAGTGGCAATCAGCCGGTGCCAAAACGTGCGGCGGCTGTTGTTAAAGGTTTTTGACGGCTATGGGGCGGGTTGGCGGCGTGGGGAGGGGTTTTCGAATGACCCCGTGGTCAAATAACGTCAAATGTGAGTACTGCTGTTAATGTAGTCTCATAACATTTGGCAAGAATAGAATACCAATTCGACATTATTCTATATATCTAACCCACCAAACACGGCATTTTGAGCCTTGGCAAGGCGTGAAATTAATCGAAACGATCGATTCCGGCGAGATTTTGCTGCTACTAATTTGGTGGCAGTACTCATATTTGCCATTTTTGTCCAGTGGGTACCGCGAGGGGGCCTGTTCGACTGGCTCAACGGCCCGGTGATGAGCGCCGGTATGATCAGCCCGCTCGATCCGGATCTGGTACACATTACCGATGACCTCAACGAGGCTGTCGACATCGCCCTGAGCGGGCTGATGTAGAGTAGCTAAAATGGGACGGGGCTAAAAAGACTGGTCTGAAACGTTTGATACCAGTCTTTTTAGCCCCGTCCCAAATGAACTGCTTCTAAGTTGCGGTGGAATAGGGATTGATTGGCGGCTGATGAGCCAAAAACAGTCCCTATTCCACCGCAAGTGGTAAAGGCGCCCCTAGTGGATGGGTTGGTAGCGGGGGCAGTAGCTGATGGCGATGGCATCGACGCCTACGTGGGTGGCGATGGTGCAGCCGATGGGGCCGGTGCCGGCGTCTACGTAATCCTGGCCCGCGAGTGCCTCGTTGACAAGCTCCTGCTCCTCGGCGGCGCCGGTCGTGAGCACACGCACGCTTGAGCCCGGGTGCTCGTCCAAAAACGCGAGGCAATCTGCCATGGTGTTGGCGACGATGCGCTTGGCGCCGCGACCCTTCTTGATGGCCTTGATCTCGCCCGACTGCCACTCCGGCGAAACGGCCAGGCGAATGTTGAGCATCTGCGTGAGCTGGCCGGCGAGCTTGGGCGCGCGGCCGTTCTTAACGAGGTTCTCGAGCGTGCGGGGAATCAGCAACAGGTGTGCGTCGGGCAGCGTCGCGCGGATCTGCGCCTCGGTCTCGTCCAAGTTGCGGCCGTCCTCGCGCATGGCGAGCGCGTACTCCACCAGCAGGCCCTCGGCGCCCGAGCCGGTGCGCGAATCGATGCAGCGCACGTCGAGTTCGTGCGTTTCGGCCGTCAGGCTGGCGTTGGCATAGCAGGCGGACCACTCGCTGCACAGCGAGATAAAGATGGCGCTATCGTGGCCGTCGGCGCGCACGCGGTCAAAGAGTGCCTTGAACTCGCCGGCGCTCGGCTGCGAGGTGTGTGGCAGCTGCTCGGAGCCGGCCATGCGGGCGACGTATTCCTCGGCGGTAATCTGCACCTGGTCGAGCAGGTCCTCGCCCTCGATAATCACATGCAGCGGAATCACGTAAATGCCGAGCTCTTGGGCGCGGGCGGGGGAGATGTCCGACGTGGAGTCGGTTATGATGGCAAAAGACATAATTGCACCTTTCGTTGGGGCGCGGCAGCGCCGCCTTCTGAAAGCAAAGTGCGACAAGTATAGTGGAGTTGCTCTACATTGCTAGGTTCAATTGTTGAATAGTCAACAGTTTGAAGCGGTGGTGTGGAAATCATCAACTGGGGAAGAAGGGTGCCGATGGCGGCATTGCAACTTTGCGAGCGGCCGGTTGTGCTGTTCGATTTTGACGGCACGGTGGCCGATACGGGTCGGGCAGTGATGACCTCGACGCGCAAGACGCTGGCTGCGCGCGGGTTTTCGGAGACGCAGATGGGTGATCTGCGCCGCATGATCGGGCCGCCCCTGTGGAAGAGCTTTCACGACTTTTACGGCTTTTCCCGCGAGGAGTCGCTTGTGGTGGCCGACGAGTACCGCGCCTTTTTTGATGAGCTGGGACCGGAGGAGTACCCCGTGTTCGATGGGATTCCCGAGCTGCTGGATGAGTTGGCCGCCCGGGGCAAGCGTATGGCCGTGGCGACGTCACGCATGGAGGCCAAATGCATCGACATGGTGCATGAGCTTGGTCTTTCTCAGTTCGAAGCCGTGGTTGGCATGAATCCGCCGCAGGGGCGCGAGACCAAGGCCGATTCGGTTCGCGATGCCCTGGCGGCGCTCGGCGCGACGGCGGACGATGCCGTGATGATCGGCGATCGCTTTAACGACGTCGAGGGCGCGCACGCGATGGGCGTGCCGTGCATCGGCATCTATTCGGGCGCGGCGGCGCCGGGTGAGCATGAGGCGGCGGGTGCCGATGCAGTGGTGCACTCGGTGGCCGAGCTTGCTAAACTTTTCTCTATCTAGGAACTAAATGTGAGGGGCGGGTACGCTTGCCGCTCATTGGTAAGGAGGCAGTCTATGAATCAGGTGGAGCAGAGCGTCGCTGAGTATGTCGACGAGGTCTGGGAAGATGTCGTCGCCGATATCGAGCAGCTGGTGAGCTATCCGTCCGTGGCAGTTTCTGCCGATGCAGAGCCCGGCGCGCCGTTTGGCCGCCCGGTCCGTGACGCGCTCGACTGTGCGCTCGGCATCGCGCAGAAGCTTGGCTATCAGACGAGCGACGACGAGGGCTATGTGGGCATTGCCGATATCCCTGGCCGCGGCGACAAGCAGCTCGCGACCATCTGCCACGTGGACGTGGTGCCCGCCGGCCCGGGCTGGAACACCGACCCGTTTGCGCTGGAGCGTCGCGAGGGCTGGCTGCTCGGCCGCGGCGTTATCGACGACAAGGGTCCGGCGGTGCTGTCACTCTACGCCGGCGCCTATCTGCTCAAGCACGGCATTACCCCGCGCTATACTTTCCGCGCGCTGCTGGGCTGCGATGAGGAAGTGGGCATGTCCGACGTTCACCATTATCTGGAGAACCACGCAGACCCCGACTTTTTGTTTACGCCCGATGCCGAGTTTCCGGTCTGCAATGCCGAGAAGGGCCAGTTTGGGGCGACGTTCGTGAGTCCCAAGATCGACGGCGGGCGCATCGTGTCGTGGAGCGGCTCCGAGGCGAGCAATGCCATTCCGTCGCAGTCCATCTGCGAGCTCGCGATTGCCGCCGATGAGCTGCCGGCGCCCGTTGAGAACGCCGACCGCCTGGAGATCACGGCGCTTGATAACGGGCATGCGCAGATTTTCGCCCACGGCATTGGCGGTCATGCCTCGATGCCAGAGGGAACGATCAACGCCGTCGGGCTGATCGTGGCGTATCTGCGCGAGGCCGAGGACGCGTTTGGTGCACGCGACGAGCGCCTGCTGACGCCTGCCGAGCACGAGTTCGTCAAGTTCCTGGCCTTTGTGCATGCGGACGCCTATGGTCGCGGCCTGGGTATCGATGCGACGAGTCCGGCGTTTGGCCCGCTTACCTGCAACGCTGGCGTCATCCGCGTGGCGGATGGCCATATTGAGCAGGTCATCGACGTGCGCTTCCCCGACAGCACGAGTGCCGATACCATCCGCGAGCAGCTCGATCCGCTCGTGGGCCGTTTTGGCGTGACGTGCCGTGTGGGTCGTGCGAAGGTGCCGTTCTCGGTCTCTGCCGACGATCCGGCCGTGAAGGCGCTTATTGATACCTATAACGAGTTTACGGGCAAGCATGCTGAGCCCTTTGCCATGGGCGGCGGCACGTACGCGCGCAACTTTGCCCGCGCCGTCTCGTTTGGCCCCGAGGAGACCGGTCTGGAGCTGCCCGAGTGGGGCGGCCAGATGCACGGTCCCAACGAGTGCGCCAACGAGGAACAGCTCAAGCAGGCGCTCAAGATTTATATCGTGGCAATCTTACGTTTGAACGAGCTTGAGCTTTAAGGCTGCGGCGTTTTAACAACTTAGCACCCCTTTCGTCCGGGCTTTTTAAGTTGCGGTGGAATAGTTCCTAGAATGGGCCATTTGATGGCCAAGCAGGAACTATTTCACCGCAACTTTGTTTTTATTGGTGTAAAAGGCGGGTCATGCTTGGTGGCGGGTTTGTTATTCGTTTGTAAAGCCGAGCCGCGCTTGCGGTAAGGGTCTATCAGATGCCCGTAATAAAGCGCAGCTGACGCGGGCGCTGCCCGATCGAGACCGTATCTTTCCAAACAGCAAAGCGGGCAGGGTGCCCGCGAGTCGCATGTATGAAAGGAAGATCATGCTCGATCAGGCTTATTCTCGTCGTCAGTTCCTCGGCCTCGCTGGTGGTCTTGCCAGCATCGTCGGTCTCGGTCTCGTTGGGTGCGGCGGCTCAGGTGCCTCCGGTGCCGCCGACAAGGGTAGCGCCGCCGCTGCCGAGTCCGTCTCCGGCGAGGTGACCTACGACGGTGCCTCCTCGTTCCAGGCTCTCGTCGAGGCTGCTGCCGAGAAGTTCATGGATGCCAACCCCGACGTCTCCATCTCCGGCTCGGGCAACGGTTCGGGCAAGGGTCTGACCGCTGTCGCCGCTGGCACCGTCACCATCGGTAACTCCGACGTCTTCGCCGAGACCAAGCTCGAGGCCGACCAGGTCAAGAATCTCGTCGACCACGAGGTCGCCGTCGTTGGCATGGGTCCCGTCGTCTCCAAGAACGTGACGGTCGACGACCTGTCCCTCGAGCAGCTCAAGGGTATCTTCTCCGGCCAGATCACCAACTGGAAGGAGGTCGGCGGCGACGACGTCAAGATCGTCGTTCTCAACCGCAAGGCTGGCTCCGGCACCCGTGCCACCTTCGAGGCCGCCGTTTTTGGCGACGAGACCGTCGACTTTAAGGGCGACGCCGAGCTCGACAAGTCCGGCGATGTCCAGACTCAGATGGGCAGTACCGACAACGCCATCTCCTACCTCGACTTCTCGCACTTCGATGACTCCAAGTTCAACGCCATTAAGGTCGAGGGCGTGGAGCCCAAGAGCGCAAACGTCACCGACGACTCCTTTAAGATCTGGGCTACCGAGCACATGTACTGCGCAAAGGACGCCGACGAGGCCACCAAGGCCTTCCTGGAGTTTATGCTCTCCGACGACGTCCAGGGCAAGCTCGTCGAGGAGCAGGGCTTCATCCCCGTCTCTGCCATGAAGGTCGTCAAGGACGCCAGCGGCAAGGTCTCCGCTAAATAAGTAATCGCCCCGGAAAGGTTTGCAATGGCAAAACAGCTGCCAAAGCGCGACCTTGAGAACGTGGGCCTGGGCGTCACGGGCGCGTGCGTTGCGCTCGTGACGCTTGTCGTTGCCGCGCTCATCTTTATGGTCGCCCAAAAGGGCCTCTCGGCTTTTATCAAGGACGGCGTCTCGGTCGTCGAGTTCTTCACCGGCACCAAGTGGGACCTGGCCAACACGGCCAAAAACGGCCTGCCCTACACCGGCGCCCTGCCCCTGATCGTCACCTCGTTTGCGGTCATGGTGCTCTCCACGCTCATCGCGCTGCCCATCGCCATCGGCTCTGCCATCTTTGCGGTCGAGATTAGCCCTAAGTTTGGTTCCAAGATCTTTCAGCCGCTTATTGAGCTTTTGACCGGTATTCCCTCGGTCGTCTTTGGCCTTATTGGCTTTCACGTGGTCGTCGGCCTTATGAAGAGCGTTTTCCATGTGAGCACGGGTCTGGGCATCTTGCCCGGCGCCATCGTGCTGGCCGTCATGATCCTGCCGACGATGACCACGCTTTCGGTCGATGGCCTGCGTGCCGTGCCCGACAGCTACCGTCAGGGCTCGCTCGCACTGGGCTACACCCGCTGGCAGACCATCTGGCACGTGGTGCTCAAGTCTGCCATGCCGTCGCTCACGACTGCGGTCATCCTGGGTATGACCCGCGCCTTTGGCGAGACGCTCGCCGTGCGCATGGTTATCGGCGGCATCGAGGCCATGCCGACGTCGCTGCTGTCGCCGGCGTCCACCATCACCACCACGCTCACCACGTCCATGGCGGTCTACGCCGAGGGCTCGGCCCAGGACGACGTCCTGTGGGCACTCGGTCTGCTGCTGATGGGCATGAGCCTCATCTTCATCCTGATCATCCATCTCATTGGCCGCAAGGGGGCGAAGGCTCGTGGCTAGCACGCGCATCCACATCGACGAGGCGAGGCTCGGGCGTGTCCAAAAGCAGGATCGCATCGCCACGGGCGTGCTGACGGCGATCGTCGCCATCGTCATGCTCATCGTCATCTCCATGGTGGCCTATATCCTGTTCGAGGGCATCTCGACGCTGTTCCAGCCGGGCTTTCTCACAGAGCCGTCGCGCGCCAACGGAACGCAGGGCGGCGTGCTCTACCAGCTGTTCGACTCGTTCTACCTGCTGCTGATCACTCTGATCATCTCGGTGCCCATCAGCCTAGGCGGAGCGGTCTTCCTGGTTGAGTACGCGCCGAACGGCCCTATCCGCGACATCGCCTCTACCGCCATCGAGACGCTGTCCTCGCTGCCTTCCATCGTCGTCGGCATGTTCGGCTTTCTGGTGTTCTCGGTGCAGCTGGGCTGGAAGTACTCCATCATCTCCGGCGCCGTCGCGCTCACCATGTTCAACATCCCCATCCTGGTGCGCGTGATCCAGCAGGCGCTCGAGGACGTGCCGCAGGCCCAGCGCGATGCGTGCCTGGCCATGGGCCTCACTCGCTGGGAGGCCACGCTGCACATCCTGATCCCCGAGGCCATGCCCGCTATCGTGACCGGCATCGTGCTTTCGGCCGGCCGTGTGTTTGGCGAGGCCGCAGCACTGCTCTTTACCTCGGGCATGAGCTCGCCGGTTCGCCTGAACTTCTTGAGCTTTAACCTGTCGAGCCCCACCTGCGCCTGGAACGTGTTCCGCCCCGGCGAGTCGCTCGCCGTGCACATCTACAAGATCTATGGCGAAGGCAGCCCCGAGGCCCAGCAGATCGTCTGGGGCACCGCGGCACTGCTGATGATCTGTGTGCTGCTGTTTAACGTAGTCGCCCGTATCGTGGGCAAGGAACTGGCAAGGAGGATGACGGCCGAATGAGCGAGATGAATGCAACGCCCGCAACCGAGGCGGCATCGTCCGAGACCCAGGACTTTCTGTCGAGTGTGGGGGAGAGCGAGAGGCACATGCGCGTGAGCGGCAAGGCCCTGAGCGACGAGGTCGTGCTCTCCACCAAGGACGTCAACGTGTACTATGGCGACCACCATGCGCTACACGACACGTCGCTCGACTTTCACAAGGGTGAGATCACGGCGCTCATCGGGCCTTCGGGCTGCGGTAAGTCGACCTTCTTGCGCAGCCTCAACCTTATGAATCGCGAGATTCGCGGCTGCCGCGTGGAGGGCGAGATCAACTACCGCGGTCGCAACGTGAACACCAAGACCGAGAACACCTACGAGTTGCGTCGCTCCATTGGCATGGTGTTCCAGCAGCCCAACCCCTTCCGCAAGTCTATTCGCGACAACATCACGTTTGCGCCCAAGCGCCACGGCATCACCGACCGTGACGAGCTCGATCGCATGGTCGAGGAGAGTCTGCGCGGCGCGGCGCTGTGGGACGAGGTCAAGGACAAGCTCGACAAGAGCGCCTACGCGCTTTCGGGCGGCCAGCAGCAGCGTCTGTGCATCGCGCGCACGCTGGCGCTCAACCCCGACGTGATTCTGTTCGACGAGCCCTGCTCGGCGCTCGACCCCATCTCGACGCTGGCGATCGAGGACCTCATGTCGTCGATCGTTGCCGACCGCGCCATCGTCATCGTGACGCACAACATGGAGCAGGCGTCGCGCGTGTCCAACCGCACGGCGTTCTTCTACATGGGCGATATGGTGGAGTACGACGAGACAGACGAGATTTTTCAACGGCCCAAGGATAAGCGGCTGAATGATTACCTCACCGGCATGTTCTCCTAGTCCGGGACATGCTTGAGGCCCGCGGTGGCCACGGTCGCCACGGGACTGATTGGAGAGGCGGGTCATCTCTTGCAGGAGATGGCCCGCCTTTTTGTGTCGTGTGCGGCCGTCGACCTGCCAAAAAGGGACAGGTTTATTTTGGCAGGTTTAACGTTTTACCACGGAGTGCCCTTGGACTGCTCCGGCGTTTGCCCAGATAAAACCTGCCAAAATAAACCTGTCCCTATTTGGTAGGTTTTAGGGTGGGGCTCGCTGCTATCATGGACAACGTTGAATTTCTACGAAGGAGCAGGGCATATGGCGATTCTTTTGGGATGCGATTCCGTCAGCCTAGAGTTTCCCACCAAGCATATTTTCGATAGCGTGACGCTCGGCGTGGGCGAGGGCGACCGCATTGGTATTGTCGGTAAAAACGGCGACGGCAAGTCGACGCTGCTGAGCGTGCTCGCCGGCACGCTGGAGCCCGACGACGGGCGCGTGACGCACCGTCGCGGCACCACGATCGGCCTGCTCGGCCAAAAGGACCAGCTGGCCGATACTGATACCGTGCATCATGCCGTCGTCGGTGACACGCCCGAGTACGAGTGGGCGTCGAGCCCCCGCACGCGCCAGATCCTCGCCGGCCTCATTAGCGATGTGCCCTGGGAGGGCACGGTGGGCGAGCTTTCGGGCGGTCAGCGCCGTCGCGTGGACCTCGCGCGCCTGCTGATCGGCGACTACGACGTGCTCATGCTCGACGAGCCCACCAACCACCTGGACATGCGCACCATCAACTGGCTCGCGCGCCACTTAAAGGCCCGCTGGCAGCGCGGTCAGGGCGCCATGCTCGTGGTCACGCACGACCGCTGGTTCTTGGACGAGGTTTGCACCAGCATGTGGGAGGTCCACGACGGCCAGGTCGATCCCTTCGAGGGCGGCTACTCCGCATATATCCTGCAGCGCGTGGAGCGCGACCGCATGGCCGCGGTTACCGAGGAACGCCGTCGCAACATGGCGCGCAAGGAGCTCGCGTGGCTGAGCCGCGGCGCCCAGGCGCGTTCCACCAAGCCCAAGTTTCGCGTTGATGCCGCTCGCGAGCTGATCGCCGACGTGCCGCCCGTGCGTGACGAGCTGGAGCTCAAGCGCCTCGCCGTGAGCCGCCTGGGCAAGCAGGTTATCGATGTGGTCGACGTGGACGCCGGCTATGCCGATACCGATGGCGCGCCCAAGCAGGTGCTCTCTGACGTGACCTGGCTCATTGGTGCGGGCGACCGCTATGGCCTGCTGGGCGAGAACGGTGCCGGCAAGTCGACGCTGCTCGACGTGATCCAGGGCAAGATTGAACCCACGCGCGGCCGCGTGAAGATTGGCCAGACAGTGCGCTTTGGCGTGCTGTCGCAGCAGCTCGAGGAGCTCGAACCCTACATGGGCGACACGATCCGCGAGGTGCTCGGCAACTATAAGAAGTACTACTTCATCGACGGCAAGGAGACTTCGCCCGAGAAGCTCTGCGAGCGTCTGGGCTTTACGACGCAGCAGCTCTGGAGCCGCATCGGCGATCTTTCGGGCGGCCAGCGCCGTCGCCTGTCGCTGTTGCTGACGATTCTGGACGAGCCCAACGTGCTCATCCTGGACGAGCCGGGCAACGACCTGGATACCGACATGCTCGCGATTGTCGAGGACCTGCTGGACGGCTGGCCCGGCACGCTGATCCTGGTGACACACGATCGCTTTTTGATGGAGCGCGTGACCGACCAACAGTGGGCACTGCTCGATGGCCATCTGACGCATATGCCCGGCGGCGTGGACCAGTACCTGCGCCTGTGCAACGCTACCGCCGAGGGCGAGCCCGTGGGCGCGCCGAGCGCTAAGACCGGCACGTTCGACACCGGTGCGGCGGCTGCTGCCGACAAGCCCAAGTCGAGCGGTCAGCCCAACGGCCTTTCCAACGCCGAGCGTCAGAAGCTCCGCCGCGAGGTGAGCTCGCTCGAGCGCAAGATGGAGACACAGCGCGCCCGCGTGGAGGAGGCCGAGGCCGCCATGGCCCAGGTCGATCCCACCAACTACACGGCGCTCGGCGAGCAGCAGGCAAAGATCGACGAGGCTCACGCCGCCATGGACGAGCTGGAGATGGCGTGGCTCGAGGCGAGCGAAAAGCTCGAGGGCGAGGAGTAGGCGAGGATGATCAAAGCCGCGTTTTTCGATATCGACGGCACGCTGCTGAGTTTTAAGACCCACCAGATTCCGGCGTCGGCGCAGCGGGTGCTCGACAGCTTTCGCGAGCAGGGGATCGCGTGCGTAATCGCCACGGGTCGCCCGACCTACCAGATGCCGGATTGGCTGTTCGACCTGGGTTGGGATGCGTACATTACGCTTTCGGGTCAGCACTGCTTTGATGCCGAGGGGGTTTACCGCAGCTGTCCGATCGATCCGGACGACGTTGCGGTGATCGTGGACCAGGTGGCGCAGGGGTGCTATGACTCGCTGTGCATGCAGGGCGAGAACTCGTTTGTGAACCGCCTGTCCGAGCGCGTGGTGACGGCTGGCAGCAACGCGGGAATCGTCTATCACGAGGAGCCGTTTGAGCACGCCTTTGACGCACCGGTCTACCAGTTTTGCGCCTTTGTTGATCCGGCCGACGAGCATGTCGTGACCGATGCCGTGTCGCATTCGCTCACCACGCGCTGGTGCGACCTGTTCTGCGACATTATTCCCGCTAACGGCGGCAAGGACCTGGGTGTGGCGGCGACGCTGGAGCGCCTGGATATCGACGCGAGCGAGGCGATCGCCTTTGGCGACGGCGAGAACGACCTATCGATGTTTTCCGCCGTGGGCACGAGCGTGGCCATGGGTAACGCACAGGACACGGTGAAAGCTGCGGCGACCTATGTGACGACTGCCGTGGACGACGACGGCATCTACAACGCTGCGAAGCACTTTGGACTCGTGTAGCTGCGGGCCGGCACCTGGCACCTGGGGACACTCCTTGCGGGGCGTCCCCATTTTGTTTTCGTCCCGCACGTTTTGTGAAACACGGCTAACTTTTAGGCAAAGTAGTAAGACATGGGCAACTTTTGCGGTAAAGTTAGCCGTGGAAAGTATCCAAAGGCTAACTAGCAATCATCGCGAAAGGCGGCCCATGGCCCTACGTGAATCCGGAGAAGACTATCTCGAATCGATCTACGTTCTGTCGGAACGTCAGGGCATCGTGCGCTCGATCGACGTCGCCGAATACCTGGGTGTGACCAAGGCGAGCGTCTCTAAAGCCATGGCGACGCTGGAGAACAGCGGCTATGTCGAAATGGGCAAGCGCGACGTTCATCTGACGGAGCGTGGTCTGGAGGTCGCTCGCCAAATGTGGGAGCGTCACTGCTTTTTCGTGGGGCTGCTAGAGGATGCGGGTGTTTCGGCTGAGGTCGCGTCGCAAGAGGGCTGCCACATGGAGCACTGCCTAAGCGAGGAAAGCTTCGAGAAACTGAGGGCGATGCTGAACCGGGGCGAGGCGACGGGCCAAGCGGCGGAATCCTAACGAACCCCCAGTAGCGCGGAGTTCGCGCAAAGCGCGAACCAGCGACCGGGACCAGCGGCCCTTTCGGCCAAGTCCATTTCAGCAAAGGAACCCCGCCAGCAAGCGATGCCCAAGAACTGCCAGCTACGTCACCGCAGGCCGGGGCCGGGTTTGGTTTTGAAAACATTCCACAGCGCGAGGCCCGCCTTTCCGTTGCTCCGCAGGAGCAGGAAAGACGGGCCTCATGCGCGAGGACGTTTTCAAAACCAAGCCCGGTCCCGGCCGGACAGCCCACGAACGCTACAGGTTCTTGACACCCATCGCGCGCATGGCATTCAGGATGGCGATGATCGCCACGCCTACGTCGCCGAACACGGCAAGCCACATGTTGGCGATGCCCAGCGCTGCCAGCACAAGGATCAGCAGCTTAACGCCCAACGCAAAGATGATGTTCTGCCAGACGATCGTCATGGTCTTGCGTGCCACGCGGATCGCGCGGGAAATGTTGGACGGCTTGTCGTCCATGAGCACGACATCGGCGGCCTCGATCGCAGCGTCAGAACCCATAGCGCCCATGGCAATGCCAACATCGGCGCGCGTAAGCACGGGCGCGTCGTTGATACCGTCGCCGACAAAGGCGAGCTTGCCCTTGCCCGATTCGGCTGCCAGCAGCGCTTCAACACGCTCGACCTTGTCGCCCGGCAGCAGCTGCGCGTGGAACTCGTCGAGCCCCAGCCGCTTGGCCACCGCAGCAGCCACTTCCTCGCGGTCGCCCGTGAGCATGACGGTGCGCTTGACGCCGGCGGCGTGCAGGTCGCGGATCGTCTGCTCGGCATCGGCCTTTATGGTGTCGGCAATTACAATGTGGCCGGCATAGATGCCATCGACTAGCACGTGGAGGATGGTGCCGACGACCTCGCAATCGGGCGCTTCGACTCCGGCCGCGGAGAGCATCTTTGCGTTGCCAACGACGACGTGCTTGCCGTCGATGGTTGCCGTCACGCCATGGCCCGCGTCGTTGGTGGAGTCGCTTACGCGCTTGGGGTCGACCTCGCCCTGGTAGGCGACACGTACGGACTGCGCGATGGGGTGATCGGAGAACGACTCAGCAAGGGCTGCGACTTCGAGCAACGACTGCTCGGTATAGCCGGCCTCGGGGTGTACCGCGACCACCGAGAACGTGCCGTTGGTGAGGGTGCCCGTCTTGTCAAAGACGACGGTGTCAACGTCGGCGAGCGTTTCGAGGTAGTTAGAACCCTTGATGAGAACGCCTAGCTTGGATGCGCCGCCGATGCCGCCAAAGAAGCTGAGCGGCACGCTGATCACGAGCGCGCACGGGCAGCTGACGACCAGGAAGGTCAGGCCGCGCAGGATCCAGTCGGACCAGGCGCCGGTGACCAAGCCGCCGCCAAGCGCGAGCACCGCGGCCGCGCCGGTGACGGCGGGCGTGTAGACGCGGGCGAAGCGCGTGATGAAGTTCTCGGTGCGCGCCTTCTTTTCGCTGGCATTCTCTACGAGTTCCAGGACGCGCGCGACGGTGGATTCGCCAAACGGCTTGGTGGTGCGCACGTGGATGAGGCCCGTCATGTTGATGCAGCCGCTGATGATATCGTCGCCGGACTTGGCGGGGCGGGGGACTGACTCGCCCGTGAGTGCGGCGGTGTCGAGCTGCGTCTCGCCCTCGACGATGATGCCGTCGATAGGCACGCGCTCGCCGGGCTTGACCACGATCACGGTGCCGACGGCGATGTCATCGGGGAAGACCTGCTCGAGCGTGCCGTCGGGCTGCTCGACGTTAGCATAGTCGGGCGCGATGTCCATCATGGCACTGATCGACTTGCGGCTCTTGCCCACGGCGTATGCCTGGAACAGCTCGCCGACCTGGTAGAACAGCATGACGGCAGCGCCTTCGGCCATGTGCGGGTCGGTATCGGGGAAGAGCACCATGGCAAACGCGCCGATGGTCGCGACGGCCATGAGGAAGCTCTCGTCGAACGCCTTGCCGCGGCGGATGTTGTTGTATGCCTTTTGGAGCACGTCGTAGCCGGCAATCAAAAACGGCACGAGGAACAGTGCGAAGCTGGCGTAGATGTCGCCCGGGGTGCCGAATGCGGCAGTGAGGGTGCCGAGCTCATCGAGGGCGTACACCACGGCAAAAATGCCCAGCGCTACCAGGATGCGGTTGCGCTTATGCTCGAGTGACTCTTTTTTCTTGCGCTTCTTCTTTTTCTTCTTGGGGTCGGCGGTGGCCATGACTCGTATCCTCCCATTTGAATGTATGAACACTCGCTCACATAATTTCGCGAGCAAAGGCCGCGGCAAGCGCGGCCTTGCGGGTTGGCGTAAACCTTGGCTAGAGAATGATCTCGCAGTCCGGCTCGGCGTCGGCGGTGAACTCCACAACGCGGTCGAGGACCTCGTCGAACTCGGCTTCATCGGCCTCGAGCGTCAGCTTCTGGGTCATAAAGTTGACCGAAACGGACTTGACGCCATCGAGCTTGGCCAGCTCGTCCTGAAGCTTACGCGCGCAGTTGGCGCAGTCGATCTCATCGAGCTTGAACTGCTTTTTCATGGTGGGTTCCTTTCCCTGTATTTGCGGCTTGGGTGCAGGCCGCGCTGGTACCGTGGTTAGTCGCTATTCGCAGATGTGGCTCATGCCCTGGTTGAGCATGGTGTAGACGTGGTCGTCGGCGAGCGAGTATAGGATATTGCGCCCGTCGCGCCGGAATTTAACCAGGTGCGACTGCTTGAGTGTACGCAGCTGGTGCGACACCGCGGACTGCGAGGTTTCGGTCGCTTCGGCGATGTCTGCCACGCAGAGCTCGCGGCCCATGAGGGCATAGAGGATCTTGATGCGCGTGGTGTCGCTGAAGACCTTGAACAGGTCGGCGAGGTCGTAGAGAAGCTCCTCGTCGGGAAGGTCCTCGGGCGAGCAGGTGGTGGGGATCGCGGGTTCGGTGGCCTCGATGTCGGGTTTCGTTTCATCAACGTGGACGCTCATTGCAATATCCTTTCATATGAACATGCGCTCATATAATTTACTTTCGATTATATGAGTGTATGTTCATGTGTCAATGACGTTCAGGTAATTCGTTGCACAAAATGATGGGGAATAGTGGACGAGATCCCGGACTGAGCGGTTTTGATAGCCGATGCCGGGGTGGGTGCCCCTGAGCCGTGCAAAAAATGGAGTATTCTGCAACTATAGGGGGTCCGTTAATTTATTGCAGGTCATATAATGCAGTTCAAGAGTTATCTTAAGGTGTTAATCCGATGAGTTCTTCCTCAAATGTTGCCTAACGCTCTCACGCAAGAGTGATTTCGCTTCACATTTGGATCCACTCGAGGGTGATAGACACCCGACCCTGCTGAATACTCGCAATTTTGCACATCGCTAGGGTACCCACCTTGTTAGCCGGTCTAGCTTCCGGCCCCGAAGATCCTGCCCTCGGGCGCGAGGCTGCTTGTTTGAGCAAATGATGGGCTGTCGATTTTGACTGTTTGCATGTCATCGATTGCCGGCGCTTCGTTAATCGTTGGATCATCCAACGTAGTGCCTTCGAGCATTGCTTTTTCGAGGTCGATTCGTTGACGATCTTCGGAATCCTGGCGAAGCTGCTTCTGAATTCGCTTTTTCTCTTCTATAAACCTTCTGAGCACAAACTGTCTCAGGTCCTCTTGCATGATTTGAAAGTCTTTTGGCAGACGCGAGGGGCGTACGCCCTCTTTCCGCTGGATTGCTTCCATGACCCTAACGAAAGAGCTGGCATGCATAAAGGAATAACGACTGACGGTGATGATTCCGTACCCCATGGACGCAAGTGCATTCTTGCGCTCCTCATCGATGGCGCGGTCTTCTTCCGCGTCATGATAAAAACCGTTGTATTCAATGTCTGTGCGAGATTTCTTTAGATACGCATCCATAAAGAACTTTTTGCGTCTCGTGAGATTCTTTGCGGCAGCGGTGACCTGTACCTCGTAATCGGTCTCAATTCCCTTAATACCAAGCCCTCCTTCGCTTTTGGGCAGCGTTAGCATCATGACAAAGGCTGTTTCCATAGGAGACCGGCATCCGTCGCGCACACATTGGATCGCCTTTCGGGCAAGAGCCAGACCGTCGCATCTGGTAATGGAATTAAAGAACTGTTTCAATCTCTCGGTCGAGGTGAGCGCGAAACGCTCGGTATAGGAGGTGGAAGAGTCGGTTCCAAGGGAATAAGCGCCGCATAGTTCAAAGTAGTACTCCACCAGTTCGCGAAAAGGAAGATAGGTGGCGGCCTGAAGTGCGCAAAGCTCAACGCCAACAATGAAGATGCCATCTTCAAGCTCTATAAAGCGTGAGTTCGAGAATCGTTTTGAAGAAACGTGGCATTGACAGTTCACTGCATGGCGCGCATTCCTGCGATCAAACACCATCACCTCGAGGGAATCATTCGCGTCGAGGGAAACATCATGTTTGGTGAGCCATTCTGCGGCTGCGTCAAGGAGCGTTCCGGTGGGACATGATCCGTAAATCGCGGCAGGGTTACAGGACTCGATGCCTTTCGCAGACACCGAATGCGCGGCCTGGTAGACCGCTTTTGCAGTGGTATGTGACAATACGATACTCATGGTATATATCGTGTCAGCTAATGCCGTGTTGATGGCGCTGAGTGAAAAAGTCGTTTTAGAGGTCTAACCAAATGCTGTCCAAAAACTTGACGCAATTATGAGTTGGTATGCCCTAGATAAAAGTTTTCGCAGCTTAGCTATAGCATATAACTACTCAACTGCCGCACATTTGATAGTGATGCATCACCATCCGATAACGAATTACGTGTCGGGAATTGGCCGAAATCGTTCAAAATGAGGGTTCAGAATTTGTGATGGCAGATTTATTTGTGGAACGTAGGGCGGCCTCGCTGCGGGGGGGGGTTCCCGCTGCGAGGCCGCTCGTGATCTACGCCGGGGTTTGTCGCAGGCGTTTCTACTTGGCGAATAGGTTCTTGAGGTTGAACTCGGCTTGGACGGTGCGGAGCATGAGGTCGGTGTCGTCCAGGCCCAGATGCTGCTCGTTGGCGTCGGCGGCGAGGGTTCCACGGCGGCGCGCCCAGTTCTCGAGCGCGGCGGGGGCGGATTCGCGGGGGAGCGAGCGGACGTCGGCATCCAGGCTGCGGCAGATCTGGCGCGAGTCGATGACGATGATCTTGCCGGCGCGGCGTGCCTCGGCGTAACCGTCCAGATGAATTTTGAACCAGCTGTCCTCGAACGCGGCGTTATGCGCCATGTACGGGTACTTCTTCATAAGCTTGAGCAGCTGCTTCTGCAGTTCCTTGTTCTCGCGGAAGGGCGTTTTGCCGTCGATGTCGTCCCAGGTGATGTGGTGGATATTCGACAGCGGCACGTCCTCGCCGCGATAGATGTCGGGCAGGCCGCAGTAGTGTGCCTCGGCGTCATGCGGCACGGCGTCGCTGGTGAGCTCCATGATTTCCCAGCCCACGTTGATGATGTAGCCGCGCTCGGGCGCGCGACCGGTGGTCTCGATGTCGATGCCCAGCACCGTGCCTTGGATGGGCTTGCGAGCGTAGGCGACGCCGAGCGCGTCGCGGTCGCCGCGGATCTCGCGCATGACGGACGCGGCAGTGCGCTTTTGCATCTTGCCGATGGCGGCGCAGGTGTCGGCGTCGGACAGGCCGCGCGAAAGCGTCGCGGGCGTCACGTTGCGCAGGCGCGCCTCGCCAATCTGGTCGCACAGGTCGCGGTTGCGATCGGCAAGGTCGCGCACGGTGGCAAAGTCGAAGCCGGGGTCGCCCTCGGCGGTAAAGTACTCGGTCTCGAGCACCTTGAGGGCCTCTTCGCCTTTCTGACGTTCGGATTCCATGGCGCCGTGATCGCCATAGATAAACATGGGAATAAACGGCTGGCGCTCGTATTCGAGTGCTTGTGAAACGTTCATAGACTGCTCCTTGGACGGGCCGCGTCGCGCGGCTCGGTGGCATTGAGTTATGGCGAGATGATAGTTTGCCATGGGCAACTATTGGCATCGCGCCTAGGACAACTACAATACCCTAGTTGACCGCTAGGACTTTTACAATGCTGCCGAAAGACACGAAAGGTTCCATCCTTCATGGATTTGCTGATTGATATTTTGCTCGACGCTGGCAAGGACACGCTGTCGCTGGTGCCGTTTTTGTTGGTGACGTATCTGGCCCTCGAGACCTTGGAGCACGTTGCGGGCGACAGCGTTAACGGCGCCATCAAGCGTGCCGGTGCCGCGGGCCCCGCGGTTGGCTCGTTGCTGGGCATGGTGCCGCAGTGCGGCTTTTCGGCCATGGCGGCCACGCTGTATGCCGGTCGCGTCGTGACCTTGGGCACGTTGGTGGCGGTGTTCCTTTCGACCTCCGATGAGATGCTGCCGCTGTTGCTCGCAGAGCAGGTGCCCGTGCAGACTATGGCGATGCTTTTGGCTTCGAAGGCACTGATCGCACTGGTCACGGGCTTTATCGTGGACGCCGCCATTCGCGGCCTGCGTCGTAACGCTCGCGCGCATGCGGCGATTCGCCGTACCGTGCTGGGAACCGCGGCCAACCCGGCCCACGTGAACTGCGCGCACGACGACCACACTGGCGGTGACATCATCGACGAGGTGGCCGAGGCGGGCGTGAGCGCCGACCACATCCACGAGCTGTGCGAGCGCGACCATTGCGGTTGTGATGAAGACGAGGACGAGCACGAACACGGACACGGACATGGCCACGATCACGGTCATGAGGGCGATCATGAACACCATCATGGCCACGGTCACCCCCACTCACACGAAGGTGCGCCCGTCCTGTCGATTATCCGCAGCGCGATCTCGCACACCGTGCAGGTATCGATTTTTATTTTCCTGGTGACGCTGGTCCTAGTCGCCGTACTCGAGACCTTCGGCGAGTCCGCAATCGAGCAGTTCCTGCGCGGCAACGAGACGCTTGCGGTCCTGGGCTCGGCGCTTGTTGGGCTGATCCCCAACTGCTCGGCCAGCGTCGTCATCACACAACTGTACCTGGAAGGCGCGCTGCAGCTGGCCCCGATGCTCGCCGGCACGCTCATCTCTGCCGGTGTGGGCTATCTGGTGCTGTTCCGCACCAACCGCAGCGCCCGCGAAAACGTCCTGTTCCTGATCATGATGTACGTCATCGGTGCCGGCTGGGGTCTCATCCTATCCGCCTTCGGCCTCTAAGTGGGCCTAACAAAACGGGCTTCAAAATAGCCATGCTCGGCGCCTGCACAATGCGGCGACGCATGGCATTTTGAAGCCCCTTTTTTGTTGAGCCATGGATTTTGAGCGCTCACACCGCCCAAAGCAAAAAAGCAGATTTCCGGACATGTCCCAAAAATCTACCTTGGTTAGCGCAGCAGCTCGGTGAGGTTGCGCTTAAAGCGAGCGCGGTCTTCGCTGGTAAATGCCGCCGGTCCGCGAGTGCGTCCGCCGGCGCGGCGCACCTTCTTTTCCTCGTGGCGAATAAACAGTTGCATGTCGATGGTCGCCTTGTCGTAGACGCGCCCGCGCACACCGATTGCGGCGGCATCGCGGCCGAGCACCATGCTCGCCAAGCCAATGTCCTGCGTCACGACTACGTCGCCCGCCTGCAGGCGTTCGACAATGGCAAAGTCGGCGCTGTCGGCGCCCACGCTCACATCGAGCGTCGTGACCCAAAAGCCGCGTCGCGCGTGCTCGGCATCGCGCGGGTCGTCGCGGCGAATGTGCCGTTCCAAGTTTTGCGTGCTGTTGCCGGCGATAACAACGGCGACGCCCGCCCGCCGCGCGCAGTCAATCGACTCGCGCGTGACCGGGCAGGCGTCGGCATCAATAAAGAGCGTTCGCGGCATCTAGTGCACCAGTTTGCCAAATTGAATAGCGCGAACAATCAGCGTTACGCCAAACACCAGCAGCGCGGCGCCGCTAAAGATGACGAGCATCTTGGCCGACCACAGCGGATAAATAAACACGAACATGCCGGCGATGATGGAGAGTGCGCCGCTCAGGATGGCGAGGGCACGGTTGGACGAAAGCTCGGACTCCAGAATGGACATGACACCTTCGACAATCCAGCCAAAGCCGGCCACGATAACCACCATCGTGGTGAGCGTCGCGGTCGAGAAGGCCTGGTTGCGCAGGATTATGACGCCGCCCAGAATAATGAGTAGGTTGGAGATGATGCTCGTCACGCGCCAGCCGGTGGGCAGCAGCGGCTCAAAAATGGCAGTGAACAGCCTGATGGCAGCAGTGATTACAAAGTAAAAACCCAGGACGGTCGTCAAAAAGACGAGGGACTTGGCGGGTGCAAAAAGCAGCGCGATACCAGCAATGAGTGCTAAGACGCCCGTGATGGCGTAGATCCAGCGTACGGCCTTGACGGCTTTGCCCGCCATGCTTTTCTCGTCAAATCCAAACTGGCTCGATTTTTGGTCATCGTTCTTAAAGATGCCCATAATGTCTCCTTTCCGTGCGGCGTAAGCCTTGATCGTTACAACCAGTATCGCTTAAAGGCGCTGGCGTATGGGTCGGGGAGGGCGAAACGTAACCCAAAGGTCCCGAATTGTTTCCGTTGTTCCCCACGTCGCGATTTTCTATTCAACAGGTGTAGAACATTGCAGCCCTGTTCGTTATTGCCTACGTTTTAGGTTAGATTTTCCTAAGGACAATTGGCTTGTATTGGGGGTCCCTATGAACGAAGCAGTTCCCGAGGCACCGTCGAGTGTCGAATCGATGGCAAAGCAGGGTTGCGAAAAGCTCGGCTTGGACGCGTTTGATGCGTTGGTTCGCCGCGCCCGCACGTGCCGTCGCTTTGACGAGTCTATGCGAGTGCCGCGCGAGTTTTTGCTCGAGCTGGCGGAACTTGCGCACCTGGCTCCCTGTGGTGCCAATGCTCAGCGTCTGCGTTTTCATGTGGTAAGCGGTGCAGAGGACTGCGCGCGTGTATTTGACGAGCTCGCATGGGCCGGCGCACTTAAGGACTGGCCGGGTCCTGCCGAGGGTGAGCGCCCGACCGGCTACATCGCGATTCTTGCTGAGCGCGCCGTTCCGGGCAAGCCCGCCGCTCCCATTACCGATGTCGACACGGGCATTGCCGCGCAGACGATGATGCTCGCCGCCCGCAGCGCCACGCCCGAGGTGGCAGCCTGCATGTTCAAGGCCTTTACGCCCCACGCGATCGATGCCATGGGGCTCGATAACGACAAATATGAGCTCAAGCTGATCATGGCGTTTGGCGTTCCGGCCGAGACGCAGGTGATCGATGCGATCGATTCCAACCCCGACGGCTCCATCAATTATTGGCGCGACGAGGCGCGGGTGCACCACGTACCCAAGCGTCCGCTTGCCGACGTGCTGCTGTAGTTGAGCGTCACCGCGGCGCAATCCGGCGGCAAAATCACCACAAAGACTCCTGTCCCCTTTGTGGTGGTACGAGGGGAGGGCATGTGGCCGATCTGTATTTGGTGCGGCATGGGCAGACTGAGCTCAATGTGCAGAGCATTTTGCAGGGCTGGCACGATTCGCCGCTTACGGCGCGCGGGCGTCAGCAGGCGCTGGCGACGCGCGCGGCGTTTGAGGCGTGCGGCGTGGCCTTTGACCATGTGTATTCCTCCCCGTTGGGCCGGGCGCGGCATACGGCCGAGCTTATCGTTGGCGAGGGCCGTTCTATAGAGCTGGTCGATGACCTGCGTGAGTGGCATTTTGGCTCGCTGGAGGGCACATCAAATCGCGAGATGCTGCCGCAGCCCTGGGGTGATTATCCGGTTGCCTTTGGTGGCGAGTCGGAAAGTGAGCTTCGCGCACGTATGGTCGCGGCGCTGTCCCGCATCATGGCCAGGCCGCAGCACGACTGCGTGCTGGCGGTTTCCCACGGCTCAGCCTGCCAGGAGTTTCTTGAGTATGTGACTGGCGAGGGAGAACTACCCGACAACGGTGCCGTGCTTCATTTTGGCTATTGCGACGGGGCGTTTTCGCTCTTGGGTTGGTAACGAACGAAAGGACCCCTATGAATAAAGATCTGTATCTGGTCCGTCATGGACAGACGATATTCAACCTTAAGCGTATTATTCAGGGCTGGAGTGACTCGCCGCTTACGCAGTTGGGATGCGACCAGGCGGCGCGTGCCGGCATGTTTTTGCGTGCGCGCGGCATTGAGCCCGATCATGCCTACACCTCCACACTTCATCGCACCGAGCAGACTATCGCCAACCTGTGGCCGGGCTTGGCGTACGAGCGTCTGGACGGACTGCGCGAGTGGTTCTTTGGCGACTTTGAGGCCGAGCGCGTGATGCTTATGCCCGAGCGCCCGTGGCGCGATTTCTATCGTCAGTTTGGCGGCGAGGGCCAGATGCAGGTGCGCGAGCGCATGGTGGCGACGCTGACCGAGCTTATGCAGCGTCCGGACCATGCGTGCGTGCTCGCGGTAAGTCATGGCTCGGCTATCAAGGAGTTTATGGATCACGTGAAGGGCGCGGCGGCAGACGAGCGCGACCGTGTGCCGGGCAACTGCTCGGTGCTGCACTTTGCGTTTGACGACGAATCCGACACGTTTGAGCTGATTGAGATTTTTACGCAGGAGGATTACGCACGCGAGCTGGGCCTTGAACCGCTTGTGGCTACTGCAGGTCCGCAGCGCGGATAACGCGAGCGTGGCGGCTCGGGTCGCCGGCATAACTTCTCGACGCAAAAGGGGCGGAGATACATGTACCTGCTGCATCTCCGCCCCCTGTTTGTTGAGCTGCCGATTTTTGTGCTGCGTGGTCTGGTCTTGCTAGAACCGCGCGACTTGGTGCGTGAGCAGACCCGTCGGAACCTGCGGCGCGGCGCCGGCGATCTGCGCGGCGGGGAACAGTGCGGCTACAGCAAAGTTGAACGGCTCTTTGCCCGTGTAGGTGCCGGCAGCATGGGCATCGTCGGCCAGGAGCTGTGATGCCTCGACTAGTGCGGCAGCGTAGGCAGGGTCGTCGGCCAGTGCCGGCTCCGGCGCCTGGTCGAGCATGGCACGGATGGCGCCGACGGCGTCCTCGCGCTTGACCTCCCACACGCGGTGCGTAATGCCCGCGGGGTCGGTGACGGCGTAGAGCGAGGCGCCCTCTTTGGCAGCGCCCAGGATGATGTCCATGACGGGCGACGCCTCGTAGGCGAGCGACACGGGGCGCGGCTGAACTTTGAGTTCGGCGATCGCGTGCGCAGCGGCGGCCACGTCGGCGCTGGCATCGCCCTTGCCGCCCGCAAGTACACTCGTCGGGCAGATCGCCACGACACCCGTCACACGTCCCGGCTCGCCCGAGCATTCGTACACGTAATACGCCGCACCCGGGTCCTTGAGCATCAGACCATCGGCAATGGCTCCGCGCAGAGCATCGTTGCCGCTCAGGATGCTGCCCATTGCAGGCAGCGCCTCGAGCACGCGGTCCTGAGCCGGGCGGATGCAGGGAAACGGAAGTGCTTTCATGGGCGGTCCTAACGCACGAGTCGGTTTGTTCGCGGCTTATTATGCCCCAACTTGGCCGCTCGCATCCCAGAGCACGTTATCGGCGAGCGCGATTAGCACCTGCTGACAACGAACGATATCGGCGTGGGGCACATATTCGTTGGGCTTGTGCGCGAGCGCGAGCGACCCGGGACCGTAGCTCATGCAATTGCGGTTACCTGTCTTGCCGGCAATGACGGCGGTGTCGGTGTAGCCGGTAAAGAAGCCGACGGTCGTGTCCACGTCCGTCACGTCATCGGCGGCACGCATGAGCGCTGCTAGAAGGGGAGAGTTAGGGTCGCGCTCGATGGCGGGGCGGTCGCCCGTCACGGTGTAGCTGCCATGGCAACCGGGAACGGCGGCTTCGGCGACGGCGATGGCCTGCTCTACCATGCGCGTCGCGGCGGCCGTATCGGTCGGCGGGGTCAGACGCATGTCGACCCAGACTTTGGCGCGGTCGGGCACGACATAGGGGCGATATCCGCCCTCGATTTGGCCAAACGTGATGGTCGAAGGCCCCAGCTCATCGTGCGCGGGCAGCGCCATAAACGCGCGACGGAGCGAACACACGACCTCGGCTATGGCGGCGACGGCATCCGCGCCCTTCCAGGGCTGGCTCGCATGCGCCGTCACGCCAGTCATTTCAATTTCGAACCACGTACGCCCCTTGTGCGCTACCTGGATCTGTCCGTCGGTGGGCTCGGTGTCCAGCACCCATTCACGCGAGCCGACCCAGCCGGCATCGATAGCTGCCTCTGAACCACGCATAAAGTCTTCCTCGTCGACCGAGCAGATGAGTGAAAAGCCGCGGTGGGGCAGCTCGCCTTCTGCCGCCACGCGCTCGAGCGTATGGACCAGTGCGGCAATGGCGCAGGCCAGGCCACCCTTCATATCGCAGGCACCACGGCCGTAGAGTTTATCGTTGCGCACGATCGCTCCGAGCGGCGGAATGTCCGCGTCCCAGCCATCGCCCAAGGTGACGGTATCCAAATGGCAGATGTAGACGAGCCGTGGCTCGTCGCTTTGGCCCGGCACGGTGACCATTAGATTGCGGCGTCCGGGGAGTACTTCGTGCTCTGCAATCTGCACGGCATCGAGTACCGGATAGCTCAGCTGCGCCAACCGTTCCTCAACCAACGCTTTGATATAGCGCTCAATCTCGTCCTCATACGCACCCGGGTCTGAACTGTCGATCCGCACGAGCCCTTGCGTAAGCCGCCAAGCAAAATCTGTATCAACCATAGGCACCTCACAGATAGTTAGGTCAACATACAGATTGTATGCCAAGAAGCGGCTCGGTGCATTTAATGGAGCGCTCACAAAAACGGGGGCGCCTCTCGTGCGAAAGGCGCCCCCGCGGGCATTCAATGTCAGTGACGGGCAGGCCACATGGGGAACTGCCCGTCAGATCAGCCGGCACTATTTGATTACGCGCACGCGATACATCGACGGAATCTGCTTGAGCGCCTCGATTGTGCTGCTGTCCAGGTGCTCGTCGGTGTCGAACATGGTGTAGGCGTTCTCGCCGGCGGACTCGTTGGTCATACGCTGCACGTTGGCGTTGTCCTTGGCGAGAATGGCCGTGATCTGGCCGATCATGTTGGGCACGTTGGCGTGCAGGCAGGCGATGCGGCTCGCGGCGCGCGCCTTGCCCATGCTGCAGGCGGGGTAGTTGACGCTGTGCGCGATGTTGCCGTTCTCCAGGTAATCCTTAAGCTCGCTGATGGCCATGTCGGCGCAGTTGGCCTCGGCCTCGCCAGTGCCGGCGCCCGAGTGCGTGGTGATAAACGTATTGGGCATCTTGACGGTCTTGGGCGTGGCAAAGTCGCAGCTAAACCAGCTCAGCCTGCCCTCGCGCAGGGCGGCGTCGACGGCGTCCTCGTCAATGATGGTTTCGCGCGCGTAGTTGATGAGGACGGCGTTGGATGCCAGCAGGTTAATCTGCTCTGTGCTGATCATGCCGATGGTGTCTGCCTTGCTGGGCACGTGTACGGTGAGGTAGTCGCAGCCGCGGCAGAGGTCCTCGAGCGTGCCCACGCGCTGCACCTCGCGGCTCAGCACCCACGCGTGCTCGACGGAAATGAACGGATCGTAGCCGTAAACGTCCATGCCCAGGTCGACGCAGGCGTTGGCGACCTTGGAGCCCACGTTGCCCAGGCCGATGACGCCGATGCGCTTGCCCTTGAGCTCGCGTCCCACAAAGGCCTTCTTGGCCTTCTCGGCATCGACCTGAATCTCGGGATCGTCGGCGTTGTCGCGCACCCAGTTCATCGACTGCACCACGCCGCGGCTCGAAAGCACCAGCATGCCCAGGACGAGCTCCTTGACGGCGTTGCTGTTGGCACCGGGGGAGTTAAAGACGACGACGCCCTTCTTGGCGTACTCCTCGACGGGGATGTTGTTGACGCCGGCGCCGCAGCGGGCGATGGCGCGGATGCCCTCGGGCAGCTCGTAGCCGTGCAGGTCGGTGGAGCGCATCAGGATGGCATCGGCCTCCTCGGCGGTGCCCACAAACTCGTAGCCCTCGCCAAACTCGACCTTGCCGTCCTTGGTAATGTCGTCGATGGTCTTAATCTTACGCATGAAAAACTCCTTAGCAGGTTTGTCTAAAACAGGTGGTTTGAAGTGGCTGGTCGGCCCGCGTGTTGCGGGCTAGTTAGATCGCGGACTCAAACTATGCTGTGCTTCGAAGTCCTTCATGTACGAGGCTAGTGCCTGCACGTCCTCCATGGTGACGGCGTTGTACACGCTTGCGCGCATGCCGCCGACGAGGCGATGGCCCTTGACGTTTTGAATCTGGTGCTCGGCCGCGCCTGCAACAAAGGCCGCATCGAGCTCGGCGTCGCCGGTGCGGAAGGTGACGTTGGCGATGGAGCGGCTTTCGGCCTGCGTTGTGCCATGGAACAGCTCGCTGTGCTCGAGCAGGTCGTAGAGCAGGTTGGCCTTGGCCCAGTTGCGCTCGGCCATGGCGGCAAGTCCGCCGGTCTCCTCGACCCAACGGAACACCTTGCCGCACACGTAGATGCCAAAGGTGTTGGGCGTGTTGAGCATGGAGCCCTTGGCGGCCTGGGTCTTAAGGTCCAGGTATTGCGGCGTCTGTACAAAGGCCGGACCGTCGGCGATGAGATCGTCGCGCACGATGACCACGGTCACGCCCGCGGCGCCGGCGTTTTTCTGCGCGCCCGCGTAAATGAGCCCGTAGCGCTCAACGTCGAGCGGCTGCGACAGAAAACAGCTCGAGACATCGGCGACTAGCGGCACATCGCCGCAAGCGGGCAGCTCGTGGTACATGGTGCCAAAGATGGTGTTGTTCTGGCAGATGTAGACGTAGTCGAGCCCGTCGTCCGCGACCTCGGCGGCAATGCGCGCGTTGACGTCGGCCATGGTGGGAATGCGGTCGAAATTGGTGTCCTCGGAGCTCGCGAGCAGCACGGCCTCGCCGTATTTTGCGGCCTCCTTGTACGCCTTGTTGGCGAAGTTGCCGGTCACGACGTAGCCGGCGCGGCCGCGGCGCATGAGGTTCATGGGGATACCCGCAAACTGCAGCGTGGCGCCGCCCTGAAAAAACAGGACACGGTAGCTGTCGGGGATGCTCAGCAGGCGGCGCAGGGTTGCCTCTGCGTCGTCGATGATCTGCTGGTACATGCTAGATCGATGGCTCATCTCGAGCACGGACATGCCGCAACCGCGGTAGTCCATCATCTCGTCGGCAATCTCGGCGAGCACGCTTGTGGGCAGTGCGGCCGGGCCAGCTGAGAAGTTGTGCACACGTGCCATCTTCTAGTTCCCCCTCGTAGTCGTTTGAACGTTCGGGATACTTTAGCACAGTGGAGCGCCAGGCGCGACCGCATCACGGTAAAACTCGACTGCGCCGCTATGATTTACAGGATGGTTACATGGGGGAGACTACTTGAGTAGTTTGAATCTACTCAAAGGGTTCTTTCGATGGTCCTCGATTGCCAGGATGCTGGTGTTTCGCTGCTCAACATCCACGTGGTAGTACACGCCGTAGTGCGCGCAAAAGAAGACCCTGCAGTCAATGGGCGGAAAGGCCGCCTGATAGTAGGGGTCGGATTCTTCGCCAAAATAAGGATGCTTGGCTAGAAAGTCGATGAGGTTGCCGATTCTGGCGTAGACTCGCTCCGAAGGAATTTCGGCATAGGCATAGAGTGCCTCGTCAGTCATGACAACATCAAAAGGCTTATCAAGTTCGTCGAGCTCCGAGTAGAACTCGACGTCTGCGTTATCCAATTTCATGGCGAGCTGCCCTGATGCGATCCGCATCTGCCTTGGCCTGTTTCCAGGGCCGCACACGACCGTTCACTAAGTCGTCGTAGCCACGCGTGATGGCTCGCTGAATGCGTTCTTCGCGCTCCTGAATGGCGGATAGCGCGCGCGTCTGCTCGTCATAGGCCTTGGCATCCATGACAACAAGCGATGCCGACCCGTTTTTGGTTAGGTAGACGGGCTCTTTGGTTTGGTGGCAGCTATCTGCTATGGAACCAAAGTTGCGTTGCAGATCGGAAATAGGCTTTACGACAGGCATATGAAACTCCTTACATAGAATCATATGTATAACTCTATGTTGATTATAGTGGAGGATGGGGGTTCCAACGCGAAAAGGGGGCGCTATGCCGATGCATGCCTCTATTCGCAAGCGCGTCTATGCTCGAAGGACTAAGCATGACTATCCGGTGAGATATGTCGCTTTGCAGTATCCACCCCATCCATCAATTCTGTCGTCTCAACAGCTCCAGCAACCGCAATAAACCAGATCCTCGTTTCGCCGTTCACAGAATATTTTTGCCGTTCAGAGAGTTTTCGCAGATAAAATGTTGTGCAACAAAATGTTGCTCAATGGATGTGAAGCGTTTTGTCGTATGAATCAAATGTACCTATTTGATTCGTCGAGAGGCTGATCGACATGAGCATCCCCACCACCTATCGCGGTTCTATAACACGCGAGCAGTGGCTTGTTAATGAGACGCGTGTCGTTGCGCGCCTTATGGCGGACGAGACTCTTTCTGATACGAAAGAGATTATTGAAAAGGTTACCGCCCAAAATCTCTTTCAATATCCGACTGAGCGCGAGCAGAAGTCTATCGCCCGTGCTTGCTGCCGCCGGTTGTTGGCTCTTAGCGAAGACGAAGGTGTGCGTGCGAGCCTGATTGATCTTGCTGCGCATGGTTCGCTCGAGCAGCTTGCGCAGGTCAACCTGTATGCAATGATGCGCGACAACCGACTTGTCTGGGATTTTATGGCGTGCGTGATTGCCCCTAAGTTCACTCTATTTGATCTCTCGCTTCGCAAATCTGAAATCGTTACGTTTATCGAGGGCCTTCGCGCGCAGGACGATCGCATTGCTACGTGGTCGGATGCTACGTGTAATAAAGTACGCCAGGTTCTCGTCAACTGTATTGAGGGCGCTGGATTGTATAGTCGCAAAACCGAAGCCCTTCGTCCGCCGTTGCTCGATTTTGAGCTCGAACGTTGCATTCGGGTCAACGACGATGCTGCGGTCCTACCTGCCTTTGGCATAACGGAATAGGGGTGCGAGATGACAGCAGCAGATTTGCCTTCAATCGACATGAGCTTTGAACTCGTCCGTTCAAAATTCCACGACCCCGAGTTTTTGAATTGTCGTGGTTTGGGTGGCGAGGTTCCACTCTATATCTATCCATACGCAGCCAGACAAGAGGACCAGGTGCGCGCTCTGACTCAGCAATTGGTGGATGATAGCGCACACGAGCGCTGGATAAAAAACGATGCCCCAAACATTGTTTCGTTTGACCTGTGGAACGTGTTTATCGGCATTTGCGAAAAACGCGGCATCTTAGAAAAGATGAGCGCCCTCGAGGAAAAACGAGGCAGCGATCACTTCTTGCAACGCATGCAGAGCCGAGTGGGGCCCGAGAAGTACCTCGAGTTCATTCACGGCAGCTTTATCGAGAGATACGGCGAGCCGAAGCGCGGACGCGACGTCCTGATTATCACGGGCGTTGGCAAGATTTACCCGTTCATGCGTGCCCACATCATTCTCGAGTCTATTCAGCCGGTATTTTCCGATATCCCCGTCGTTTTGTTTTATCCCGGCACCTATGACGGACAGCAGTTAAAGCTGTTTGGCACGATTGCCGACGGCAACTACTATCGCGCGTTTAATCAACTCTAAAAACGTTTCCGGTCATCGAAAGGCATTCCCATGAAGATCAAAGATATGTTTGAGCACGACATCGACCGAAACATTAACGGTGTTATTAAGGTCGATCAGGAGGATGACGGCAGTGTCAGGCAAGAGCTGAACGAATACGTTGTGACCGACGAGCTTCGCCGCCATTTCAAGACGCTTTTCGATGCGTATGACCGGGCTCTCGATGATACGACGGATAAAATCGGCGTGTGGATTAGCGGTTCGTTTGGCTCGGGTAAATCTCACTTTCTCAAGATGCTCAGCTACCTGTTCACGAACCGTGAGGCGGCAGGTAAAACTGCGATTGAGTATATTGCTCCGCGTTTTGAAGATGACGAACTTGCCGACAAAGCAAAGCGCGCGGCGGGCGTGACGACCGACGCTATCCTCTTTAATATGGGCATCAAAAGCCCGCTCAATAAGGATGGCAGCGCGGTTGCGCGCATTTTTGCCAAGATGTATTACGAGAGCCGTGGGTTCTACGGTGCAGATTTTAAGCTCGCTCGCCTGGAGCGTCGTATTGACGACGCCGGTAAAACTCAGGAATTCCGTGCCGCATTCGAAGAGATTAATCATAGCCCCTGGGTCGATGGCCGCGAGGACTACGACTTTAACTCCGACGACGTTATCGAGGCACTCAGTCGCACGGGCGTCATGAGCAAGGACGAGGCAGAGCGCTGGTATGAAAAATCGGAAAGCAATGATTTTTCAATCGACCAGCTTACCGACGATATTGCTAAATACACAAAGCGTCGAGAGCAAGAATGCGGCGGCTCATATCGCATGATCTTTATGGCCGACGAGATGAGCCAGTTTATCGCGAGCGATACCGAGCTAATGCTGAATTTGCAGAGCATTGTCGAGGCGCTAGGCACCAAATGCGGCGGCCGTGTATGGGTTATGGTTACCGGACAGCAGGCGATTGATCAAATTACCAAGGTTAAGGGCAGCGACTTCTCCAAGATTCAGGATCGCTTTAATACGCGCTTGTCGTTGAGCAGCTCGTGCGCCGATGAAGTTATTCGTCGCCGCATTTTGGCGAAAAATCAGGATGCGAACGACTTGCTGAAAGCTGAATACCAGGAGCGCTCGGCGGTCCTCAACAACTTGTATAGCTTTAAGGATGCGGCGGC
Source organism: uncultured Collinsella sp. (assembly GCA_902494195.1). Classification (GTDB taxonomy): domain Bacteria; phylum Actinomycetota; class Coriobacteriia; order Coriobacteriales; family Coriobacteriaceae; genus Collinsella. The sequence goes on along the minus strand of CABUSH010000006.1, from coordinate 23,009 downwards.
CGATTTAATTGGCTACGAGGGCGCCGAAGACTTCGCCAGCACGTATCCGTTTGCTGATTACCAGTTTAAGCTCATTCAAAAAATCATGGATGAGCTGCGCAATCACGGCGCGTCCGGAAAAAACAGCTCAAGTGCCGAGCGTTCCATGCTGAGCGGCTTTCAAGACTCCGCTCGATGCATAGAAGAAAAGGACCAGAACGCGCTGGTTCCGCTTTGGCGTTTCTACAATACGATCTCGACGTCGCTCGAGGACTATCATCGTCGCGTAGTTCTTCGAGCGGCGGATGCTGCCCAAAAGGGACAGGGTCTTGAGGAATGCGATATTCCGGTACTCAAACTGCTTTTCTTGATCCTGTATGTCGATAAGGACATGCCGGCAAACGTTGAAAACTTGATTACCCTTATGACCGACGACGTCCGCACCGACCGCATTGTCGTTCGCGAGCAGATTTCGCAGTCCCTGGAGCGTTTGGTACGCCAAAACTATGTGGCTCGCAATGGCGAAACGTATAAATACCTGACCGACGAAGAGCAGGAAATCGCCCAGCAGATTTCGCGCGTGCAGCCGGACGCTGCGAAGATTACATCCAAGGCCGCACAGATTATGTTTAGGCAGGTCTTCGAAAACTCTAAGGTGACGGTCGGTAAAAACGTTTTTGACGTTGAGGAATATCTGGACGACACCCGTTTTAACAGCGCGTCGGGGCTGGCACTGCGCGTTATTTCTGGCGTGGATGGCACCCCGATCCCTTCGCGTGAGGATCTGCTCCTTAGCTCTAACAGGGGAGAGGCCATTGTGGTGCTCGATTCCCAGCAGGATTATTACGACTGTCTGTATCAGTCGGCATGTATTGAGCAATACCTCAATAGCCGTCAGGCAGACAATCGCAGCGAAGTGGTGGCTTCGATTTTGCGTGGTAAGCAACAAGAGCGTGTCGCTCTGGATAAACGCGCCGAGGAGCTTATGCGCCAGGCAGTGCTGCATGGAACGTTTTATGTCTATGGCGGTGAGTATTCGCCGGTCAAATCGGCGTCTGCCAAGAATATGATCGAGGACTGCGTGCGCCAGCTTGTCTCTGTTACGTACAGCAAACTGCCGCTTATCGATAAAAACTACGACAGCGATATGCAGATCAAGCAGATTTTAACCGCTTACACTCCGGCGATGAACGGGCAAGAACCCAACGCCGGGGCCATCGAAGCGGTTATGCGTTTGTTGGAAGCTCGCGCTGCTCAACATATGCAGGTAACAATGGGTGAGCTGCTCGAGACGTACCATGCGAAGCCTTATGGTTGGGCGGAAATAGACATTGCCGCCGTGGTTGCAACGCTGCTAGCGCAAAAGCGCGCTCGTCTGCTTTGCGCGGGACAAGCGATTGATCTTAGGGACTCTAAAATTCTTGACTATCTGCGTAAGGCAGCCAAGGCACGGCAGGCTGTTGTTGAGGCGCGCCAACAGCTTTCTCGGACTTCCATATCCAAGGCGCGACAGGCCGTAGAAGAACTGAGCGGCAATCATACTTTGCCGCTCGAAGAGGACAGTCTTGCCGAAGCATGCCGTAAGGAGCTTGAGGGGCGCCGCGATAGCTTAACGGGTCTTCTTTCGGTCGAGTACCTGCGTAATCCCGATTACCCGGGCTACAAAGAGGTCGTGGATGCAAAGAACCTTATCGAGAGCGTATTGCAGAGTGGCCGCGATGCCGTCGATTTAATTACGGCAATCGCTGGAAAAGAGAACGAGCTGCGGGATGCGGCTGAAGATCTCGAAGACATTGACGAGTTTTTTGGCAGCAAGGTGACCGTATTCGACAGTGCCTGTGAGATTTTCAAGCAAATGGAGAGCGAGCGCGATTACTTTGAGGGTGCTTCGGAAACGCTGAATGCGCTTTCTGTCATCGGGGAAGCAGTTAAGAAACCGAGTCTGAGCCTGCAGTTCCAAAAGCTATCCGAGGCAAACCTAAAGGTGAGAGCTGCCTACAAGGAGCTTTTGGACCAAAAGCGTATCGCCATGCTCAATTCTGTCGAGGAGCGCTATGGAGATATCGAAGCGTATGCCCAAAATAAGGGCATCGCTCTGGCACGCATCGGGGAGTCGCACAGCGCTCGAAAAGATGAGGTGCATAATGCGGAAACGCTGACCGCCCTGGATGCTGTGCCCGTCAAGCTCGATCGTGCTCAGACGACTCTGTACAAAATGATTGACGATGCCTATGAAGAGGCGAATCATCCCAAACCGGCAAATACGAGTGTGACGGTAACGACCGATCATTCGGGGGTCACTGCGTCTGGCCTGCCGAATGAGCCCCAATCTGTGCCGGCACCTAGGCGACGTGTTAAATCGGTGAGCCGCAGCATGGTCTTTAGGCCGCTGGAGTTGAGCTCGCAACAGCAGATCGATGACTATTTGGATGCCGCGCGCAAAGAGCTACTGCGAAGCCTTGAGGGTAATGACGCCATCCGTTTGGGCTAAGGGAGAAACATGGATACGAAAGAGCTCGAAAAGTTTTGCCCTTGGGCACGCATCCGCTTAATTGATGAGGTACGTCAGCGTTGCTATGCCTACGGGCTCGACGATGCGGGGCGTGAAGAATTCAATCGCGATGCAACCATCGTTAAAGGCACGGTGCTCTCTGCGCTCGAGCGCTCGCAACGTTCGGAGCTATATCGTCGCATAGAGCATGATGGCTATGCGCGCTTTTGCGAGGAAATGGCCTATACCTGGTTCAATCGCTTTGCTGCAATACGCTATATGGAAGTGCGAGGCTATCTACCCTGTGGCGTGCGCATGCTAAGTTCATATTGCGAAACCTCGGAGTACGATAGTTTTTCGCCAGACTGCTTGCGTATGCCGACGGAGCTTGATCTGCCGAGCTTAGAGCGCGATCGCGTGTTTGACCTTGTCGCTGCGGCAGATGATGGGGCGCTGTTCCGTCTCATTTTGGTGGCTCAGATGAACGAGCTCGCTGAATGCCTGCCCTCCATCTTTGGTCGCGTGGGCACGGCGGATGCGTTGCTGCTTCCGACAAGGCTTTTGGACCGCGGTGAAGAAGGCATACTGTGCGCTCTAGTCGAACGGGTTAAGCGCAGCACGTGGGAAAACGTCGAGTCCCTGGGCTGGATGTATCAGTTCTACAACTCCGAGGTCAAAGACGCTTTCTTTAAATCTAAGGCCAAGGAGACGCCGGACACCATCGGTCCGGCCACACAACTGTTTACGCCCAACTGGATCGTACGCTACATGGTGCAGAACTCGCTGGGGCGTTTGTGGATGCTGAACAACCCGGGAAGTCCCCTGCGTGATGAAATGGAGTACTACATCGAGCCCGATGCGGAGCACGAGGACTTCATTAAAATCGAGAGTCCCGAGGATATTTCGCTGTGCGACCCGGCTTGTGGATCGGGCCATATTCTCGTTTACGCCTTTGAACTTTTGGCAAAGATGTATTTAGAGCGCGAATACCGTATGCGCGACATTCCCGGACTCATTCTATCCAAGAACCTCCATGGTATGGAAATTGACCCTCGCGCTGCCCAGATTGCAGGGCTTGCGTTGGCCATGTGTGCCCGAGAGATGGATAGGCGTTTCTTTGGCCGTGGGGTTCAGGCGGATGTTGCCGTGCTCGAGCCGGTTATGCTTGAGGAGGATGATATTCCGCACGGCGTCGCGCTTGCCAAGAAGAAGGATCTCATCGATGCCCTATCGCATCTGGACGAGGTCGGCTCGCTGCTCGCTCCAAGTGAGGGCGACCTTGCCGCACTGCGTGAGGCGATCGAACTCATCGGCACCGATAGTCTGTTTGACGGTAGTTCTATAAATAAACTGGAATGTGCTCTTAAGACCTGCGAGATCCTCGCTCGCCGCCACGACTGTGTGGTAGCCAACCCGCCCTACATGGGCAGCTCCAGCTTCGGCCCCTTCATGTCCAAGTGGGTCAAGAAGAACTATCCCGACGTCAAGAGCGACCTGTTCTCCAGTTTTGTCGTTCGCATGTTCAATCTCGCCAAGGACCACGGCGAGTGCGGCGTCATGTCGCCTTTCGTTTGGATGTTTATCGGAAGCTACGAGAAGCTTCGCAACGAGATTATCGACAACAGAACGCTAACTTCTCTCATCCAACTTGAGTACTCGGGCTTCGCTGGCGCGACTGTGCCCATTTGCACCTACACGTTCCATAACTCATTCATCAAGGGCTACAAGGGCGGCTATATGCGCCTTTCTGACTTTGTTGGCGCGGCCGTCCAGGCCCCCAAGGCCCTCGAGGCGATCGGCAACCCTGACTGCGGCTGGTTCTACCGCCGCGACGCCGAGACCTTCAAGCAGATCCCCGGCATCCCCATAGCCTACTGGGCTAGCGACGCGCTTCTGGATGCGTTTGAAAACGCAAAGCAACTCAGTGAGTACGGAAAACCGCGTCAAGGGCTTGCTACTGGCGAAAACGCTCGTTTCGTTCGCGAGTGGTGGGAAGTCGATGGTTGTAAGAGCGCCTACTCCTGTGGGTCTATTCAAGAGTCGATTGAAAGCGCTTGTAAATGGTTTCCCTACAACAAGGGCGGCGATTTCCGTAAATGGTACGGAAATAATAGCGCAGTTGTTAACTGGGAGAATGACGGATGGGAGATTCGTAATTACAAAGACCCGAATGGTAAATTGCTTTCCAGGCCACAGAATACAAACTGCTTCTTTAGTCCATCGATTACCTGGTCGAAGATTTCGAGTGGGTCTATTGCGTTTCGCTTTAAGCCTGCTGGCCATGTGTTTGATGTGGCGGGTACAAGCGTTTTTAGCGATCAGAAATCACTCAAGTATCTTCAGGGAGCTTGCAACAGTTCTGTGATTATGCGCGTCGCGAGCATGCTTTCGCCGACGCTCAATTTCGAGGTAGGCCAAATCGCAAGCTACCCGATTATTCAGAACGAAGAGCAGAAGCCGTTGGTCAACAATATGGTTGACTCGTGCCGCGAATTATCAAAAGCCGACTGGGATTCGTTTGAAACCTCCTGGGATTTCAAGCGGCATCCATTGCTGTAGGTGGTCGCAGTGAGACCTGTAACAATCGACGGTACAAGCTATTACTCGTCTCAAGATGTCGCAGAGCTATGGGGCATTAAAGAGGCTACGGTCAGGAGATACGCAGAGCCAAAGTCCGGCAAAATTCCTGGCTGTATTAAACGTGACAAGAGCTGGTATATCCCTGTAACTGCAATTCGGCCGATTACAAAACCAATGGCGCAAGGCTTGCTGTGGGGCATCATAGGCGTAAAGAACGACCCTACCTCCTTTTTAGATTTAAGCGGGGAAGGAATCGATAATTCTTTGCTTGATGCCGTTCTTAATGAGCTGTGCCGGCAGAACTACATCGTCGTGGACTATAGTATCGATGACCTTCATGAAAGGCTTGTTCAAGTTCGAATTACTGTAAAAGGATTTGAGTTAGTTCGCTACAGGAAACGTTTTAAAGAGAATCCTTTCGACGGTTTTGTCTCTGCGGACGCCATATCCATCGCCCTGACTACTGTTCAAACGGTTATGCAGCTTGCTCAATACTTCTAGGGATAACGCGAGCGATTTCAGAACACGCGATGACGCGATGGGCGATGTTTGATTGTTCGCCTTGTATTTGGTCGGAATCAAACGCTCTCATTTGCTACTTCTTTGGTAACCCTGTTTGTCTAAATGCCGTTACCTGAGCTGAATCTCGGCTCTTTGGATTGGATACAAATATGTCAACACTACTTTCCGATAAATACGAGGCTCGCAAGGCCGAGGTCAATGCTCGCTTTGAGCAGCTTCGCGCCAACGAGGAGGAACTCAACCGGATCTTTGCCAAGATCTACAACATGGAGGGAGAGGTGCCTATCGAGGTCGAGGACAAGTACGTCTCGGTGGCGCGCATCTTCGATACGGCAGAAGAGATTCCGGAGAGCTACAAGGGCAACAAGTACGTGCGCACCAAGCGCGACGAGATCACCTCGCTCATAAGCTATGCCGTGGGCTGCATGTTTGGCCGCTATTCGCTCGATGTCGATGGTCTGGTGCTGGCGGATCAAGGCGCCACCGTGGCCGATTATCTGGCCAAGATGCCCGATCCCGCGCACGTGACGTTTATGCCCGATGGCGACAACGTGCTGCCCATTACCGACGACGAGTACTTTGACGACGACATCGTGCGTTACTTTATCGACTTTGTGCGCACCGCGTACGGCGAGGAGACACTCGAACAGAACCTGGCCTTTATTGCCGAGGCGCTCGGCGGCAAGGGCACCTCGCGCGAGGTAATTCGCACCTACTTTTTGAAGGACTTCTTTAAGGACCACTGCCAGACCTACAAGAAGCGTCCCATCTACTGGCTGTTCGACTCGGGCAAGAAGGGCGGCTTTAGGGCGTTGGTCTACATGCATCGCTATCGCCCTGATTTGTTGGCGCTGATTCGTACGAGTTATATCCATCCCCAGCAAGAACGTTATCGCAATCGGCTGATGTGGATTGCCGAGCAGATGGAGGTGAGCGACAGCCGTGATCGTGCTCGTCTTGCTAAGGAGCAAAAGCGCATAAGCGACCAAGCTGCCGAGCTCGTGAGCTACGAGGAGAAGGTCCACCACCTTGCAGACCAAATGATTGAGATTGATTTGGATGACGGCGTTAAGGTCAATTACGCCAAGTTCCAGGACGTTCTCGCCAAAATCAAATAGTCGTCTGCGCGCTAGAAGTCGAAAGAGCCGCTATGGGAGCATTGGTAAACAACAATCAGATCATTCGAATCGATAGCGATCTTCTGCTCGATCCAACCATGTGCGATGCGTACATGGACGGTTCCTACTTATGCTTGACCCCCAATGAGTTCAACATCTTGTTTTGCATGGCTCAAAAACCGGGTCATGCATTTTCTCGCCAAGAGCTGTTTGTTGCGGCATTTGGCCACGATGACCCTAAGTCACATCGAGTGCTCGATAGCCATATCAAGAACATTCGCAAGAAATTGAAAGAAGATGCCCGCAACGCTCGTTGGCTTAAGGGCGTTCACGGTTATGGCTATCGTCTCGATTTTGCTCCGGGATTTGAGCCTGAGGCGAGCATTGGTGAAGGCGGGCGTGTATTTCGTTCTGCGCATGGCGACCGTGTGCTTGTCGTTGACTCTGAGAACCGTATTGTTCAGCTCGATGGCGAGGAGCTTGCGCTTACTCCGAATGAGTATAGTGTTTTGAGTGCATTTACAACCAGGCCAGGCGTCGAGGTTCCAAACGAGGAACTGTCGCAGATTTCTATGGGCATTGGCTTTGCTGAGTCGAAGAGGGCTCTTGCAACACATGTCAAAAACCTCCGCAAGAAGCTGGGGGAGGAGATAAAGAATCCTCTTTGGATCGCGACGGTGTACGGGTTTGGGTATCGGTTCCTGGGTGTCGATGAGACCCCCGCCCCATGCGAAGAACAAATGCTGGATGACTCTCTGATCAAGCTCTCCGAACAGCTGCAAATGGCATTTGATACAACGTCCGGTTCCATTCTTTTATGGCATGACGTTGGCGGTGCATACGCGGATGTTGTTGAGCGGCTATTGTTGCCCGACGATGTTGTGCTGATTCGCGAGGATGTGGCCGGAAAATTCGATACGATTCGAGCTATTTACGAACTCGGCTTCGATGAACGAGCGCTGTTCTATCGGTCATCACCGTGCGTTGTCGATGCGAACGATTGGTTTGCGGACGTTGAAGCGAGTGCTGAGAGCTTTGTTCCCGAGACGCAAAGTGATCCGGTCGAAGCCCGAGAAAACGTTATTGAAGATAATGAATGCGGGCCGGCCACGGCGGCTCCGCGCGTTGCTGTGGCTGAAGACGTACATCCCCAGCCGTTCCATGGCGAGCGTGTTGATACCGGATCTGAAGGCGTCATGGCCAGTGAGCCAACTCTTCCCAAGCTTGATGAGGATTGGTACCTGCTTTCCCAGTTTGCGGAGCTGGCGGGATGCTCGCCCGACGAAACGCTCAAGCTGGAATTGTTTGCCTATCAAACGGGGTTCACGCTTTATGCTGACTGCGCCTGTAGAGGCCGGGGCGTAAGCCAGACAGATTTCTATCTGTCTTTGATGCACGGAGCCATCGTCGAGCACGATAGCCTGCCTCAATCCATGTTGAACTGTATGTCCTTTAAAAACATGGTCTATCGAGCCATTAGGTCGGGCGATTTGCTTGACTACGATGAGTCGAGCTGGATTACGCGCGATGGTCTTGATGAGCTTGATATTAGGGATGCCGATTTGCGCAGCTTTGCTTTGGATGCCATCGAGCGTGGCGCTGATGACGATACGCCGTACTTTACCGTGCCGTGGCTCAGGCGCTGCGCATCCGATTTGCCCTTACTTGAGTACGGTCTATCCGATGCATTTTACGAAAGCGTGCTCCTGTCGCAGGAGGACCTGCTGGGGCACGGAAACCTTGTGGGCATTAAGCTCTTTGCGCCACGCGGCCTTGCCATGAAGGGCCGTGATTTTATCCAGGCGGTGGTGGCGCGCGAGATATCGATCGATATCGACGATCTTGTCGACTTGCTTTCGGAAGAGTACGGCGTAGTGGTTCCGCGCGCGCAGCTCATCCAGATAATTCGTAAGTCGGACTTGTTTTATTCAAGCGCTAGCGAGCGCGTATTTGTTAGCCATGACCAGTTTGTACTAGAAGTGGAGTAAAACAATGGAAATGGAAAAGTTCATCAACACGGGTATTGCTGAGGGCTGGGTTCGCAAAACCGGCAATAGCGAGCGCAAGTTTATTAACGGTCAGAACCAGGATTGTCCAATTTACGAGGTGCGCGTCGATAAGTTGCATTTCAATGTGCAGAATGGACGAATTGCTACCTTCATTTCGCGCTATCAGGCAGAGCACCCCGAGGGCCTGCCTCAAGATCAAGCGGAGCTCGATAACCTCATTGCGGGTATGGTCGAGGCGGATAACCCCAAGCATCTTAAGACGACTATGTTGGATATTAAAAACAAGGGCCAACAACAATCTGCGATCATTTTGACCAACGGCGTTGTCATTGACGGTAACCGTCGTTTTACCTGCTTGCGTAAGTTGTCTGCTGCCGAGAACACCCTTCGCATGCTGCGCTGCTGCGTGTTCCCCGATACCTATGACGAAAATGCCATTAAGGGTCTTGAGCTCGAGATTCAGCTGGGCGAGGACACCAAACAGGAATATGATGCCATCTCTCGTCTGGTCGATATCGATAGGTGGGTCAATGAAGGGCGTATGACGGCAGAAGAATATGCCAAGCATGCCAATATGAAGCAGAGCGAAATGAAGAACAGTCTCGCTCAAATCGATATGTTGAAAGATTTTCTTGAGTTCTGTGAGGCTCCCGGCGCATTTCATATTGCCCAGGACCTTAAGTTGCAAGGCCCTATCGAGTCGCTTACGACCAGGCTTGGTAAGGTCAAGAACAAGGACGATCGAGAAGAGATTAAAAATGCCGTGTTTGCAAATTTGTTGTGTCAGACGCTCGGTGACCGCACGCGTGAGGTGCGCGAGTTTATCGATAATTTGATTGATGACGACAAGCTGCGCGAAGAGCAGCTGGATTATACCGTTGAGGTTTTGGAAAGGCTTGAGGAAAAGCCCGAAGACGTGGTTGTCACTACGGAATATCTTCGCGATACGTTTGGCTCTGACACGCGTTTGAAAGAGGGGATGAAGGCGTCTAGAACCGTTGCCCGCACGAAGGCCGGCAATCGTAACATCAAAAACGGACAAGTGCGCGCCATCCGCAACGCACTCTCAAATGTTGGCGAAGTTGACGTGGAAATACTGCACAAACTGGAGCCCGAACAGCTTGCCAATATGCAGGATGGGCTGCAGTCTCTTCTTGAGAAGGCCCAGGAAGTTCTCGATGCCGTCCAAAAGACTTTAGAGGGCTAAGCAATGCGCCTGTATCAGCGAAACGGACAAATCTATCTTGATCCTGATCCTCTTGATGCTGACTCTCTTCGTCGCAATGCTCGCTTTAAGATGACCTGCAGGGCATACGTTAGGTGTGTAGTCCAGGGCCACATTTTGCTCGAAGAGATCGGCAACTATACGGAGTTCGAAAAGATTGTTGGCAAGCTTTCGAAGGTTGCTGGCCGTCTTGGTGTGGCGCTATCGGTCGATGACGACCTTCAGGACGGCTTTACGCAGATTCGCGAACTTGCCGAGCAACGTTCGCGTTTGGGAAACGAGATCAAGCGCGGCGACCACAAACACGATGCCCATCTCGCAGAGTTCTCGGAGGTCGTCGATGCCGCCATGGCGCGTCCACTTAAGGATCGCCAGATGCGCGACGCGTTTTTCTTGGCAACGATGGGACGTGCGGGCAACTTCTCGGTGCCGGGGTCGGGTAAAACGGCGACCGTTCTTGGTGCGTTTGCCTTTTTGGCGGCCCGCAGCATGGTCGATCGCATTATGGTCGTGTGCCCAAAAAACGCATTTGATTCCTGGGCGACGGAGTGGAGGCTCTGCTTTGGCGATAAGTGGCCACTCAACTTGTTTACAACGCAAGACGATGCTTACCGAAAGCTTGGTAAGTCTGACCGTCGGAGCTATATTCGCGCTCGTGTGGGCGGTTGCAATTTGCTGCTTGTGAATTACGAGGCGGCTATTGGCGTTGCCGAGGAACTCAGCAAGGTCGCTGGAGAGCGTACGCTTTTGGTGTTCGACGAAATCCATCGCGTTAAGCGCGTTGGCGGAAAGCAAGCTAACGCGGCTCTCGTGGTTTCCAAGAGTGCTCCCTATACGTTTGCCCTGACGGGCACGCCAATTCCTAACGGATATATCGATATTTACAATATGTTGCACATTCTGTATCCGCGGGAGTATGACAACTTTTTTGGCTTTGAGAAAAGCGAGCTCAAAAACGCTGAGGACTCGGACATTGAGCTCGTGAACAACAAGTTGCAGCCATTTTATTGCCGTACGACCAAGGATGACCTAGGCGTCCCGAGGGCTGAGCCCGACGAGCTTATCAAGGTGTCGTCTGGCGAGCGTACGAATCTACTGCTCGGCGTTATTAAAAACCGTTACCGTCGCAACAAACTGACCTTGATGCTGCGTGTGCTGCAGATGGAGAACGATCCGATCGACCTGCTCGAAACGCTTAATCCCGAAGACTATCGTTGGATTATCGAAGAAGACGAGGAGACCGGCGAGGTCGATGCCGTCGACTACTCCGATAAGATTGTGGGCATGATTCGCTCTGCCGGGACATCGAGCAAACGTGCTCGTTGCTGCTCTCTGATTGGCGACTTGGTGGCACAGGGGCGCTCGGTTATCGTCTGGTGCATTTTCATCAAGAGCATGTCCGATCTTCAGCGCGGTCTGGCTGATATGGGGATTGAGGCACGTACGATTAACGGCCAGGATGACCTTGTCTGTCGTTCGGCAGACCTGGATGACTTTAGGGCTGGCAAGTTTCCCGTACTCATCACCAATCCTCATACGCTTGCCGAGTCTGTCTCGCTGCATTCGATTTGTCACGATGCCGTGTACTACGAGTACAGCTTTAATCTGGTCCATTTGCTGCAGTCCCGCGATCGAATCCACCGTTTGGGCCTGCCGCAAGATCAGCAGACAAGGTACTACTACCTTTCGGAAGATTACGACCTTGGAAAACCCGACCCGTGGTCGCTTGACGAGGAAATATATACTCGCTTGCGCGAAAAAGAGAACACCATGCTCAGGTGTATTGATTCCGAAATACTCGAGACGCAGCCTACCTCTCAAGAGGATTTGGATGCTATTTTCGCCGGTTTGTTTGATGACTAGTTTTGAGAGTTTGCCATGAAGCTTGCAGATATTACATCCGAGCTGCTGCATTTGTTTGCAGGTCAGGACGCCGATTGCGGGGGCGCCATTGTTGTATGGCATGATCCGTCCGGTGAATTTGAGGATGTGCTTGCAGATTTGGAGTTGCCGGGCGTCAGCGTTCTCGTTGATCGCGAGGGTGGTCGGTTTGCTATCAAGCGTAAGCTCAATGGTGACTTGGGCGGACGTAAGGTGCTCATATATCGTCGCTGCGCAGGGGAGCCGTCTGGCGATTGGCTGGCGGATGTTGAAGCGCGTTGCGTCCCGTTTGCCGCCGACTATGTTTCCGTGCAGCTACGCGAGATCGGCGCGGTTGATTCGTATGAGATGCGCGCGGCGCTTGAGTCCCATAAAGCCTTTTTTGCCAAGCGCCGCAACGTTATAAAGCTCAATAAGTTGCTACATTCATCGAGGGAAGTCGCTGTTGCGACCGTCGATGAGCTTGAGCTTGGCATTTTGGCTGCCTGCTTGGGTGCCAGCGAACTCGATCCCGCGGCAATCGTATCAGGCTATTTGGCACTCCTGCACGAGGGCAATGCTGATCAGGTGGTTGTCCTACTTGCTGAATATGAGATGAATGGCTATTTCTGCGAGCTCATTCGTCATTGGTGTGGTTTTGACGGGAACGCGCTCGAGCTATCTCGTGTTCCCGAGTTGTTGGTCCACGTGTTGCTCACCGCCTGCTCGCGGTCAATGACGGGTGGATGTCTGGACGCGCTGTCGGGACGTTTCTCTTCCCAGGCTGTTCATGCCGCGTTCTGCCGCGCATGCGTTGATTATTGGGTTCGTGGCGGTAATCGTCTATTGCTGTTGAGTATGACAACGGCGGTTGAGCGTGAGCTTGAGCTTGGAAAGATACTTGCTGACGTTGGTCTTGACTGTATTGCAGGAGCCGACGTCTTTCCCTGCATCGATGCCACCATTCTGCGCATGCTGTTTGAGCGGGTGCGTCTGTCTGTGGATGCTGCTGATGAGGTTTTGTCGGTCGTCGCCTCTCGTCGCGGATCGCTCTGGTATGAGGAACTTGCCTGCTATTATCGCGGCGTTTCGGCTGCAGCTCATATGCAGCGTTTTTATCGCGACCATGTAGAAGGTTTTGCGGGCATGGGGGCTTTGGCCCTTTGGGGTTCTTATGCCAGCGATTTCTATCGCATGGACGCTTGGTACCGTGAGCTGGTGACGGAGTTCGCCGGTGCCTTTAGAGCGGGGGAGTACGAACTCGATGAAGACTTCCGGGCCTGCTTTGAGTCGATGGAAGCTTTGTATAAAGGCTGGTTTCTTAAGGAGCTCTCTCGCCGTTGGGCAAGCGCATCGGGCGACGCATTGGGCTTGCAGGGATATGTGAAAGGTATTCCGCGTCAGGTTGATTTTGATCTGAGCTACGTTGAGCCTGCGAATCGCCGCGGAAAGCGTATTTGGGTCATCGTATCTGATGCTTTGCGTTATGAGGTTGCTGCAGAGCTCGCCGAGCGTCTTGAGCGCGAGACAAAGGGTCGGTGCGAGCTTGGCGCCGTGCAAGGTGTGTTTCCTTCGATAACCAGATGCGGTATGGCTGCCTTGTTGCCTCATGGAACGATGCGTTACGAGGCATGCGGAGAGGCAGGATCGGGCTTTGGGGTGCTTGTTGATGGGGGGCGCGTCGATACTATCGAATCTCGCCAAAAGGTGATTGGCGAGCATTATGAGGGTGCTGTTGCGGTTCGCTATGACCGTTTTGTCGGCGAGATGGACCGTGCCGAACGCAAGAAGGTCGTAGGAGACGCGAGCGTTGTCTATATCTATCACGATCTCATTGATGCCATTGGTGACAAGGCCGCAACCGAGCGCAGGGCGTTTCATGCCTGCGATGAAACAATTGACGAGTTATCGGTGCTGGTCAAGCTCATCGTGCGTGAGTTTATGTCGTCTCGAATCGTCATTACGGCAGATCATGGGTTTCTGTACACCGCAGAGCCGCTTGCCGAATATGATCATACGAGTGTTGCAGACGTGGCGGGCGACGTTATTGAGGCTGGACGCCGCTGGGCTGTTGCCTCGAGCGATTCTGAGTCCGATACGCTGCTTAAGGTTGCTCTACCCGCTTCTGCTGGTAGCCTTGTGGGCTTTTCGCCACGTGAATGCGTGCGTTTGCGACGTCCCGGCGGAGGCGAGAACTTTGTCCATGGCGGTATCTCATTGCAGGAGATGTGTGTGCCGGTTTTGACCTTTAGCAATAAGCGCGCCGGAACGCGTGGCTTTGTCGCATCGAGCCCTGTTGGCTTGTCCCTCGTTACGCAACTTGAATCCATCTCGAATACGTCTTTCTTCCTGGAGTTTCTGCAAGATGAGGTAGTGGTCGGCAAGATCCTTCCTGCGAACTATGAAGTGTTTGTTGCCGATCGCAGCGGAAACCCCGTAACCGACATTGCAAGAATCGTAGCCGATTTGACCGAAGTCGATGCGAGGGCGCGCCGCTTTAAGGTAATGCTGACGGTGCGTCCAACCGTTGAACTTGATGAACGCGCGGAGTATGCACTTTGCCTGAAAAACGCGGATAGCGGCGAAGATCGTGTTCTTCAGACGCTGCACTTCCATGTTTATCTGGGTCGTGAATGGTAAGTGGGGGGCTGAATAGGGAGGTTTCACCATGAAGATCGACGTTGATGTAGACCAGCTGCGCGAGAGCCTGCTCGACCGTGCGGGGAGTGCGGCGGGTGTGGGCTTTCCGGCCGCCATGCTCGATGTAGTGGATATCGAGGACGAGTCGCCCCAAGAGCTCTTAGCCCGAGCCGAACGCGAAGGCCTCGACCTCCGCGACTTTGCCGTCGACGATGACTAGGGTGGCTAATTTGGGATGGGGCGTCTGCACCCGCAGCTGCGCGAAAATGCACGATAAGCCGTCCCAATGGAGCCTAATGAGCTCGCGACCGTTCTATTTTGACTGCACGCTGGCTAAGTGAGTAGGCTTTATTGGAAATCCCGAGCACCCGACAAATTTGCTTCAACAAACCCGCAGGTCACAGACTTGTGCTTTGGTGACGTGGTCGGCGATTTGACAAAAGTCTACTCACTTGGTTTTGAGAGACGCTAATTGTCCGCAACGAGACCCCAGCCGGGGCGATTGATGCTCAAATGTAGCCAATTCGGGACGGCTACCCTCTGGCCGCTACGACGCGAGTGTGGCAATGACGGCTTCGTCGCCGGCGTATATGAGGGTGTTGCCGTCGGGGATAATCGTCCGGCCGTCGCGCTTGAGCATCACGACGATAAACGGGTGTTTGCCTTGCGGCACGTCGCGCAGGCGCTGACCGGCCAGACGTCCATGGGGCGTTACGGTGACCTCACGCAGCGTGACCTCGGCACGCTCTTCAAATGTCGGTGCAGCCATCACCAACAGGTCGCCTTCCTCGATCACGGTATCGCCGTTGGGCAGCACCGGGTTCGCGCCATCGCGCAGCACCAGGACGACGAGCATGTTCGTAGCGCTGCCAATATCGGCAAGCGAGCGCCCGGCAAACGGATGCCCCGCGCCCACCTTGAGCTTAACGAACGACATGCCGTCCTCGTCGCGGTAGTCGTTAAACGTGCGGCGCACGTCGCCTTCCGCGTCGATCATGTCGAGTTTCTTCGCCACTGCCGGCAGCAGCGAGCCCTGCACCACAATGCTCGACACGGCAATCACGAAGACCAGGTCAAACAGGTCGTGCCCACCGGGAACACCGGCCACAACGGCAAAGAGGCTAAATACGACCGAAGCTGCGCCACGCAGGCCCGCCCAGCTTACGAGTGCAACCTGGCGAGGGTTGGTCTTAAAGGGCGCCAACAGCATGCCGACGGCGATGGGACGGCTCACGAAGAGCATAAACGCCATGAGCGCCAGGCCGGGTAGCAGCATTTGCGGCAGGCGTGCGGGCGTCACGAGCAGGCCGAGCAAGAAGAAGATCGTCATCTCGGCCATCTCGGTGAGGGTGTCGAAGAAGTGCGCCAGCTCGACCTTGCCGGTGATGTCGCTCGCGCCTAGCACGATGCCTGCCAGGTACACGGCCAAAAAGCCGTTGCCGCCCAAGTAGCTCGGCAGCGCGTAGGCAACGATGGCCACGGCGAACAAGAAGATGGTCTGCGCACCTTCGGCTGTTGCATGTGCGCGCTCGATCAGGCGGCCCGATGCCCAGCCGATGGCAAGGCCCAGCCCCACGCCCAGGATGATCTGCTTGGCTAGCAGCACGGGGATGTTAACGTCGCCGCCCGCCGCAAGGGTCGCGAGCACCGCGGTGAGCATGTAGGCGACGGGGTCGTTGGAGCCCGATTCGACCTCGAGCAGCGAGTCGGTGCCGCCTCTCAGCGAAAGGTTGTGCTCGCGCAGCACACTAAAGACGCTGGCCGCGTCGGTGGATGCCACGACCGATCCCAGCAGCAGGCCACCAATCCAGTCGAAACCCAGTACAAAGTGCGCAAACGCACCCGTAATGCCGGCAGTGATGACGACGCCGAGCGTGCTCAGCAGCACCGCGGGCACGGCGACGGGCTTGGCACGGTCGATGTTGGTGTTAAAGCCGCCGTAGAACATGATGAACAGCAGCGCCGTGCTGCAGACGGTTTCGGTGAGCGCATAGTCACTAAAGTCGATGTGCGCCGGACCGTTGACGCCCAGCAGCATGCCGAGTGCGATAAAGATAAGCAGGGTGGGGAAGGGGAGCTTTTTGCCGACAGGTTTGATGGTCAGGCACAGAATAATGACGAGGCCGATAAAGAGAAGTATCTGGTTCATGGATAGTGTCCGCTCCTGGGTGGTTGGCGTGGCACGGTCAGTTGTCTGCGGTTATTTGTACCCAAAGGTGGTGGGTTTATGGGCCTGGATTGCAGGCGTGCGCATTTTCGACACGAGGCGGAGGCGCGAGCGTCGCTGGTCGGGGAGCTGGGCCTGACGGCGTGGCGTGAGCGGCGCGGGTTGGCAGGCGTGCGCTGGCGACCGTTGACGGTATGCAACCCTTCCCAGCTTTATTGCAACGGAGTACAATGGGTAACGTTTAAGTTCAACTTGAAGTTTTAGTTGCGGCTCCGGGCTTCGGCCGCAATGTAAAGAGAGGCGTTCCATGGCGATCTATGTGACATCTGATGCTCACGGGCACGTGCGTGCGCTTGACGAGGCCCTGTCCAAGATTTCGCTGGCGTCCGACGATACGCTGTACGTGCTGGGTGACATGATCGATCGCGGGCCCGATCCGGTTGGCGTTATTAAGCTCGTGCGCTCGCTACCCAACGCTCGCGTGCTCAAGGGCAACCACGAGCAGATCATGCTCGATGCCATCATTGGCCAAGACCCGCTCGATGCCGAGACCTGGGATATCAACGGCGGTTGGACTACCCGTCAGCAGCTCAACGATATGGAATTTGAGGCGTACGAGGAGCTCGTGCGTTGGATGGCGACGCTGCCGCTCTTCGCGGTGGCCGAGACTGACGAGCGTCCGTATCTGCTGGTGCATGCCGGCATCCAGACCGAGGCGGCGCGGGCGTTTTTGCTTGAACATGGGGTTGATTGTGCCGATGGCGCGGGGGCGGTGGATGCCGATCGCGAGTTACTGCAGCAGATGCTTGCGGTGCAGTCGTCCGATGACTTGCTATGGATTCGTCACGGCTATTGGGATGCGCCGACGGGGCTGCTTTCTTCCGAGGGCAAGGGCCCGGTCGTGGTGAGCGGCCACACGCCCACGGTGTCGCTTGGGCGTTATTGCGAGGTCGGCGGTCTGGCGGGACTCGATGAGGAGTCGGGCCGCGGGCAGATCGTGCGCCTGGGCGGCGAGGATACCGCCGGCGTGCCCGACCGCATCGACATCGACTGCGCCGCCGCCACGGGCTCCGAGTTCGGCCGCGTCGGGATCCTGCGCCTGGACGACGGGGCCGAGTTCTACGCGAATATTCGCCCCGGGGAATAACGGCGCAAAGGGTAGCTAATTTGGGACGGGGCTTTTTTGACTGCTTTCGGAGAGTAGCGCCTTCTTGCTCGGTAAGCGCTAGAAATGAGGAGCGTCTGCGTCCTCGGCAGCGCGAAAATGCTCGAAAAACCGTCGCAACGGAGTCAAACGACGTCGCGACGGTTCTTTTTTGGCTGCCCGCTGGCTAAGTGAGTAGACTTTTTTGGAAATGCCGAGCAGCCGGCAAATTTGCCTCAACAAAACCGCAGGTCATTGACTTGTGTTTTGCCGGTGTGGTCAGGGATCCGGCAAAAGTCTACTCACTTAGTTCTGCGTGTCGCAGATCGTCCGCAACGAGACCCCAGCCGGGGTGATTCCATCGCAAATTCCGGTACCGGGGGGCAGCTAATTAGGCGCCGTACGGGTTGCGGTCGCGTTCGATGCGTTGGCGGATGTGGGCGTACTCGATAATCAGTAGCATCAGGAGTAGGGCCATGATGGCTAGGTAGCTCACCACGGCGCCCATCAGACCCAGCAGCTTAATCAGGATCACCGGCAGCACCACGCTTACGGCGAAGCAGATCAGGTAGATCTTGGTGACGTCGCCGGCGTGGCGCAGCACCGTGATGATGGCGTAGATAAAGTCGATTGCCGCGGTGACGCCGCCGGCGACAACCATTAGCAGCGCCAGCGTGCGGTAGCGCTCAAAGTTAAGGCCGTACATAAAGCTCATGATGGGGATGCCGGGGCCTGCCATAAATGCGGCGCACGCTCCGGTGATGACCACGATCAGTGCCATAACGGCAACAATAATCAGGTCAAAGCGGCGACGCTTGCGCGGATTCGCCCAAATGCTCGACAGACGCAGGAGCTGCGGTTTATAGATGAATCCAATGCTCAACAAAATGGCCTGCGCCGGAAAGAACAGGGCATTAAAGTACAGCTGATACTTGTAGGCCAGCGTGCCTTCCATCACGAACTTGGGCATGCTCTCGATAAGGTTGAACAGGAACAGCGCACCAAAGAGCGGGGCGCACTGGATAAACAGGTGGCCAGCCTCGCGCAGACTCATGCGGCGTGATTTTTCGGTTTCGAGCAGGGCGAGCGGGGCGGTGACCAGCGCGAGCGAGGCGATGGCGGTGACACCCATGGCCATGGCCGCGATAGGCATGCTGCGCGTGAGGAACAGCGCCACGCTAAAGACCGCGATGACGCCGGCGGAACGCAGCGTTTGGCTCATGCCGGCCAAATAGAGCTTGTCGGCCTGCTGCAGGCGGCCCTCGTACACGTCGGCGATGCCGTCGATCACCTTATAGAGGTAGACGCCCAGGCCGATCGTGGCCATCTGCGCATCATAGCCGCGTGCGCTGCTGTACATGAGGCCGCAGCCTAGTGCGAGCGCTCCGCAAAGCCAGCGGTTGAGCTGGTAGGAGGCGAAGGAGGTTTTCTCGTCGATGTCCGAGACCTGAAAGTTGCGCACGCCGTAGTTGCACGCAATCATGATGAGCGTGCCGGTGACAAAGGCGATGGAGAACTTGCCGGCCTCCTCGGCGCCCACGAGCTGCGTCGACACAATGGTGAGCAGCGGAAACGCCATCCCCCATACGGCGGTGCCCAGAGTATTCCAAAGGTAGTCGCGACGGGTGGCGTGATCTTCGTACTCGGCTTCTTGCGTGGAGAAGCCGCCGCCGTAGACGGCTCCGAGAAGGCGGTTCCACCAGGCATTGACCATGCGGTGGATGGGGCCGGGCTCGCGATTGCGCTCGCGGCGACGGCGCGTGGTCTGGCTGGTGTCGGGACCGCCGGCGTTACGCTGGCTTAGCTCTTGGATTCGTGCAAGCTCCTCGGCGGTGTGCGATGCGGGGAACAGGCCGTTCTCGATGCGTCCGCCCTGTCCGTGCGCCCCGCCCGATACGGCGGGGTCGGCGACGCAATTGCGGCGGGCGATGGCGCGGCGGATGCTATCGAGGGGCGTGATGCTCAAGGCGGTTCCTTTCTCTTACTGTGCTCTAGTATAGTCGCGGTGGTGTCCATTCGTATTTTTGAACAGGTTGTTCAATAATTTCGGCGGGCGGATGTAATTTGTCGGTAAACGTGCGGTATCCTTTTGAAGTTTTGTGACCCCCCGATGCCGCTTGCGCGGTACCAAGGAGTTTTTACCCATGGATGTCGCTGCGTTTTTGCTGGCTCTTGTGCCGATCGTCTGGCTCGTCGTGATGCTGCTGTGCTTTAAATGGCCGGCTTGGAAGGCCGCCATTGGCTCGTTCGCCCTTTCGTGCGTGCTCGCCTTTGCGTGGTGGCATTTGCCGGCGGCGCAGATAGCCACGGCCTCGCTCGAGGGCTTTTTGATGGCCCTGTGGCCCATCGTGCTCGTGATTATCGCCGCGGTGTTCACGTATAACCTGTGTGTGCGCACGGGCGCCATGGACGTGATCGGAAGCATGATTACCTCCATCAGCAGCGACCGCCGTCTGCTGGCGCTGCTCGTGGCTTGGTGCTTCGGCGGCTTTATGGAGGGCATGGCCGGCTTTGGTACCGCCGTTGCCATTCCCGCTGGCATGCTCGCGGGCCTTGGTTTTGAGGCCGTGCCTGCCGTACTGATCTGCCTGCTGGCCAATGGCGTGCCCACGCCCTACGGCTCCATTGGCATCCCCACGGTGTCCGTTGCCGACCTGGTGGGCCTGGATTCCCTGCATTTGGCGACCGTTCAGCTGGTGCAGCTCGCGCCCTTCTTTGTGGCGATGCCGCTGCTTATCGTGCTGGTTGCGGGCCGTGTCGCCGATGACCAAGGCAATGTTGCGAGCGTGAACGAGCGTCTGCACGGCGTTGCCGGCGTGGCACTGCTTTCCGGTGTGTCCTTTGTAGGTGCGGCCCTGGTCGTTGCCATGTTTGTGGGTCCCGAGCTGGCCGTGGTCGTGGGCTCCATCGTGTCACTCGCGCTGACTGCCGCGCTTGCCATGCGCGCCGAGAAGTCCGGTCACCTGGACGCGCGCTTCCATATGAATATCGAGGCCGGCGAACAGCTCACCGTTAAGTCGGCGCTTTCTGCCTGGTCGTGCTTCATCCTGATTTTTGTGCTGCTGCTGGGTACCTCCAACCTGGTTCCCGTCGTGCACGCCGCGCTCGCGCCGTTTGCGAGCCACGTGCAGGTGTATTGCGGCGAGAACCCCGGTACGCTTACGTTTTCGTGGATCAACACACCGGGTGTTTGGATCTTCCTGGCCGCGTTTATCGGCGGTGCCATCCAGGGAGCTTCGCCGCGCATGATGGGCGAGGTGCTGGCCGCGACCGTCAAGCAGATGATGCCGACGGTTATCACGATGCTTTCGGTGCTGGGCTGTGCCAAGGTGATGGGCTATGCGGGCATGATCTCTTCGATCAGCGCGTTTTGCATTGCGGTCGCCGGTGGGCTGTACCCGATTCTGGCCCCGTGGATCGGTGCCGTCGGTGCGTTCGTGACCGGTTCGGGCACGTCCTCGGGCATGCTGTTTGGTCCCATCCAGAGCCAGGCGGCTACGGCGCTGGGCGTGAGTGATTACTGGATGGTCGCGCTGAACGCCCTGGGTGTCGCTGCCGGCAAGATGATCTCGCCGCAGACGCTCGCCATCGGCCTGGCTGCCGTGCACGTGCGCGGTAAGGACGCCGAGCTCTTGGGCGCGGTGCTGCCCTACGCCGCCGGCATGCTGGTCCTCATGAGCGTCATCGCCATGCTCGGCCAAAGCCTGCCGCTGTAGCCGGCGCTTAGGGACGTTCCTTATGTGCCGGCACTTTGGGAACGTCCCCAAGTGCCGGCATCTGGGGGCACTCCTTGGCTGTTGCCTGTTCAAGGGTGTCCCCAACGACTAGTCATTTAAGAATGTCCCCAATGACTAGGCCGCTTGCGTGCGATTTTTGACCGTTGAGCGGGCGCTTCGCCGTTGCCGCAAAAACGTTTTTGCATATCGGGTACAACGGGCTTTACGTGAGTAAAGTGCGCGCCGTGTCCGCGTGTCGCGCTTTTAAAGGAGGCCCCATGCCAGGTGTTACCCCTGCAGAAGTTCTGTCCAACTTTGGCATTACGCTGGTCGAAGATCCCGCCGAGAACCAGCCCCGCCTGCTGGTCGACCTGCCGGCAGCCGAGCTCGTCGAGCATGCTATCCGCCGCAACGAAGGCCGTATGGCCTCCAACGGCGCACTGGTGATCGAGACGGGGGAGCGTACCGGACGTTCGCCCAACGACCGCTTTATCGTCGATACGCCCGATGTTCACGACAAGATCGCCTGGGGCGCCGTCAACCGCCCGCTGTCCGTCGAAAGCTACGAGGTCATCAAAGCCGGCATCGTCGACTATCTCAACGAGCGCGACGTGTTCGTCACCCGCGGCATGGCCGGCGCCGATCGTAACCACACACGCCGCCTGCTTGTCGCCTGCGAGCGTGCCAGCCAGGCGCTCTTTATTAAGCAGATGCTCGCCCGCCCGCTTGCCCGCGAAATCGCACGCACCGGCGAGCCGGACTTCTGCGTCCTTGCCGCACCCGGCTATCAGTGCGACCCTGCCATCAAGGGCCTCAACTCCAGCGCCGCGGTGGTCATCAACTTCCAGGAGCGCGTGATTCTGGTCGCTGGCACCGGCTACTCCGGCGAAATCAAAAAGTCTATCTTCAGCGTTATGAATTACCTGCTGCCCGTCGAGGACGATGTTCTGCCCATGCATTGCTCGGCCAGTATGGACCCCGTCACGCATGAGACCGCCGTGTTCTTTGGCCTGTCCGGCACCGGTAAGACCACGCTTTCGGCCAACCCCACGCGCCTGCTGATCGGCGATGACGAGCACGGCTGGTCCGACATGGGCATCTTTAACGTCGAGGGCGGCTGCTACGCCAAGTGCGAGGGCTTGGACGCGTTCCACGAGCCCGAGATCTTCAACGCCGTTCGCTTTGGCGCCATCTGCGAAAACGTGGTGCTCGACGAGAATCGCAAGCCCAACTACGACGACGTCTCGATCACGCACAACACGCGCGTGGCTTATCCCGTCGAGCATATTCCCAACGCGTGGACCAAGGGCATGGGCACCACCCCGAGCGTCGTGCTGTTTTTGACCTGCGATGCCTTTGGCGTGTTGCCGCCCATCTCACGCCTGACGGCCGACGCCGCCATGTACCACTTTGTGACGGGCTTTACCGCCAAGATTCCCGGCACCGAGGTCGGCGTCACCGAGCCCACGCCCACGTTCTCTTCGCTGTTCGGCGAGCCGTTTATGCCGCTCGATCCCATGGTCTACGCCAAGATGCTCGGCGAGCGCATCGCCGACGG
>CABUSH010000005.1 GCA_902494195.1 uncultured Collinsella sp. | reverse complement strand
CTAGCACGCCCCCTCGTTGGGCATCGACCAGGCGTGATGGTCGGTATGCAGCAGCTTCTCGGCCAGCGGCGAGAGCGGCTCGCCCAAGAACTCGCGGTAGCACGCCTGAACATCGGGGTTCTCATGCGAGAAGCGAATCTCGGCGTTCGCATCCAGGCCCCACAGCACCTGGCCGCGTTCGGCTGCCAGCTCACAGCCGTCGTGGATGGGCTGACCGCCGCCACCGACGCAGCCGCCGGGGCACGCCATGACCTCAACGAATTCATAGCTCACGCGACCGTCGCGAATCGCGTCGAGCAGACGGGCGGCGTTGCCCAGCCCGTGTGCCACGGCGACGCGCACCTTGGTGCCATCGATATCGGCCACGGCTTCCTTCCAGCCGTCCAGGCCGCGCACATCGGTAAAGAAGTCGGCGTCGGGGTTCTTGCCCGTCACCAGGTAATAGGCCGAGCGCACGGCGGCCTCCATCACGCCGCCCGTGGCGCCAAAGATCACACCCGCGCCCGTGCCAAAGCCCAGCGGCGTATCGAGCGGCTCCTCAACCAGCGTATCCACGCTCACGTGGCTCGCGCGGACCATGCGCACCATCTCGCGCACCGTCAGCGCAACGTCAACGTCGGACGTGCCGTCCTCGCCCACCATGCTCGGCAGCGCACACTCGGCCTTCTTGGCCGTACACGGCATAACGGACACCACAAACAGGCGCTCGGGCCCCACGCCCAGCACCTTGGCGTAGTAGGTCTTGGCGATGGCGCCGAACATCTGCTGCGGCGACTTTGACGTGGACAGGCTGTCGACAAACTCCGGGTAGCGCGCCTTCACAAAGCGCACCCAACCCGGGCAGCAGCTCGTGAACATGGGCCAGCCACGGCTGTCGCCCTCGCCCTTGGCAGCGGCGCCCAGGCGCTCGAGCAGCTCGGAGCCCTCCTCCATAATGGTGAGATCAGCCGAGAAGTCGGTGTCGAACACGTACTCAAAGCCCACGCGGCGCAGCGCGCAAGCCAGGCGTTCGACGGTAGCCTCCTCGCGCGGAATGCCGAGCTCCTCGCCCCAGGCGCTACGCACGGCCGGCGCAATCTGCACCAGTACAATCTTGTCAGGATCGGCGAGAGCATCGAACACGGTCTCGGTATCGTCACGCTCGCGCAGGGCGCCCGTCGGGCAATGCGTGATGCACTGACCGCACGCGACGCAATCGGTCTTGCCGATCGGTGCACGCCCGCGGGTGCCCACGGCGGTATGCGTGGCGCGGTTGGTCAGGTCCCAAATCCCTAAGCCCTGCACGCTCTCGCACACCTTGATGCAGCGCATGCATTTGATGCACTTGTCGTTATCGCGGATGATGGGGAAATCGAAGTCCCAGCCCTCGCGCGCCAGGTGCTGCTCGTACGGCAGATAGAAAATGCCAAGGTCGTTGGCGATGGTCTGCAGGTTGCAGTTGCCGCTGCGCACACAGCTCGTACAGCGCGAGTCGTGCTGGGACAGCAGCAGCTGCACGTTGGTGCGACGGGCCTCGCGGGCCTTGGGACTGTTGGTATGGACCACCATGCCGTCGAGCACGTAGTTGTTGCAGGCGGCAACCAGCTGGTCGCAGCCCTCGACCTCGACCACGCACACGCGGCAACCGCCGATCTCGTTCAGATCGCGCAGGTAGCACAGGGTGGGAATCTGGATGCCGACGGACTTGGCCGCATCCAGGATCGTGGTGTGCTCGGGCACCACGACCTCGCAATTATCGATCGTGAGCTTGACCATGTTGAGTGCTCCGCTTTCGGTGTTGTCGCTGACAGTGGTTTTGTTGGGCTCTACCATTCCAGGTTCCTCCCTCCGCGGAACGCGCCAAAGCCAAAGTGGTCGCAACGCAGGCAGCGGCTTGCCTCCTGGCGTGCCTCCTCCTCGGTAAGGCCCTGCTCGACCAGATTCCAATCGTGGATGCGCTCGCCGGCTTCGCGCTCGCCCAGCTCGCAGCGGCCGCACTCGTGCTTGCCCTTAAACTGCACGGTCGGCAGCTCAACGTCGAGCTTGATCTTGTGGTCAAAGCCCAGATAGCGGTCGATATTTGCCGAAGCAACGCGGCCGGCGTTGATGGCACGGATGACGGTGGCGGGGCCGGTCTGGCAGTCACCGCCGCTAAAGAGGCCATCGAAGTTAGGCACGGCGCCATCCGAATCGGTGACGACGCGACCCCACTTGCAGGCGATGCCCATGTCCTCAAACGGCTTGGAATCGATGTCCTGGCCAATGGCCACAAACACGCGCTCGCAGGGAATGACGCGCTCGGGCGTGGCGGCGGCACGCGGGGCCGGACGCCCACGACGGGGCTCGCCGATGATCTGCGGCTGCACGCGCAGGCCACTCACGCGACCTTCCTCGCCCGTCTCGATAGCGAGCGGGGCGGTCAACTCCAGTACCTCACAGCCCTCGGCCTGGGCGCCGGCGATCTCGGCATCCTGGGCCGTCATGTCGCAGATGCGACGGCGGTAGACGATGCTCACCTTTTCGGCACCGCAGCGCACGGCGGAGCGCGCCACGTCCATGGCCACGTTGCCGCCGCCGATGACGCACACGCGCTGGCCGCTCAGGTCGGGCAGCTCGTCGTCGCCGATGGCGCGCAGCATCTTGACGGCCGACTCCACGCCGAGCGCTTCCTCGCCCGGAAGGCCGAGCTTCTTATCGCTGTGGGCGCCAATGGCCAGGTAGACGGCATCGAACTCGTCGCGCAGGCGGGCAAGTTCCTCGCCGTTGACGGAGTGATCGAGCTCAACGTCGATGCCGGCGCTCAAGATCCAGTCGATCTCGGCCTGCAGGCGCTCGCGCGGCAGACGGTAGCTGGGAATGCCGTAGCGCAGCATGCCGCCCAGGTGGTGACGCTGCTCAAAGATGGTCACCTTATGACCCATCACGGCCAGGTAGTAGGCACAGGAAAGGCCGGCCGGGCCGCCGCCGATCACGGCGACGCGCTTACCGGTGTCGTCCACTACATGCGGCTTGTGGTCGTTGAGGTCGCTGTGCTCAACGGCAAAACGCTTGAGGGCGAGGATGTTCATGGGATCGTCGACCATGCCGCGGCGGCAATGCATCTCGCAGGGATGCTCGCACACCAAGCCGCAGACGAGCGGCAGTGGGTTGTTCTTGCGGATGACCTTGACGGCGTCGGCATACCGGCCTGCCTCGACGAGCGAGATGTAACCGGGAATGTCGACGTGCGCCGGGCAGCCCGAGACGCACGGGACGCGGGCCTCGCGGTCAAAGCCGCAGGAGTGCTCGCGGATGTGATGCTCAAAATCGTCACGGAAGCCGCGAATGGCCGTGAGTGCCATGGCGCCGGCTTCGTAGCCGATGGCGCAGTCGCTCGAAAGGTAGATGGTGCGGGCCGTGCGCTCAATCAGGTTGAGCGTGGACTCATCGGCGCGCCCTTCGAGCACATCGGCGAGCAAGTCGCTCAGCGCGCTCAGGCCCACACGGCAGGGTGTGCACTTGCCGCAGCTCTGGGTGGAGCACAGGTTAACGAGCGCTGCCGTAAACTCAACGGGACACGGGGCGAGCGAACTCACCGCCAGACGGCGTCCGAGCGCATCGTGCAGGTCGTCCATGACGGCCTGAGCGTGGCTGCGTTCCATTACGTGCAGTCGAGCCATAAGATCCCCTCTCACATGGCAGCCCGGAGGCGAAACCGAGCGAAGTTGCTACACGCACAACACTGACCTATAAAATTGTTTGGCAGCGACACGGTTCGGCAGGCGGTATGAAACGTCGTCCTTAGCGGTGAAAACGAACATTTCCGCAGATAAATGCCATATTTGATAAAACGCGTTACCAATGACAATGCCCCGTCCACGCAATCACGTGGACGGGGCATTGCTCCAGGTATGCGGTCAGCGACCCTGTTGCTTTTACTTAAGCTCGGGCCAGTAACCCTTGTTGGCCTCGATCATGTCGTCGAGAACTTCCTTGGCGACCTTCATCGACGGTACGGTCTTGTTGAGCGTGAAGGCCTTGAGCGCCTTCTCGTACGAACCCTCGATCGTAGCCTCGACCACGAGCTTCTCGGAGTTCAGCTGCTGCATCATAAGACCTTGCTGGAACAGAGGAATGTTGTCGCGGCTGATGACCTCGGGGCCGTTCTTGCCAATGTAGGCAGGCAGCTCGACCATAGCGTCGTAGGGCATGTTGGGGATAGCGCCCTTGTTCTCGCAAATGACCAGGAAGCGCTGCTTGGTGTCGTTCTTCAGAGCGATAGCCAGATCGGCAATCCAGTCGCCGTGGCTGCCCGCATAGAACGTGCTCTCGTCGATCTCGCCCGTCTTCTCGTAATGGTCGATGCCGTCGAAGAGGTTCTTCTCGCGCGTCTCCTCGACCTCGTTAGCACGGGTGCGCTCGGGGTTGGAATGCTCGACGAACTCCTTCTGCTGCAGGTAGTAGTTCAGATACGTGTTGGGCAGATACTCCGGGAAGCACTCCATGATCTCGTACTCGCCCTTCCAGACGTAGTACCAGCTGCCCTTGGTGTGGCGGTTCTGCTCGGGGTGCTCGTCGGTGGCCTCCTCGGGCTTCTTTGCCATGAGCGAGCCCATGCCCTTGAGGTAGGAATCGGGCAGCAGGATCTGGTGCTCCTTGATGTACTCGCGCAGCTGCGGGAGCACCTCCTCGCCCTTGTGGCGAATCGAGGTGAACCAACCAAAGTGGTTGAGGCCAAAGTAATCGTACTCGACATCCTTCTTGTCGATATCGAGCGCGGCGCAAACCACGTCGATGATTGCGATCGGCATGTCGCAGATGTTGATGATGCGAGCGTTGGGACGCAGCACGCGGCAGCCCTCGGAGACGATGGCGGCAGGGTTGGAGTAGTTGAGAATCCAGTAGTCCTTCTTGGCGTACTTCTCGACGTCATCGATCAGCTCGACCATGGGGAAGATAGTGCGCATGCCATAGGCAAGGCCGCCGCAACCGCAGGTCTCCTGACCCACGCAGCCGTGACGCAGCGGAATCTTCTCGTCCTGCTCGCGCATGGCGTAGCCGCCCACGCGCATCTGGGCAAACACGAAGCTGGCGTCGGTAAAAGCCGTCTTTTTGTCGGTGGTCACCGTGAGCTTGATGTCCAGGCCGAGGTCCTCGTGCAAAATCCAGTCCACGAGCACGCCGATCTTGCGCTGGCGCTCCTCGTTGATGTCGTACAGACGAATCTCGTCAACGTCGAGCTCGTCCTTGCGCAGGGCGATGGACTTGACGATGCCGGGGGTAAAGGTGGATCCGCCACCACACAGAGTAATGATCATTGTTTACTGCTCCTTCTCAATTGCGTTTTCGACCTTGTCGCGCATCTCGGCGACCTTCATGCCAAAGATGATCTGGATATTGTTGCCGTTGCGGTTGATGCCGCTGTTGGGCACGTGGTTGATGAGGTTCTCATCGATGAGGTCCGGGTTCTTAACGTTCACGCGGAGACGCGTAAAGCAATTCTCGAGCTCCTCGATGTTGTCCTTGCCGCCAAGACCTGCGACCAGGTCGGCAATACCTGCATCGACGCCCTCTGCGGGAGCTGCGGCAACAGCGCCCTGCTTCACCGCGACAGACGCGGCGGCCTCGCCCTCGGCAACGGACTCGGCGAGCTCGGACTCCTCCTCGCGGCCAGGCGTGTGGAGGTTGAGCTTCTTAATAAGGAAGGTGAAGAGGAAGAAGTACAGAGCGGCGTTGACGACTCCAAGCACCAGCATCATCGGCCAGTTGGTCTTGTCGACACCGAGGACCAGGTTGGAAACCACGATGTTGATGATGCCGCCTGCAGTCGAAGCGGGCACGGAGAGGACCTTGAGCAGGACCAGGAAGATACCGGAAAGAACCGAGTGAACAACAAAGAGCACGGGAGCGGCAAAGACAAAGAGGAAGTCCATGGGCTCGGTGACACAGGAGAGCACGGCGGTGATGATCAGCGGGATGATAACGGCCTTGGTCTTATCCTTGTTCCCCTTGTAAGCGGTGAAGATAAAGGCGAGACCGATACCGATGTAGGGCCACAGGTTGTTGAAGGTGTAGCTGTTGAAGTAGGTGCTATCGGAGAAGGGCTGGCCCGTCATTGCCATCTCGGCGACACGGATGGGATAGGCGCCGGCGATAACCTGATCACCCAGCGTCAGGGTGCCACCCACATCGGAGAACTGGAACGGAGTGTAGATGAGGTGGTGCAGACCGGTGGGAACGAGCAGCTTGTTGAGCATGCCGTAGATAAACAGACCGATGTTGCCCGACTCCTTAATGATGCCGGCAACGGAGGAGATGGCGCCCTGAACCGGAGGCCAAACGATGCAGAAGCCAGCGCCCATGATCCAGGAAATGATGATCATGATCAGGAACGGGAAGCGAACGCCCGAGAACATCGAAAGGGCAATGGGGAACTGCTTGTTCGAGTACTTGTTGAACACGGCACCGGTGATGCAACCGAGAATGATGCCGCCAAACACGCCGGTATCGAGTACCTGGATGCCCATAACGGTGGCCTGGCCGGTTCCGGTAAGACCGAGCATGCCGCTCGCATCGGCAAGAGAGCCGGTGGCGTTGAGCACGATGTTGTTAGCCTGCAGGAACAGGAAGAACGACATCAGGGCGATCAGCGAAGCATGGCCCTTGTTCTTCTTTGCCATGGCGCCGGCGATGCCAACGCAGAACAGAATCGAGAGGTTGTTGATGATAAACATCAGCGACTGATAGACAACGGCGCCCACAAGCTGGAACGGACCGGAGCCCAGTACGGGGACCAAAGCGCAGATGGTCTTGTTGGTCAGAATGATGCCCACGATGAGCAGGATGCCGGCAACCGAGAGATACATCATCGGCTGGACGATTGACTTCGCGAACACCTCCAACGGCGCTTTGAAATTGAACTTCTTTTTTGCGGTCATAGCGGTACTCCCCTTCCTTTTCCGCAAATTAAGACAGATGTGCCCTGGGCAAGACCGTAAGCCCTGCCTTATATCAATCGATGTGTGGGCACGTTATGCCTAGAGACCAGGTTCTCCAAGCAGGTTAACAATGTGATATGCGAGATAACTCTTCTCAGCATCAGTAACGACAACGTTAAAGGTAGACGACAAGTGGGCGGCTATGGCGTCCGCGCACGAGAATGCGCACGGATACGCCGTTTCATCGATTCGGAACAGCGCGTCTCCGTTGATTTGCCCGGCCGTAGGATCGAGCGCTCGCTGTGCGAAAAACTGCAGGTGACGAACGAAGCGTTCGTAAGGCAGCGAGGTGTCATCGAGGGTCGTGGCATAGCGCTCGGAAACAATCGCAAGCACGTCGCGAACAAGCTGGACCGAAACAATCAGGCGGTCAGAGCGCTGCGGCATGGTGGCGTTGACGATATGCAAGGTAATGAAGCCCTGCTCCTCCTCGCTCATCTGGATGCCCATATACTCCTTGATAATCTGCAGCGCGCGGCCCGCAAGCGCATACTCCTTGCGATAGAACTGCTGGATCTCGAGCAGCAGCGGATTCTCGCACGGAACGCCCTTGCGCTCGCGCTCCAAAGCAAGGCTGATATGGTCTGCGAGAGCAATGAGGATCTTATCGTTGATGTCGACATTGAGCTCTCGACGAAGCATCTGAACGATGTCCTCGGAAATCACGAGGTTGACGGTGGGGATGGACTCTAAAAGATGTGCCAAGCGGTCGATCGTACGCGAATCCTGAGAAGTTCCCTCCTGCAACGCATAGGTCTTTTCGACCGACGTCTCATCGATGGCATCGCCGGCATGGCGACCAAAGCAGAGGCCTCGACCGATGACGATGAGCTCGGAGCCATCGTCCGAAGTGACCATTGCGACGTTGTTGTTAAAAACTCGCTTGATAACCACGGTACCCACCACAAGAATTTACTCGGAAAGCCAGACGACAGGCTCTTTAACAGCAACAGGGCCGGAAGCATGCTCACGAAGAGTCGAGTTCTCCGAGCGCTCGCACACGATAACGAAGACCGTGGGATCGAAACCGGCGGCGCGAACCACGTCGAAATCGACCTCGACGAGGGGCTGGCCCGCGTCGACATGGTCACCCTGGGCAACAAGCGCATGGAAGCCCTTGCCCTCAAGCTTAACAGTGTCGATTCCGATGTGCAGCATCACCTGAGCAGAGCTGTCGTCGGACATGATGCCCAGCGCGTGCTCAGTCGGAAACAGCGCCGCAACGGTACCGGAAACAGGAGCGCACACCGTTCCCTCTTGGGGAACCACGGCAACGCCATCGCCCACTGCACGACTGCTAAAAGCGGGGTCATTGGTATTTTCTAGATTAACAAGCTCGCCGGAAACAGGGGCGAGAATCTCGAACTCGGAAGTCGCAGTCGCCTGCTTGTCCGAGCCACCCATAAGGCGAGAAAAGAAACCCATGGTGGCATGTCCCTTCATAAATATAGCCCAACCAAAATCAACCGAATGCATCCATAGAGACACATCCAATCAAAGACTTTGGTTAGGCCCACGTCCGAGGGACTCGGTAACCTTCCGCATTTCTTTTTACGGGAGCTATTGTAGACAAGCCCAAAGCCAGAATAGTCATTATGACCGGTGAGCGGTATTTTTTCTTCGATAAACGGTATTTAGGCGGCACTTAGGGACGTTCCTTTCCCGCCGGCACCCAGGAGCACTCCTTGCAGCAATTTCGTATGCGCTAGATGAAGAGCTCGCATTCCTTCCGCACGACGCAAACCTTGCTCAACATCTGGGAAACAGCGGATAGCTTGTTGGGATCAAGCTTGCGAGCGCCTCGCGGACATACGGCGATGCAGCGCATGCAGGAGATGCACGCCTTGCCAGCTGCTCGCTTGGGGTCACCCTTGTCGATAGCACAAACGGGGCACGCCGCGGCGCATGCACCGCAGGAGACGCAATCCTCTGTTGCCTCGGGTGCCATGCGATGACCTCCAGCTTGTTTATAAGGACGATTGCCGGGAACAGAGGGCTCGGATGCATCCTCAGCCAACAGCTTTTGCTGAATTTGCTGCGCAAACTCTGCGAGCTGCGCCACATCCTGCGCATCCGGTCGCCCAGCAGCAAACTGACGAGCAACGGAATGCTCAGCAATAGCAGAAACCGCTGCAACCACCCTAAATCCAGCGCGCTTCGCAACGTCCTCCAGCTCTACGAGCGTGTCCTCAAACGCGCGGTTTCCGTATACACAAACCAAAACAGTCCGAGTCCCGTTGCCGCGCACCATGCCCAACCGGTCAGCCACCACAGCCGGGATTCTACCGGCATACGCCGGCGCAGAGATTACGGCCACGTCGTCCTCAGTCATCGAGACAGCGCTGAAATCTAGCCCGTTATCGGTCAAATCGACGGTAACGGTATTCTTGTCCAGCGCCCCGGCCACAAGGCCAGACACCTTCCGCGTTCCGCCCGTCGGACTAAACACAATTTCGAATACGTCCATCGAGGCACCCTCCCCCTACGCCTGGCAACACGTCAAGCCGCTTTCACATCCAGCCAGAGTATACGGTACGTGGGATCCCCGTTTTGGTGCACCAAACACCCCAATACACCCACCCTACGTTGTCTGCCTCTTCGTTTTGTATAAATTACGGTACAGATTGTATATATTTACGGGATACCGCCGTGTTCTCCTGAGGTACCCCATCCTGGCCCGTGCAAAAAACGGAGTATTCTGCAACGTGACCGCGCCAGCACCGCCGCGGGCGGGCAAAACTGTAGGGCGCTGCGTCATTTAGGGTTCCGACATAGCGAGAATGACGTACCTTTGCTTCGAAAAACGGCGAAATCTAACTCAAACGCTCATAGGAGATATCTGAAGGCCGCCATTGGCAATACCGAATCGTATGCAGCCAGCTAGAGCTGCTGAATACTCCAAAAAATGCACGGCGCACCCCATAGGACCCATTGCTGCATGGCGGAAAATAGGTCCTCGGCATCCCCCAGATGCATTCCCGCGAAAATCACGTTTGAATTAGCGATGGACACGGCAAACAAAAGGGCCCGAGCGTTGTTTGTTCGGGCCCTTAGCTTGTCTCACGCTAGCGTGCGATGCGTATGTTACTTGCGCTTGCCGCCGCCGTCACCGGGGCGGCGGGAGCTGCTGCCGCGCTTGCCACCACGACTATTGCCATAGCTGCCACGGTTATCGCGACCGCCGGCGCGGCCGCCACGGGAGCCGGCCTGGTTGCCACCACGCCCGCCGCGATAGCCGCCACGGCGCTCTTCGCGGGTATCGTCGTAGTTGCGCCAGTCATCGCGACGATCGCGGCTGGCACGCGGGTCGCGACGATCGCGCGACTCATTCGAACGACCGGAGCCGCTGCGGCCACCGTTACCGCGGGCGCCTTCACGACGCTCAGTGCCGCGGCTACCGCGCTCACCACGGCCTTCGCCGCCACGGCGCTCATCACGGCCACCGCGCTCGCCATCGCGACCGGAGCGACGACGGTCACCCGAGCCACGCTTGCCGCCACGCGAGCCACGGCCCTCGTCCTCGCGCTCAACACGACGACGACCGCCACGGTCCTCGTCCTCGCGGCGACGGCGGTGTGCCTCGCCCTGGAACTGCTTGGCACGGCGCTCGGCACGGTTGCCGCGCGGGGCCTGCTCGACGGCAGCAGCACCGCCGCGCTCCTCGGCAGCCACCTCGCGGGCCACGCTCTCAACGGCCTCGTCCACGCGAGCCTGAACGCCCTCGCGCACGCGGGTCTTGCCGCCGCGCTTGGGACGGCTCGGACGCTCGCCGTCGCCGCGACGCTCGTCGCGACCGCGGTTGGAACGACCGGCCACATCGCCGTAGTCATCGCCGTTGCGCTTGCCGTCGCGACGTGCCTGCTCAAGCTTCTTCTTGCTCTTGGACTTGCCGCGCTTGGTCTTCTTCTTCACCTTAAAGGCCGCAGGATCGCGCTCGGGATCGACGGCAGGTGGATTGGGGCCCACATGCAGGTCGCCGGCGTCATAAATGTCGGCCGTCTTGTCCATGAGCTTCTCGATCTCGTAGAACTCATCGACGTCCTGCTCGGT
Source organism: uncultured Collinsella sp. (assembly GCA_902494195.1). Lineage (GTDB taxonomy): Bacteria > Actinomycetota > Coriobacteriia > Coriobacteriales > Coriobacteriaceae > Collinsella. The sequence goes on along the minus strand of CABUSH010000005.1, from coordinate 97,785 downwards.
CACAAACGTGATAGCCCAGCCCAGCTCGCCGGCGCGGCCCGTACGGCCAATGCGGTGGATATAGTCGGTCGGCTCGGCAGGCACGTCAAAGTTCACGACGTAGCGCACGTCGCTGATGTCGATGCCGCGGGCGAGAACATCGGTTGCCACCAGCACGTCGACGGTGCCGTCGCGGAAGGCAGAAAGCGCACGCTCGCGCTGGGCCTGGCTACGGTTGCCGTGAATCGCGGCGGCCTTGATGCCCTTACGCTCCAGACGACGGCAGCAGCTGTCGGCGCGATGCTTGGTGCGCATAAAGACGATGGTGCGCTCCGGGCCCTCCTTCTTGAGGAACTCGGGCAACAGGTTATTCTTGGCCTCGATGGACACCGGGAACACAAACTGATCGACGGTGTCGGCGGTCGACGTGGCGGGCGCGATCTCCACGCGAGCCGGATCGCTCACCAGGTCGGTGATCTCGCCCACGGCCTCCTCGTCGAGCGTCGCCGAGAACAGCAGCGTCTGGCGCTCGGCCGGCGTCTCACGCACAATGCGGCGGACGGCGGGCAAAAAGCCCATGTCGAGCATGCGGTCGGCCTCGTCGAGCACCAGGACCTTGACCTCGTTCAGGTGGCAGGCGCCCTGCTCGATCAGGTCGACCAGACGGCCCGGCGTAGCGACCAGGATGTCGCAGCCGTACTTGAGTGCCGCGGTCTGCGGCTTGTAGCTCACGCCACCCACGACGGTCACGGCGACATGGCCGGTGACGTCGGCGATCTTGCTCGCAACCTCGTCGATCTGCTGGGCGAGCTCGCGCGTGGGGGTGATGACGAGCATCACGGGGCCGCGGCCGTTGCCCTCGGGCTTCTTGGCGCCGCGACGACGGTTGCGGCCGCCGCGCTCACGCACGGGCTTGGGCGGAGCGATGTGCTCCAGATTGTTCATGGTCGGCAGCAAGAAGGCGGCCGTCTTGCCGGTGCCGGTCTGAGCGGCGGCAAGCAGGTCGCGGCCCTCGAGCACCACGGGGATGGAGCCGGCCTGAACGGGCGTGGGCGCCGTGTAGCCCAGGTTCTCAATAGCACGAAGCATCTCGTCCGAAAGCCCCAGCCCGTCAAAGGCGGGCAGGCTCTCGGTAGCGGACTCAACGGCCTGGGCAGCATTTGCCTCGTCGGCGGCATCGAAGGCGGCCTGGGTCATGGCCTCGCGGGTCTCGTCCAGAATCTCGGCGTCGGTGACGTCGGATACAGAATTACGCATATGTTGTTGTTCCTTATCTGCACGCGCTATGGGCACGGCATGCGGCCGCGCTGGCGTGCGTGGTAGTGCGCTAATACATACAAAAACGGGTGCGCACAGAGAGGACGTTGCTCAGCACGCTGGCGATCGCTTTGGCAGCCCTATCACGCGCCGTCCAGACGCAGCAGCTCTAAGCGATGGAGCAGATTCGCCGCCGGTTAGTATACCCGTGCTTCGCATGCCCCCACGTAAACCACAGATGACGAGGTGGACGAGGTGGGCCTGGCCGATTGTCTCAATCTGTAACAGATGCAGGGCAAAACCGGGTCCTAATTGTTATAGATCAAGACAGAGGGGGATTTCCGTCCAGTCCAAACCAAATCTCTCGTTCTTCCTGCAATTTCGAACATGTGGCCTATAATGTTGCTTTGGTTACGCTATATATTGCGCAGCCATTTAATACGTCGCCCACCGGGGGCCATTAATTCCTATCGCCATATTGGCTAGGAAGCAATCAAAGGAGGTATCCGTGGCAGCAGAGACGCCTTGCTCGGTCCTCTATAACGATATTCGCTCGTTCGGCGGTCTTAAACATCTCGAGATCGCCCGAATGCTCATCAATGGAAACTCTTATCTCGGCAGTACCCTGCTCGAGAAATGCTCTTCCAACCGCTCGTATCTCACCCGTTACATCGTCCATCGCAAGCCTGACCAGTGCGCGCCCGCCATCTACAGCGACTTTACCGTCACCACGCTCAACCTTTCCGCGGCAATCTGCAGCAAGCTCGGCGGCGGCGAGTCCGCCTATCAGGCAATCGCCGAGCACTATCGCGGTCCGGCCGCCAACGAAATGATGTCGGCTCTCGCCAGCTACAAGCTGGACAGCCGCCTATATGCAAATGCCCTCAATCGCATCGACAACTTTGACGGCAATGCCGTGCGCGAAAAAAGCACGCTCTTCTTGATGCTCTTTGTGGCAACGGGGGCGCTCGCCGATCCCGTTCAGGGCGTGGCCACCGTCGAGCGCTTTTGCGACAGCAAGACGGGCGGGCACTTTGGCACCACCGAAACTACCGTCGGACGTGGCTTTATGAGCAGCCTGGAGCAGCCGCACACCGTCGCTCCCAACCTCGGTCTGCTCAGAACCCATGCCGACAACTGCGCCGACATGCAAATCCATCCCCTCACACGCAATCCGCGCGGCACCGTGATTGGTTCTTTGCCCAAAACCTCGCCCAGCATCACCGATGTAGGCGCCGACGCCTCGCGCGAGCATCTTCGTATTTGGCTCGAGGGTGAGCACTGGTACGCCCAGGGCCTTGGATCGACCAACGGCACAGTGCTCGAATCGGGCGCGGGCGACGGCGATATTGTGATTGAGCCGCCGCGCGACCAACGCGAACCCGGCAAAGTCTATCCCCCCGTGGAAATCGCCAACAGCGACAGGCTCCATCTGGGTCTCTACACGACATTCCTTGTCATTGTGGACTAGCACGGACAGCGATCGGAAGACGGTCGCCGTCCGTCTTTCGTCTTCTACCTTCTGTGTCGTAAACGACAATACTCAGCGGTACACGTGAGCAGTGCGGCTATCATGGTACTTTACCGATATCCGCACTGCTCACGTGTACGCGCGGCAACCCATGCCAGACAAAGGAACGCCATGGATACTACCGATAGCGCCTATGGCGACAGACTCATCCGTCTCGATACGTTCGACACCGCCGTGGCGGTCGATCCCAGCGCCGAGGACGACGCCAAGCGTCGGTTTATGACGCTTATTCTCCAGACGACCCACCGCGACAACGGCAACATCGGTCACGTGTTGCGCGCGACCAACACGAGCGGCGAGGTCTTTGCCGTCAAACTACTCAAGGACAACGCCATCCTTTCCGGCCAAGCCCCCGACCGCTCCGCCGAGCAATCGACAGCGCACCTGGCCAACACCGCCGCGCTGTTCGAGGAGTACCGTCATCTGTGTACCGTCTCGCACCTGCGCGGATTTCCACGCGTCTATGGCTACGGATCGTGCGAGGATGACCCGCTCATCCTCATGGAGTGGATCGAGGGCACCTCGCTCAAGCAGGCGCTGCCCTTGCTTCCTCACGACGCCTCGGGCGGGCTGACCACCCAGATGGTCGCCGCCGTCGGAAACGCCGTGCTTCGCGCGCTCCTGATGACCCAAGGCCTCGTGAATCCGGTCATCCATCGCGACCTGTCGCCTGCCAATATCATGTTCCGCACCACCAGCCGAACGCTCGAGCAGCAGATTGCTGATTGCTCCTTTGACCCCTGCCTCATCGACATGGGCTCCGCGACCATGGCTCTCGGCGACGACACGATCACCCGGCGCGCCGACATCTGGCGCTTTGCCACGCCCGCATACGCCGCGCCCGAGATGCTCACGCAGGATATCGAAGGCATCGCGGCCCTTCGCCGTTCGCCGGCAATCGACGTCTATGCGCTTTCGAGCATTCTGTACCAGCTCTACAGCGGTCGCAAACCGTTTGACTTTGAGTCGACGGACGCCGCTGCAACCGGCTCGTTCTATCTCGTAAAGACCAAGACCAAGCCGGCACCGCTCGAGCCGCGCTGCGAGGGCGATGAAGCGCTCGTCCAAATCATCATGAAGGGTCTCTCAGTCGAGCAGTGCGATCGTCCCACCGAGCAGCAGATGCTCGAGGTGCTCTCGGCATACCTCACCGATGCCGAATCCGAGGGCCGCGAAGGCACAGGCAGTGACGCCGCAATCGACATCGACTCCGGTACACACCTTAAGGTCGACGTCGCCGGCGAGCGCGCGCGAGAGATCCTGGAGCAGGCCCGGCACGATGCCATGACCCGCCGCCGCTTTATTATCGGTGGCGTTGTCGCAGCCGTTGCGGGGCTCGGCGTTATCGGGGCGGCAACCCATGGCTTTGGCATCCCCGACTACCTGGACGGCATCCGCAGTTCACTTGACGACTACACTTGGGATCAGCTGCAGGAGATTTCGCTCAAGATTAAGGCCACCGAGACCCGTAGCGAGGCACGCGAGATTGCCAGGCGCTATCATCTGCTCGATGCCGATGGGCATATCCCCTATCCGTGTACCAAGCGTGTCACGCTCACCAACGGGCTGCAGGTTGGCGCGCAGCTTGTGGGCATCCGCCACGATGAGCTTCTGGACGGGACGGGCAAGGCCGGACTGACGTTTATGTTCGATGCGGGTATTGCCGAGCGCAACGCTGCGGCTGAACCGCCGAGCGCCGGCTGGGCAGATTGCGAGCTGCGGGAATGGCTCAACGGCGACGGCCTTAAGCTGCTGCCCAACGAGTTGCGCGCACTCATTAAAGGGGTCAAGAAGGTCTCGAACAATGTGGGCGCCGCCAACAGCGCATCGTGCCTGAGCGAGTTGCCCGCAACCCTTTGGCTGCCCGCCATGGTCGAGCTGTGCGGTACGCAACCGCCCGATTCGTTTACCGAGGACTATCACTACCTGGCAGACATCTACAACGGCGAGGGCAAGGAGTATCAGCTCTTCCGCGAGCTCAAGGTGAGCCCGTATTCCACGAACGAGACGATGGTCCGCCAGTGGAAGGGCAAGGACACCTGCTGGTGGGAGCGCACGGTGAGCCCCGACACATCGGAGAGCGAAGGCACGCTCTATATGAACCGCGTGGGGCACGACGGCGACGTCTTTACGTACGCAACGCCTGCGGAAAAGCCAAACAAGCTAACCTGTGTGATCCCCGGGTTCTGTATCTAGGCGGCGGGCGTCTTGCCGCAACGGGACCCCTCCCCGGCAATTGTCTCGATCTGTAACATCTAGCAGGAAAAACGGTCCTTAGGCGTTACAGATTGAGACGTTAAATTGTGGCTCGATGTAATGTCTCGATCTGTAACAGTTACTCGACAAAAACGGGTCTAGTTGTTACAGATTGAGACATTAGACCGGCTACGGTCCGCCGACCTGGCTATCACCTCGACCAATACCAGAATGTCATACATTTCAATCTCCACTGGACACCCCCAGGGGGTATGGGTGTATAGTATCGGATGGTTAACATTTCCGACACTACGTCACAGAAAGGAGAAGCCATGGCTCAAGATAAATTCGATGTGGGCGGCATGACGTGCGCCGCCTGCCAGGCGCACGTGGACCGTGCCGTGAGCAAACTCGACGGCGTCCAAAGCGTCGCGGTCAATCTGCTCGCCGGCTCTATGCTGGTGGACTACGACCCTGCGCAGGTCTCCCCCGACGACATCTGCACCGCTGTCGACCGCGCGGGCTACTCGGCCTCGCCCATCAGCACGGGCACCGACGCTGTCCAAAGCGGCAACACGCAAGCCAGGTCCGGCGCCGCCCATATGGAGTCGCCCACCAAAAAGCTGGAGGCCGCCGCCTCCGCCATGCGCACCCGCCTCATCATCTCGATTATCTTCCTCATCCCGCTGTTTTACATAGGCATGGGACACATGCTCGGTTGGCCACTGCCCGGCGTCTTCACCGACCACACCCACAGCATGACACTCGCGCTCACCGAGCTCGTCCTGCTCATCCCCATCGTCTACGTCAACGACGCGTACTTTATCAACGGGTTTAAATCGCTCGCGCACGGCGCGCCCACCATGGACGCCCTTATTGCCGTGGGCGCCACCGCCTCCATCGCCTGGTCGCTCTACGCCATGTTCATCATGGCCGACCAGCTAGCCGCAGGTCAGGTGCACGAGGCCATGATGACGAGCATGGACAACCTGTATTTTGAGAGCGCTGGCACCATCCTGTCGCTCGTCACCGTGGGCAAATACCTCGAGACGCGCAGCAAGTCCAAGACCGGCGGCGCTATCGAGGCGCTCATCGACTTAGCACCCAAGACCGCGACCGTCGTGGCAGAGGACGGTACCGAGGCCACCGTCGACGTCGATGCCATTCTGCCCGGCCAGGTGCTGCGCGTGCGTCCCGGCGAGTCCATCCCCGTTGACGGCGTGGTGCTCGAGGGCGCTTCGGCCGTGGACGAAAGTGCGCTGACCGGCGAGTCCATCCCCGTGGAAAAGACCGCCGGCGACACTGTCAACGCGGCCACGGTCAACCGCACGGGCTCGTTTACCTTCCGCGCCACGCGTGTGGGCGCCGACACGTCGCTCGCCAAGATTATCCAGCTCGTCGAGGACGCCAACGCCACCAAGGCGCCCATCGCCCGCATGGCCGACAAGGTCGCCGGCGTGTTCGTGCCCGTGGTGTTTGTAATCTCTGCCGTAACTTTTGTGGCGTGGATGGCACTGACCAGCGACGTGAATGAGGCGCTCACCTCCGCCGTCGCTGTGCTGGTGATCAGCTGCCCGTGCGCGCTGGGCCTGGCCACGCCCGTCGCCATTATGGTCGGCACCGGCAAGGGCGCCGAGATGGGCATTCTGTTTAAGAGCGCCGAGGCGCTGGAGAACCTGCGCAGCGTGGGCACCGTGGTGCTCGATAAGACGGGCACGGTCACCCGCGGCAAGCCTGCCGTGACCGATATCGTGGTAGCCACGCGCGCTGACGGCTCGCCCGCCATGAGCGAAAAGGCGCTGCTCAAGTTGGCCGCCGCGTTAGAGCGCTCGAGCGAGCACCCGCTGGCCGAGGCGATTATGGCCGAGTGCGAGACACGCGGGATCGTCGAGCGCATGGTCGAGGACTTTACTGCCGTGCCCGGGCGAGGCGTTACGGCGCGCGAGGGGCAAAACGCCATTGCAGCCGGCAACGTACGCCTGATGGACGAACTGGGCGTTACCGTGCCCGCGGGTCTTGCCGAACAATTTGCCGCCGAGGGCAAGACGCCGCTGTTCTTTGCCAAGAACGGCGAGCTTGCCGGCACCATTGCCGTGGCTGACGAGGTCAAGGAGACGAGCGCCGGGGCCATCGCCGCACTGCGCTCGCTTGGCGTCGACGTGCGCATGCTCACCGGCGACAACCGCGTGACGGCCGAGGCCATCGCCCGCCGCGTGGGACTGACCAGCAAGCAGGTCATCGCCGACGTGCTTCCCGCCGACAAGGAGCGCCACGTGCGCGAGCTGCAGGATGCGGGCAGTAAGGTCACCATGGTGGGCGACGGCATCAACGACTCCCCCGCCCTGGCGCGCGCCGACGTGGGCCTTGCTATCGGCACCGGCGCCGACATCGCCAAGGAGGGCGCCGACGTGGTACTCATGCGCAGCGACCTCATGGACGTCGCCCGCGCCATCGAGCTTTCGCGCGCCACGATCCGCAACATCAAGCAGGACCTGTTCTGGGCGCTGTTCTACAACGGCATCGGCATTCCGCTGGCGGCGGGCGTGTTCTTCCCGCTCACCGGATGGCAGCTTTCGCCGATGTTTGGCGCCGCGGCCATGAGCCTGTCGAGCGTATGTGTCGTAAGCAACGCTCTGCGCCTAAAATCCTTTAAGCCCAAAGTGGCAAAATAGGATCACCATTAAGTCCATTTAGAACGGGTTTTCCAGGTGCCCGAGATTGACCTGAAAGAGGAGCGACGCGTACTTCGGTACGCGAGCGACGGCTTGAAGGTCAAGGTCGGCTGCCTGGGAAAGCCGACACAACAGAGAGGAATACCCATGCGTTTCACAATTAAGACTTCCGGCCTTATGTGCGGCCACTGCGATGCCACCGTCGAGACGGCGTTGCTCAACGTGGCCGGCGTGACCGACGCCGACGCCGATCACGAGACCCAGACCGTCCAGGTGGAGTGCGCCGACACCGTGACCGCCGAGCAGCTCGCCGCCGCCGTCGAGGGCGCCGGCGAGAAGTTCCACGCCCTGTCCGTAACCGCCGCGTAACGACTCACGCGCACCCCGACCAGAAACGAGGACCCGCCATGATGGCAGACCACAAATCGGTGACCCGCATGCTCAAGACGGCACGCGGTCAGATCGACGGCATCTTGCGGATGGTCGAGGAGGACCGCTATTGCGTCGATATTTCCACGCAGCTCATGGCCACACAGGCGCTCCTCGCGCGCATTAACGCCGACGTGCTTAAGGCGCATATCGAGGGCTGTGTGACTTCGGCGATCGAATCGGGCGACGAAGACCTCAAGGCCGCCAAGCTCGCCGAGATCGAACGCGTCGTCGACAAGCTCTCCAAGTAATTGGGGCATCGGGGACAGACTGTTTTGCACCATCTTGGTGTATCGGGGACAGGTACGTTTGCACCACATTGGCGCAGATTGACCTGTCCCCCTTGCTCTAAATCGGGTATAAAGGCGTGCAGCATATCGAACGAAAGGCAATTTGCATGAATGACTTTATGAAAGGCCGCAATGGCGCCGACGAACTCACCATCGTGATGGGTTTTGCCGGCATCGTCATCGCGATGATCGGATCGATAGCCCGCATCCAGTGGCTCAGCTGGATCGCCATCGCCGTTATCGTGATTGGCGTGCTGCGCGGCCTGTCCAAAAATATCGATGCACGTCGCAAGGAAAACGCTGCCTTTGTCGCCGCGACCGCGAACGTTCCCGGCTTGGGCAAGTTCGTCGCCAGCTTGGGCGGTGGAACTGCGGCGGCAAGCACCTCGCGCTCAGCTGGAACGAGCAAGGAAGACTTTGAGCGTGCCAAGCGCACGGCCAAGAAGATGTGGAAGGGTCGCAAGACCACGGCATACCTCAAGTGCCCCAACTGCGGCCAGATACTCTCTGTTCCCAAGGGCAAAGGCAAGATTCGCGTCACCTGCCCCAAGTGCCACGCCAAGATGGAGACGCGCTCCTAGCCGCTACACCATAGGACAAAATAAAAGCCGAGGCCTCGTGTTGAGACCTCGGCTTTTTGTATGCGGCAACGGAGCTGTCCCTTTGTCTCATCTACGCCACACCGTCGCGGGCCAGCTCCTCAGCAAGCGCTTCGGCTGGCATGGCCATAATCGCGTCGAGCTCGGCATCCACCTCGAGGATGCGCTTCACCTTGAGCTTGCGCACCAGATCGCCGCGACACATCACGTGCATCGGCTCACGCAGAGCGCACAGGTCATCGAGCGGGTTCTCGCGCGTCACCAAGATATCGGCAGCCTTGCCGCACTCAATCGTGCCGGTCTCGCCGCCCAGCCCCAGCAGCTCAGCATTGACTTGCGTAGCCGTATGCAGCGCGAAGGCGTTGCTCACGCCGACATACTTGGCAAAATAGGCCACCTCACGCCACATGTCGTACTGCGTCACGAACGGGCAGCTCGAGTCCGTGCCAAGGCCCACCTTAACGCCAGCTTCCAGTGCGGCACGAGCGCTCTCGATAATACCCGAGCACACGATATCGCCGTTCTTCTTTTGCGTGTCAGTCGAATGGGTCTTTTCCGGGTCGAGCAATACAAACGGCAGCGCCGGGCTGATAGTGCAGGTAACGCTGGGCGTACGTCCCTCAAGCTGCGTGCCCGCGGCGCCGCGGTACAGTTCCAAGATCTCGGGCGTCATCGGAGCGCCGTGCTCAATCGTGTCGACGCCGGCCTCAAGCGCGGCCTTCACACCCTCGGTACTCTCGACATGGGCCATAACCGGCAGGCCCACCTCGTGCGCCGCCTTGCACGCCGCCGCGGCAACCTCGACCGGCATGCGCAGCACGCCCGGCTCGCCCACCTCGGTAGCGTCGAACACGCCGCCCGTCACGAACAGCTTGATGACGTCGGCACCGCGCGCATACAGGTCGCGCACCTGTTCGGCTGCCTCGGCGGGACTGTTGGCCACCTGGGCGAACAAACCCGCACCATGGCCGCCCGGCACCGTGACACCCGTTCCCGGCGCCACCAGGCGAGGACCTTGATACTTGCCGGCATCGATAGCATCGCGCACGGCCAGATCGGCAAACAGCGGGTCGCCCGCGCCGCGCACCGTGGTCACGCCACTTGCCAGTTGTTGTTGGGCGCTGCCCTTAAGAATATGGCGCACGATGGCGCGCCCCACGGGATTATCGAGCTTCTTCATCAGCGCGCCCGCATCGCCCGCCGAAACCGGCTTGCCCGAACCGCACAGATGCACATGCATATTGATGAGGCCTGGCATGAGATACGCGCCACCCAGGTCGATAACCTCGGCACCCGCGGGCGCCTGCGCCACAGCACTCGGCCCCATCCAGGTGATGACGCCGCGCTCAACAGTCACGGCCATATCGGGTTGCGGCTCCATATGCTCCGAACCATCCAGAATGGTCGCATTGATAAACAACGTGGAACGATCGGCAGACGCCATATCGAGCTCCTCCCCCTCAGAAAACTTCAACATTTGTCCATTATTACCTAGTCCCGCTGGATTGCTGCAGACGCATCGGTTAACGGATGGAAGAGGGGATGTGGGGGACGAAATACGTTGCAGCCCCACCCCAGCAACATCAGGGGAATGTCTCGATCTGTAACAGGTACAGGGTTATTGGACTCCTTGATGTTACAGATCGAGGTCTTTCGGCAGCCGCCAACCTTCCGTCTCAATCTGTAACAGTTACGGGCCCAAACAGCCGCCAAACGTTACAGATTGAGATATTCTCCAGCCCTGTCGTCAAACGTCTAAATCTGTAACAAGTAGACAGGTTTTCGGCCTCTAGATGTTACAGATTGAGATCTTTTAGCGGCAGCCAACCTTCTGTCTCGATCTGTAACAGCTACGAGGCCAAACGGCCCCTTGTTGTTACAGATCGAGACAAACTCGGCAGGAACAACCACATTCGCGTCAGTTGCACCCCTTAGCACCCATACCACTGGCGTCTCCATTCCTCAGCCAGATCGGCCCGCTGTGGAATTCCCGCCAGTCTCATCTTTTCAGCCAGCTTCCCCGGGTTCTTGAGTTCATCAAACGTAAACCGAAGCACCTTGTGCCCGAGCATCGTCAGATGAGACTCTCGCTGACGTTCTGCCACGAATGGGTCGACCGACTCCCGATCCCCACCATCCCGCAGGGTATACTTTCCCTTCCCGTCGAGCTCGCCGATGACACATGCCCCGTCCTCGAGCCTCCAGAAATAATCAACCCGAAACACCTGGCTCGGATCGAGCGGGTCGCGAAACTCCACCTGTAGCTCCGGAACCGGAAAGCCGTACGCAATAAAGAATGCTCGGAACCGAGACTCGCCGCCGTTTTCGGACAGCCCGTCTGCATACGACGCAATCACCTGTGCCCTGCGATACCCTCGCCTGCCCTCGCAATCGGCGCGGAGGCGCTCGCACAAATCCCCACGTGATACGCCTTTCGCCCGCAGTGCAGAATCGGCAATCGCCAACCCGTAGGAGAACGGCGCACGCAGCAGACAATCCTCCACCGTGCGCCAAAACGGCGTCACTCGCACGCCGTCGACGCGCTCAAGCGCACCCGCCGCCTGCGGACGCAACAGCCTATATCCCATACTCAACGCCACCGAACAACCCGTCTTGACCAAGTAACGCGGCCCGAGTAGATCATTCGGCACTTCCAGATCCCATATCAGCGCGGCGTCATATCCCCAAAACGCCCAATCGGGGTGAAACTCGGCAAGCCCCTTGATAGTACGCGGCGCTCGCTCCGCCGGTGTCAGTACATCCCAATCATGTTGAAAGCAGAACAAATACGGCTCGGGCTCCGCGATATCATCGGTTCCCACATGACGCCGCAGCCACATGAGCTCGGCATTGTCGTGCGTCACAAGCAACACGCCTTGTTCAGCCGCCTCCGTGAGCCTGGCAAGCATCCTATTCCGCGCCAACGTGTTGCGAGTCGTATGCTTGTGTTTGAGAACGGTATTAGACACTTCCATCACCACCACATCGGACAAATGGACCATCGTCACCGTTGCCTCCGCTGACAAATGTCTTGATCTGTAACAGGAAGACAGTCTTTGAGCCTCTAGTTGTTACAGATTTAGATCTTTCGGCAGCCGCCAACCTTCCGTCTCAATCTGTAACAGGTAGGTCGAATTTGGGCCTGTAGATGTTACAGATTGAGACATTCCCCCAACCAGGTGCCAAACGTCTCGGTCTGTAACAGTTAGACGTTCTCCAGCCCCCCAAACGTTACAGATTTAGACAAACCAGCGGCGCCCAAGCGTTCGTCTCAATCTGTAACAGGTAGACCGGTTTTTTGTCCCTAAACGTTACAGATTGAGACAAAGTCAGGGCAGCAGGGCGACACCAGCCAAATCCCCTACTCCCACTCCTGCTCGTAGATGTTGAGCGACTTCACGTACCGCCCCTGGGCACCCATGATGTCGCGGACCAGGCGCAAAAAGAAGCTGATGCATGAGGTGTCGAAGCTATCTTCCAGGTCTTCTGGATGAACGGCGCCAGGCCCGTCGACCGCCGTGTCACTCAGGCGTGCGATGTCATACAGATAGAGTTGTCCCGCCGTCAGCCAGACATCGTCGACGCAGGCGAGGCGCACCGCAATCGCCCCGTCGCTCCAATGCTCCTTTTGCACGATATGCGGGTCGTAGACATCAAAGCGACAGTCGGTGCGCGTGTCCTTCAGCGCGACCATACCAGTCGCAGGATCCTTGTCCAAAATGCCAAAGCGCGAGAAATACTGCGTGTCGCGTACCTGCTCGAGCCGCTTGAGCGAGGCAGGCGAAAGCGATGTCGGCGGCTCTTCAACATACAGCTCGAGCAGCGTCTTGCCATGGCGATAGGGGCGCTCGAAGAGCAGCCAATCGGTAAATGCCATGTTGTAGGCCATGATTTCGTTTTGCGAAGGCTCGGTGCAATAGCTGAGCCACGGGTCGACAATGATCTCGAACTGTTCGCGCGCCGGCTCCAAAAACTGGAACTTCCGCAGCATCCAAAAATGGGCCATGTCGGCAATATCGTTGCCGACGGCTTCGGCTAGCTGCGCTCGGTCTAAAGCGTGGTCAGTCATGGCATCCTCCTCAAACTGATAGACCTCAATTTGAGCTTACGAGGAGGGTGGTCGGCCACGACCAGCGCGGGCAAAATAGGCCTCCGGCTGCAAACCAGATGCTGACCAAGCACTTGACGAAAAGCTTGACCGAAAATGCGCACCGCAACAAAACCGCAGGTAAACATAGACGGCAAACCCGTCCTTTTGAGCCAAGCGCCCCCGGCCATCACAGAAACAGCAGAGCGCCACAGCTCAAGAAGACGCCGAATGGACACTCGCGCGTCGACAAACGGGCAAATCGCTCGCAAAGAGTGTCCCCAACGACTAGACAAAAAATGACTAGTCATTGGGGACGTTCTTAAATAACTACTTTACAGCTCCAGCGCATCGGCGACTTCGGCCGCGCAGGCCAGGGCATCGGCCATAGCGTTCACCACGAGCGAGCTGCCGTTGCGAGCATCACCCGCCACATATACCGGCGCGGCATCTGCGGCGACGCCGTCGACACGGGCCGCAAGGTGCGAGCCCTCGGTAGCCATCACCGGCAGCGGACGACCAGCGGTGGCAACAGGCACGCCAACGGCATCGAACACGCCATGCTCGGGACCCGTAAAGCCGCAGGCGATGAGCACCAGCTGGGCCGGCACCTCGTGCTCGGAGCCCGCGATGCGCTCGGGCTTGCCAGCCGACCAATCCAGATCGACCACGCGCAGGCCCGCGGCCGCGCCCTTCTTGTCCAACAGTACCTCGAGCGTATCCACACCCCAAGCGCGCATCTCGCCGCCCATGGCAGCGATGGCCTCCTGCTGGCCGTAATCGGTCTTCTTCACGTTGGGCCACTGCGGCCAGGGGTTGCTCGCCGCGCGCGCATCAGGCGCCGCCGGCAAGAACTCAAACTGGCGCACGCTGCGCGCACCCTGACGTACTGCGGTGCCCACGCAGTCGTTGCCGGTATCGCCGCCGCCAATGACCACAACGTCCAGGCCGTGCGCATCGATGGCAGGCTCGTCGCCATCGAGCACCGAGACGGTCGAAGCCGTCAGGTAGTCCACGGCATACACCACGCCCGGGGCATCAATGTTCGCAGCCGAAAGCCCACGCGGAGCACGGGCGCCGGCAGCCACCACGACGGCGTCAAAGCCATTGAGCTTGGCCGCCACCGCAGGGTTCGTAACGTCAGCACCCAGCTCGAACACAATACCCAGCTCGCGCATGAGCGCCACGCGACGCTCGACCACGGACTTCTCGAGCTTCATGTTGGGAATGCCGTACATGAGCAGACCGCCCGGGCGGTCGTCGCGCTCAAACACCGTCACGCGGGCGCCACGACGCGCAAGCTCCCATGCTGCCACCAGACCAGCGGGACCGGAGCCCACCACGGCAACCGTGGGTGCACCCTCCCCTGCCGGCTCAAAGCGGTGCGGACCGCCGTTGGCCCACTCATGGTCGCTAATCGCGCGCTCGTTGTCATGGATCGTCGTGGGCTGGCCATCGACCGAGCCCAGGTTGCACGCGGCCTCGCACAGCGCCGGGCACACGCGACTCGTGAACTCGGGCATGGGCGAGGTGAGCGACAGACGCTCGGCAGCCTCGTCCCAACGGCCGCGGTACACCAGCTCGTTCCACTCGGGAATCAGGTTGTGCAGCGGACAGCCGCTCGGACGTGCCTTGCCAAAGCTCGCGCCCATCTGGCAAAACGCCACACCGCACATCATGCAGCGGCTCGCCTGGGCACGGCGCGCGTCGTCGTCGAGCTCCAAGTACAGCGGATCGAAATCGCGGCTGCGCTCCTCCACGGGGCGCAGCTCATGGGTCACGCGATCGATATCAAGAAAAGCACCGGGCTTACCCATGGCACTTACGCCTCCTTCTTGGTCGAAGCAACAGAGCTGGCAGCCACGGACGCAGCACCCGCAGCACCGCCCGCAACATCGAAGCGAGCAACATCCGCGGCACTCGCCCGACCGGTCACAATGTCAAACGCCAGCTCCTCGGCCTGCGCATGCGTCTTGCCGACGGCCTCGGCGGCGGCGACAATCGCCAGCACGCGCTCGTACTCGGTCGGAATGACCTTCACAAAGTGCTTGCTCATCGTCTCAAAGCTGTAGAGCAGCTTAATGCCGCGCGGACTCTGCGTCGCGTCCACGTGCTCCTGGATGAGCTCGCGAATCTGCGCCAGCTCGCCGGCCGTCGGGGCCTTGAGCTCAACGCTCTCGTGGTTCACACGGGCATCGAGGGTGCCGTACTGATCGAAGACATAAGCCACGCCACCCGTCATACCGGCGGCGAAGTTCTGCCCGACCTCACCCAGGATGAGTGCCAGACCGCCCGTCATGTACTCGCAGCCATGGTTGCCGCAGCCCTCGACCACCACCGTGGCACCGGAGTTGCGCACGGCGAAACGCTGGCCGGCAAGGCCGTTAATGAAGCCGCGACCGCTCGTAGCGCCAAAGAACGCAACGTTGCCCACGATGATGTTCTCGTCGAACTTGTAGGTCGCATGCGGGTTGGGGCGCACCGACACCTCGCCGCCCGAAAGACCCTTGCCAAAGTAATCGTTGGCGTCGCCGCACACGTTGAGCGTAATGCCGCGCGGCAGGAAGGCGCCAAAGCTCTGACCGGCCGAACCATCGCAATCGATGGTGATGGAGCCGGCGGGCAGACCCTCGGGATGCGCCTTGGTCACCGCGTTGCCCAAAATGGTGCCCACGCAGCGGTTGACGTTGGCGATGTCGGCGCGGAAGCGAATCGGACGCAGGTGCGCACGGGCATCGGCCGTATAGGGCACAAACAACGTGGAGTCGAGCGTCTTGTCGAGCTCGCTGTCCGCGGCCATCTGCGGCAGGAAGTGGCGACCGTCGGCACCCGGGATATGGGCACCAAACACACAGGTCGCGCTTGCCAGCACGGGCGACAGATCGAGCAGGTTGGCCTTGCGGTTGCCCGGGACCTCGATCTGGCGCAGGCACTCGGGATGGCCGACCATCTCGTCGACGGTGCGGAAGCCCAGGCTCGCCATGACCTCGCGCAGCTGCTCGGCAACAAAGAGCATAAAGTGCTCGATGTGCTCGGGCTTGCCGCGGAAGCCGCGACGCAGGCGGCAGTTTTGCGTGGCGATGCCGGCCGGGCAGGTATCCTGCTGGCAGTCGCGCTGCATGAGGCAGCCCATCGAGATGAGCGGCATGGTCGCAAAGCCAAACTCCTCGGCGCCCAGCAGGCAGGCGACGGCAACATCGGTGCCGTCCATGAGCTTGCCGTCGGCCTCGAGCACCACGCGCGAGCGCAGGCCGTTTTGCAGTAGCGTCTGCTGGGCCTCGGCAAGACCGAGCTCCAGCGGCAGACCCGCGTGCCAGATAGAGTCGCGCGCAGCGGCACCCGAGCCGCCATTGTGGCCGCTGATCAAGATCTTGTCGGCAGCGCCCTTGGCCACGCCGGTGGCGATGGTGCCGACGCCGGCCTCGCTGACCAGCTTGACCGACACGCGTGCGCCGGGGTTGGCGTTCTTAAGATCAAAGATAAGCTCTGCCAGGTCCTCGATGGAGTAGATGTCGTGGTGCGGCGGAGGCGAAATCAGGCCAATGTCGGGCGTGGACTGACGGACCTCGGCAATCCAGGGGTAGACCTTCTTGCCGGGCAGGTGACCGCCCTCGCCGGGCTTGGCGCCCTGGGCCATCTTGATTTGAATCTCGAAGGCGCTGCACAGGTAGCGGCTCGTCACGCCAAAGCGCGCACTTGCCACCTGCTTGATCGCGGAGTTCTTGGAGTCACCGTTAGCCAGCGGGGTCTCGCGGCGCGGATCCTCGCCGCCCTCGCCGGAGTTGGAACGGCCATGCAGGCGGTTCATGGCGATGGCCATGCACTCGTGTGCTTCCTTGCTGATGGAGCCGTACGACATGGCGCCGGTGTTAAAGCGGCGGACGATGTTGAGCGCGGGCTCGACCTCGTCGAGTGCCACCGGAGTGCGGCCGCTGGCATCAAAGTCCAGCAGGTCGCGCAGGCGCACGGCACGGCCGGTGCGGTGCAGGCGGGCGCTGTACTCCTTAAAGGTGTCGTAGCTGTCCTCACGGCAGGCGGTCTGCAGCAAGTAGACAGTCTGCGGATCGATGAGGTGATCCTCGCCGCCGAGCGGGCGCCACTTGGTCAGGCCCAACGTGGGCAGCTGATCGGGAGCCGGGCTCTTAAGGATAGCGAGAGCGGCGTCATAGCGCTCATTTTGCTCGCGTTCGACGTCCTCGACACCCATACCGCCCACACGGCTCACCGTGCCGGCGAAGTACGCGTTGACGAACTCCGGCGTAAAGCCAACGGCCTCGAAGATCTGCGCGGAGTGGTAGCTCTGCACCGTGGAGATGCCCATCTTGGACATGATGGAGACGATGCCCGCCGTCGCGGCCTTGTTGTAATTGGCGATGCCCTGCTCGGCCGTCACGTCCAGGTCACCGCGTGCCGCCAGATTGCGGATGCACGCATGCGCGTTGTACGGATAGATGCCGCTCGCGGAGTAGCCCACTAGCGCCGCAAAGTCATGCGGAGACACGGCGTCGCCACACTCCACCACGATGTCGGCAAAGGTACGCACGCCGGCGCGGATCAGGTGGTTGTGCACGCAGCCCACGGCGAGCAGCGACGGCACGGGCACCTCGCCCGCAGCGGCACGGTCGCTCAGCACCACGATGTTCACGCCATCGCGAACCGCAGCCTCGACGTCTTCGGCAAGCTGCTTGAGCGCAGCCTGCAGCGCGCCCTCACCCGCGTCGCGGCGGTACACGGCACGGAACCGGCGGGTCTTAAAGCCCACGCGGTCGATGGCGCAGATGCGGTCGAACTCCTCCTCGCTCAGCAACGGGCGCTCCAAGCGCACCAGCTGGCAGGCCGTGCGGGAATCCTCGAGCAGGTTGCCGTGGTTGCCCAGGTAGAGTGTGGTCGAGGTGACCATATGCTCGCGTAGGGCGTCGATGGGCGGGTTTGTGACCTGAGCGAACAACTGATAGAAGTAGTCAAAGAACGAACGCGTCTTCTTGGACAGGCAGGCCAGCGGCGCATCGATGCCCATCGAGGCGAGCGGCGCCTTGCCCTGCTGGGCCATGGGACGCACGACCTCGTCAATGTCATCCCAGTGGTAACCGAGTTTGGCCATACGCACGGTGGCAGGTACCTCGGCGTCCTCGGCGGGCGTTGCCGCAACGGGCTCATCAAGCGCGTCGACGGTCAGCGTCTCCTCGGCAATCCAGTCGCGGTAGGGCTTTTCCTTGGCATAGCGGGCGCGCAGCTCGTCATTGTAGATCACGCGGCCGCGGGCAAAATCGACCTCGAGCATCTGGCCCGGCCCCAGACAGCCGCTCGTCAGGATGTTCTCGGGGCTCACCTCGATGGTGCCCACCTCGCTTGCCAGCATAAAGCGACCGTCGCGCGTCACATAGTAGCGGGCGGGACGCAGGCCGTTACGGTCGAGGGCGGCACCCAGCGTGCGACCGTCGGTAAAGGCGATGGCGGCAGGGCCGTCCCAGGGCTCCATGAGCATGGACTGGTAGGCGTCGTAGGCGCGGCGTTCCTCGCTCAGATTGTCGTTGTGGTCCCACGGCTCGGGCAGCAGCATGGACGCGGCACGCGTGAGCGGGCGACCGTTCATGACCAAGAACTCGAGCACGTTGTCCAGAATCGCGGAGTCGGAGCCCTCGCGGTTGATGATGGGCATCACACGCTCAAGATCGTGCTGCAGCACGGGGCTGTACAGGTTGGGCTCGCGGGCGCGAATCCAGTTGACGTTGCCCTTGAGGGTGTTGATCTCGCCGTTGTGGATGATAAAGCGGTTGGGGTGCGCACGCTCCCAACTGGGCGTGGTGTTGGTGGAGTAGCGCGAGTGGACGAGCGCAACGGCCGTTTTGACGGCGGCGTCGTTGAGATCGATGAAGAAGCGGCGCATCTGTGTGGCGACCAGCATGCCCTTGTACACGATAGTGCGCGAGCTCATGGAGCACACATAGAAGATCTTATCGCGCAGGGCAAACTCGGCGTCGGCCTTCTTCTCGATGGTGCGGCGGCACACATACAGACGGCGCTCGAAGGCGTCGCCCGCCGGCGTGTCGTCCGGGCGGCCCAGAAAGGCCTGCAGGATGGTAGGCATGCAGGCGCGGGCTGTCTCGCCCAGGTCGTGCGGATCGACCGGCACCTCGCGCCAAAAGAGCAGCGGCACGCCGGCCTCGGCGCAGCCCTCCTCAAACACGCGGCGGGCATCCTCTACGCCCTTGTCGTCCTGTGGGAAGAACAGCATGGCCACGCCATAGTCGCCCTCTGCCGGCAGAATCTGGCCGCACTTTTGGGCCTCTTTACGGAAAAAGTGATGCGGAACCTGGAACAGAATGCCAGCGCCGTCGCCGGTATTCTTCTCGAGTCCCGTGCCGCCGCGGTGCTCCAAGTTGACCAGAATGGACAGCGCATCGTCCAGAATCTGGTGATGGCGCTCGCCGTTGATGTCGGCGAGCGCGCCGATGCCACATGCATCGTGGTCGAATTCGGGGCGATAAAGGCCCTGCTGCTGAGCGGAATCTGCCTGCATCGCGATCCTCCCCTAGATATTTAGACAGTCAGTTGAATAGGCATACTAGGAGCATCGCCGGCCTGTTGTGTTTCCCACCCGTTTCGAAACAATCGCGTAACGCACGCCCTACGAGTGGACACCGCCGACCTCAAGGACGGCAACAAGGGCCCCAAGTTCGGCCCGTATGCTCACCGCTTCAAACATCTCAATCTGTAACAGGAAGACCAAATTTCGACGACTAACTGTTACAGATTGAGACGTTTTTGAGAGACGGCTCCGAATGTCTCAATCTGTAACACGGAGGGTCGGTTTTGGCGGCCAGCTGTTACAGATCGAGATATTCCATAGGACCATTTCTTCCTGTCTTGATCTGTAACACCTAAACCCAATTTCCATCCCTAGTTGTTACAGATCAAGACATTTCGGCAACCCCTTTTCACCATCTTATTCAAATACAACTATTTTGTTAGTCTCGGTTAACTTCGAGCCTAAAACGGGTATCCTTTGCGGCGTCAAACAAACGGCACGCAGGAGCTCACCATGCTCAACCATCTCAAACAACACTTTGGCTCCCGACGCACCGGTGGTCACGGAGGCCTAGACATTGCGCGGCACATCGGCCCCGGGCTGCTCGTGACCGTCGGCTTTATCGACCCGGGCAACTGGGCCTCCAATATGGCCGCGGGCTCGCAGTTTGGCTACGCGCTGCTGTGGATCGTCACACTGTCCACGATTATGCTCATTGTGCTGCAGCACAATGCGGCGCACCTGGGTATCGCCACGGGCGCCTGTCTTGCCGAGGCCACGACACGTTACCTCCCCCGCTTCGTTGGACGCACGGTGCTCGCCAGTGCCTATCTCGCGACCATCGCCACCGCCATGGCCGAAGTCCTGGGCGGCGCGATTGCCCTTCAAATGCTCTTTGGGCTGCCCGTGCGTGCGGGCTGCGTCATCGTGGCGGCAGTATCGATGGCGATGCTCATGACGAACTCCTACAAGCGTGCCGAACGCTGGATCATCGCCTTCGTAGGCGTGGTAGGACTCTCGTTTTTGGCCGAGCTTGCACTAGTCAAGGTCGACTGGCCGCAAGCCGCCGCAAGCTGGATCACGCCCAGTATGCCCACTGGCTCTGCCGCGATTATCGTGAGTGTCCTTGGTGCGGTCGTTATGCCCCACAACCTCTTTCTACACTCCGAGGTCATCCAATCCATGCACTTCGAAGGCCAAGGCGAGCAGGTTATCGAAGAGCGTCTGCGCTATGAGCTCTTCGACACGCTCTTTTCGATGGGCGTGGGCTGGGCAATCAACTCGGCCATGGTCATCCTGGCCGCAACGACCTTCTTTGCGCACGGCATTGTCGTAGACGACCTCGCCGTCGCAGCGGACACGCTCTCCCCCATTCTGGGCCCGGCAAGCTCGACCATCTTTGCGGTGGCGCTGCTGTTTGCGGGCCTCTCGAGTAGTGTGACGGCAGGCATGGCGGCAGGCACCATCACCGCGGGCATGTTCGACGAGGAATACGACATCCACGACCGACATTCCTCGATTGGGGTGGCGGCATGTTTCGTCGGCGCAGTGGCGGCGTGTCTGGTCGTCCCAAATCCTTTTGAAGGTCTCATCTGGAGCCAGGCACTGCTGTCGCTTCAGCTGCCGATCACGGTTTTCGTGCTTATACGGCTCACCAGCTCACGCCGCGTCATGGGCAAATACGCCAACTCGCGCCCGCTCAACGCGTTGCTCGTAGGAATCGGCGTCATCGTAACGGTTCTCGACATCGTGCTGCTAACGGGGATGTAATTGGGATGGCGTGACTGTCCAGATATAACGTCTCAATCTGTAACACGTAAGGCCGTTTTAAACCGTCAGATAAATCAAAAGGGCCCCGGCCGAGAATTCGACCGGGGCCCTTGGACAGAGCTCTGTATAGCTAATCGCCGTGTGTCTACGAGTTACTCCTCGACGAGCTCAAACTCATCGGGGCCGACGCCGCAGACCGGGCATACGTAATCCTCGGGCAGCTCGGGCGTGTCGACCTCAACCTCGTAACCGCAAACGGTGCACACGAACTTATACGTCTTCTTCTCCTCAGCCATGATGTTCTCCTCTCGAACGCGACTGGTGATGTACTTCGTTTATTAGTATAGATTCTCAATAATATAATGCAAGTATTTTTAGAACATTTCTAGCCTTGATACGACGAAGCCTTGGGCGGCGTCTTGCCCTTCAAGACCTTGTGATAGTAGTCATAGGTCAGCGGGGCCTCGCCGCTCAAGCGCTCGGCGTCCTCCACCTCGCCGATAAAGAGCAGGTGCGTGCCCACATCCACGGTATCAATTAGACGGCAGCTAAACAGCGCCGCCGCGTGCTCGGGCACATAGGGCATGCCCAGCGCGGTCTCGTGGGTCTCGTACTTGGCAAACTTGTCGTAGCCACTGCTGGTGCGGAAGCCAAAGTTACCGATATAGAGCATGTCGGCCGTCTGATCGATCACGGTCAGCGCAAAGGCCTTAGCCGATGCGATTACGCCGGACGTGACATTTTCCTTGTTCACGGCAATTGAGATGCGCGGCGGGGCGGATGTCACCTGCACCGCTGTGTTGATAACGCAGCCGGCACGCAGCCCGTCCGCCGCAGCGCTCACCACGTACAGGCCACTCGGCATGGTAAAGAACGCAGTTTTGTCCATAACGATCACTCCCCTAACCCAGGATTGAACCTCATGGATGTATGTACCCACAAAAAAGGCGGCACCCATAACGGACGCCGCCTTTGAGACATATGTGTCAGAACAGTAAGAAAGATGAGACACCCGCAGTTGCGGTGAAATAGGGACTGAATAGTCCCTCAAACAGGCAAAACAGTCCGTATTCCACCGCAACTTATACAGAGTGCCTAGCGGTTGCGCTCCTTAAGGGCGCGGTCGATCTCGCGTTGGACATCACGCTTAGCCATGTCCTCGCGCTTGTCATAGAGCTTCTTGCCGCGACCCAGACCCAGCAGCAGCTTTACGCGGCCGTCGGTATTAAAGTAGAGCTCCAACGGAACCAGCGCATAACCACGGTTGCGAAGTTTGCCGTCAAGAAAGTCGATCTCCTTGCGGTGCAGCAGCAGACGACGCCGACGGTCGGGATCGCGATTCCACACGCCACCATGGCTATAAGGGTGGATATGCAGGCCGACGAGCCAGCACTCCCCACCGCGAATCAGCGCGAAGGTATCGGTGATCTGGCAGGCGCGCTCGCGAATCGACTTGACCTCGGTGCCACTCAGTTCAATACCGCATTCGAACGTCTCATCGATAAAGTACTCGTGATGCGCCGAGCGATTCTTAGAAATGAGCTTGCGTTCACGCTTACTGGGCATCGCCGGCCTCCTTGGCGCCATCGGAACCCTTGCCCGTAGCTTCGCGCTTAGCCTTGCGCTCGGCATTGAGCTCAGCATCGCTCTCACGCACCAGTTTGATAATCGCCGCGCAGGCTTCCTCGCCCACCAAGTCGCGAGCACGCACCGTCAGGCGCGTCGCCTCCTGCTTGTCGCCGTCGCTTGCAGCATCGGTCGCGCACATAATCAGGCAGATGGCAATCTCGGCCGAAGGTGAGGTCGGCACGCCTTGCAGGGCCAGTTCACCCATCACGTGGTCGTCGCTCTCATCAGCGGCATCCGGATAGGTGGTATGGATCTTGTTGAGCAGGCGCGTCGTATGCGCATCGTTGGGCGCCAGGCGCAGCGCCAGACGCGCGCAGCCCACGGCAGCCGAAACGTTCTCGGTCTCGGGCTCCAAGAAGTACTGACCTAGATTGGCGTAAGCGCGGGCGGCGCACTTGCCATCGCTTGCACGCTCCAGCACCGAGAACGAGAGCGATGCCCATTCCTGCTTGTCCTCGAGTGCGCGGAACAGCTCGGCCAAATCCAAGCGATAGTTGCAGTTCATGGGGTCCCAACGCACAGCCTGCATCAGGGCATTACGAGCGCTCACATAATCCTGCTGGCGAATGTAGGCAAACGCCATGTCAGAGTACAGGCGGTCAAACGGCACCTCGACCTGCACGAGCTCGCGCGGATCCTTCTCCACGCGGCGATAGGCCAAGCGCTCAAACTTGCTATCGAAGCTAAAGTATTGACGCTTCTCCTCCGTCTTGCACTCAGCATCAATATACTCCTCGGCGAGCTCCACCAGACGCTCCAGCAGCGGCGTCGCCGTAGCCAAGTCGCCCTGCGCCAGATAGTTCTCGGCATACGTGATGTCTTGCAAGCTGATGGGCAGATCCATGGCTACTCCTCGATCTGAGCGAAACACGGCAGGCGCCGTATATACGGTCAATACACAAAACCCGGGTCTCTTACGAGGCCCGGGCGTTCAATTTTGGTAGCCCGTACCAGATTCGAACTGGTGATCTCCGCCTTGAGAGGGCGGCGTCCTAAACCGCTAGACGAACGGGCCATATGTAGCAAATGCAATGGCTGGGATGGAGGGAGTCGAACCCCCATTGACGGAACCAGAATCCGCTGTCCTGCCATTAGACGACATCCCAATGACTGCATCGCTGCGCTCGGCTGTGCCTTTGCGCAAGAAAGAAATATACGGGAAGTCTCGCCGTGACGCAAGCCCCAATTTTGACTTTTTTGAAATTCAGTCAAATTGGCCTAATTTAGTCCAACCCGTGAAGGACCTGTGAAGCCAACCGCTGTACGCGAAGGGCAAAACGCCGCGAGCGGTAGCCGTCAACCGTTGGCAGATTCTACCGTGAAAACGATAGCGCCAGGCAACACAATCGAAGTATCAATGATCGCGTAGATATGAGGCGCCATGGACGAAGAGCTTGATTACCTATGGGAGACCCTGGGCCTCGAGATCACTGCCGACCTTTGGCCCGAACGGGACAAAATCCATCCCACACTGCGCCCCGCCATTACTGTGGTGCAGGCAAAATACCGCCGTGCATCCTTTTTGATCATGCGGATGTCATGGCACGCGGGACTCCCCGACCTTAAGCGAATCCAGGCAAGCCTCGTCGAGCTGTCCGGCATGCCGACCGTCATATCCGAGGCGCATCTGGAGCAGCGCCAGCGCGAGCGACTGCAACAGCAGCGGATTCCCTTTATCTGCCCCGGCGTTCAGGCATATCTGCCCTTTATGGACGAGGAGTACTGGAGCGGCAAGCCCAACAAGCACGTAAAGGTCTACGATCCGCACGAATGGGCGCAGCTTGAGGATTAGCGCATATGCCCGCCAGCCGGGATAGTGCGCATGCCCGCCAACCGGAAAGCTCATCCCGGAATTTACGTCCAGAACGGGACGCGCTTTCCCCTAGAGGCCCCAAACGGAAACCGTATCCCAGATTTCGCGCTCAAACTGGGATACGATTTCCGCTAGCCCCTTCAACCGGAAACTGCGTCCCGGAATCCGAGCTCAAAACGGGACGCACTTTCCGCAACCACTACAGCAGCACCTCGGTCCAGGTCGCTTCCTTAAACCCAGGAATCGCAAAGTCGTCGCCCACCAGCAGCGGACGCTTGACCAGCATGCCGTCGGTCGCCAGCAGCTCGCAGCACTCCTGATCCGTCATGCCCGCATCCAGACGCGCCTTCAGGCCCAGCTCTCGATATTTCATGCCCGACGAATTAAAGAAGCGCCGCACCGGCAGCCCCGAACGAGCAATCCAGGTCGCAAGCTCATCAGCCGTGGGATTGTCCAAAACGATATCGCGATCGATATACTCTACCCCATGTTCGTCCAGCCATGCCTTGGCCTTCTTACAGGTCGAGCACTTGGGATATTCAACAAACAGTACAGTCATGGGAATCCTCCGAATATAGATCGGCCAACGCAGGCACACGCCACACGAGGCGCCTTCGTATGATGGGCCAATTGTAGCCCGCGGGTCACACGTTAAACGAACCGTACCCCGAATCCGCGCTTGATAAACGGCAGCAGTTCCATTGCCTCGGGCGTGATATGGCCCGCAACGTTCATGCGCTCGTCACCGGGAAGATCGACCCGCGCAATCTCAAGCTCGCCTTCGTAGCGCCCATATCCGCTATTGCTCACAGCGATCGACCCCGCCTTTCGCGGCAGGCCGGCTCCGGCATCCGTCGGCACGGAATCCGGCTTAAGCTTCGTACGTGACTCCTGAGACCTAAAGATGAGGACACTCGAGTCGGGCCGGTCGTGATGAATCTGCCCGCGCACATAGGCATAACCGGGCTCAAGCTCGCATTGCAGGTCCACGTATCCGGCGGAAACTTGAGCAAACTGCGCCCAGCCCGCATCGGAAAGATCGGGGTCGCCGACCAACACAATGTCGCAATCGGCGCCATGTGCAAGCTCAAGCATATTGAGGGCAACCTTTGACGCGCGACCGCGCTGCGCCTCGACCGTCGGCAGTCCCTCGAATACCGGCCCGCGAACGTTAGCATCACCCGGCACAAAAGCCATGATTTCGAATCCAAGCGCCGCAAGACGAAGATTCGTCCGAGCAACATCTTCAAGAGCTAAACCGGTATAAGGCTTGGGGTAAAAATTGTGGCAGGCGGCAAAACGAGTCACATCGGCACCGGCCTCACGCCACGATGCGATTTCATCAGAACTCACCGTCGATGCATTGACCACAATGCGAAATACACCGGACAGCTCCGCGACCCGTTGGGCGCTAAAGCCATAGTCCAAACGAAGGTATTCCAACCCCAGATCGCGCAGGTCCTCGATGCGCTCAAGCCCAAGCAAATCGCACGTGCGAGGCCCCACATCGGCAATGAGCGCAATGCCACGGGCGGAAAGCAGCGACAGCACATGACGGACCTTATCGGCATACGCCGCTCCCCCATCCTCGGGAATATGCAGCGAGGTGAACGCGTAGCGCGCACCCGCCGCGGCACCACGCTCAATCGTCCGCTCAATATCCTGCAAAGGGCTGGAAAGATAAATCGAAATACCCGTTTTCACGCTTCAACGCTCCTTTAAAAAAGGCCGGCGGAGCAGTTAGCCCCGCCGGCACAACCATAGCATCAAGAAATCTGCCGCGCGCCGCGAACCCCGAGCAACACGGCTCGCGATATCAAACTACTCGCCAAAGAACTCATTGATCTTCTGCTCGTCGACGCCAAAGAACCACGTCAGGACAAAGCCGGCGGCATAGGCAAGCAGCATAGCGGCAACGTAGCCGAGCTGCTAGCCAGGAACGACGATCAGCAGGCCAAACAGACCGGAAACGCCCTGAGAAACCGTGCCGATGTGAAGCAGCGCCGCGAGCGCGCCGCCAAATCCGGCACCCAGGCAAGCCGTCACAAACGGACGAACGAGCGGCAGCGTAACAGCATACATCAGAGGCTCGCCCACACCCAGGATTCCAACGGGAATGGACTCTGCGACGTACTTCTTGAGCTTGGCGTTCTTGGTCTTAAAGTACAGTGCCAAACCGGCACCGACCTGGCCGCCACCAGCCATCATAAGGATGGGAAGCAGGTAATTGATACCCTTGGTAGCACCGTCGGGATCGTTGAGCATAGCGTGGATCGGCGTGAGCGCCTGATGCAGGCCGACGGACACCAGCGGCAAGAAGCCTGCCGACAGGATATAGCCACCCAGGACGCCCAGCTTCTCGAAGATAAAGGTCAAAACGCTAAAGATGGCAGTCGTCAGCCATGCGCCTACCGGCTGGATGACGAGCATCAGAGCAAAGGCGCCGATGATGAGCACCAGCAGCGGGGACAAGAACGTGTCGAGTGCGTTGGGCATAACCTTGCGAATCTGACGCTCCATCCAGGCAAAAAATGCGCCAGCGATGAGAGCCGCGATCATGCCGCCCGCTGCGGGGTTGTACTGCGCATTGGTGAGCGGCAGCAGAATGGCAGTGGCAGGATCAGCCGCGCCAGGCGCAAGCAGGGGCATGGCACTGTTGGCGATACACATCATGCCGGCGATGCCGCCCAGTGCAGCGGAGCCACCAAACTCACGTGCCGCGTTATAGCCCACCAAGATGGGCAGATAGGCAAACAGGGCCCAGCCCATGGAACGAATGCCCTGGTACCACCACTCGCCTGCAAGCGCTCCTGCCGTCGAGACGTTAATGACGTTGCAGATACCGTTGATGAGGCCAGCCGCAATGATGCCGGGAAGCAGGGCGACGAAGACATTGGAAATCTTCTTGAGGAAGGCCTGAACCGGCTTGGACTCGTACTTGGCCTTCTGCGCGGCCTTGTTTGTGGCCGCAGCGTCAACCACGCTCTCGTCAGCAACGCCTTTCGCAAGGCCGGTGAGCTTGGAGAACTCCTCGAGCACCTTATTCACCTTGCCCGGACCCAGCACGATCTGCATCGTGTCGTCCTCGACCAGGCCCATCACGCCGTCGAGTGCCTTAATGCCCTCCGCGTCGACGTTGCCCGTGTCTTTGACGGTCACGCGCAGGCGCGTCATGCACGCCGCGTTTGCCAGCACGTTGTCTTTACCGCCCAAAAGGTCCAGCAGCTTTTGAGCCAGCTCTTTGTTCGTCATAACTCCTCCTTGTATTGGGTATCTCGTCTGGATGTCATATCAGCTCACGCCGCGCACCTATTGGGCATCGGCGTTGCTCTTCTCATGGCCACTCACCGCAGCACGGACATGGCCTCGCGCCCGCTCAAGAGCTACCGCAGCCTGCTCGGCATCGCAGTCCAGCAGTACCGAGACAATAGCGGTTTTTACGTGGCCGCCGGCATCTGCAAGCGCCTGAACAGCGCGCTCGCGCGTGCAGCCGGTCGCCTCCATCACGATGTTCTGGCCGCGCACCACCAGCTTCTCGTTCGTCTGCTGCACATCGACCATCAGGTTTTGGTATACCTTGCCGATCTTGACCATGGCACCGGTCGAAATCATGTTGAGAATGAGCTTTTGAACCGTTCCCGCCTTGAGCCTCGTTGAGCCGGTCAGCACCTCGGGACCGGGCACAGGCTCAATGGCAAGATCTGCGCTCTCCCCGATCTTCGACCCTTGGTTGCAGGCAATTGCAATGGTCTTGCACCCAGTTGCCTTGGCGTGCACAAGGCCGCCCACCACATAGGGAGTACGACCGCTTGCCGCCAGGCCAACGACAAGATCCTTGTCCGAGAGTCCACGCTCCCGCAGGTCGCTCTCGCCAAGCTCCTCGCTGTCTTCGGCACCTTCGACAGCCTTGATAAACGCCGTCTCGCCTCCGGCAATGAGCCCGACAATCAGATCGGGTGACACGCCAAACGTGGGCGGACACTCCGAAGCGTCGAGTACGCCCAGACGACCGCTGGTGCCTGCGCCCATGTAAAAGACGCGCCCGCCGCGCTCGAGTGTCTCAGCAGCCCAGTCGATTGCTGTGGCAACCTGGGGCAACACTTTCGTGACCGACTGGACGGCACGAAGATCCTCATCGTTCATCGTCGTGACGATTTGCAGCGATGTCATCGTATCGAGGTCCATTGACCTTTGATTACGCTGTTCGGTCGTGAATTGTGTTAAATCGAGCATTTCATTCACCTCATCTTTCTTGTTTCTCGATGTAGTTTTGCTTAATGACATGCGTCGCCCGTTCGTAGTCGCTGGCAACGTAAGCAGCGTACAGGGCATCGACAACCATAAGCTGGGCCATACGCGAAGCCATGGCACCGCTGCGGACCAAGGGTTCACTCGCAGCGACGCCGAGCACGGCATCGGCCATGGTGGCAAGCTTGGATGATCCATCTACTTTGGTAACGGCCACGACGGGACAGTTGTGACGTTGAGCCTCGGCGGTGCAGTCCAGCACCTCTTGCGTCAAGCCCGAGTAGCTAAAGGCGATTGCCATATCGCCCTCATGCATGTTCTTGGCACACAAGAGCTGATCATGCCAGTCGTCGTACAGATGGCACTCTTTGTCGACACGCATGAGCTTTTGCGCCAGATCGTGCGCGACCAAACGGGAGGCACCAATACCGAACAGATTGACCGCGCGTGCCCGCTTAAGACGGGCCGCGCATCGCTCCAAGACGGCGTAATCGAGCGTTCGCGCCGTCGCCTCGATCGTACGCACGTTGCTTTTCATCACCTTTCCCACGATACGTTCGACGCTGTCATCCATGGAGATGTCCTCGAGGGCTACGTCTTTCTTGTCACCTAAGAGTGCCAGCTCGGCAATCAGTTCGCGCTGGAACTCCTTGTAGCCCGCAAAACCCAAACGCTTGCAAAAGCGCAAAATGCTCGAGGGCGAGGAGAACGTGACATCGGCAAGACCGCGGACGGACAGCCCGACTACCTCGTGCGGATGAGCGCTTACATATGCGATGACATTGCGTTCCGCCGGGCTCGCGCTGAGCTCACGCTCGCGAAGCCGCAAAAGCAATCCGTTTGCCATCTCAAACACCTCCGTTGAGAAGAATTAAAGACCAACGAACGATTCGTACCGGATACAAACAGCTTTTGCGGTACATTGTGCCGCATCGTGGCGCACAAAGGGCGAGCGTTCTACCGCTCGCCCCTCAAATCCGACCGCTCGGAAATACGCGCGACACAAAATAATTCAACGAGGTCGCATTATCAGAAACGGGTTTGTTACCGGCTAGCGCCTCGCATGGGCGCCGATCGGCCGAGTCGCATGGCGCACCAACGCCGCTGCCAGCAATACCAACAGCATGGCGGTGATATAGCCCGCAGCATCGAATCCTAAATCGATAACGTCGAAATGCCTGCCGGGAACAAAGATCTTATGTACCTGATCGCCAACAGAGCAGGCGGCGCAAAAGAGCAATACGGGCACGCAACGGGAGCATACGCTCCACGGACGCCTGGAAAAGCAAACCACGACCACCGAGGCGAACAATCCGACGAAGAAAAACTCTACGGTATGGGCAACGCGACGGACGTTTGTGCCCACCCACATGCGAATGGAAGCAAGTCGGCCAGACCGGACATTCGAGGCAGCCGAATCGGTGCCCCCGGTCATTCCGTTCTCCGTCTGGGCTTCACCCGTGGCATCGGCGGCCTGAACGCCCGTAGCCTGACCCTCCACCACACGCGCGGTGGACTCGCTCAGCAACGACGTCTCCACCGCATTTTGCTCCGTCAGCACCCAGATGCCCGCCAGCGTTACAGCGAACAGAACGATCGCGGTCCATCCGATTATTTGTTTTACGCGCGCCAAGGGCCAACCTCCTTTTTTGAATATCAGCGAGTGTAGCCCCAAATGACATCGTCACCGTATCAAAATTTGAATCGCAACAGGAAGCGACAAAGCGACGCAAACCCCTACCCCGCCTCGCGCATCCAGCGATCGAACGTCCCCACGCACACGCCCAGGCACTTTGCTGCCTGGCTGCGGGTAATATCGCCCGCCTCATAGCTATCGCGCACCAGCTCAAACTGAGGAGGGCACGGCTTGCGAGGTCGACCGAAACGGACCCCTCGAGCCCGCGCCGCTGCAATTCCCTCCGCCTGGCGCCGATGGATATTCTCGCGCTCCACCTGCGCCACGTAGCTCAGCAGTTGCAGCACAATATCGGCAATCAGGGTGTTGGTCACATCCGGCGCGCCGCTGGCCCTGATGCGCGTGTCAAGCAATGGCATGTCCAGCACCACAATGGCAACCCCGAGCTCCTTGGTAATGCGTCGCCATTCCTCAAGAATCTCGGAGTAATTACGACCAAGTCGGTCGATAGAAAGCACCACCAGCACGTCCCCGTCTCCCAGGACGTGCAGCAGCTCGCGATAATGCGGCCGATCGAAGTCCTTGCCGCTCGCATGGTCGGCATAAATATTCGCCGAGCCCACGCCATAGGCGCCCAGCGCATCCAGCTGCCGATTCAGATTCTGATCTCGCGAACTCACCCGCGCATAACCGTACACCGTCGCCATCTCATCCCCGCTTTCTTGTAAACCTGCCAAAAAGGGACAGGTTTATTTTGGTAGGTTTTACCTCTCAAATAGCAGGTAAGCGGGCGGCCGAACAGGCGGCAAGGTAGTCACGATTCAAATGCGAAGGGCGGTCCCGAAAGGCCGCCCTCCGCTCGCACACCATGAGTCGGGATTTGGCTAATGGATAAGCTTAAAGTCCAAGTGCCCACGCGTGGTATTGACGCGCGAGACCTCGACGATCACACGCTGCCCCAGTTCGTAACGAGTGCCCGTGTCGGCACCCGTCAGCGTAAGCGCATCCTCGTCGAACTCGAACCACTCGTTGCCCAGGCTCTTGATTGAAACCAAGCCTTCGACCTGCGTTAGGTCCAAGCGCACAAAAAGGCCCATGCTGCTAACCCACGAGACGGTTCCGGCATAGCGCTCGCCCAGACGGTCCTCATAGTACTGGGCAATCTTGATCTTTTGCGTCGCATGGCTGGCGGCATCTGCCGCGCGCTCGGCATCGCTGCATGCGCGGCAGATCTGCGGCAGAATGCGCGGCAGCGACTCGCGCCCCTTGCCGATCAGCCGCGGCGTACGGACCAAGGCGTCCTTGCCGCCGAGCTGCTCATAGGCCAACTGCAGTTTGAGCACGCGGTGCACCACCAGATCGGGGTAGCGACGGATGGGACTCGTAAAGTGACAGTAACACGGCGCGGCGAGCGCAAAGTGGCCCTCGTTGCGCGGCTTGTACAGCGCGCGCTGCATGCTGCGCAGAAGCAGCGTGTTGACGAGCGGTGCGTTGGCCGTACCGGCGGCAGCATCAACTGCAGCCTGTAGCTCGTCGGGACTCCCCAGGGCAATACCGGCAGCACGGCGATCGTCGATGATGCCTAGCTGCGCCAGCGCAACGGCGGCACCGTGCAGGCTATCGGGGCTCGGATCCTCATGCACGCGATAGCAGGCCTCGATACCACGGTCCGCCAGCCACTCTGCAACGCACTCGTTGGCGAGCAGCATGGCTTCCTCGATAAGCGACGTGGCACACGAACGCTCACGCGCCACAATCTGCACGGGCACTCCGTCCTCATCCAATAGAGCGCGAATCTCGGCCGTGTCAAAATCGACTGAGCCGCGGGCGCGACGAATACGACGGCGAAGTTCGGCGAGTTCGTTGGCGGCGACAAGGAAATCGCCGAGGTCGATGTTGTAGCCGCGGGCGGCCTCCTCGCACGCAAGACCGCGCTCAAGCGCTTCCTCGCGCAAGGCCTCAGCAGCCGCAACATCCTCGGCCGCGCCCTCCAGCACCGAATACTCAACCGCGCCGGCACGCACCAGCAGCGCCTCGGCGCCATCATAGTCCATACGCACACGCGAGCGAATCACGCTGGGATACGGATCGTAATGCCGCACGCGACCCTGCTCATCGAGCTCGATATCGACGGTAAACGCAAGACGGTCCTCGTCAGGGCGAAGCGAGCACAGGTCACAGGACAGGCGTTCGGGCAGCATGGGAAGCACGCGATCGGCCAGATACACCGATGTCGTGCGATGGCGAGCCTCAAGATCGATATGCCCGTCCCAAGCCACATAGTGTGAAACGTCGGCGATATGCACACCCAGCTTGTAGCCGCCCTCGGGCATACGCTCCAGCGAAATGGCATCGTCAAAGTCGCGCGCGTCGACCGGGTCGATCGTGATGACAAAGCGGTCGCGCAGATCGCGGCGGAGCGGGTCCTTAAGCGCCGCGGACACATCGAGCGAAAGCCCCTCGGCCTCGTCTAGCGCGACCTCGGGATAGCTATCGGTATAGCCGTAACGCGCCATCACATATTGAACGCCCAAATCGGGCGCGTCATCTCCGCCAATGCGGCGTTCGATCGTCACAGTGCCCGATTCCAGGCGCGTCGGGTAGGTCAAAATGCGCGCGGCAACGGCATCACCCGGGTGGACGCCCAGGCGATCCGCCGAGGTATCCTCGGGCAGAATGAAGAAGTCGGCCTTCAGGCGCGAATCGAGCGGCTCGATCACACCGAGCGGACCGGCGGTCTGGTACGTACCCACCACGCTTATGGCTGCGCGCTCAACCACGCCCTCGATCACGGCGCGACGCTCGCCATGCGGGCTGTTCTTAATGCTCACGGCAACGGTATCGCCGTCCATGATCTCACGCTTGCCGCGACCCATGACCTTGTAGTCGCCATTCTCGGTTATGACATAGGCACTGTGCTCATGGAGCTGCACGCGCCCGGTCAGGCTCGGACGGCGTTCGCTGCGCACCGGCCCGCGCTTATTGCGAGCTCCACGCTTATGCTTGTTATTGCGCCCCATGGCGCCCCCTAACTATCGATTGCGAACTCCAAAGAGTCTACCCAAATGATTCGCTTTCCTGCCGTCCCCTAGGGATCAAAAAACGGGCCGCCCCATAAGAGACGACCCGTTGGAAGGGATGAATTCCAGACATGCCTACACGCGCAAGTAGCGGCGCATGGCGATGGCAGAACCAAAGAGACCGATAATCACGCCGACCAGAATCAGCG
The DNA here is from genome assembly GCA_902494195.1 of uncultured Collinsella sp. Lineage (GTDB taxonomy): Bacteria > Actinomycetota > Coriobacteriia > Coriobacteriales > Coriobacteriaceae > Collinsella. Next base: position 63,891 of record CABUSH010000005.1, on the reverse strand, counting down.
CAGCATAGGTCACCAGGTAGTACTGCATCGGCAGGGCAAACGACATCCAGCCGATACTCTCCTGCAGACGCGGAATCATCAGGTTGCGCAGCAGCTCCAGAACGCCGATGGAAAGCAGCGAGCCCAAAATGGCCTGCAGTACGCCCTCGGTGATAAACGGGCCGCGAATGAAGCCGTTGCTGGCGCCGACCAGACGCATAATCGCAATCTCACGACGACGCGCCGTGATGGATAGGCGAATCGTGTTGTTGATGAAGATGAATGCGATAAAGGTCAGAAGGCCAACGAGCACCACGGCGGCGATGCGAATGTAGTTGGTCACCTGGAACAGGCGGCTCACTTCCTCCTGGCCGTACAGCACGCTCGCGTTGACGTCCCCGTCATCCGCGATCTTCTGGAAATCGGCATCCTTCTTGAGCTTCTCTGCCGTGCTCTCGACCTTGGACGGGTCGTCCATCTCAATTGCAAACGAAGCCGGCAGCGGGTTCTGTCCATCAAGCGCGCTCATGGTGGCGTCGGCGTTGCCCGACATCTTGCTCGTATACTCGGCCAGCGCGTCGTCCTTGTCCTTATAGGTCACGGACTTGACGTTATTCCACGTCTTAAGCTCGGCCTCAAAAGCCTGAACATCGGCCTGATCGGCGTCATCACTAATGAACGCGTTGATGACAACCTGATCCTCGACGGTACCGATCACGGAGTTCAGCATCGCGGAGCCCATGATGAACAGGCCGATGATAAACAGCGAAAGGAAGATCGTGATGACGGCGCCGAGCGAGGTAGTCCAGTTACGGAAGAAGTGGCTGATTGCCTCTTTGAAGGAGTAGCCCACGTTAGTTGGTGCCATAGTTGCCGTAACCTCCCCTCTCCTGGTCGCGGATAACGTGGCCGCCCTCGAGGGCGATCACGCGACGGTGCATGCTATCGACCATCTCGCGGTCGTGCGTGGCGACGATCACGGTGGTGCCAGTGCGGTTAATACGCTCGAGCAGCTTCATGATGCCCAGCGAGATCGCCGGGTCGAGGTTACCCGTGGGCTCGTCGCAAATCAGCAGCGGCGGACGGTTGACCATGGCGCGGGCGACGGCAACGCGCTGTTGCTCGCCACCGGAAAGCTGGTCGGGCAGCGAGTCCATCTGATCGGCCAGACCGACCAGACGCAGCACCTCGGGCACCTGGCTGCGAATGACGCCCTTGGGCTTGCCGATGCACTGCAGGGCAAACGCCACGTTTTCGTAGGCGGTCTTTTGCGGCAGAAGCTTAAAGTCCTGGAACACGGCGCCAATCTGGCGGCGCAGGAACGGAACCTTGCGGTTCTTGATCTTCATGAGGTCCTGACCGGCAACCAGGATGCGGCCACTCGTCGGCTTGACGTCGCGGTTGAGCGTCGACAGCAGCGTGGTCTTACCCGAACCGGAGTGACCGACCAGGAAGACGAACTCGCCCGGATAGATCTCGATGTTGATGTCGTCGAGGGCAGGCTTGTTGGGCTGTGCCGGATAGATCTTGGTGACATGCTCCATAAGGATAACGGGCTCGACACCGGCCTGCTTGGCCATCTTCTTGCGGCTGGCCTGCGGATCGATGGGCGCAAACACCGACGTAAAATCGGGGTTGTTGAGCGCGTTATCGAGGCTTGCGACCTCGGCCGCCTGATCGCTCTCGACCACCGGGGCAGCAGGCTGCGTGGGGTCGGGAATAGCGGCAAAGAGACCGGACTGCGCAGGCTGAGGAGCCGGCGTCGCAGGGGCCATGGGGTCGGGAATGCCGGCCATGGTAGGCTGCGGCGTGGCGGCACCAGCCTGAGGCTGCTCCACGCGAGCGGTCACGGCCTGAACGGGCTCAAAACCCGCCGTGCCGGAAAGCGCGACATCGCTGGTTGGATTGTAGGCAAAGGGATCGGATGCCGGCTGTGCCTGATCTGCCGGCTGAGCGGGGGCCTGAGCAACAGGCTGGCCCTCTGAATCCGGAGTGGCGAAACGACTGCCCTGGACGCCTGCCTGCGTCTTGGGGGCATCATCGCCCGCACCGGAGGTACGGAAGTGGTTACCCACTGGTGCTCCTTATCGTCGTGCGTTTAAACTACATGAGCGCTTAGTATTTTAGCAGCATTAGCTTTGCTGCACATAAGAAGCATGGCCGTGTTTGGGTCCCTCCGGCCGGACACAGGGTTACTTTCCAAATCGTCCTCGGACATGTCGGAGCCCCCGCTGCGCACTACGTGCGGCGGGGGCTCCTCCGTCCTGCGGAAAGATTTGGAGAGTAACCCTGTGCCCGGCCTGCGGTAACTAAGGGGTCGCTGCGTTTTACTTGGGTGCAGCAGCGCTATGCTTGGGGGGGCTGAATTGCACTTGGCTGGGATGGGCCCGTTTCCCGGAGGAGGCCCTTGCTTGGTGCGGGCCCGTTTTGCTTGTTGCCGAAAAAACAGGGGTGCCCTCTTTGGGGACGCCCCTGTTCTGGTTTGCATGTGGTTGTTGAGGCGATACTTTGCCTCGTCTTGCCCTAGGCCAAGAACTCTTTGGTGGTCGCCACGATGTTGGCGGCGTCCAGACCGTACTTGTGCAGAAGCTCGGCGCCCGGGCCAGACTCACCGAAGGTGTCGTTGACGCCGATCTTCTTGAGCGGCGTCGGGCACTGCTCGCACAGGACGTCGGCAACGGCGCTGCCCAGGCCACCGATCACGGAGTGCTCCTCGACGGTCACGACGTGGCCGGTCTTGGTGGCGCTCTTGACGATCAGGTCGGCATCGATGGGCTTGATGGTGTGCATGTTGATGACCTCGGCGTCGATGCCCTCGGCAGCGAGCTGCTCAGCGGCTTCGAGCGCCTCGCCGACCATCAGGCCGCAGGCGATGATGGTCACATCGGCGCCCTCGCGCATGACAATGCCCTTACCCAACTCGAACTTGTAGGTCTCGGGGTCGTTGATAACCGGCGAGGCCAAACGGGCGAAGCGCATGTACACGGGGCCGTCGCACTCGTAGGCGGCGCGCGTCACGGCACGGGCCTCCACATCGTCGGCGGGAACGATAACGGTCATGCCGGGGATGACGCGCATGAGGGCGATATCCTCGCAGCACTGGTGCGTGGCACCGTCCTCGCCCACCGAGATACCGGCGTGCGTGGCGCCAATCTTAACGTTGAGATGCGGGTAGCCGATGGAGTTGCGGACTTGCTCAAAGGCGCGGCCGGCGGCAAACATAGCAAAGCTGCTCGCGAAGGCGACGCGGCCGGTGGTCGCGATACCGGCGGCGACACCCATCAGGTTGCTCTCGGCGATGCCCACATCGAAGAAGCGGTCGGGGCAAGCGGCCTTAAACTTACCGGTCTGCGTGGCGGCGGCCAGGTCGGCGTCGAGGACCACAAAGTCATCGTGCTCGTTGGCGAGCTCGACGAGGGCCTCGCCGTAGCTTACGCGCGTGGCGATTTTCTTGACGTCTGCCATCCTAGAGCTCCTCTCCGGCGGCCGTGAGCTCTGCCATGGCCTGCTCAAACTGTTCATCGTTGGGGGCCTTGCCGTGCCAACCAACCTGGTTCTCCATAAAGGACACGCCCTTGCCCTTCAGGGTCTCGGCGATAATGGCGGTCGGCTGCCCCTTGGTGGCGCGAGCCTCGTCAAAGGCGGCGCGGATCTGGTCGAAGTCGTTGCCGTCGGCGAGCTCCACCACGTGGAACTTGAACGCGCGGAACTTGTCGGCGAGCGGCATGGGGTCGTTGACCTCCTCGACGGGGCCGTCGATCTGCAGGCCGTTGTGGTCGACGATCACGCAGAGGTTATCGAGCTGCTGGTTGCCGGCAAACATGGCGGCCTCCCAGACCTGGCCCTCCTCGCTCTCGCCATCACCCAGCAGGGCGTACGTGCGGTAAGTATCGCCCCAGTGCTTGGCGGCAACCGCCATGCCCACGGCGGCGGAGATGCCCTGGCCGAGCGAGCCGGTGGACATATCGACGCCCGGGGTGTCGTTCATGTTGGGATGACCCTGCAGGTGGCTGCCGATATGGCGCAGCGTCTCGAGATCCTCTTTGGGGAAGAACCCGCGCTCGGCGAGCACGGCGTACAGACCCGGAGCGCAATGGCCCTTGGAGAGCACAAAACGGTCGCGATCGGCCTTGCGGGGATCGGCCGGGTCGACGTTCATTTCCTCAAAGTACAGATAGGTCATGATGTCGGCAGCGCCGAGCGAACCGCCCGGATGGCCGGACTTGGCAGCGTGCACGCCGGTGACGATGCCCTTCCTTACCTCGTTGGCAACCTTTTTGAGCTCTTCGTCGCTCATTGTGCCTTCCTTTCATCCTCATTAGACAAAATGCGCACGGCACCGAAGGTAATCCCAACACAGCCGCAATGCACGTACGTCATTCATTATGCTGGAAACTGATGGCTTTACCAGAGTTTTTATCATTATTTGAACAATTGAGCAGGCAGAACCGCTGATGAAACGGTTTACCAATGTGAACGTCTTTTGGATGGAACGCGGTAGACCCTACGCACTAATATCCTTGAATCCCTCGCCGAAGGCTTCCGTAACGTCAGCGACCGTCACAATGGCGTGAGGATCGCGCTCGCGCACGATCGTCTTGAGGGTATTGAGCTCTCGACGGCTCACGATGACCATAATCACCGGCTTCTCGGCACCCGAATACATGCCAGTCGCCTTAAACTTGGTACAACCACGACCCAGGCCATACATGATATCGGCAGCGATATCAGGGAACTTGTCCGAGATGATGAGTACCATACGGCGTTTGTTGCCACCATCGACCACGGCATCGATCACGTAGCCGCTAATGACCATCGAAAGGCCTGCATATAGTGCGTTTTCGATTGAAAAGACCGGAGCCGACAGCGCGCACACGGCAACATCGATCGCCATGACGGTCGAGCCCACGGGCAGTGAGGTATTACGCGAGATGATTTGGCCAATCGTGTCCGAGCCGCCGGTGTTGGCGCCGGCGCGCAACACCATGCCATAACCGATGCCCGTAATAATGCCGCCCCACATAGCGGGAAGCATCAGGTCCGCATCTGCCAGAGGCGCTACAAACGGGGCAAACAGGTCGGTGAAGAAGCCCAGTAGCACAAAGCCCGTCGCCGTCTGCACCACGTAGAACATGCCGCCCTCGCGCATAACGACCAGCAGCAGCAAGGCATTCATCACGATGGTCTGGATACCGACGGGAAGCGACACGCCTCGCGCCGCGCCGACCGCCTGGATAATAGTCGCAAGGCCCGTAACGCCACCGGCGGCAAGACCGTTGGGAATCAAAAACAGGTCGGTCGCGATGGCGGCCAAGGCACACCCCAACATGATCTGGGGCAGGTCGTGAAAGAAGTTCATCGAAAGAATGCGCTTGATGTCCAGACGATATGCCATGCTGCCTCCCTCAAAAAAGCGCACCCAAACGGATGCGCTTTGAACTTCTTCTTGTATTCGATTCTACCGATTCGCCGGACAAAAACCACCCCTGCGCAGGGTTTGCTCTGGATACAAAACCACACTGCTCAGATGGTTTTATCCATTTCCACATAAACCCGGGCGGTTTAAGCAGACGGGGTCTCCGCGTCAGCGTTGCCAGTGGCCCAGCGATGGTAGCCAATAACAAACGGGTCCAGGTCGCCATCGTCAAGAACGGCCTCGACATTGCTGGTCTCCACACCCGAGCGCAGATCCTTGACCATCTGGTACGGGTAGAGCACGTAGCTGCGAATCTGGTTGCCAAAACCAATCGTGGTCTTGGGTCCGCGGATCTCATCGAGCGCCTCGGCGCGCTTCTCGAGCTCAATCTCGTACAGACGAGCCTTAAGGATCTGCATGCACGCGGCCTTGTTCTGGATCTGGCTGCGCTCATTTTGGCAGGTAACCACAATGCCGCTGGGGAAATGCGTCACGCGCACGGCGGAGTCGGTGGTGTTGACGCCCTGACCGCCCGGGCCGCTCGCGTGGTACACGTCCACGCGGATGTCATCGGGACTGATTTCGATGTCGATATCATCGGGTAGCACGGGGATGACCTCGACGCCGGCAAACGTGGTCTGGCGGCGCTTCTTGTCGTCGGTGGGGCTAATGCGAACCAAGCGGTGGACGCCGGCCTCGGCGCGCAGCATGCCAAATGCGTCCTTGCCCTCGACGGTAAAGGTCGCGCGGTCGATGCCGATGACCTCGGCCGCGGGACAGTCGTTGATGGTGACCTTCCAGCCGCGACGCTGGCAGTACTTCATGTACATCTTAAAGAGCATGAAGGTCCAGTCCTGGGCCTCCAGACCGCCCTGTCCGGGCTTGATGGTCACAATGGCATCGCCGTGATCGAACTCACCGGTAAACCAGCTCGAAAGCTCAAGCTCATCGATGGCACGGGCCAGGCGCTCAGCCGTGGCTGCAGCCTCCTCGCGAAGGGCGGCGGCGTCGGGGTCATCCCCCATCTCCTCGGCAAGCTCCAGCGCGGCGCGGGCATCGGAAAGCTCGCCGCGCGCGGTGTCCACGGCATCGATATCTTCCTTGGTGCGCGCGATCTCTTCCATGGTGGCACGGGCGGCGTCGGCGTCATCCCAAAAGCCAGGGGCAACACTTTTGGCCTCGAGCTCGGTCACGCGGGTACGCTTCTCGTCCAAGTGGAGATACGACTCGACCTCGCCGAGCCGGTCCGCAAACGCGTCCAGCTCGGCGGGCGTTACCTCTAAAGCCTCAGCCATTAACGATTCCTGCCGTGGCAGTACTTAAACTTCTTGCCGCTACCGCAGGGGCACGGGTCGTTGCGGCCCACGTTGACGTACGGATCGTCGCTCTCGGACTTGCGGTAGGTCGTCACCTTGCCACCGTTGTTAACGGCAGCCGGACCACCCTGGACAGCCGTGCGGGCCTGCACCTGTGCCTGCTTACGCAGCACCGAGTCGCCGTTGTCACCATCGACCTCGGCAGGACCGGAGAAGCGCGCACCCTCGAGCGCGGGCTCCTCCTTGTGCTCCACGGCACGCGGGGCAGCCTTGATCTCGATGCGCAGAACCGTACGCAGATAATCCTCGTACATGGTGTCGACGAGCATTTGGAACGCGCCGTAGGCCTCGGTCTTGTACTCGACCAGCGGGTCGCGCTGGCCAAAGCCACGCAGGCCGATGCCGGTCTTGAGGTAGTCCATCTCCTGCAGGTAGTTCATCCAGCGGGTATCGATGACGCGCAGCATGACCTGGGTGTTGAGCTCGCGCATCAAGTCCTCGCCCAAGCGCTCGGCCTTCATGTTGTAGCACTTCTCTACGTAAGCCAGGACATCGGCAGCCAGGGCCTCATAATCCTCGTCGGGGAACTTCGGCGTATCGATGTGGCCGGTGAGCTCCACAACCCACTTGCGCAGGCCTTCCAGGTCGCGCTCGCCATCGTGACTGTCCTTGGTGCAGAACTCCTGCACGCAGCGGTACACGGTGTCGTGCATGACCTCGGTGATGTGGTCGGTCAGGTCCTTGCCGTCCAGAATCTTATTGCGCTCGGCGTAGATGACCTGGCGCTGCTTGTTCATGACGTCGTCGTACTCAAGGACGCTCTTACGCATGGAGAAGTTGATGCTCTCGACCTTGTGCTGGGCGCTCTCGACGGCCTTGGAGATGATCTTGTGCTGGATGGGCATGTCGTCGCCCATGTCGGCCGTGACCATCATCTTGGAGACGCGGTCCATCTTGTCGCCGCCGAACAGGCGCATGAGGTCGTCCTCGAGCGACAGGTAGAACTGGGTCTCGCCCGGATCGCCCTGACGGCCGGAGCGGCCGCGCAGCTGGTTGTCGATACGACGGGACTCGTGGCGCTCGGTGCCGATAACGGTCAGGCCGCCGGCGGCAAGCACGCGCTCGCGCTCGGCCTTGCAGGTCTCCTTGGCCTCGGCGTTAAACTGCTCGAGCTGCTCGGGCGTCACGTCCTCCATGGTCAGGCCCTCGTACTCAAGGCGCTCGCGCACCAGCTCGTCGGGGTTGCCGCCCAGCAGGATGTCGGTACCACGACCGGCCATGTTGGTGGCGATGGTCACGGCGCCGTAGCGTCCGGCCTGGGCCACGATGTGGGCCTCGCGCTCGTGATGCTTGGCGTTGAGGACCTCGTGCGCGATGCCGCGCTTGGTAAGGGCGGCGGACAGCTTCTCGGAGCTCTCGATGGAGACGGTGCCCACCAGGACCGGCTGGCCCTTGGCATGACGCTGCTCGACATCGTCGGCGACGGCGTTGTACTTGGCCTGAATGGTGCGGTACACCAGGTCCTCGTGGTCCACGCGCTGCACGGGCTTGTTGGGGGGGATGACCTCGACGGGCAGCTTGTAGATCTCGCGGAACTCGGCATCCTCGGTAAGTGCCGTACCGGTCATGCCGGAGAGCTTGTCATACAGACGGAAGTAGTTCTGCAGGGTGATGGTGGCGAGTGTCTGGTTCTCCTCGCGTACGAGCACGCCCTCTTTGGCCTCGATGGCCTGGTGCAGGCCCTCGGAGTAACGGCGGCCTTCCATAATGCGGCCGGTGAACTCGTCGACGATCTTGACCTCGCCGTTGGTGACCACGTACTGCTTGTCGCGGTGGAACATGTACTGGGCTTTCAGCGCCTGCTGCAGGTGGTTGACCAGCTGGCCGGAGAGATCGGCATAGATGTCATCGATACCCAGGCGGCGCTCGATCTTCTTAAGACCGCGCTCGGTAGCGGCAATGGTGTGCTTGGCCTCGTCCATGACGTAGTCGCCCGTGGGTTCCACGTCCTCGGTGGCGGTGAGCATGTCGTGCGAGACGTCCTCGCCGCGCTCAAGGCCGCGCACGGCACGCGCGAAGTCCTTGTAGGTGCTGGCGGACTTGGTGCCGGCGCCCGAGATGATCAGCGGGGTGCGGGCCTCATCGATCAGGATGGAGTCGACCTCGTCGACGATGGCGTAGTTGTGGCCGCGCTGCACGCGCTGCTCGGGACGGGTGACCATGTTGTCGCGCAGGTAATCAAAGCCGAACTCGGAGTTGGTGCCGTAGGTGACGTCGGCCTGGTAGGCCGGGCGCTTGAGCTCGAGCGGCATGTTGTTCTGGAGCAGACCGACGGTCATGCCCAGGTACTTGTAGATGCGGCCCATCCACTCGGAGTCGCGCTTTGCCAGGTAATCGTTGACGGTAACGACATGCACGCCCTTGCCGGCGATAGCGTTGAGGTAGCCGGCCAAGGTGGAGACGAGCGTCTTGCCCTCGCCGGTCTTCATCTCGGCAATATGACCCTCGTGAAGCGCCATGGCGCCGATGAGCTGTACGTCAAAGTGGCGCATGCCCGTGATGCGCTTGGAAGCCTCGCGCACGGTGGCAAAGGCCTCGGGAAGCATGTCGTCGAGCGACTCGCCGTTGGCGTAACGCTCGCGGAACTTATCGGTCTGGGCGCGGAGTTCCTCCTCGGTCATCTTCTCAAACTGGGGCTCAAGACCGTTGATCTGGTCGACGATCTTGTAGTAGCGCTTAAGGTCCTTATCGGATCCAAAGGACAGCAGCTTTGACATGAATCCCATGTGGTTTTCCTTTTTGGCCATCGCCCACGCCATGCAGCTGCGGGCGAGTTAAACACAGATGATTGTACTTTAGCCAAACAAGGCGCGGCCTAAACGGTCGACCTCGACCGCCACGTAATAACTACGACCAACCTGCCACAATGGGACAGGTTAATTTTGGCAGGTTTTATCTGGGCAAACGCCGCCTCTCTGCCATTTGGTGCAAGCCAACCTGTCCCCTTCGCACCAATCTGGTGAAATGGGGACAGGTTGGCTTGCACCAATAAAAAGAAAAGGGCCGCGCACCCAAACGGATGCGCGGCCCTTATGCCATGAATGCGAGTGATTCCGCGGCGAGCTATTTACTCAGCAGCCTCGGTAGTCTCGGCCTCGGCAGCGGCCTCCTCGACGGGAGCCTCTGCGGGAGCCTCGGCGGCCTGCTTGGCAGCCTCCTCGGCAAACTTAGCAGCACGCTTGGCCTTCTCGGCAGCCTTAGCCTCAGCGGCGGCCTTGCGAGCGGCCTCGGCCTCAGCAGCCTTGGCAGCCTTGGCAGCCTTGGCCTCCTCGGCCTTCTTGAGCTGGGCGGCAGCGGCGCCACCGAACTTGTCGGCGAAGCGCTGGACGCGTCCACCGGTGTCGACGAACTTCTGCTGGCCGGTGTAGAACGGGTGGCACTCGTTGCAAAGCTCGACCTTCATCTCGGACACGGTAGCGTGCGTCTTGAAGGTGTTGCCGCAGGAGCACGTCACCGTGCACTCGACATACTGGGGATGGATACCCTGCTTCATGGTAGGACTCCTTATTGGTCAGGCGCTGGTTACCGATCAGCGCATAAGGCGTCTTGGTTTCCGACCAAGACAACAAACTTGGCTATGGTACCACGGCGCCGCGCGTCCCACAAAAGGTTCACGGTCTTTGTGCAACACGGCGTGGCCAACCGCAGCGCACACGCGCCCTGTTGCCCCTTCTCCCATGTTGCAGACGTGTAACGCCGCAGTAAGCACACCCCTTTTGGCGCCAGACAGGTACAATGATGAACACTGTACCGTAGCGGAGCGCCCCGCGCGCGCCGCAACCACGCGAAAGGGTTTCCCATGGCCGAGATCTCGTCCTCCCGCATCGTCATCACCGTCCTTGGCAAGAACCGCCCCGGCATCGTCGCCGGCGTCACCCGTGTCCTGGGCGAGGCCAACGTCGACATCCGCGACATCACGCAGTCCATTATCGAGGACATCTTCACCATGACCATGCTGGCCGACACCGCCGAGTCCAAGCTCGACTTTGCCGAGCTGCAGAAGGCGCTGGCCGAGGCCGGCGAGCTTTCGGGCGTCAACGTGTCCATCCAGCGCGAGGACGTCTTTAACTTTATGTACCGCCTGTAGCGAACAAGCCGCTCGGGGCAGCTTGACGTCATATCGTCCAAGCGCGCGGCCCCAAAGCGGACCGGAGAGGAGCGCGCATGGCCTACGACGCCAAGAAAATCTACTACCGCTTCGACGATCACCTGAGCCGCCTGGTTCTGGATTACGAGGCGAGCCGTCAGATTTCGCCCGAAAGCGAAAACCTCTACCACGGCCTGCCGACCGCCCCGTACGACGAGGACCTGTTCGTAGAGCACAACGTCAAGCGCGGCCTGCGCAATGCCGACGGCTCGGGCGTGGTCGCGGGCCTTACCCGCATCTCGGACGTGCACGGCTACAACAAGGTCGACGGCAAAGTCGTGCCCGATCAGGGCAAGCTCACGCTTCGTGGCTACAGCATCGAGGATCTGGTCAACAACGCCCAGGCCGAGAACCGCTACGGCTACGAGGAAGTCGCTTATCTGCTTATCACGGGTTCGCTGCCCAACAAGGAAGAGCTCGACGGCTTTTGCGAGCGCCTGGGTGCTTTTAGGCACCTGAGCGACGAATACGTCCGCGAGTTCCCCATGACCACGGTGTCGTCGAGCATCATGAATGTGCTTCAGCGCGCCGTGCTGCTGCTCTACGCCTTCGACGCCGAGCCCGACGCCATTACACCCGAGCACGAAATCGACGTCGCCATCTCCATGCTCGCCCGTCTCCCCCGCATCGCCGCCTTCGCGCATATGGCCTCGGTCGCCAAGCGCCGCGGCTCCGAGGTTCATGTACCGCACCCCACACCCGGCCTCTCCACCGCTGAGACCATCCTGCAGGTCCTACGCGGCGGCATGGCATTCACCCGCGACGAGGCCATGCTGCTCGACGTGATGCTCATGCTGCATGCCGAGCACGGCGGCGGCAACAACTCCACGTTCGCCTGCCGCGTGCTGTCCTCCTCGGCCACCGACCCGTATTCCGCCTACGCCGCGGCTATCGGCTCGCTCAAGGGCCCGCGCCACGGCGGCGCCAACGCCAAAGTCGTGTCCATGCACGAGGACATCCGTGCGCATGTCTCCAATTGGGAGGACGAGGACGAGGTCGCGGTCTACCTGGGCAAGATCCTCGACAAGCAGGCCTTCGACGGCACGGGTCTCATCTACGGTATGGGCCACGCCGTCTACACGCTGAGCGACCCGCGTGCCGAGGTGTGCCGTCGTTACGCGCGCACGCTTGCCGCCAAGAAGGACCTGGGCGAGGAGTTCGCGCTCATCGAGCGCATCGAGCGCCTGGCCCCGCAAGTGATGCGCGATCACGGCATGACCAAGCCCATCTGCGCCAACATCGACCTGTACACGGGCTTTATCTACAAGATGCTCGGCGTGCCCGAGACGCTCTTTACGCCGCTGTTCGCCGTCGCCCGCATGGCCGGCTGGTCTGCGCACCGCATGGAAGAGCTCTTCTGCGCGCACCGCATCATCCGTCCCGCGTATCGCCCGGTTATCGAGCCGCTGGAGTACAAGCCGCTCGTCGATCGTTAGGACGCGGACCGTTATAGAACCCGAGCGTGGCCAGGGCATCACCGCCCTCGGCCATGCTTTTTATGCCAGTAGAAAGGATCGCAGCGAATGATTGTGTTTTCCGATATGGATGGAACGCTGCTGACGAGTGATAAGCAGATGAGCGACGCCACCTGGGCAATGCTCGACGAACTCGCTCGACGTGGGATTGAGTTTGTACCCTGCACGGGGCGTCCGCTGTCGGGCATCTTTGAGCCCATCCTCGCCCACCCCGCCGTACACTACGCGGTCTGCGCCAACGGTGCCAGCGTCTGGCAGCTCGACGACGTTGTGCCCACCGATGCCTCGCGTGCCACGCGCATTTTGAGCCGGCCGCTCGACTGCGGCATCGCCCACCGTATCCACCGTATCGCCGCCGGCCATGACATCACCTTCGACATTTTCGCGGACGGGCAGTGCTTCCTCCCCCGCTCGCTCTACACGCGCCTGGACGAATTCTGCGGCGGCGACCCCCACATCGCGGCTTCGCTCAAGCGCACACGAACACCGATCGACATGGATATCGACAGCAAGATCGACGAGGTCGAGACGCTCGAACGCATCGCCATGTACTGGCACGACCCGGCCGATCGCGACGCCATCGCGGCGGCGCTCGACACGCTCGGAGGCATTGAGGTCACGCGTTCGTACGCCATGAATATCGAGGTTATGGGCGCGGGAGCCACCAAGGGAACGGCCCTCACATGGCTGTGCGAGCATCTGGGCGAGTGTCTCGCCGACGCCTGGGCGTTCGGCGACAACATCAACGACATCCCCATGCTGCAGGCAGCGGGCCATGGCATGGCCATGATCAACGCCGAGCCCGAAGATCGCGAGGCCGCCGACGCCATCACCGAATACGACAACGACCACGACGGCGTCGCCCGCACCATCATGGCCGCCCTCGCCTAGTCATTGGGGACGTTCTTAAACGACTAGTCGTTGGGGACACTCTTCGCAAAAAGCTGCAAGGACTGTCCCCCACTGTCGGCAGAAAAGGAACGTCCCCATCTGCCGGATTAGGAGAGACTCTCCAGCACGCGACGGAGCTCCTGCTGGACGGCGTGGTCGCGATTACAACCCACCACGCGATCGGCCACCGCCTTGAGCGCGGGGCGCGCGTTTTCCATCGCGCAGCCCGTACCGACAAAGCGAATGATCTCGTAGTCGTTCATCGAGTCGCCAAACGCCATGACCTCGTCGCGTCCAACGCCGTAATGCTCCGCGAGCTGCGCGATGCCCGAGGCCTTCGACACACCGGGCTGCATGGCATCAATCCAGGCGTTGCCCGAAGGCGCAAAAGTAAAGAGCTGACCAAGTTCGCGCTGCAGTACGTAAGCACTGTCCATAACGGCACCGTCATCGCAAAAGATACTCGCCTTGATGATATTTACGCTGGGATCGGGCAGCTCCCAAATGCGCTGGGCATTGGGAAGGTCCTTATCGACCTCACGTACGAACTTGCACTCATCATCGAGCAAAAAGGACTTGGTTCGGTCAAAAAGCGCAAGATGCAGATTGGGAAACGTCGCGACTGCTTGGGCGAGCTTTCGAATCGCCAGGTGCGAATACACCTCGCGGTCCACCATCTTGCCGTCGGCGTAGACCTGGGCGCCGTTAGCGGCGACAAAGTCCATCTTGTCGCGAACGGGCGCAAAGAACTCGCACAGGCGATCGTAGCGACGACCTGACGATGCGGCGAAATGCACACCATGCTCGTGTAGCGCCAGAATCAGTTCGTAGGTCTCGGGAGGCACCTGGCCGTTTTCGTCAAGCAGTGTGCCGTCCATATCGGATGCAATCAGTTTAAACATAGAAAAGCTCCCTTCGGGCTTGTTGGAATCGAACGTGTATCCGATTCCAACGTACCCAAAGGGAGCTCAAATAAGACTCCGCGGGCGTAAACGTTACAAGGACCTGGCAAATAGCTCACACATGCTAGAGGTCCCACGGTCGCGGCGCCAGGCGACACGTCACCCCGACGGCTAGTCGTTTAAGAACGTCCCCGATGACTAGTCGGCGTAGGTGAAGGTCGTGACGTCGAACATGCCCTCGGGGCGAATGCGGAGCGTCGGGATGACCGGTAGGGGCAGGAAGATGATGCCCATGATGGGGTCGAGCGGCGGCTCAATACCCATGGCGCGCGCCTTGACCATAAAGTCGTCGTGCTGCGCGGCGACATCCTCGGCCGTGCTCTCGCTCATCAGACCACCAAGCGCCAGCGGAATACGCGCCACAACCTCGCCGTTGCGCACCAGCACGTGACCACCTTGGCCCACGGCCTCAACGGCGGCCATCATATCGGCGGCGTTGTCGCCCACCACGCACACGTTGTGCGAGTCGTGGCCGATCGTCGAGGCGATAGCGCCGCCTGTGATGGTAAAACCGCGCACCCAGCCGCGGCCGATATGCTTGCCGACGAGTCCCATGCCGGCGGGACCGTCGCCATCGGCGCCCTTGGCCTGCAGTGACACGCCGCGGCCGTGGCGCTCGATCAGCATAATGCGGCGCAGGCCCTCGGCGTTCTCGGGGCGAGCCATACCCGTGATGGCCTTGCCCGGCACCACGTCGATCACGGCCTCGCCCGGCTTAAAGGCATAGTCGAACACGTCGAGCGATAGCTTCGGCAGCTTAACGGAAGCACGCAGCTCATCGGCAAGGGCCGCAACCTCGGCCATCTCGGGTGCGATCTCGCCCACAAAGGTGCCGTCCTGCGCCACCAGAGCACCGGCGGCATATACGCGATGCGGAGCTGCGGCAAACGTCAGGTCGTTGAGCACCAGCAGGTCGGCACGCTTGCCCGGGGCGATGGCGCCACGCAGCTCGTGCGGGTCGCGACAGCCGTGGTCCAGGCCAAACGCCTCGGCCGTGGAAAGGGACGCCATAGAGATGGCGGTCACGGGGTCAATACCGGCCTCGATAGCCACTCGGCAGGCGTTGTCGATCATACCGGTCGAAAGCGCATCGGAGGGAGCGCGGTCGTCGGTCGCAAAACAGCAGCGACGGGCGCGGGCGGGGTTTTCCAGCAGCATCGGCGACAGGTTGGCCAGGTCATGGCTGCACGTACCCTCGCGCAGCATCACGTACATGCCACGAGACAGCTTGTCGAGCGCCTCCTCGGGAATCGTCGACTCGTGGTCGGCGATAATGCCCGCTGCGGCATAGGCGTTGAGGTCCTTGCCGGCAACAAGTGGCGCATGGCCGTCGACTTGCTTGGACGGCGTCTGGTTGGCGGCGTCGATGCGAGCACAGGTCTCGGGGTCGGCCATAAAGACACCCGGCAGGTTCATCATCTCACCGAGGCCAAAGACATCGCCCGGATGCTCGGCAAAAAACGCCTGCATGTCAGCGGCGGTAATCACAGCGCCGGCCTGCTCATCGGGCAGTGCGGGCACGCACGAGGGCATCATGTACTTGATGGAAATGGGCGCGCGACGGCCGTCCTCGATCATAAAGCGCAGGCCGTCGAGCCCCGCCACGTTGGCGATCTCGTGGCTGTCGGCGATGGCAGTGGTGGTGCCGCGCGTCGCCGCCATGCGCGCATACTCGGCGGGACGGATGTTCGAGGACTCGATATGCAGATGTCCGTCGATAAAGCCGGGGGCGATATAGCGACCCTGGCAGTCAATGACCTCGGTCGCTTCGTAGGTGCCGGCGGCATCGTCGCGACCGTCGTAGAGCACGCCGACGATTACGCCATCCTTGACGGCAACGCTACCGGGCGCCACGCGCTGGCCATATACGTCGACAATCTGCGCATTGGTAAACAGCGTATCGACGGGCACGCGGCCCTCGGCTGCATCAATCACAGACCTCATGACCTCAACGGACATACATACTCCTTTAACTGTAGAAATAACTGCGGAGCGGACGAGCCTTCACCGCAGCAAGCCAATAGCAATTGTATGCCCAAAAGAAGGTCCCGCTAACATCCCATCCGCTTAACGGCACCGCCAAATGATCCCTTGGGGACGGAGAAAAAAGTTGCGGTGGAATAGTTCCTGCCTGGGCGCCCGTATGGCATTTTTAGGAACTATTTCACCGCAACTCAAAAGGCCGCAGTCGGGAGTTCCGGCTGCGGCCCTATTGCACATGTTAGGTTGACCTACTTGCTAGACCAACTTGAAGCCCTTGCGCTTGCCTACGGAGAGGGTATCGCCCAGCTTGAGGGCGCTCGGATCGATGTTGTAGCTCTTGGGAGCCACGGCCTTGCCGTTGATTTTGACGCCGCCGCCGTCGATATCGCGGCGGGCCTGGCCGGCGCTGGCCGAAAGACCCAGGTCCTTGAGCAGGCCGGCGAGGTAAATCTGGCCCTCGTCATTGACAGTCAGCTCGGCATGCTTCTCGGGGAAGTCGGCGAGCTGGCCCTCCTTGAACACGCGGTCGAACTCGGCCTGAGCCTCGTCGCCGGCGCCGGCACCGTGGTAGGTGTCGCACAGGTCGCGGCCCAGAGCGCGCTTGAGCTCGTAGGGGTCGGCGGAGCCATCGGCCAGGGCGGCGTCGATCTTGTCGACCTCGGCAGGGGTGAGCGAGCTGGCCAGACGATAGTACTTGCCGATCATCTCGTCGGGGATGGACATGGTCTTGCCGAACATGTCCTTGGGAGCGTCGGTCAGGCCGATGTAGTTACCATAGGACTTGGACATCTTGCGCACGCCGTCGGTGCCCTCGAGCAGCGGCATGGTGAGCGCAATCTGCGGCTCCATACCCATCTTCTCCATGAGCTCGCGGCCGGCGAGCAGGTTGAAGAGCTGATCGGTGCCGCCCATCTCCACGTCGGCCTTGATCTGCACAGAGTCGAAAGCCTGCATCACGGGATACAGGAACTCATGCAGGGCGATCGGCGTCTGAGACTGGTAGCGCTTGGTAAAGTCGTCGCGCTCAAGAATGCGGGCAACGGTGAACTTGGAGCACACCTGCAGCAGGCCGGCCAGATCCATCGAAAGGATCCAATCGCCGTTGTGCACGATGGTGGTCTTCTCGGGGTCCAGGATCTTCATGGCCTGGCTCACGTAGGTCTCGGCGTTGGCCTCGATCTGCTCCTGCGAAAGCTGCGGACGCGTGGAGTTCTTGCCCGAGGGATCGCCGATCAGCGCGGTGCCGTTGCCGATGATGAGGGTGACGTTGTGGCCCAGGTCCTGGAACTGGCGCATCTTGCGCAGCGGCACGGCATGGCCCAGGTGCAGGTCGGGGCTGGTGGGGTCGACGCCGAGCTTGATGTTGAGGGGCTCGCCCTTCTCAAGCTTCTTGCGAAGGTCGGCCTCGGGAACGATCTGCGCGGCGCCCGAGGTGATGATACGCATTTGCTCGTCAACAGACAGCATTGGGTATCCTCCTTTTGCTATAGCACCCTCACCGGATACGGCGGTGCTGGAAGTCCATAAACTCTCATATGATAACAAACTGACGCGACGCGGCACCTACGACAGGAAAATCCTCGTCCTGCCGCATGCGTCAATGGCAACTGGCAGGCGTGTACCGTCACGCTCGACCAGATAGCGTACCTGCCGACGGCGCAAGCAGTCGCGGCAACGGACCTGTCCCGTCGCATCGGTAGCGCAGACGCCCTCGGCGGTCAGCAGGCAGTGCTCGCACACCATAAGCTCGGGACGGTCGGCGTCGACCGGACCCCAGACGCCGGGTTCAGCAGCCAGTTCGGCAATACGCTCCGCATCATTGCCGAGCAACTCGGCCGGCAAGTACACCCGCCCCGCACCGAGTCCGCGCAGCCAGGTAAGCGTGGCCCGATTCGCGCAGAACACCGGCGCCGCCACGTCAAACGTCACGCCCAGCTCGCGAGCGATCACCACCTGTCCCAAGTTGCGGCAGACGACGCACCCGGCACGCTGCATCAGTGAGCGGGTCCGGTCAGCGTCACCCGTGCGGCACACCTCGTCAAGCACCACAACGGCGTCGGACAAATCGAGTTCTCCGCGCGGGTCGGCATCCATCAGCTGCCAAGCAAAAACCATGCGAGCGGGAACCGCGCACTCCACCAGCTCCGTCGACGCACCGCCATCTACCGCAACGCTATCCAAGGGCAGCACCTCAACGGCACGCGCAACGGGCGCAATCGCACCCGCCTCGGCCTGCATGCGCTCCAACACCGCCGCCGTCTGATCCAACACGCCGGCGCTGCGAATCAGGTACACCTCGCAGCCCGTGTCAACCTTACGCTTGCAATGGACAACGATGCGCTCCCCCGCCGCGGCATCCACCGGGCAGGGAACTTGCGGCCAGCGTTTAGGTACATCGGGACGCGCGTCGGCACCCGGGTAAAACCTGATCTCGAGCGTATCGCCCGCCGCCACGGCGGCGTCGAGCTCAACGGTCACCTCTTCGTGGCCCACAGCGACCAAGCGCCCCACACGCACGCCCTGGTTGATCGCGCGTTCAAAACTCATAAGCTCCGCACCCGAGCGGCCTCGCAAATACGCGTCGGTAAACCCGCGGTTAAACGACCTTCCCAGTTCACGCTCGAGCGCCAGCACGGCATCGGGATCCCACGCGCCATCGCGCAGCATATCGAGCGCCCGGCGCCACGCCCGCACCACGTTGTAGACGTAGTCGGGGTTTTTCATACGCCCCTCGATCTTGAGCGACGCCACCCCGGCAGCAACAAGCTCGGGTAAATGAGCAATGCCCAGATAGTCACGCGGGCAGAGCAGACGATCGCCTTCGACGGCAACGACGCTCTCCCCAGCCTCATCCACCAAATCGTACGCCAGACGGCACGGCTGCGTGCAGTCGCCACGCATCGCCGACCGTCCGCGCCGCAGGGCCGAAAACTCGCACGCACCCGAATAGCCAATGCATATGGCGCCATGGCAGAACACCTCGATGGACACACCGGTAGCGCAGAGCGTCGCAATCTCTGCCACGGTCAGCTCGCGCGCCGTCGTCACGCGCTCGACCCCCAGCTCGTCAGCCGCCAAACGCACGGCGCCCTTGCTATGGACGCCCGCTTGGGTGGACAGATGAATCTCGACCCCCGGAATTGCCGCATGCAGCGCGCAGGCCAACCCGGCATCGGCCACAATCAGAGCATCGGCGCCCAGCTCCAGTGCATGAGCTCCCAGCGCCACCGCATCGGACAGCTCATCGTCAAACACGAACACGTTGAGCGTCACGTACACGCGCACGCCATGGGCATGCGCCACGGCGCAGCCGCGCGCAAACTCGTCATCCGTAAAGCCATGCGCGCTCACGCGGGCGTTAAAGCCGCCCAACCCCGCATAGATGGCATCGGCACCCGCGGCAATGGCCGCAAGCATCTGGTCGAGTCCGCCCGCCGGCGCCAGCAGCTCGGGCAGCGCCGCACCGGCAGCATCCAATCCAGTCTCGTATTGTCCGCTCGGCCCCATCGCCCGAATCGCCATCGGCAAACTCCTTACCAAGGTATGCATTCACTCTGAAAAATGCCGTCTTCCAGCATACACGAGGCCTCGCGCGCCCCGTTTGGTTTATCGTGTAATAACTTATGTCCATCCTGCCCCGACGGCACATCCGCCGTCCGGCACGACATACCTGGAGGTCAATATATGGGTCCTCGCCAACGACAGGGACGCAGCCGTTCAAAGACGCATGCCCTGCCCATAATCCTGCTCTCGTTTTTGGGCTTTTTGCTTATCGCGGGCGTCGCGTTTGGCATCGGCATGGTCGGCAACGTCAACCGCTGGCTGTCCGATCTGCCCGACTACACCGACGCCAACGCGTATCTGGTGAGCGAGCCCACCGAGATCGTCGACTGCAACGGCAACAAGATCGCGAGCTTCTACACGCAAAACCGTAAGTCCATCACCAAGGACGAGGTCTCCCCCTACGTGCTGCAGGGCACCGTTGACGTCGAGGACGAGCGCTTCTACGAGCACGGCGGTATCGACCTGTGGGGTATCGCGCGTGCTGCGGTGGCAACCCTCGGCGGCGGGCACGAAGGCGCCTCGACTATCACCCAGCAGCTGGTGCGCAACACCATCCTGCAGGAGGAGCAGTTCGACTCGACCATCGAGCGTAAGGTGCGCGAGGCCTACATCGCCGTCAAGATGGAGGACATGTACTCCAAAGACGAGATCCTCATGATGTACCTCAACACCATCTATTACGGCCACGGCGCCTACGGCATCGAGGCCGCAGCCGAGACCTATCTGTCCAAGAGCGCCGCCGATCTCACCCTGAGCGAGGCCGCACTGTTGATCGGCCTCCCCAACTCGCCCTCGCAGTACGACCCCACGGTCAACCCCGACCTAGCGCTGTCCCGTCGCAACA
Source organism: uncultured Collinsella sp. (assembly GCA_902494195.1). GTDB lineage: Bacteria > Actinomycetota > Coriobacteriia > Coriobacteriales > Coriobacteriaceae > Collinsella. The sequence goes on along the minus strand of CABUSH010000005.1, from coordinate 43,254 downwards.
AGGTCCTCGACAACATGCTGCGCCTGGGCCACATCACGCAGGAGGAGCACGATGCCGCACAGGCCGAGCCCATCACCCTCAACGTGACCGAAATCTCGGGCAGCGGCGTTGACGTATACTCGCAGCCCTACTTTGTCGCCTATGTTAAGCAGCTGCTGGAGCAGGAGTTCTCGACCGACGTGCTCTTTAAGGGCGGCCTGACCGTCAAGACCACCATCGACCCCACGATGCAGCAGGTGGCAGAGAATGCCGTCCGCGAGCAGCTCGACACGCTCTCACTCGACGGCCTGGACATGGGCATGGTCGTCGTCGACCCCAAGACCGGCTACATCAAGTGCATGGTGGGCGGCTACGACTACAACGCCGACGAGAACCACGTAAACCATGCCACGGCCAAGCGCCCCGTCGGCTCCACCTTTAAGGCCTTTACGCTGGCAACTGCCATCCAAAACGGCATGAACCCCAACGTCACCCTCAACTGCAACTCGCCGCTCAAGGCCAAGGGCACCACGACCGAGGTCCAAAACTACGCCAACCATAGCTATGGCAACATCACGCTTAAGCAGGCAACGGCATACTCCTCCAACACCGGCTACATCCAGGTGGCGGAAGCCGTCGGCAACAGCAAGATCATCTCGCTCGTCAAAAAGCTCGGCATCGATCCCGCCAAGGACAACATCGAGGACGTTCCCGTCATGACGCTCGGCACCGGCTCGATCTCGCCGCTCGAGATGGCCGCCGCCTACGCGACGTTTGCCAACGGCGGCTACTATCGCCAGCCGATCGCCATCACCGAGATTGACTCTCGTACCGGTTCGGTGCTGTACCAGCACACGGACAATCCCTCACAGGTGCTTACCGAGGGCGAGGCCGCCGCGGTCACCGATGTTCTGTCCGGCGTCATGCAGGGCAGCGGTACGGGTGCTGCCGGCGCCTTGAGCGTCAACCAGCCCTATGCCGGCAAAACGGGCACCACCGACAACACCACCAACCTGTGGTTCTGCGGCTATACCCCGCAGCTGGCGTGCGCCCTGTGGACCGGCTATTCCGCAGGTGAGATCCCCATCCAAAAATACGGCACGGACCTGCTGGGCGACAGCACCAACCTGCCTGTCTTTAAGCGGTTTATGAACACCGTTCTGACCGGTACCGAGCGCGAGGAGTTTGCGACCGGAACGGCGCCCACCTACAAGAACAACAGCGTCTGGAAGTTCTACGGCACCAACAACGCCAAGAAGACGGAGAACGACGACAAGGACGAGAACGAGGACGAAGAGGAAACTACCACAACGACTACCACGACGACCACGACCACCGAGACCACGGGTGGCGACACCACCGGCGGCACCGGTACGACCGGTGGCTCGACGGGCGGCTCAACTGGTGGTTCGACCGGCGGCGATGGCGGCACGCCTACGCCTACGCCTACGCCTACGCCTACGCCCACTCCCGACCCCTCGCCCACGCCTGACGATACGGTCGGCTAGAAATCATCCGGCCATAAGCAACAAGGCCCCCGAGCAGCTTATTAAACTGCTCGGGGGCCTTTTAGTTTAAAGCGACCTGGTGGGCGGTCTTTATACCGGCAAACAAAAAAAGGGGGGTACCGACCAACGTCGATACCCCTTACAAGCCACTATGTCACGCACACAGTGCCGAGCGCACGACCCGCACGCCTACTTGCGAGAATTGCTCAGCTTATTGATCAGCGCCTCAAGACGCTCGCCGTCCTCGGCCGTCTGGGCAATAACCAAAATCGTATCGTTGCCGGCAAGCGAGCCAAGCACATCGGGCAGCTCTGCCGCATCAACGGCGGCGGCGATGCCGGAAGCCGTGCCAGGCTGAGCCTTGATCATAACCAGATTATCGGTGCGCAGAACGCCCGTTACGAGCTCGGAAACCATACGCTGCAGGTGCAGGTCCTCTGCCAGAACATAGATGCCCTCAGGGAGCTTACGCAGCCCCATATCGGCAATATCGCGAGAGACAGTCGCCTGCGTGCAATCAAAGCCCATAGCGCGGAGCTCATCGACCAGCACGCGCTGCGTGCGGACGTCCTTATTGCGCACAATATCTCTAATGGCATCCTGGCGCCCATTGCGTTTTTTAGCCATACAAACCCTCTCTCCAAAAGATGGCGGAGACAATCAATCAGTGATTGAATAGTTTAACGCTATTTGAAGGCTTTTGTGTATAAGAACGCATTTCGAAACAATTCTATGCAAATTTGTTTCGAGATGAGCCGTTTAGGCGGTTTTTGCGCCCGTCCGGTTAAGAAAAGCCGCCAGATGCGTACACATCACGCAGCGCGCGGGCTTGGCGCTGGCGATCGGCCCAAACAACAGACCGAGCCCCCGATGGTTATCCTTGAGCGCGGCGACCATCTGACGGGTTCGAGGCGCCTCGAGCATATCACGCATACGGGCGGAACGCTCGATTGACGACACCCCATGCGGGCTCAGACACAAATTCTCGATGCAGGCGACCAGTCCGGCAAAGTAGAACTTTTGGGTTGCCAGCTTGAGCCGACCACCGCTATCTGCTTCCGAGAGTGAGTCCGTAAGCTCGTCGAGCGCCCGGGTGTCATCGGATACCTTGGCATACATGGTGGGATCAAAGGCATCTGTAAGCTTAGGTGCCGCCGCGTGGAAACAAGCGTCGCCGCATCCGGAGACGCGCTGCGCCCGCGAGAGCGAGCACGCCATAAACCCAACTGTGCGAAACGCCTTGTCGTACAAAAGGCATGCCTCAAACAGCGGACGGCTATACATCACGCCAGAGGTCTGAACGACTAGGCCGCCTAAAATCAACTGGGACAGCCCGGTCACCATCGAAGATTTGCTATCAATGGAAATATGAGCAGCATCCAAGACGCGTGAATGGCGCTCTCGATGTGCATCATAGCGGTCGAGCGACACCGTGGGGAGCACTATGTCTGCCGTAGTATCGCACGCGATATCGACCATCTTGGAAAGAGACTGCGGAGCAAACCACTCATCGGCGTTCATGGCGATGATTTGAGAGCCGCGCGAGGCAGCAAAACCGGCACGAAGACAAGCGCCGCGCTTCGCGTCCTCGACGTCAATCAAATCAATATGGATGTCCCTGTCGGCAGCAACTTGAAGCGAATGGCGCACACCGGGCGCAGCATCGCGGCAGACAACGACAATCTGCAAATCGTAGAGGTCTTGGTTCTGGATACTCTCGAGCGCACGCATCGCATAGCTGGGCGAACCTTCTACCACAAGGATCACCGAAAGTCGCGGATGCGAGCCACGTCGAACCAAGTTATCCGTCCTCTCGACAGCAGTGAATCAAACTGTCGTTCATGGTACACCCCGGCAATAAAAGCAATGAGACACCGGTTGTATTGCACGCCAAGAACAGATGTTGCACACGCGCAGCCCACAGATGACAGGTGCCGACGCACGACGCGCCGAGCCCTCCCCTAGTCGAGCACGACAAGCTCGGCGGGATCGTAATCCACGCCCATAAACGTAAGGCCGCAGGCAGGAGCCGTGGGGCCCGCAGCGGTACGGTCGCAAGCATCGATGACCTCGCGCATCCACTCGGGTTCACGGCGATGCATGCCAATCTCGACAAGCGTGCCCACGATCGTGCGGACCATCGAATGCAGAAACGCATTGCCCTCGATGGTAAACGTCAGGATGTCCTCGCCAAACGCAACCTCATGGCCAAACTCGGCACGCATCACGCAGCGGTGCGTGGGCTTGCCCACGGCAGACGCCACCTTGCAAAAGCTCTTGAAGTCCTGCTCGCCCAGCAGCGCGGGACAGGCCGCAGACATCGCCTCAACATCCAATGGGTAGCGATGCCACCACACGGCACCGCGGGACAGCACGGGGCGCGCATCTCGATCGGCAATACGGTACGTATACGTACGGGAACGCGCGTCAAAACGTGCAGAAAAGCCTTTACGGGCCTTGTAGACCTCGTTTATGGCGATATCTTTGGGCAGCAGGGCATCCATGGCCCGCAGCCACCTACGGCGCGTACAAGCGAGCTCAGCGTCCGTTACGGGCACGCTGATGTACTGAGCCACGGCATGCACGCCGGCATCGGTACGCCCCGCGCACGTCAGATCGATCGGACGGCGAAGCAGCGTCTCGATAGCGCGGCGCAGCTCACCCGCAACCGTCGTCTGTCCCGGCTGCTCGGCAAATCCGCTATACGACGAGCCATCATAGGCCACGCGAAATACGAGCGTGGCGTCAAGCTCGGGAGTCGAATTGAAATCAGACGGCGCAGTCATGGGCGCTCCCAACAAACAAGTAACGGTATCGCGACAAAAAAAGAGGGGTACGCGAACGTACCCCTCGAATATAGCCTATGCAGACGGAATGTCTACTCAGCGGTCTCCTCAGCAGGAGCCTCCTCGACAGCCTCGACCTTCTTGGGAGCAGCGGCCTTCTTGGGGGCCGGAGCAGCCTTCTTGGCCTTAGGCGTGCAAGGCTCGGTGACGAGCTCCATGATAACGATGGGAGCGTTGTCGCCCTTGCGGTTGCCGAGCTTCATGATGCGGGTATAACCGCCGTTGCGGTCCTGCCACATGCCCTGAGCAGCCTTGTCGAAGATCTCGGCAACGAGCTGCTTATCGCCGAGCTTGGCGATAGCCAGACGACGAGAGTGCAGGTCGCCCTTCTTGGCCCAGGTGATGATCGGATCGACGACCGAACGCAGCGCCTTAGCGCGGGTCTCGGTGGTCTTGATGCGGTCGTTCTCGAAGAGGGCCTTAGCAAGGCTCTTCTTCATGGCCTTGGTGTGGCTCGCATCGGTGCCGAGCTTCAGGCCCTTCTTAACGTTGTGACGCATGGTCTAGTTTCTCCTCAAATATGCGAAGCATTAAGCCTTCAGGCTCAGGCCCATGGACTCAAGCTTGTCCTTCACTTCCTCGATCGACTTAACACCGAAGTTACGGATGTTGAGCAGATCATTCTCCGAGAACTCAACGAGCTGACGGACCGAGTGAATGCTGGCGCGCTTAAGGCAGTTGTAGGAACGGACGGAAAGGTCCAGATCCTCGATCTGCTTGTCCAGCTCGGCGTTGTCGTTGGTGACCTCGGGAGCGAAGATCGAAGCCTCCTCCTCGACCTCGGGGGTCTCGGCAAGGTTCATAAAGGCGGCCATATGCTGGTTGATGATATTGGCAGCCTGGACCACGGCGTCGCGCGGGGCGATGGAACCGTTGGTCTCGATCTCGAGGACAAGGCGGTCGTAGTCGGTATGCTGGCCGACACGGCAAGCCTCAACGAGCTTGGCGCAACGGGACACCGGCGAGTACAGCGAGTCGACGTGGATCACACCGATGGGATCGTTGTCACGCTTGTTAGCCTCGCCAGAAACATAGCCGCGGCCATAGCCGATGCGCATGCTCATGGTGAGATGGCCACCCTCGGTGAGCGTAGCAATGTGCTGCTCGGGGTTGACCAGCTCAAACTCGGACGGAATAAAGAAGTCCGCACCGGTGACCTCGCAGGGGCCGTCAACCGAGATGGTTGCGGTCGCCTCGTCGGTCGTGCCGAGAGCCCTGAAGACAAGACCCTTGACATTCAGGACGATGTCGGTGACATCCTCGACCATGTTAGGGATGGTCATGAACTCGTGCTGCGCACCATCGATCTGAATAGCCTCGACGGCGGCACCCTCGAGCGAGGACAGAAGAACGCGACGAAGGGAGTTACCCAGCGTATCGCCGTAACCACGCTCGAGCGGCTCGACGGAGACACGAGCAGACGTCTCGTTGATCTCTTCGACCTGAACCTGAGGCCTAATGAATTCTGACATGTATTACCTCCAGCCTCAGCAGCCCGGATGGACTACTTAGAGTAGAGCTCGACGATGAGCTGCTCGTTGATATCACCGCTGATCTGCTCACGCGTCGGCAGAGCGAGCACGTTACCAGACAGCTTCTCGATATCGACCTCGAGCCAGCCAGGGACCTCAAAGCGCTCGGAGGAAATCAGGGCCTCCTTGATGGGGAGGAGGTCACGGAACTTCTCGCCGACAGCGACGACGTCGCCGGCCTTGACGCGGTAGGACGGGATGTCCACGCGCTTGCCGTTCACGGTGAAGTGACCGTGACGGACGGACTGACGAGCCTCTTTGCGGGTGCGGGCGAAGCCAAGACGGAAGACGACGTTGTCGAGGCGAGACTCAAGAATGATCATGAGGTTCTCACCGGTGACGCCGTTCATCTTACGGGCCTTGTTGAAGTAGCCGTGGAACTGCTTCTCCAGAACGCCATAGATGAACTTGACCTTCTGCTTCTCGCGCAGCTGCATGCCGTACTCAGATTCCTTGCGACGGCGCTTGGGCTGACGGATAGATTCCTTCTTGCTGCTGTAACCGAGCTCAGCGGGATCGATCCCGAGCTGACGGCAGCGCTTAAGAACAGGAGTCCTGTCGATTGCCATATTGATACGATCCTTTCAGTTACACGCGGCGACGCTTCTTGGGGCGGCAGCCGTTGTGCGGAATGGGGGTCTTGTCCTGGATGCTCGAGACCTCGAGGCCAGCAGCCTGGAGGGAGCGGATGGCGGTCTCACGACCGGAGCCGGGGCCCTTGACGAAGACGGAAACCTTCTTCATACCGTGCTCCATGGCCTGCTTGGCAGCAGCCTCGGCAGCCATCTGGGCAGCGAACGGCGTGGACTTACGGGAGCCCTTGAAGCCCACCTGGCCAGCCGACTTCCAGGAAATGACGTTGCCCTGGGGATCGGTGATCGAAACGATCGTGTTGTTGAACGTAGAACGAATGTGAGCCTGGCCCACGGAAATGTTCTTACGGTCCGCGCGCTTCAGACGGGCAGCGCGAACGTTCTTCTTAGCAGTAGCCATCTATCTAGCGCTCCTTATTTCTTCTTCTTAGCACCGATCTGACGCTTCGGGCCCTTGCGGGTACGAGCGTTAGTGTGGGTGCGCTGGCCGCGGACCGGGAGGCCCTTGCGGTGACGAAGGCCGCGGTTGCAGCCGATGTCCATAAGGCGCTTGACGTTCTGGTTGCGCTCACGGCGGAGGTCGCCCTCAACCATGATCTGGTTCTTATCGATATAATCGCGGATGGCATTAACCTCATCCTCGGTGAGGTCCTTAACGCGCGTATCCACGTTAACGTTGCACTCGACGCAAATCTTCGTCGCAGTGGTGCGGCCGATGCCGTAAATGTAGGTCAGACCGATCTCAACGCGCTTCTCACGCGGGAGGTCGACACCATTAATACGGGCCAACGTAGTCTCCTCTCTTAACCCTGACGCTGCTTATGACGGGGGTTCTCGCAAATGACGAGGACCTTGCCATGGCGCCTAATGATTTTGCACTTATCGCACATCTTCTTGACCGAAGGACGTACCTTCATCGTTCTTCCTTTCGGTAGCGCTCAAACTACTTCCCTACTATCTACTCGCCCAGCCGCAGGCGTTTAAAACTATGGCTGGTCTTCACACACAATCCGACCGTAGGTTGAGCTAAGCCTGCAGTCGGAAATGGAGTGCGTGTATGCGTGCCGCTATTTGTAGCGATAGGTGATGCGGCCGCGGGTCAGGTCGTACGGGGAAAGCTCCACGACAACCCTGTCACCGGGGAGAATACGGATGTAATTCATTCGGATCTTGCCAGAAATGTTGCACAGAACCGAATGACCGTTCTCGAGCTCGACCTTAAACATGGCATTGGGCAGCGGTTCCTTTACCGTACCCTCGAGCTCAATTGCGTCTTCCTTCTTCACAAGCAATCATCTTTCTCTAGAAAACGACAGCGATTGAGTATTCTACAACACGTATGCACGCATCGTAATAACTTCGTAATGGCTCCACAACTAAGTGGAACTTGTTACATTTGAAATGTAAAACAAAGCCGTTCCCTGATGCCCAAGATCGCCTTGAAATGAGAAGGCATAGACCTTGGGGTCATGCCTTCGAAATTGAAAGGCGAGGTTGGGCATCAGGGGGCGGCGACTTTTACATTTCTCCGCCTTGGAGCGAACACCAAGCGCCTTGCGCGTCGGTGGTGAGAATCACCGGGCCGTCATCGGTGATGGCGACGGTGTTCTCGTAGTGCGCGGCGGGCAGGTGGTCGTTGGTCGTAACGATCCAACCATCGGAGCCCGTGCTCACATGATTGGATCCCATCGTGACCATCGGCTCGATGGCAATGACCATACCGGCCTGGAGACGAACGCCCCTCCCCTTCTTTCCGTAATTCGGAACGTTGGGGTCCTCGTGCATCACATGGCCAATACCGTGCCCCACATAATCGCGAAGCACGCCATAGCCGTGAGACTCGGCGAGGGATTGGACGGCATAACCAATGTCCCCAATATGGTTACCGGGAACAGCCTGCTCGATTGCAGCCTTAAGGCAATCGCGCGTAACCTCGCACAGGGCCTTGGCCTCGGGCGTGGGGGTACCGACGAAAAACGTCCAAGCGTTATCGCCGACCCAACCGTCGACAACGGCTCCCGTATCGATGGAGATGATATCGCCATCGCGCAGGATCATGTCGGGATTGGGAATACCGTGGACCACAGCATCGTTAATCGATGCACAAATGGTACCGGGGAACCCGCCGTAACCCTTAAAGGCCGGGGTGCCGCCATGCATGCGGATAATCTGCTCCGCAAGCTGATCAAGCTCAAAAGTCGAAACGCCGGGGCGCACCATGGCTCCAACGTGGCGGAGCGCCATCTTAGATAGCGCTCCTGCCTTCTTCATCTGCTCGATTTGCGTTGCAGACTTAATCTTGATCATAGACCGAGAGCCTCTTTGACATCCCCGTACACGGTCTCGCGAGGCTGGTCACCGTTGACCGACTTGAGCAGACCCTGGCCACGATAGTAGTCGACGAGCGGGCTCGTGGACTTCTCGTAGACGTCGAGACGATTCTTGATGGTCTCGGGCTTGTCGTCGTCGCGCTGATACATCTCGCCTGCGCACTTGGGGCAGGTTGCATCGGCAGCGGTGCCGGTGTAACCGCAGGCGCGGCAGGTGCGACGCGAAGACAGACGGTCGATGATGACCTCGGGGGCCACGTCGACCAGAAGGGCGCAGTCGATCTCGCGACCCATGGCGGAGAGCTCGGAATCGAGCGTCACAGCCTGGGCGGTGTTGCGCGGGAAGCCATCGAGGATGAAGCCCTGCTGGGCGTCATCGGCGGCAAGGCGCTCCTTGACAAGGTCGATCACGAGCTGGTCGGGAACGAGCTCGCCAGCGTCCATGTACTTCTTAGCCTGAATACCAAGCTCGGTACCACCCTTGACGGCAGCACGCAGCAGGTCGCCCGTGGAAATGTGAGCGACGCCAAACTCGGCGACGAGCTCCTGCGCGACGGTGCCCTTACCGGCACCCGGAGCTCCGAGCAATACGAGGTTCATGAGCAATCCTCCTCTAGCCTATTTAAAGAATCCATCGTAATCATACATCTTGATCTGGCCTTCGAGCTTATCGACCGTGTCGAGCACGACGCCGACCATGATGAGGATGGACGTGCCGCCAAATGCCTGAATCAGATGGTTACCCGTGAAGGAGAAGATGATCGAAGGCACGATGGCGATGAGCGCCAAAAAGACAGCGCTGGGAAGCGTAATCTTGTTGAGCGCGTTCTTGATGTAGGCCGCGGTAGCCCTGCCCGGACGGACGCCCGGAATAAAGCCACCCTGCTTCTTAAGGTTGTCGGCCGTGTCATCGGGGTTGAACACCATGGAGGTGTAGAAGTACGCGAAGAACACGATGAGGACAACGTTAAGCACCCAGTTGAGCCAACCGGTCGAAAGCGCGGAGGCAACTGCCTGAATCCAGCCGATGCCGGGGAAGAACACGGCAATCTGGGCCGGGAAGTACAGCAGCGCCGAAGCGAAGATGATCGGCACGACGCCCGCGGTGTTGACCTTGATGGGCAGGTAGGTGGTCTGGCCACCCATCATGCGACGGCCCACGACGCGCTTGGCGTAAGAGACCGGAATGCGGCGCTGGCCGCGCTCAAGGAAAACAATCAGCGGGATGACCAGCAGGATGATGGCGCAGATAATCACCATGGTGATGATGCCACCGGCGTTACCCTCAGTGCTGGAGAAAATCGCCTGCGGAAGACCGGCCATGATGTTCGCGAAGATGATCAGCGACATGCCATTGCCGATACCGCGCTGGGTGATGAGCTCACCAATCCACATGATCAGCATGGCGCCCGCGGTGAGCGTGCCGACGATCATGAGGTCGAAGATGATCTCGGGAGCGCCGGCGCCATTAAAGCTGATGCCGAAGCTCTTAAAGAGGAAGAGGTAACCCACGGAGTTGAGGATTGCCAGAGCCAAGGTGAGGTAACGCGAATACTGCGTAATCTTGGTCTGACCGACCTCGCCCTCGCGGGCAAGCTCATGCAGGGAAGGCACGACGGCCTGGAGCATCTGGAGGATAATCGAGCTCGTGATGTACGGCATGATGCCCAAAGAGAACACCGAGACATAGCTCAACGCGCCACCAGAGAAAAGATTCAGGAGGGCCATAGCACCTGCGGCGACCGAGTTGCTCCCGGTCGAGAAAAGGCCCAGCATCCCCTGGAAGGGAATGCCGGGCACAGGAACGTGCGCACCAATGCGGTACACGACGAGCATAGCTATGGTAAAAAGAATCTTTTCGCGCAGTTCTTTAATGCGGAAAGCATTCTTAAGACCATTTAGCACGGCAGCTCGACCTTTCCGCCGGCGGCCTCGATCTTGGCCTGCGCAGAAGCGCTGACCTTGTCGACCTTGACCGTGAACTTCTTGGTGAGCTCACCATTACCGAGCACCTTGACGGGCTCGAACTCGCTCTTGGTGATGCGAGCGGCCTTAAGAGCAGCACCGTCGATCACAGCGCCGTCCTCGAACTTACGCTCGAGACGCTCGACGTTGACAGCGGTGTACTCGATACGACGGGGGTTGCGGAAGCCCGGAAGCTTGGGCAGGCGCATAGCCAGCGGAGTCTGGCCACCCTCGAAGCCGGCACCCTTGGTGCCACCAGAGCGGGAACCCTGGCCCTTCTGGCCGCGGCCAGAAGTGGTGCCGTGACCCGAAGAATTGCCACGGCCGACGCGCTTGCGGTTCTTGGTGGAACCGGGCGCGGGAGTAAGATCGTGAAGCTGCATTTGCTACTCCTCTACAATCTCGACAAGGTGCTTGACCTTGAAGATCATGCCGCGGACGGACTCGTTGTCAGCAATCTCGCGAACCTCGCGGATCCTGTGGAGACCGAGGGCACGGACAGTACGGACCTGGTCCTGCTTGCAACCGTTGGTGCTGCGGACCTGCTTGATCTTGATGGTGTCAGCCATGCTTAGTTCTCCTTACCGACGAACATCTCGGAGACCGTCAGGCCACGGCGAGCCGCGACGTCCTCAGGGCTGGAGAGCTCCTTGAGGCCCTCGACGGCAGCCTTGATGATGTTAAGGCCGTTGTCGGTACCGAGGGACTTGGACAGGACGTTCTTGATGCCAGCAAGCTCGAAGAGGGGACGCACAGCGCCGCCGGCGATAACGCCGGTACCCTCGACAGCGGGCTTGATGATGATGCGGCCGGCACCAAAGTGACCGAGAACCTCGTGCGGGATGGTGCCCTGATCGGTCACCGGCACGTGGAACATGTTCTTCTTGGCATCGAGAGACGCCTTGGAGATGGCCAGGGGCACCTCAGCGGACTTGCCCATGCCAACGCCGACGTTACCCTTGCCGTCGCCAACGACGACGAGAGCGACGAGGCTCATGCGACGACCACCCTTGACGGTCTTCGACACGCGGTTGATGTAAACGACGCGCTCCTCGAACTCGGAGGCCTCGCGCTGCTGCTTCTGATTACGAGCCATGTGCTACATACCTCCTAGAACTCGAGACCGGCGGCACGAGCACCGTCGGCGAGGGCCTTGACGCGGCCATGGTAGATACGGCCACCACGATCGAAGGCGACCTTGGTGATGCCGGCCTCGATGGCGCGCTTGCCAACGAGCTGACCGACCTTCTCCGCAGCCTCCTTGTTCGAGGTGTGGGTGCCCTTAAACTCGGCCTCGAGGGTCGAGGCGGAGACGAGCGTCAGGCTGGAGCCCTTGCTGTCGTCGATGATCTGGGCATAGATGTTGGCGTTAGTACGGGTCACGCGAAGACGCGGACGCTCGGCGGTACCCGAGACCTTGCCGCGAACACGACGCTGACGACGCTTGAGGCCTTCCAGCTTCGCCTTATGCTTGTTCATACGTAAACTCCTAAAAAGGTTGATCTTGCCAGCACCTGACGGGGTGCTGGTCTTATGCGAGTGAGTCGGTTACGACTACTTGGCGGCCTTACCCAGCTTGCGGCGGATGTGCTCGCCAACGTAGTGGATACCCTTGCCCTTGTAAGGCTCGGGAGGACGATGGCCGCGGATCTCAGCGGCGATCTGACCGACCTGCTGCTTGTTGATACCCTTGACGTTCACGTGGGTGTTGTCGGGAACCTCGAAGGTGATGCCCTCGGGAGCCTCGACGATCACGGGGTGCGAGAAGCCCAGGGAGAACTCGAGGTTCTTGCCCTTCTGCTGCACGCGGTAACCGACGCCGGCGAGCTCGAGCTTCTTCTCGAAGCCCTCGGAAACGCCAACAACCATGTTGTGGATGAGGGCGCGGGTGAGGCCGTGGCGGGCACGGGTCTCACGCTCGTCGTCGGGACGGGAAACGGTGAGGACGTTGTCCTCGACGTTGATAGCGAGCTTCTCAAAGACATCGAGCTCGAGCTGGCCCTTGGGGCCCTTGACGACAACGTTGTTGCCGTTGACTGCCACTTCGACTCCGGCGGGAATCTGGACAGGCTTATTACCGATACGAGACACGGTGATCTCCTTTCCTTCTACCTACCGAGCAAATTACCAGACGTAAGCGATGATCTCGCCGCCGACGTTGTGCTTGCGAGCATCGCGGTCGGTCATGACGCCATGGCTGGTGGAAATAATGGCGGTACCAAGGCCACCACGGACGCGGGGCATGTCGGCAACGCCGGTGTACTTACGCAGGCCCGGCTTGGAAATGCGGCGGATGCCGTTGATGACCTTAGCCTTCTTGGGACCATACTTAAGCGTGATGTGCAGAGTCTTCTGGGGAACGGTGTCCTCGACATCGTAGCCCTCGATGTAGCCCTCCTCGTGCAGAACACGAGCGATCTCGACGAGCTTCTTGCTGCTCGGCATGGAGACCGTGGCCTTGTTCACAGAGTTAGCGTTACGGATGCGCGTAAGCATATCTGCGATCGGGTCTGTAAGGTTCATACAGATTCTCCTTCGTTCTTGATGAACACGTGCTCTTGGTTCTTCGCCGCCCTTAACGGCAAAGCCTAACTAGCGCGTTTTCCCTGTTCCAAACGGATGCTTGAAACGCTGGTAGTGACTTACCAGCTGGCCTTCTTAACGCCGGGAAGCTCGCCCTTGAGTGCAAGCTCGCGGAAGCAGACACGGCACAGGCCGAACTTGCGGTACACAGAGTGCGGACGGCCGCAGCGCTGGCAGCGCGTGTACTCACGAGTAGAGAACTTCTGCTTGCGATTGCACTTGACGATCATCGATGTCTTAGCCACTTATATCCTCCTCACATAGAGTATTGTTCGCCCCAAGCGCCGCCCCCTTGTGGGAACGGCGCTTATAGGGCAGGTGAACCTATTTCTTGAACGGGAAACCGAAGGCGTCCAGAAGGGCCTTGGCCTCCTCATCGGTATTGGCGGTGGTCACGAAAGTGATGTCCATACCACGCTGGTGATCGACGGAATCGAAGTCGATCTCGGGGAAGATGAGCTGCTCGGTGACGCCCATGGAGAAGTTACCACGGCCGTCGAAGCTCTTGGCGGAGATGCCGCGGAAGTCGCGGATACGGGGAATCGCGACGGAGGTCAGACGATCGAAGAACTCCCACATACGGTCGCCACGCAGGGTAACCTTGCAGCCGATCGGCATACCAGCGCGCAGGCGGAAGGTAGCGATGGACTTGCGGGCACGGGTGATCATCGGCTGCTGGCCGGTGATGGCGCGCAGGTCGCGCACGGCACCGTCGATGGCCTTGGAATCGGTAGCGGCCTCGCCGACACCCATGTTCACGACGATCTTCTCAAACTTGGGGATCATCATGACGTTCTCGTACTGGAACTTGTCCTGAAGCTGCTGCTTGACCTCGTTGTTGTACTTGGTCTTCAGACGCGGCACATACTTCTCTTCTGCCATTGTTCACTCCTTCTTGGGGTTTTAAGCACGGGGCGTGGCCACGATGGGTTGTCCTCGTGCCTCCTGGCTGCATCCGCGCCGCTCATGGCATTTTGCGGTTTGGACTCGACGCAGCAGGAGCCGACAAAACAATCGGTACTATACGCGCATCGGGAGCGTATTTCCAGAAAAACCTCGTCTGCCTGCACAACTCCACAACTCCCCCGCACATAGTGATCCCCAAAAAGCAGTTGCGGTGAAATAGGGACTGTTGGGCGGCCTAACAGGCTTAAACAATCCGTATTTCACCGCAACTTATTGGTGGGGATGCGATTAGCGCTTGCGGGGGACGAGCTTGGTGCGGCGCAGGTGGATCATCTCGGCGGCTATGGAGATGGCGATCTCCTCGGGGTCCTCGGCCTGAATGGCAACGCCGATCGGCAGGTGCAGCTCGTCGATCCGCTCCTGCGTAAAGCCCTCCTGCTCCAGGCGGGCGCGCACAAAGGCCGTCTTGCGGCGCGAGCCTAAGCAGCCCAGATAGGCGGGCTTGGCGCGCATGGCCTGAATCACCACGTCGATATCGGACTTGTGACCCGCCGTGGCGGCGACCACCAGGTCGCGCGGGCCGATGGGACACAGCTCGCTCAGGTTCTTGTAGTCGACCAGACGACGGTCGTAGACGCCGGGCACCCAATCGGGGGTCAGCGTGCCGGGGCGGTCATCGCACGCCACGACGGCAAAGCCCGCCGCCGTGAGCACGCGCGCCGTCGCAGCGCCCACGTGGCCGCAGCCAAAGATATAAGTCAGGCCCTCGGGGCAGAGCGTCTCGATGTGCGCCGGGGGAATCTCGGAGGCCGCGTTGGTGTAGGTGACCTTACTCCCCTCCTCCACCAGCGAAAGCCCGGGACAGCCCGCAATGGTGCGGCGCGATTCCTCGCCATGGTACTCGGCCACATCGCCCTCGAGCGCGCTTACGACAAACGGCTCAAAGTCGATGACGAAGTCGCCGATGCGCCGAAAGGCCAAGACGTCGGCAATTTCCTGGAACAACGGTGCCTGGGTCGCATCCAGATGCAGGTAGCACAGGCAGATGGCTCCGCCGCAGATCATGCCGGTATCGGAGTTCTCGCCGCCCATGGTGTAGCGGACCAGACGCGACTGACCCGCGCTCAGGAGCTCGCGCGCCTCGTCCAGCGCAAAGAGCTCAATCTTGCCGCCGCCGATGGTGCCCGCCTGGCTGCCATCGGCAAAGACGGCCATCCATGCGCCCACACCGCGCGGTGACGACCCTGCCGTGCCGGCAACTACCACCAACTCGCACGTCTTACCGGCCTTCAGAGCGCCAAGCGCAGCATTCACCACATCGAGCTTTTCCATTGCAATTTCCTATCCCTGGAATACACCGGTGAGCATAGCGAGTGCCTCGAGCACGCCGCCGCCGACCGACGTCGCCTTGTCCGAAATGTAGTTGATATAGCTGGCATCGCCGCGCGGATCGACATCGGCGCATTTAAAGCCCTCAGTCACCTGCACGCCGTTCGCCAAAAGCCCGCGCAGACAGCCATCGATCTGCGTGCACATGGGCGTATCGCCCGCATAGCCAATCACGTCTCCGGCGCTCACGATGTCGCCGATTGCGCGGTCGGACCGAAACACGCCGGCGGCGGGGCTGTGGATAACGCGCTCTTTACCATAGCCGGCGATAATGCCTGGCACGCCCGTGTTGGGCTGGGGCGAACCTTGGGTAATGACACGGCCGAGAAAATGCCCGCGCATGGTCTCGACCACGGCATCGCAGTCAACCGGCGCGGTAAAGCCCGGCCCCACGGCGATGACGGCAGGCGCCATGTCGCGCGTGGTGCCCAAGTTGCGCTTAGCCAGAATCGCGTCGACCACGGCAGCGGGTTTCAGCTCGCCGAGCATCTTGGCCTGGGGGTCCACCACAACGGCGACGTCTCCGGCCTCGGTAATCGCAAGTGCCTCTGCCGGCGTCTGTGCCAAGCGAGCGCGAATACCCTCGACCTCGACCTCGCCCAGACGAATGGCCTCGCAAAAACTGATCGTGCGGCGGATGCACGTGGGAACCGCGATATCGGCCATAACGACCGACACGCCGGCGCGCACCAAGCGAGCGGCGACGCCCGTGGCGATATCGCCGGCGCCGCGAACATAAACGAGCATTCCCGGGGCACCTCCCTGTGCTACGGTTTGAGCAGAGCAAAAGCGGTTCGACCGCTACTCTGATGATTATTTATTATCACAGTATTATACGGCGGTGAACAGATGGAAACGACGAGCGGAAACCTTGCCTCCGCGCTCAAGATCGAGCCGGGCATTACCGCAATTATCGGCAGTGGCGGCAAGTCGACATTGCTGCGTGCGTTGGGTCTCGAGCTCATGCGCGCCGGCGGCAGGGTGCTTCTCTGTACCACCACGCACATGTTTCCCGTCGCCGGCGTACCATGGGACGGGTCGAATCGTCGCCTGGACGCCGCGCCTTGGAAGCCGGGGGCCCTGCATGTTCCCGGCTGCACCTGCGAGGCATGCGCGGGCATGAACCGCGGAAGTATCTGCCAGGCGGGTGTTTTGGGCCCGGAGACAGGCAAGCTCTCCGCCCCCGTTGAGCCGCTCAACGAGCTGGCGCAGCGCTTTGACTATGTATTGGCCGAGGCAGATGGCAGCAAGCGACTCCCGCTCAAGGCGCATGCCGCCTGGGAGCCGGTAATTCCCTCCGGCACGGCCAACGTCATCTGGCTCGTCGGCGCCTCGGGACTCAGCAAGCCCATCAACGAAGCCGTCCACCGCCCCGAGCTCTTTTGCGAGCGTTGCGGCTGCGAGCTCACCGACATCGCCACGCCCGAGCGCGTCGCCCAGGTGCTCAATGCCGAGATGCGGATGCTGAACCTCAACAATGCCCGCATCATGCTCAACCAAGTCGACACGCTCAGCGACCCCACGATGGCAGATCGCTTCGAGGCAGCCCTCAACCGCCCCCTCATCGCCACCAGCCTCAAGTAGCCGGCCCCATCTCGTCAGTTGCGGTGAAATACGGACTGTTTGGCCGCCTGACGGCCGCAAACAGTCCGTATTTCACCGCAACTGCGGAGGGGACACGGCATCTTTGCTGCTAGCGGGGCACGTAGCGACCGGGCTGGGCTCCGGTAGGCTCGCCGTCGCGTGCCGCCAGCACGCCGTTCACAAACACGGCCTTGGCGCGGCCATGTGCCTCAAAGCCCTCGAGCGGCGTGTAGTCCACGGCCTGATGCTGCGTCGCGGCGCTGATCGTCCAACGCGCGCAAGGATCCCACACGCACACGTCGGCATCGGAGCCCTCGGCAAGACAGCCCTTGCGCGGATACATGCCAAAAACGCGCGCCGGGCTCTCGCTCATCAGGCGGCAGAGGTCCTCGGGGCCCAGCTGGCCCTCAAAGCTCGTGGCAATCGCGACGGGACGATGCTCCACGCCGGGCCCGCCGTTGGGAATCGCGCGGAAATCGTCGCGCCCGCGGTCCTTTTGCCCGTGCAGGTTAAAGCTGCAATGATCGGTTGCAATAGTATCGATCTCGCCAGCCACAAGCGCCTCGCGCAACGCGGCACGGTCACCGGCATGGCGCAGCGGCGGGCTCATCACGTACTTGGCGCCCGCAAAGCCGTCCTCGCCCTGCTCCAGATAGCAGGTGTCGTCGAGCATCAGATACTGAGGGCAGGTCTCGACATAGATATTCTTCTGCCCGCGCGCTTTGGCAGCACGGATGGCCTCGAGCCCCAGCTTGGTCGAAAGGTGCACCACGTTGACCGGAGCGTCCCCGGCCAAGTGAGCCAGATACAGCAGGCGGCTCACGGCCTCGGCCTCACACACGTCCGGACGGCTGAGCGCATGGCCCTCGGGCCCGTGGATACCCTGCTCAAACACGCGCTTCTGCAGCGCGTTGACCAACGTGCCGTTCTCGCAATGCACGCACAGTATGCCGCCAATACGCTTGAGCTCCTCGAGCACCTCGAGCGTCTCGGCATCGTCCAGGCGCAGATGATCATAGGCAAAGTAGGTCTTAAACGACGACACGCCCGCCTCGCGCATGGCCGAAAGATCGGCGCGGTTGCGTTCATTCCACTCGGCGAGTGCCATATGAAAAGCGTAGTTTGCCGTGCAGGTTCCGTCGGCGCGGCGATGCCACTCGGCCAAGGCATCGGGCATGGTCACGCCGCGATCGGCCGTCGCGTAGTCCACGATGGTCGTCGTACCGCCGCAGGCAGCCGCGCGCGTACCGGTCTCAAAGCTATCGGCTGTCCAATCCATGCCGGTCCAGCACTGCATGTGCGTGTGGCCGTCGATAAAGCCGGGGAACACCCAACAGTCCGTGGCGTCCTCGACGGTATCGTCCTCGCCCGGCTCAATCGCCACGGCAATCCGCACGATCTTGTCGCCCTCCATGGCAAGGTCGGCGCGGCGAAGCCCCTGGGGCGTCACGAGCGCGCCGTTTTTGATAATGATCATAATTGCTCCTTATTGATTGATGCAGTTGGCCACGCGATCAAAATACGAGCAGGCGGCAATATGCTCCGTTATGCGTCGCTGTCCCTTGACGGTATCGACGTCCCACAGCTCGTAGGCACGCGCCTCGACCAGCGTAACGTCGACGCGACCTTTGAGAATCGAGCCCCCGCCGTCCTTGCCCTCAAGACGCATGAGCGCATCGAACAGTTCCGCCGGAAAGAGCACCGGACTCGAAGGCTCACCGTTGCACGCAAGACGCACCGGATGCTTGCGGCCACGCTCGTCAAATGCACGAACCATAGCCTCAAAAGAATCCGAACTCACGAGCGGCTGGTCGCCCGGCAAAAAGAGGCAACCTTTCCAGTTGCGTTCGACTCCCCACGAAAGGCCCGCACGGACGCTATCGCTGCGCAGCTCGCCATCGTGCAGCACGCACGGGCAATGCTTGTCCTCGCAAATCTGAGCGACCTCGGGCCAACGCGTCGAAACCACGACGTCAAAGCCCCGGGGAACCGAATCGATGGTCCGGGCAATCAGCGGCTCGCCATAGATATCGGCAAGCATCTTGTTAGAGCCAAACCGCTTGCCCTCGCCCGAAGCCATAATGACGCATCCAAGTTTCATGGTGATACCTCCCCTGAAACCATCGTACCCATAACTCGCGCCGCGGGCATCCACATCGAAAGCGCTTATCCCACACGCCCGCGATGCAAAAAAGGGGCACCCCGCCGGTTGGCAGAGCGCCCCCTTTACATGGCTTACCTCAACCCGGCTTTAGGCCTGGAGCCAACGGGCGGTGTTGCGCTCGTCGAGGGCCTTGAGGGTAGCGGCGGGATCGGCAACCTTCTGCAGGAACATCATGGCTGCGATGGCGTACGGCTTGTAGCTTGCCTCCTTGTACATGCCCACGCGGTGCATGTCGAAGACGTCGGCGTTAACCTCGCCGTGCTCGCAGGAGACACCGGAGATGTCGGCGGGCAGCGGGTGCATAAAGATGGTGTCCTGGCCGTTGGCAGTCTTCTCCATGAGCTCGGTCGTGGAGCACCAGTCCTGATGGGTGGCGTTCTGGGCGAGCAGCTCCTTCTCGAGCGCAGCGATGCCGGCGTCGTCGCCCTCGGCGTACAGATTGGTACGCTTCTCCATGGCGGCAAACGGAGCCCAGCTCTTGGGGATCACGATGTCGGCGCCCTCGAAGGCCTCGGCCATGGTGTTGACCTGCTTAAAGGTGGTGCCGGACTCGGCGGCATAGCCCTTGGCGCGCTCGACGACCTCGGGCATGAGGTCGTAGCCCTCGGGGTGGGCCAGGGTGACGTCCATGCCAAAGCGGGGCAGCAGGCTGATCAGCGACTGCGGGCAGGACAGCGGCTTGCCGTAAGAGGGCGAATAGGCCCAGGTGACGGCAACCTTCTTGCCCTTGAGGTTCTCAAGGCCGCCAAACTCGTTGATGAGGTAGAGCATGTCGGCAGAGGACTGCGTGGGGTGATCGGAGTCGGACTGCAGGGAGATGAGCGTGGGACGGTGATCCAGAACGCCGTCCTCGTAGGCCTGCTGGACAGACTCGGAGACCTCGGCCATATAGGCGTCGCCCTTGCCGATGTACATGTCGTCGCGGATGCCGATGACGTCGGCCATGAAGGAAATCATGGTAGCGGTCTCGCGGACGGTCTCGCCGTGAGCGATCTGGGACTTCTTCTCGTCCAGGTCCTGCAGCTCAAGGCCGAGCAGGTTGGCGGCCTTAGAGAAGGAGAAGCGCGTACGGGTGGAGTTGTCGCGGAACAGGGAGACGGCCAGGCCCGAGTCGAAGATCTTGGACGAAACGTTGTTCTCACGCAGCTCGCGCAGGGCGTCGGCGACGATGTAGAGAGCCTTGAGCTCATCGGTGGTCTTGTCCCAGGTGTGCAGGAAGTCGCTGCCGTACATGCCCTTAAAATCGAGGCCGTTCAGCTGCTCGACGAGCTCGGTAAACTTAGCGTCCATGGAAATGTCCTTTCTAAAGATGAAACGATCGCAATGAGTAGATGTGCTCCGGCATGCGCGTGTGGCTAGAACATGCAGAGCACCATGACGAGGACCCGCCACCGTTGAGGAAGCATGGGAGATAACGACCGCGGGCCCCAAGTCAACAGGGAGCGCCGGGGACACGAGCGGCCCCCGGCTCAACAAAATCGAGGAATGGGACTAATCGATCTTGTTGTTGGTCAGACCGGCGCGGAACACGGTGGCGTCGCCATCGGCCTGGCTCGGATCGTAGAGGTTCAGGGCAGCCACGTACATGGCGGCAGCGGTGACCAGGTCATCCTTGTAGGTGACCTCGTTGGGGGCGTGAGCCTGAGACTCGGCACCCGGGCCAAAGCCCACGCAGGGGATGCCGTAACGGCCCTGGATGGAGACGCAGTTCGTGGAGAAGGTCCACTTGTCGCACAGCGGGCGACCGGTGCGCTTGTCCATGCTGGGCTCGCAGCCGATGCGCTCGTCACCAAACATGGCCTTGTGGGCGTCGACGAGGGCCTTGACGTGCGGAGCGGTCTCCTTGTTGATCCACGTGGGGAAGTAAGCCTCGGTCTCGTAGACCTCGCCGGTCCAGGACGGACGGTCGTACATGTACATGGAGACCTTCACGTCGTCACCGTACTTCTTGGCTGCCGGCAGGTTGCGGATCTCGTCCAGGCAGGACTCCCAGGTCTCACCGGCGGTCATACGACGGTCGATGGAGATGGCGCAGGAGTCGGCCACGGCGCAGCGGCTGGGGCTGGTGTAGAAGATCTGGCTGACGGTGCAGGTGCCGCGGCCCAGGAAGCGGGCATCCTCGAAGTGCTCGGGATTGTACTTGGGGTCGAGCATCTTGACGAGACCCTTGATGTCGGTCGACTCGTCGCAGCCGTTGTTGTTGAGGGCGCGGACGTCGGCGATGATGTCGGCCATCTTGTAGATGGCGTTGTCGCCGCGGTCGGGAGCGGAGCCGTGGCAGGAGGTACCGTGAACGTCGACGCGGATCTCCATGCGGCCGCGGTGACCGCGATAGATGCCGCCGTCGGTGGGCTCGGTGGAAATGACGAACTCGGGCTTAATGCCATCCTTGTTGTAGATGTACTGCCAGCACATGCCGTCGCAGTCCTCTTCCTGGACGGTGCCGACGACCATGATCTTGTAGCCCTCGGGGATGAGGCCCATGTCCTTCATCATCTTGGCAGCGTAGGTAGCAGAAGCCATGCCGCCCTCCTGGTCGGAGCCGCCGCGGCCGTAGATGATCTCGTCGGTCTCGTAGCCCTCATAGGGATCGGCATCCCAGTTCTCGATGTTGCCGATGCCGACGGTGTCGATGTGGGAGTCGATGGCGATGATCTTGTCGCCCTCGCCCATAAAGCCCATGACGTTGCCCAGGCCATCGACCTTGACCTCGTCATAGCCAAGGCTCTCCATCTCGGCCTTGATGCAGGCGACAACCTCACCCTCCTCGCAAGACTCAGAGGGATGGGAGATCATAGCGCGCAGGAAGCGAGTCATATCAGCACGATGAGACTCAGCCGCAGCCTTAATGGCATCAAAATCGAGTTCTTTAGTCATAACAGTCAACCTTTCTACAAGGGTTTACCTACAGGTAGATATTTCAGATAGATCACTTGTGCCAAGCGGCGTGAGGTTGAGCACCCCACAAGCAAGTAACCATAGGAGGCGGACGGAGGACTTTGCTCCGTCGCGAGTTCCGCACGAGCCGGAGAGCACTTAATGTGCTCTCCGTGCGAGCAGGACTGTCCGAGCAGGGAGTATAGTCCTCCGGCTGCCTCCGGACAGGTCAGACCCGCTAGCAAGTCGGGTACTCGCCCTCCCAGACGATGCGACGGTACTGATCCGGATCGGTGTCGCCCTCGGTGGAGAAGCAGAGCACGGAGCTCGTCTTGTCCAGGCCGATGAGTTCCTTGAGCTCGGCGTACTCGGGATCGAGCATGAGAGTCTCGACCAGACCGGTGGTCACAGCGCCGGACTCGCCAGAGATGACGCGCGGGTCGCCCTTCTCGGGAGCGCCCAGGGTGCGCATGCCGCGAGCGGTGACCCAGTCGGGGCAGGACACGAAGGCAGTGGTGTGGTTGCGCAGGATATCCCAGCCCAGGATGTTGGGCTCGCCGCAGCACAGGCCGGCCATGATGGAGGGCATGTCGCCGTCCACGATGCGCGGATCGCCGTCGCCGGCGGCGGCGCCCTTGTACAGGCAGGCGG
The DNA here is from genome assembly GCA_902494195.1 of uncultured Collinsella sp. GTDB lineage: Bacteria > Actinomycetota > Coriobacteriia > Coriobacteriales > Coriobacteriaceae > Collinsella. The sequence continues at coordinate 20,347 of CABUSH010000005.1, read as the reverse complement.
CCGGAGCGCACTCGACCACGACAAAGGTGGGCGGGTTATCGGGATACAGGTTGGTGAAGTAGCCCACCACGGCGCCGGCGAGCGAGCCCACGCCAGCCTGGACAAACACGTGCGTCGGGCGGTTGATGGCCATCTCGCGCAGCTGCTCGGCAGCCTCGGAAGCCATGGTGCCGTAGCCCTCCATGATCCAAGACGGGATTTTCTCGTAGCCCTCCCAGGCGGTGTCCTGAACGATAACGCCGCGCTCGCAGGCATCGGCCTCGGCGGCGGCCATGCGCACGCACTCGTCGTAGTTGACCTCTTCGATGGTCACCGTGGCGCCCTCGGCGGCAATGTTATCGAAGCGGGGCTTGGTGGAACCCTTGGGCATGTGCACGACAGCCTTCTGGCCCAGCTTGTTGGCAGCCCATGCCACGCCGCGGCCATGGTTGCCGTCGGTGGCGGTAAAGAAGGTAGCCTGGCCAAAGTCCTCGGCCAGCTGATCGGAGGTCAGGTAATCGAAGGTGCAGTCGGCAACGTCCTTGCCGGTCTCGTCGGCAATGTAGTTGGCCATGGCAAACGAACCGCCCAGAACCTTAAAGGCGTTGAGGCCAAAGCGATAGCTCTCGTCCTTAACGCACAGGTTGGACAGGCCCAGGCGCGCGGCCTGGCCATCCAGGCGGGCAAGCGGAGTGACGGTGTACTGGGGGAACGACTGGTGGAAGGCGCGGGCCTTCTTCACGTGGTCGAGGCTCATGATTCCCAAGTGCTTGTCATCGCTCTTGGGCATCGTGTTACCCGCCCACTGGATCTTATCGGCCATACGGTGAACTCCTTAAGTCCTCTCTTGCCGGCCCCCGCATACGCGTTTCAGCCCATTCCCATTCATGCGACTGAACTTTTATGTGGATGCCAAACAAAAAGTTTGTTAGCACTGTTCTATCACACTTTTTGATTGGTATACCTAACAAATTGTTTGTTGCCGTAATCGGTACCTTTTCGCCGCCGAACGGTCACATAACGCAGTGACGCTTTCGTTATTTGCGAACAAGTGTGGTTTATGGCAAAGTGTGCCCAAACTAATTTTTAGGAAGGCACCCATGACCCCCGCACAGATTGAGTTTTATAAGCGCCTTGCACACGGCCTGGCGCTCCAATTTGGCCCCAACTGCGAAGTCGTCGTCCACGATCTGGAGACCGAGGACGTGGACCACTCCATCGTGGTGATCGAAAACGGCCACGTCAGCGGGCGCAAACTGGGTGACGGCCCCAGCCATATTGCGTTTGAGTCCATGCGCGAGGGCACCACCGACGTGCACGACCGCGAGCCATACCTCACCAAAACCACCGATGGCAAGCTGCTCAAATCCTCGACCATCTTTATCCGCAACGACGAGGGCAAGCCCGTCGGCATTTTGGGCATCAACTTTGACATTACGCTTATGAAGGCTTTTGAGCGCTCGCTCGACGCCTTTACCGGCACCGGCGGCACGGGCTACACCGAGCCCGAGCCCATTACCAAAAACATCGGCGACCTGCTCGAAGACCTGCTGCACGAGTGCGAGCAGTTTGTGGGCAAGCCCGCGGCACTCATGACCAAAGATGAGCGCATTCGCGCGATTGGCTACCTCGACCGTCGCGGCGCCTTCCTCATCTCCAAGTCGAGCGAGCGCGCCTGCGAGTTCTTTGGCATCTCTAAGTACAGCTTCTATAGCTACCTCAACGAGGCAAAGGCTGCCGCCGGCGACAAATAGTCAGCGCGCCTGCGCCCCTCCCCTTTTGGGCGCGAGTTCTGGAAAGCATGAATCCAAGACCGAGCCGCTTGGAAAGTTCCATATAATCGATGTCATTAGTATTTCGAAAGGGTGGAACAGAATGGCGTTGAGCAAGGCATCATGCACCGGTCGCGGATTGATTCCGGCAATTGGTGGACATGTGCACCGCATGTTCGATGAGGGTGAAGACGACCTGTTTTCGCTGAGCCTTGACGACGTGATGGATGATCGCCCGTGGACCGCCGACGAACTCATGGGCGGCGGGGCTCGCCCGTCAGGCCCCAATCCCACACTTGCGCCTAAGCCCGCATCTGCGCCGACTCCTGCGCAGTCGCCTGTTTCGGCGCCCACACCTACGCCCGCACCCACTTCGGCGCCCACGCCCGCTCCCCGCCCCGCAAGCGACCCGTCCGAGACGGCGGCATTTCTCGCTGCAGCGACGCAGGGCAAATCGGCCGACAGCACCGTTATGTACAGCGCCCAGCAGTTGCCTGTTCCTGCGGCACGCAAGCCTCCGGTCACAAGGCTCGATGAGCCCGTTGCCCATCAGGTTGCCTACGATTCCTGGGCTGCAGCCGATCTGGATGAGACCTCAACCGGCATGCCGGCGCTCGACGTTCCAGTTAACCCGCTTTTTGCCGCCAACACGAGCGCCGCGGATTATGAAGGCGGTGCGGCATATTCCGATTATTCCGATAGCTATACTGGCACCGGTCGCATCGAGACCGAGGATTATGGCACCGCATCGAGCGATTATCTCAACGATCCGTACGCTGCCACGCCTGCACCGGAATATGACCCGGAGGCCGCGTCCGCACCGGCGTATACCAAAAGCACGGGCGAAGAGCGCTTCGCCGATTATCACGCCGAGGAAAAGGCGCTGCGCTTCTCGGAATTTCCGCAGGCAGTCAAGGTTGCCTTTATCGCCATTGTCATTGCCCTGCTCGGCGTCATTGCGTTTGAGGGATTCCAGCTGTTCCGCGGCCCCACCCAAGCGGAGTCGGAGACCCAGCAAAAAGAGGACGATAACCAGTACCTGGACATCAACACCCTCAAGGGCGACCCCAACGACGAGGACGACGAGTAGCGAGGGCTGAAGGCGGCCGCAGGATCTCGCATTCAGCACCAGCTTCTAAGTGCTGTTTTGTCATCCATCTACACTTTTCCGAAGTTTTAAGGTGCCTATTTCGACACTTTTCCGTACTTTTACACGGCTGATTTCGGCACTTTTCCGGACGAAAGCCGAATAATCACTTGGGAAACCAACGCCGTTCACGCGTCATTTCGCAGGCGGCGCTTGATTTCCGTCCGTACACGTTGATAGACTTCCTCTTGCCCGCAAGGAGCGGGCGCGTTTTATCCAGAGTCGGGGTAGAGAGTTGGCTCCACGATCCCGACGCCAACCGGCCAAGAGGCACGGTGGCCCTGCCAACATCGATGAAAGGAGTCCGTATGGACAATTTCCCTGTGCGCAGCGAGCGCAACTTCCACAACCTGGTCGTCAAACCGAATCACATGCATCTTCTGGATAAGCCAAATGGCTACGCCTCGGCCATGGTCAAGAACAGCCTCTCCCACCAGATGCGCTTTACGGTGCAGGTGCTCGAGGAAGAGCTCTGCGCCGCCGGTGACCCGCACGTGCTGCAAATCAAGCTGCTTGGAGACGATTCGCGCGAGCCGTCTAGCTGGAAGCTGTTTGCCGACGGCACGTGCGTCGCAAGCGGTTCGGGTGACTTTGCCCGCGAGTGCTTCTGAGAGAGCGCCGAGGTGTTCCTGGATCTGTGCTGCGACGCCGTCGACGCAGCCGAGCTGCGCCAGTGGAGCCAGGGGGAGTACGAGCTGCTGAGTGCCGCGCGTGGGATTGCGAGGGTGTAGGTGGGCACACCTACCACGCGATCCCGCGATAACGCCGTCGGTCAGGTTGTCCCTACCTGACTCTTTGATTCCATGCCTGGCCATATTGCCGTTCGCCTGTTCGCCTCAACAGTCGCCAACAATGCAACGCTATAATACTTTCAAACGCATTTGTATTGCATTTCGAGCGATGGGAGCGCAGATGCCTGACAGCTACAAGGAGCTCATCAAGAGCAATCCCGACGAGACCGAGATCAGAAGCTTCCTAGTGGACGGCGACCAGGTCTCCGTGACCCTGCGCATTCCCGATACCCTGCGCGACGCTGCGAAGGAGGAGGCAGCCCTGAGGGGCATGAGCTTCTCCGCCTTCGTGCGCACCTGCATGATCGAAGAGCTCGCGAAGAAGGGGGCATAAACTCATGCAGCCTGACTTCTTCGACAACAGGGCGAAGATCGTCAAGGACGACCTCGTCGCCAACATAGCCGCCGGCGATCGCGTGGCGATAGCCGCTTCGGTTTTCTCCATGTACGCCTACCAGGAACTCGCCAGCCAGCTTGAATGCATCGACGAACTGCGCTTCGTCTTCACCTCGCAGACGTTCACCAAGCAGCGCCCAGCGCGCGAGAAGCGCGAGTTCTACATCCCGCGCCTTTCCCGCGAACAGGGCCTTTGCGGCACCGACTTCGAGATCAAGCTGCGCAACGAGCTCACGCAGAAGGCCGTCGCGACCGAGTGTGCCGACTGGATCCGCCGCAAGGCGCGCTTCCGCTCCTTCGAGGGCGAGGGGCGCATGAGCGGCTTCATGGATATCGATAAGACGGACGACAACGTGGCCTACATGCCCTTCGACGGCTTCACCACGCGCAAGCTCGGCTGCGACAACTCCGCGGACGCCCCCGACGTGACCATGCGCTTGGACGCCTCCCAATCCCGTGCCCTGCTCCAGCAGTTCGATTCCGCTTGGAACTCCGGCGAGCTTCACGACGTGACCGATGCCGTTATCGACGGCGTGACGGCAATGTATCAGGAAAACGCGCCCGAGCTCATCTACTACATGGCGCTCTGCCGCATATTCAGCGAGTTCTTGGACGACGTCTCCGAGGACGTGCTGCCCAACGAGGGGCTGGGCTTCCGCGACAGCCTTATCTGGAACAAGCTCTACGACTTCCAGAAGGACGCGGCGCTCGCCATCATCAACAAGCTCGAGACCTACAACGGCTGCATCCTGGCAGACTCGGTCGGCCTGGGCAAGACGTTCACCGCGCTCGCCGTGATTAAGTACTACGAGAGCCGCAACAAGGACGTGCTCGTGCTGTGCCCCAAGAAGCTGCGCGACAACTGGATCACCTACAACTCGAACGTCGTGAACAACCCCATCGCGGGCGACCGCCTGCAGTACGACGTGCTCTACCACACCGACCTCTCGCGCACGCGCGGCACGTCGGAGACGGGCCTGCCGCTCGACCGCCTGAACTGGGGCGCGTACGGGCTCGTTGTCATCGACGAGAGCCACAACTTCCGAAACGGCGGCGACTCGGCGTCGGAAGACAGGATGAACCGCTACCAGCTGCTCATGGAGAAGATCATCAAGCAGGGCGTGAAGACCAAGGTGCTCATGCTCTCCGCCACGCCCGTGAACAACCGCTTCCGCGACCTGCGCAACCAGCTCGCCCTGGCGTACTGGGGCGACCCCACCGGCTGGTCTGAGAAGCTGCGCCTTGAGAACGACATCGAGACGGTTTTCCGCAACGCGCAGACCGTCTACGCCCGCTGGTCGAAGCTGCCCGCCGAGCGGCGGACGACGCACGCCCTCACCGACATGCTCGACTACGACTTCTTCGAGGTGCTCGACCAGGTGACCGTGGCGCGCAGCCGCAAGCACATCCAGCGCTACTACGACATGAGCGCCATCGGGCCCTTCCCGAAGCGCCTGCCGCCGATATCGAAGCGCCCCAAGCTCTCGACGCTGGCGAACGCGATCAACTACCGCGAGATATACGAAGAGCTCGATTCCCTCGTGCTTGCCGTGTACATGCCTAGCGCCTACGTGCAGCCCAGCAAGATGGCCAAGTATGTTGAGAAGGGCGGTGGCGGAAACCTCACGCTCGGCGGGCGAGAGACGGGCGTTCGCCGCCTCATGACGGTAAACCTCCTCAAGCGCCTGGAGAGCTCGGTGTGCTCGTTCCGCCTGACGCTTGAGCGCGTGCTGGCGGCGATGAACACCGCCCTCGAGACCATAGACGACTACCGCAGCGGTCTAGCGACTGGGGCCAGTGTGGCCGACGGCGACCTGCCGGGCGGGTTCGACTTCGATCCCGACGACGAGAGCGGCTTCGAGGTGGGCGGCGCCACGAAGATCCTCATCGAGGATATGGACTGGATGAGCTGGGAGCGCGATATCAAGGCGGACGTGGACGTCATTGAGGTCCTCATTGCCATGGTCCGTGACATCGACCCTGCCCACGATGCCAAGCTCATCGAACTGTGCGAGCAGATTCGCGAGAAGGTAAAGAGCCCCATCAATCCGGGCAGCCGCAAGGTGCTCGTGTTCACCGCGTTCTCGGACACCGCCGACTACCTCTACGAGAACGTGTCTGCCTTCGCGAAGCGCGAGCTCGGCCTCGAGTGCGCCAAGGTCACGGGCGACGGCTGCGCCTGCACGATAAAGGCCGTGCCCCCGCATATGCAGGAGGTGCTCGCCTGCTTCTCGCCCGTGTCCAAGGAGCGAGACGTGGTGGCTCCGCAGCTCTGCGGCTGCGACGTGGACATCGTGATCGCCACCGACTGCATCTCCGAGGGACAGAACCTCCAGGACTGCGACTACCTTGTGAACTATGACATCCATTGGAACCCCGTGCGCATCGTGCAGCGCTTTGGCCGCGTGGACCGCATCGGCTCCAAGAACGCTTGCATCCAACTCGTGAACTACTGGCCGGACGTTGAGCTGGACGAGTACATAAAGCTCAAGGCGCGTGTTGAGGAGCGCATGCGAATAACCGTGATGACCTCCACGGGTGACGATGACTACATCAACGCCGAGGAGACAGGAGACCTTGAGTACCGTCGTCAGCAGCTCGAGCAGATGCATAACGAGGTCATTGATCTGGAGGACGTTTCGGGTGGCGTGTCCATCACCGACCTGGGACTCAACGAGTTTCGCATGGACCTGGTGGGCTACTACCGCGACAACCCAGACATCGACAGGCTTCCGAGTGGCATCAACGCTGTGGTGGAGGGCGACGAGCCCGGCGTCATTTTCGTGCTGCGCAACGTCAACAGCAGGATCGACCGCGACGGGGCGAACCACCTGCACCCGTTCTATGTGGTTCGCATGGGGTCAGACGGGTCCGTTGCTCACGGGCACCTGGAGCCCAAGGCGGTGCTCGACGACATGCGCCTTTTGTGCCGCGGCAAGTCCGAGCCCGACATGGCGCTCTGCCGCGCCTACAACCGCGAGACCAAGAACGGCCGCGACATGCGCCGCGAGGCTGGGCTCTTGCGTGACGCGGTGGCGTCGATTGTGGACTCCAAGCAGGAGTCCGACGTCGACAGCTTCTTCACCGACGGCACGACGGGCTTTCTGGAGAACGACATCGAGGGACTCGATGACTTCGAGCTCGTGTGCTTCCTGGTGGTGAGGCCCAGATGCTAGGGCTTCCGAGCACGACCGAGGTGGGCCGCCGCATACCCAAGGAGGCCTTCTACGGACGCCTGAAGGTGAGCGCCGCGCTGCGCCAGTCCTTCATCGGCGACGTCGAGCGCTTCGTAATCGCGAACTCGATAAAGACCTCCACGACCGGTATTCCCGACGGCGAGCGCGTGCACGAGGTGCTCGTAGTGGAAGTGGCGCTCAAGGCTCGCCACGTCCCCGAAGAGGTGCTGGCGCTTGTGGCTCAGGCGAACCCCCATAAGCTGCTGTTCGTCTGCACCCACAGCGGTGAGGCGTGTCTCGCGGTGATGCTCAAGAGACTCGTCGTGGGGCCCTGGCGTCCGTTTGACCGCCTCACGCTCGACATGAACGCAAGCGACGTTGATGCAGTGTGGGATTCGCTTGCATCCCAAGTGGTCTACAACGACGCAGGTGGCGGTCCTGAAACCATAGAGGAACGCTTCGAGGTCGACGCGAAGATTAAAGCGCTGTACGAAGAACTTGCGCGCGTGGAGGCGCGGGGGCGCAAGGAACGACAGGTTGCGCGAAAGAACGCGCTGTTCGATAAGGCGAAGGAACTCAAACGGCGGATTGCCAAGATAGAGGAAGGACGATAGATGGACAACCAATCCGATAACGATGTACAGCTCGGCGTCTCGGATGAGCTGGTAGTTGGTTTGCGCAAAGCGCTTGGTTCTTGCTCCGTCAACTTCCTCTTCGGCGCCGGAGTGAACGGAAAAGCGTTTCCCTATTTCGCCCAATTCAAGAAAACCATCGGCGCCATGAACGAAAGGGGTCTTGATGGAAGTGATATCGAAACTGCCTTGGCCAATTGCGCAGATGGTCAAATACGGCAAGAGGTTCTCGACGCTTTCGTTGACGAATATAACAGCCACAACAATTACCGACTTTACGACGAATCTCTGTTGAACTTGAGACGAATGCTTGTAGGCTTCGCTTCTGTTGTCGGTCGGGCCGAGAACAGACATCCCGAAACCAGGCGTTTGAACGTTTTCACACTCAATTACGACCGCATAGTCGAGGAGATACTCGAGGACAGCGGGCTGTTTAGCTATACGCTCACGCAAGACAAGGCAAAGGGTCGCTTGCCCTTCGATATCGTTGGGTACAATACTTCGACCCATGCATTCGTCCCGACGTTCTGCGTCTACAAGCTCCATGGGTCTGTCGACACCAATCGCACGCTCTCTGCGAACAACATCGTTTTCCCCGGGCAAGACAAGCTCGGAAGCATACTATCTCATTTCTATGAAACTCTCTTCGCGATGAAAGGAGAGCTGCTGAAGCGCAATTCAGCGCTATTCGTTATTGGCTATTCATGGGCGGACGACCACGTTAATGGAATAATCAGTGACGCAATCGCTGGCGGGCTTACCGTGTACTGGCTCCAGTACAGAAGCGAGGACAAGTTGCCAAAGCAGGTCGCCGGCAACGTCATCGTCGTGCCTCCCAACAATAACGAGAACCCCGTTGATGCGACTAAAACCCTCGCTGATCTTCTCGAAAGAGTGGGACAACTATGATTGTGGGAAGAATAACGAAGGTTGATGGCGTAAGAGCAGCGGCGACGTTCTTCGATCGCATGCAGCCATTCATTGTGAATAACGGCCAAGCGGTAGCGTCGCCCCGTATCAATTCGTTCGTCAAAACCGGAGTCGGCCTAGATACGGTCATTTGCCAGATTGTCGGAGAACACGAGGCGGAGTACGACAGGCGAAGTGAAGTGACCCGCGAAGTCCAGGCGGCTCCCATAGGTCCCTTCGTTGTCGACCTGGAGGTGCGGGGGTACATTTCGTCAGGAGATTTCAAGGGAGGGCTTCGCTGCCTTCCCATTGTAGGAGCGGCTGTTGAGTCTTTGGATTCTGAAGACCTCAAGCTTCTGTACTCATCGCACGGATCCAAGCCATTGCGCATAGGGAGTAGCCTTTTCGACGAATCGCGCTCGGTTTATCTGGATGCTGGCAGGCTGATGGCAAGTCATATCGGTATTTTCGGAAACACCGGCAGCGGAAAATCGAACACGTTGGCAAGCCTTCTGAAAGGTTATGTTGGTTGCCTCCCGAAAGAAACCGACGCGGTGAGGATTCTCATATTTGACCTGAATAACGAATACGGCGGAGACGCCATAGTCCCCCGGGACAAAAAGACCGTCTATCGGCTGAACACGAGAAAGCAACTTGGATTGAACCGCGATCGCGTTCCCCTGTCTTTCGATTCGCTTGACGAGGATAGCTGGGGAACCATCTTGAGAGCAACCCCAAGGACTCAGATGCCCGCAGTCAGAAGAGCTTATTCAAAATGGAGAAGCGAGCCAGACGCGAATTATATATCCGAGATCAAACGGTCAATTGCCGATAAACGCGAAACGTTGTTTTTCACGCTGCGCAACTACTGCCCCGAGTTGATAAAAGGTATCGACAACTTGGCCTTTAACAGGACAAATGGTAGTTTTTATTATGACAATGGACAAGGGCGGCAATACATCAATTCTATCTCCGATGTACGGGACATAGTCATTAAACCTGGCATCGATCGTTTTCAGATGTTTTACCTTTGGCTTGCGTTGGAGGTCTCCAGAGCGGCCGAAAGTGGAATCAACTTTGAATTCGTCCAGCCGCTGCTTCCTCGAGCCAAATCTGTCATCAGAGATTTGGAGAAAATCTTTTCCGACGCGCCATGCGCTGGCCTGCAAGCGATATTCGACAACAAGCCCCTCGCAGTCGTTCAGTTGGGCGACGTCAATGAAGCGAGCAGAGAGATGCTTCCCGCTTTAATCGCGGAGCTGGTTATGAGAAGAGCTTCTGAAAACAAGGGCGACGGAACGCCGAGAGAAGTCGTCACGCTGGTTGTAGACGAAGCTCATAATCTGCTTGGATATGACGTCACGCAATCCGACTCGGTTCACGGCAACACGCTTCGCATTTTCGAGAAAGTAATCAAAGAGGGGCGCAAATTCGGCGTCTTTCTCTGCTTGGCAAGCCAGAGGCCGAGCGATATCTCTCCAACGATTACCTCGCAGATTCATAATTACTTTATTCATAAGCTTGTGAATCCGAACGATATCGAAAGGATAAGGAAGACCGTTAGCTTTATGGGGGAAACCAGCCTTTCAATGTTAAGCGTACTTGGCCAAGGAGAGTGCATCGTCAGCGGACCGTCGCTGCACATGCCTCAGTACGTCTATATCGATCAGCTTGATAGCTGCTCGAGGCCGAACAGCAACGATATTCAGTTGTTCGGCGATAACGGGCTGTTGGAACAAACCGCCTTAGAAAAATGGGAGTTTTAAATAATGGACAAGATCGAACTGGGTACACCCGAGGGCACCGCCGAGAACATAGACAAGATCGCCGAGCTGTTCCCGCAGGTGGTGACCGAGGTAGAGAACGCCGACGGCAAGCTTGCACGTGCCGTGGACTTCGACGTGCTGCGCGATCTTCTGGGTGATGTAGCGGAGGGACAGCGTGAACGCTACCAGTTCACTTGGCCCGGCAAGCGCGAGGCAAAGGCCGAGGCGCGCCGCCCCATCTACAAGACGATGATTCCCGAACCAGGCAAGTCCAAGAATTGGGACACCACGGAGAACCTCTACATCGAGGGTGACAACCTCGACGCGCTCAAGATTCTGAAGGAGACCTACGCCGGCAAGGTTAAGCTCATCTACATCGACCCCCCATACAATACGGGCCATGACTTCATCTACGACGATGACTTCGCCAAAACGCGCGGCGAATATGACGCGGAGAGCGGTGATTTCGACGAGGAAGGCGGTCGCCTGGTTGCCAACACCGAGGGCAACGGCCGGTTCCACTCAGATTGGTGCTCGATGATTTACCCGAGGTTGCTTCTTGCGCGCGATCTCTTGACTTCGGATGGTTCTATCTTGCTAAGCATTGATGCCAATGAGGTAAAGAATCTTCGAGCAATTTGCGATGAGATATTCGGAGCCCAGTGCTTCAAAAATTGCATTGCAGTTCGCAGAGGCATTAAGAACGTGCAGGCGCAATTTGACGATATTGCGGCTCTTTCGCAGGGGCATGAGTATATCTTGCTTTATTCGCGAAACGCGACCAATCGGTTCCACAAATTATCATTAGCTCATGATGGCAAGCCTGGCAAATGGGATACATTTTGGCGAGGTACGGATCGTCCATCTATGAGGTATGAGTTATTCGGCGAAACCCCTCATTCTGGACAATGGCGCTGGGAAAAAGGGCGCGCATATACGGCAGTTAGCAACTACAACACTTTTCTCAAGGATGCGGCAGGCTCGATGAGTCTAGACGAGTACTATCTCGATAATCTTGCCGCAACGAATGAGAAGATGAACTTTGTTCGAAAGAACGAAGATGGCACTGTGCAGTATTATGTGCCCCCCTCGACCGGAAAGCTGCTGAGCGATAACTGGATGGACCTGACTTTGAGCGGCAATGAGACCGATGCGTTTGATACCGAGAAGAGCGTTGCCATCATTCAACGAATTGTAGAGTGGCTAGCGCCACCAAACTCCATTGTTCTCGATTTCTTTTCAGGATCTGGAACTACTGCTCACGCAGTCATCGAAGCAAATAAAAACGACAACGGTCAAAGACGCTTCATTATGGTTCAGCTGCCTGAAAACTGCGGAGATAATCCTAGCGCAATCAAACATGGTTATAAGACGTTATGCGATCTTGGGGAAGACAGGATAAATCGTGCAGGCGCGAAAATCGCTGCAGACATCGACAAGGGAAACGAGCAGCTCGAGCTCGGCGCCGAGCCTAAACTCTATCCAGATCTTGGCTTCCGCGTGCTGCGTATCGACTCCTCGAACTTCAAGGACTTCTACCTCACGCCTGGCGAGATTTCCCAGGAGAGCCTCTTCGACTTCGCCGACAACGTGAAGGAGGGACGCTCCGACCTGGATTTGCTCTTCGAGGTACTGCCAAAGCTCGGCATCCCGTACTCTGCGAAGATCGAAGAGCGCGTACTCGCCGACAAGAAGGTCTTCTTCGTGGACGGCGACAAGTTGGCGGCATGCTTCGATGCGAACGTCGGCTCCGACACCATCGAGGAGATGGCGAAGGCCAAGCCCTGGTACGCCGTCATCCGCGACTCGTCCATGGCTGACGACGCCACGCACGCCAACTACGAGGAGCTGTTCCGCACCTACAGCCCCGACACTGTTCCCCAAGTGATTTAAGGCGTCGACATGAAGTTCAAGTTCAAAGTACAACAGTACCAAACCGACGCCGCAGACGCGGTGGCCTCGGTCTTCGAGGGGCAGCCCAACCAGGGCGCCTCCGTCTACCTGCGCGATCTGGGCCGCAAGCCCAAGCGCGCGCAGGGCGAGATCGATTTCGGCGGCGATGACCTCGAGGGCTATGCCAACGCGCCCGTCGCGCTTTCGGGCGCCGACATACTGGCAAACGTGCGCGCAGTGCAGCGACGCAACCAGATCCCCGAGTCGGAGGAGCTTTTCTGCGGCATGGGAGCCTGCCAGCTGGACGTCGAGATGGAGACGGGCACCGGCAAGACATACGTCTACACCAAGACGATGCTCGAGCTCAACCGCCTGTACGGCTGGTGCAAGTTCATCGTGGTGGTGCCATCGGTCGCCATCCGCGAGGGCGTGGCCAAGAGCCTGGAGAACACCCAGGAGCACTTCTTCTCCCAATACCACAAGAAGATCAGGTTCTTCATATACGACTCGGACAACCTGACCGAGCTTGATGCGTACTCCCAATCGAGCGACGTCAACTGCATGGTCATCAACATGCAGGCGTTCAACGCGTCGATGAAGGAGGGCGCCAAGAACAAGGCGGCGCGCATCATCTTTGACGAGCGCGACGAGTTCAGCAGCCGCAGGCCCATCGACGTCATCGCTGCGAACCGCCCCATCGTCATCTGCGACGAGCCCCAGAAGATGGGAAAGAAGGGCGGCGCAACCCAGAAGGGCATCGCCCGCTTCAACCCACTGTTCGTGCTGAACTATTCGGCAACGCACAAGGAGAAGCACGACCTGGTGTATGCCTTGGACGCCCTGGACGCCTACAACCAGAAACTCGTCAAGCGCATCGAGGTCAAGGGCTTCTCGCTCAAAAACATGCGCGGCACCGACGGCTATCTCTACCTGCGTGACATCGTTGTGAGCAAGAGCCGTGCCCCAGAGGCCGTCATCGAGTTCAAGTACATGGGCGCGGGCGGCAAGGTCCGCAAGAAGACCCAGCGTTTTTGCGAGGGCGATAGCGTCTATGACGCAAGCGGGTCCACCAAGCTCGAAGCGTACCGCGGCTACACCATCGCAAGCGGCAACGATGGCGTGGTGCCGCCGCAGGACGGGCGTCCCGGTTACGTCCGCTTCCTGGACAGCTCCATTGGCGACAATGGCCGCATCTATATGGGCGAGGTCTACTGCGACTCCGCGGCGGATGACATCCAGCGCATTCAGATTCGCGAGACTATTAAGAGCCACCTCCAGAAGGAAGAGACTCTGTTCCGCCGTGGCATCAAGTGTCTTTCGCTGTTCTTCATCGATGAGGTGGCGAAGTATCGCGACCTTTCCGGCAACGGCGAGACCGTGGGCTACGGCAAGATCTTCGAGGAAGAATATGCGGCGGCCATTGCCGAGCGCGTGGCGCATCCCACCACGGACGACGCGTATGACCCAAGCTATCTCAACTACCTGCGACGCGATGACGCCCATGCGGTTCACAGCGGCTACTTCTCGGTGGATAAAAAGGGCAACGCCGTCGAGTCCAAGGTCGAGAAGAAGGCCGAGCGCGAGGATGGTATTGGCATCAACGACGACGACGCACGGCGTGGCTATGACCTGATCCTGCGCGACAAGGAGAAGCTGCTCTCGTTCGATGAGCCCGTGCGTTTCATCTTCAGCCACTCGGCGCTTCGCGAGGGTTGGGACAACCCCAACATCTTCCAGATTTGCACGCTCAAGGAGTCGGGCTCCGAGACCTCCAAGCGTCAGGAGGTGGGTCGCGGCATGCGCCTCTCGGTTGACCAATGGGGCAACCGCCAGGATGCGGTCTTGCTGGGGCCCGATGAGGTGCACCGCGTGAACCTGCTCACAGTTATTGCGTCCGAGAGCTACGAGACGTTTGTGCGCGACCTGCAAACCGACATCAGCAAGAGCCTGCGCGAGCGTCCCAAGAAGGTCGAGGCCAACCTGTTCAGCGGGGCCGACATCGTTGTCGACGGCCGGTCCGTGCTCTTTACCGAGTACGAGTCCAAGCGTGTCTACAAGGCCCTTTACAAAGCGGACTTCATCGACGAGGACGATAGGCCAACGGACGCCTTCAGGGAGGCCGCGGGCGCGGGGGCGTTCGTTGAGCAATTCGTGTCAATGCTGCCGGAGGACATAGCGGATGAGACGCATGCCAAGGCGGTCGAATCCCTGGTGAGGAGCGTCTATGACGCCCATGCCCTCGATGGCATGATTGGCCGGGCCGAGGAAAAGGTGACGGAGAACTCGCTCACGGACAACTTCGCCAAGAAGGAGTTCAAGGAGCTTTGGAGCCGGATCAACCGCAAGCATGCCTACACCGTGAGCTTCTCTGATGACGAGCTGCGCCGCAAGGCAATCGCGCGCATCAACAGCGACCTGCGTGTGAGCAAGCTGCAGTACGTGCTTACGATTGGCGACCAGAAGGCCGAGGCAACTCGTGGCGAGGTCGAGGGTGGCTCGTCCTTTGGGCGCACGGGTACCGAGACGCATGACGTGGATGCGGGAACCTCTACCGTTGGCGTTACGTATGACCTCGTCGGTGAGGTTGCACAAGCTGCTGCCATCACTCGTAGGAGCGCCGCCGCTATTCTCGCGAGAATTGACGCCAACGTCTTTAGGCTCTACCGCGTGAATCCCGAGGAGTTCATCAAGAAGGCCGCCGCGCTCATCGTCTCCGAGAAGGCAACGATGGTCGTGGAGCACATCAGCTACCACGAGATAGACGATGCCTATGACGAGGCGATCTTCACCGAGCGCATGCCAGACAACGCGAGTAAGGCGTACGAGGCGAAGAAGAACATTCAGCGTTTCGTGTTCCCGGATTCTGACGGCGAGCGCAAGTTTGCCGAGGACATGGACGCCGCCGCCGAGGTAGCGGTCTACGCCAAGCTGCCTCGCACATTCCAGATTCCCACGCCGGTAGGCAACTATGCCCCCGACTGGGCTATCGCCTTCAAGGAGGGCAGCGTGCGCCACGTGTTCTTTATCGCCGAGACCAAGGGAACCATGGACTCGATGGAACTTTCCGGCGTGGAGAACGCCAAAATCGCATGCGCCAAGAAGCTCTTCAACGAAATGAGCACCAGTGATGTGCGCTACCACAACGTGGCAACGTACGAGGACTTGCTCGAGGTGATGGGCAAGATGAGCTAAGCAATGATTAGGCGCCATTAGAACAGTCGGGAGGAAGCAAGCCTTCCAACTTGTGCGATATCCCTGCCATTAGCGAAATCGGCTCACCAGCAATAACCGAGAAGGATAGATAGGTCATTAAGGATGGATGCAGGAAAATCTACGATAAGCGGCGTGTTCAACGGATCGCGCCTGCTCGAAATACCCTTCTACCAAAGGGCGTACGTCTGGGGAGAAGAGCAATGGGAGCGCTTCCTTGGCGATATGGAGTTCGTCACGGCCTCTAAGCGACCTTATTTCCTTGGTTCCATCATCCTGAAGCAGGCCTCCTCCGGCAACACCTGGTCCGAGGTGTCCGAGGTTCGCACCGTCATCGACGGCCAGCAGCGCCTCACGACCATGGTCATCTTCTTCAAGGCACTCTGCGCGAGAATCGACGCCGACAGGCTGTTTGAGCGAGATTTCGTACTGGAAACCGGCGAAGTCGCCTTGAGACATGGCAAGTACGACCGGGAGGATTTCGAGAAGGTCGTCAGCGCCGCAAGTTGCGAGCCCCTCGAGGGCTCCTCGGCCATCATCCTTGCCTACAATTACTTCCTCAAGAACATCGATCCAAAGAAAATCGACAGGAATACGATCAAGTCGAATGTCCAGTTCGTTTGCATCGACCTCACCGAGGGCGAGGACGAGCAGCAGATATTCGACACCATCAACTCACTCGGAGTACGTCTGACGACGGCGGAGCTCCTCAAGAACTACTTCTTCAACCGCGAGAACGAGCAAGCGTTCAAGGAATGCTGGGAAGATGTCTTCGAGCCTTCGGCGGAAAAGAGGGAGTATTGGGAGCAGGAGGTCATGACCGGACGCATCAAGCGCACGCTCGTCGACCTGTTCTTCGACGCGTTCCTCCAGATCCTGGTTCAGGACAAGAAGCGCGGCGTCACAACCGAGGACAAGCTCTTCTATTCGCGCACGTCCAACCTCTTCCAGTCCTACAAGGACTTCATCAGCAGGTACTACAACGGAGACAAGGACGAGATCCTCAGCAGCATGAAGGCGTATGCCAAGGTGTTCGAGTCCACGTTCAACCCAAGTTGCTGCGACGCGGACATCCCCTCCGCCCCCGGCGTCGAGCGCCTGAACGTGCTGATATTCGGCCTTAAGAACTCTACGCTCATCCCATATGTGCTCTACGTTCGCAAGAACGCGAAGTCTTCTAGCGAGGAATCCGAGGTCTACGCCCTGCTCGAGAGCTACATCGTCCGCCGAATGCTGGTTCAAGCGACCACGAAGAACTACAACAGGCTGTTCACCTCGCTGATCCTGAACGAGGTGAAGGACGCGAAGGCGCTGAGGAAGGCTCTCGAAGCCAATGACGAGGCGACGACGTACATGCCCGGCGATGCCGAGGTTCGAAGGGCGTTCAAGGAATCGTGCCTGTACAACCTTCAGTCCAAAGGCGTCCTTTATCTGCTGGAAAGCGCCATACGCCCGGGCATGAGCAGCACAGCCCTGCTCGGATTCAACCAGTACACCCTCGAGCACATGATGCCCAAGAAGTGGCGAAACAAATGGGGAACCCTCGACGACGAAGCCGCAACGCGAAGGGACCGGAAGCTCCTCACGCTCGGCAACCTCGCCATCATCACGCATTCGCTCAACGCCTCCATCCGCGATGCCGATTGGACCACCAAGAAGCAGGGAAAGGGATACAAGGACGGCTTGGCCCTCTGCGCCGCCGGCCTTGCGACCATGGCCGACGCCTTGGAGAAGAAGTCTTGGGACGAGGGTGACATCGCCGAACGCGCAGAATGGCTTGCGGACAAGGCGTTGGAGGTCTGGCGCTAAGCCCTACATGCGCCCCATCTCGAAGATATCTACACAATCACTTCCTCAGAACCATCGCCCGTCTCGGCATTCTCCTCTACCACCTTGAAAATTGTGACGTTGTCGGGTCCGATGACAATCGTGTCAGCCTCATTGAAGGCGAAGTTTATCGTTTCAAGCTCCTCCTCATTTTGATCGGCAATTTCTCGGACAACGTTTTCGTTTGAGACCACATCCTGCAGCTTTGCGCGCTTCTCAGAGATGTCCGCCTTCGCCTTAGCGCGCATGCGCATCGGGTTGAGGCGGTTCACGTTTTTTCCCGCTTCGCGGAGCAGCCCCAGGACAACATTCTCGACCTCACGGTCGTCTTCCGAGCGCTCAGCGATAGCGAGCGGTTTTCCTCCCACTTTGGAGATTTTCTCCGAAAGAGCGAGCCTCGCTTCCCCTCGAACGGAAGAAAACCCGTCCGCCATCCGTCTTGTTATCTGCCTGTCGGTTTCAATTCTCTGCCTCGTGTAGTCGCCCTCGAAACGCATGCCTATCTGCTGAGCCATAACGAAAAGCTGGAATGCCACGGCGGCTCGCGTTTCCATCGCGGAGAGCTTCTCCGCCTCCTCGGCTATCTTTTCCGCCGAGAGGCGCTTCCTTGCCCGCACCTCGGCTGAAAAGTCCTTCATGCACTCGAGTTCATAGTTCCACGCCTTGTTTGCCTCATGCTGTGCGTCCTCAATAATCTGCAGCGCGACTTGACGCTTCTCGGCGCTGGCGCCGTACTCCTGGCACTTGAGAGTAAGGCGATCAAGGGCGTCATATGCCGCTTTGAGCTCGGCATCGCGCTCGCGCTGCATATCTCGTTGAATCGCCTCGATGCCGGACTGAAGACCGTCAAGTTTCTCGTTTATCTGGTTCATATACGCCATGCCCACCGCCACCGCGGCACCCTGAAGCGCAAGGTTTGCCACCGCAGCGGGTTGAAGACCAGCCTGCTTGATACCAGCCATCTCGTTGAACTTACCGTCACTGCCAAAACTGGAAAGGAGCTTATAACCATCCCATTCGGGTGCCTTGCGTGAGCAGAGGTCCGCCCAGCCCACGCCCTCTGGGAACCTGACCATCGCCATGCCGATCTCGTTAACGCCCTGTGCGACGTTGGCGCCAAACGGTATGAGAGCATCTGCCGCGATAGCTGCCTTGCTTCCTACAGGAAGCCTAACGGTCCTCACTGCAGAATCCTTGAGAGCCGCCAACTCATTTTCGGCTATCCTCGAGAGAGCTTGCTCCTGTGCGAGCGCGATGGCGGCAACGTCATTGGCGGATTCATCGGCCTCTTCGGTACCGAAGAGGCGGTCTAGGAAAGACATGAGGCAGCTCCTAATGGGACGGATGCAGTTGCGGTTATTATCCCACCGCCGTCGAGGTCAGAAGGCGGGAGAACGCATCGGCTCTCGTGGCGGCAGAGCGCGCGGCGAAGGTCAAACAAACGAGAGCGGTGTCCATACCTGACACCAGGGTTAAGTCCATCTTGATGACGGAGAGGGGCCAAAGCTAATTAAGCCTACAGGTAGGGCAGCATGAAAATGGCGGGCAAATAAGATAACTGGCCCCGCAAGCCCACTAACAGCGCCTTCGGCGATTGAATCTCGGCACTATTCAGCCCATGAAAATGGCGTACAAAAAGAATTTGGGCCCGATAACTTGAGTCAGAGTTCATTCCGGAGCCCTGCCTACCTCCCCTCCGCCTTCAGCTTCAGCAGCAGGCCACCCAGCTCGGGGCATTTGCTGGAAAGGCGCGTCTGGGCTCGCTCGCCCATCCCCCACCGTTGGCGGACTTCTTGGGCGCGCGGACTCACGTGATAGTCCCCCTCCATCATCTGCTTGAGCAGCTTGGCGGTTACGCGCGCATCGGCTAAGGCGCTGTGGGCGTGACCCGTCGACTCGTCGAACTCGATGCCAAACCACGTCGCCGCGTCACTCAAAGAGATGCGCCCGTGGCTGCCCACGTCCATGATCGAGGTGTAGAACGCCTGCAGGTCGGCCCAGTCCGTAGGAAATGCGGAAAGGTCGATGTGTTTTGCCTGGCACTCAGTCAAAAGCTGTCGACGGTCCGTCCCGCTCCAGCAAACTATCTGGGCGGAGTAGCGACCGATCCAATCGCTGAGCCTTTTGATCACCATGTAGAGCGGATCGGCCATCGCGGTGTCCACAGCCGATATCCCTGTAAGCTCGCGGACGGGGAACACAACGCCTTCGGTAAATTCCGTCTGCACAAACTGCGAGAACTCGCCCATAACGTTGCCGTGGTAATCGAGTTTGACGGCGCCGACCTCGATAATCTCGTTGCGCAGTCCACGACGCTGGCGCTGCTTTGGCACCGGCGCAAACTCAAAGTCCAGCACAATCTGGCGCGCAAAGTTCGTCGTATCGATGGCCGAGATACCCGGCGTCTTTTCAGCTGACACGGTTAGGGCCTTTCTCCGTCAACTGCCGCTTGCTACATAAGCGGCTACATTGCCGTAAGGATAGGCGCCCGTGCGGACATGAAATCGCACAGCACGGCTTTCCGGCATCCTTGCGTAAAGCCACACTTTGAGAGAATCACGCCACTGTTATTATCGAACATATATTCGTATTTATAGCAGTACTTTGATAGAATTGCAGTTGTTGACGGCAGTTCCATGTGCCGGGCAGCGCCCTCCATGCGACGGGAGGTGATGCCCATGACCGATCTGACTGATTTCGTGAAGCTCCTGACCGCTTTGGTCTCGCTCCTCACAGCGCTCGTCGGGCTTTCCGAGGCACTCAAGCAACGTTCGAAGCAACGTAAGACGATATGAGAAAGCCATTTGGGTCGCCTCCCCCGCGGCGCAGCTTCTTTCCGCGGGCTCGGG